>NC_018515.1:4225353-4873567 GCF_000231385.2 Desulfosporosinus meridiei DSM 13257 | reverse complement strand
GATTTAATTATTTTTATTGGGTAAACATACTTAATCTTTAAACGTTTAAACTAATGCATAGTGAGTTAGAATATAGAAGGTATGTAAACCTGGAGGATATATGCTGCAAAGGAAATTTCGCTTACGTCAAAAATCTGGTTTTAAAGCAATTTTTGAGATCGGTAAAAATTACTCTGCAAAAAATGTAGCTATTTATGTATTATTTAAAGAACCTAATAGATTTGGTTTTATTGCTTCGAAGAAAGTCGGCAATGCGGTTCAAAGAAATCGTGCGAAAAGGCTTATGCGGGAGGTAATAAGACTTAACCTGCCGGAAATTAGAAAAGATATACAAATTATTTGTATTGCTAGGGCTAGAATCAAAGGAGTTTCTTACTCCGAAGTCGAAAGCAATATCATGTATATTTTGAAAAGAGCCAACACCTTAATAAAAAGGTGAGATTAGTATGAGACGTATTCTAATTGGTTTAATTCGCTTTTATCAAATTATTATATCTCCTCTAAAAGGGCCCACTTGTCGTTTCTATCCAAGTTGTTCGGAATATACTGCTCAGGCTTTGCTAAAGTACGGTCTTGTAAAAGGAAGTTGGAAATCTATTAAACGGATTTTAAAATGTCATCCGTTTCACCCTGGGGGACATGACCCAGTATAAGGAGGGCTTTTGTGAGTACTATTGTTGAAGCAATGACTTATTTATTAAAGATACTATATAGTTTTTCTACTGCTGTTGGGTTGCCTTATTATGGTGTTGCGATCATTCTTTTGACTATGTTGATTAAGACTTTAATCTTTCCGCTCACTTATAAACAGATGGCCTCAATGCGCAAAACAGTAGATTTACAACCAAAGATCAAAGCTATTCAAGAAAAATATAAAAATAATAAAGAAAAAGCTAATGCCGCCGTTATGGAGTTGTATAAAGAACATAATGTAAACCCTTTAGGTGGGTGTCTTCCAATAGTTGTTCAGTTACCGATTTTTTGGGCATTATATAGTGCTTTGTTACATTTTCCTTATGATCCGGCTAATGCTTCAGCGCATTTATTTTTAGGATTTGACTTGACAAAAATTTATGGATTTGCGTTCTCATATCACTTGATTTTACCCATATTTGCAGCTGCAACTACATTTCTGCAAACAAAGCTAACCAGTCCAAATGCTTCCACTGACCCAACTCAAAAGACAATGCTTTATATTATGCCGGTGTTTTTCGCGTACATTAGTGTTACAGTTCCAGCAGGTTTGGCTTTATATTGGGTTACTATGAATGTTGTGTCGATTTTTCAACAACTATTTATTAATAGTAGATTATCGAACAAAGGTAAGAAAGCAATATAGGGATGTGTAAGGCGTGAGGAGGATCGTTCATGAGGATTGCAGAGAAAACTGGGAAAACAGTTGAAGAGGCTATCACAGCGGGTCTTAACGAATTAGCTGTCGATCGTGATCGGGTAAAAATAGAGGTTCTCGAAGAACCTGCCAAGAAAGGTTTATTTGGACTTTTTGGTACACGTTTAGCAAGGGTGCGAATTTCTTGTGAAGACAACCCGGGTATATTAGCTGCAGATTTTGTAAAAAAAGTATGCCAAGTTATGAGCGTCAATGCTGATACTCAGGTGAGCAAGGATGGTGAGCACTGGCATGTTAATATTAGTGGGCCTGAGCTTGGAATCCTGATAGGAAGACGTGGTGATACCCTAGATGCACTTCAATATTTAACGAATTTGGCAGTAGCTAAACAACTATCCGAAAGAGTTCGAATAGTTGTTGATGTTGAGGGATATAGGTTAAGACGGGAAGAAACCTTGGTTCGTCTAGCAAAGAGATTATCTGAAAAGGTAAAAAGAACGGGTACAAGAATAGTGTTAGAACCGATGAACCCTCATGAACGGCGGATTATACACACTTCTTTGCAGGATGAAGCTAGAATTGCAACCTTTAGTGAGGGAGATGATCCGAATCGAAGGGTTGTCATATCACTGAAACGAGGCTAAGAGGGGTATACCCCTCTTTTTTATTTTATTAAGGGAAACAATAAGTTGTTTATTTACTTTGTTAAAAGAACAAAAAAAATAAGTTTTGTTAATTGGAGATGAATACTTTGGAAGATACAATAGTTGCAATGGCTACCGCTATGGGTGAAGCTAGTATTCATATTTTGAGATTAAGTGGTTCCGAAGCAGGAAAAATAATAGAAAAGTGTTTTAACCCCCAAAATAGTGAACGTTGGCAATTAGGCGAAAACTTTACTCTTAATCTGGGACTATTTCATGATGAACATAAAGTTCTCGATGAAGTCTTAATTGGTAGAATGCTATCTCCGTTTTCATATACTGGTGAAGATGTCTATGAAATTAACTGTCACGGTGGTCCCTACGTAGCTCAAAGAATTTTGCAAGAATGTATTAGAAATGGAGCCCGTTTAGCAGAAGCCGGGGAATTTTCTAAGAGGGCTTTTCTCAATGGAAAGTTAGATTTAATCCAAGCAGAAGCAGTAATTGATTTAATTAGTTCTCGAACCGAAACTTCAGCAAACTTAGCTTTAGCTCAGCTTAGTGGTGGACTCTCGCATCAAATAACAGATTTACGAGATAAAATCTTAGAAATACTAGCTTATATTGAAGCTGGGATTGATTTTCCTGAAGATGATGTTGAAAGCCTTGATAGAAATAATTTGCAATCACTTATTGGTAAGACCTTAAGTAGTATTGAGGACCTTTTAAAAGGAAGTAAGACCGGTAAAATTCTCAGAGATGGATTATTAACAGTTATTGTAGGCCAACCTAATGTAGGAAAATCTAGTTTGCTCAATGCCCTATTGAAGGAAGATAGAGCAATTGTTACAGATATACCAGGGACAACCCGTGATGAAATAAGAGAATCGGTTAGTGTTGGTGGAATTCTGTTAAAGTTAGTAGATACTGCGGGAATTTGTGAGAGCAGTGATTTTGTTGAACGGTTGGGAATTGAACGATCATGGAATGCATTGAAGTCTGCAGAGCTTATCTTATTGGTTGTTCAGGCAAATATTCCTCTTACTAATGTTGAAAATGAAATATTAAATACTTATAAAGATAAGGTCATTGTAGTTCTAAATAAGACAGACTTATTAAAGAGTAATCAAGAAGTTGTTATAACTAACAACTACGGACTATGCATACCTCTTTCTATTCTAGAGCATAGAGGTTTTGATGAACTTGAAAATGCAATTCGAAAACGAGTTTTTCAGGGAGATACTGCTATATCATCTGATCCATTACTTTCAAACATTAGACAAATATCTTCACTAGATAATTGTAAGAATTCATTAAATCAAGCTTTCGAAAGTTTGCTCCAGGGAATGCCTTGGGATATACTTTCTATTGATATTCGACATGCCCTTCAACATATTTCAGAAATAACAGGTCATAATGTACAAGAATCACTTCTCGATGATATTTTCTCTCGATTTTGTATAGGAAAGTAGGATGAGCTTTGGAATACTTTGCTGGGAAATATGATGTAATCGTAGTTGGAGCCGGACATGCCGGGTGTGAAGCTGCTCTTGCTGCTGCCCGAATTGGATGTGAAACACTTTTACTAACTCTAAACTTAGATACGGTTGCCCATATGCCATGTAATCCTTCACTTGGTGGACCGGCTAAGGGGCATCTGGTACGCGAAATTGATGCCTTAGGCGGTCAAATGGGTATCATAGCAGACAAAACATCTATACAGGCTAAGATGTTAAACACGGGAAAGGGACCTGCTGTTCATGCCTTAAGAATTCAATCGGATAAACAAGCCTATCAAGCTCATATGCGTAATGCGTTGTTGTCTCAACCCAGATTGACTATTGTTCAAAGTTTAGTAGAGAAAGTTGTCATTAATAATTATTCAATAGCTGGAGTTGTTACTCGTACAGGTGCACGTTTTGAATCAAATAACGTAGTATTGACAAGTGGTACCTATCTAAGAGGGAGAATTATTATTGGCGATTCTATGTATGAAGGTGGACCTAATGGTCAAATGCCTGCAATTTCTCTTTCCGAGTCGCTCAAAGAGTATGGTGTAGAATTAGGAAGATTTAAAACTGGAACTCCTCCAAGAATCCAGCGACAATCAGTAGATTACTCTAAATTTCGAATACAACCTGGAGATGAAAGACCTTGGGGTTTTTCCTTTCTACCGACTGAGAGTATTTTTTGGCAGGGTGATACTTCTAAACAAGTTCCTTGCTGGTTAGGATATACATCAACTATTACCCACGATATTATTCGCGAGAATCTCTATCGAGCACCATTGTATTCGGGAAAAATTGAGGGTATAGGCCCACGTTATTGTCCTTCAATTGAAGATAAAGTTGTTCGTTTTGCTGAGAGAGATGCTCATCAGATTTTCTTAGAACCGGAAGGATGGCAAAGTGATGAGCTTTATGTAGCAGGCCTTTCAACTAGTATGCCTGAAGATGTTCAAGTAAAAATTCTACAAAGTATTTCAGGTTTAGAGCATGTTCGTATGCTAAGACCAGGCTATGCTATTGAGTATGATTATGTATTACCCCATCAACTCTCTCTTAGTCTGGAAGTACGCCAATTAAATGGCTTATTTACTGCTGGCCAGTTAAATGGAACCTCTGGCTATGAAGAGGCAGCTGCTCAAGGTTTGATGGCAGGGATAAATGCTGCTCTTCGAGCTTTAGCTAAAGAACCTTTTGTCCTTCGACGCTCTGATGGTTATCTAGGGGTCCTGGTGGATGATTTAGTCACAAAGGGGGTTAAAGAACCCTATCGCTTATTGACATCAAGAGCAGAGTATCGACTTGTTCTCCGTCAAGATAACGCTGACTTAAGAATGACAGAAAAAGGAAGATCCGTTGGGTTAGTGAGTGATGATCGCTGGCAGCGTTATCAAGAGAAGAAAAGTAATTTGATGTATATTAATCAACTATTAAAATCTAACGTATTCTCCCCATTCAATGAAACCTTACAGAAGGTAATGATTGATGTGAATTCTACTCCAACCCGTGGAGGAATTAGTGCACAGGATTTAATTCGTAGGCCGGAGATTACTCTTAAACAAATAGTTGAGCTTTTACCTGAATTAAATAACTTTGATTCTGAGGTGTTAGAGGAAGCCGAAATAGAAGCTAAATACTCTGGATATATTGAAAAACAATGGGCGGAAATCGAGAAGTTTTCTAAGTTGGAAGACCTAATTTTACCTAAGAATCTTCGTTATGAAGATATCCGTGGTTTATCTACAGAAGGCCGACAAAGATTAATGGAAGTAACCCCTTTAAATTTGGGACAAGCTTCCCGAATTACAGGAGTAAGCCCGGCAGATGTCTCAGTATTATTGGTCTCTTTAGAACAACGTCGCCGAAGGGAGAAATAATGTGTTCAGTGAGTATTCAACCCTTATTAAGGGGTTAACCTATAATCATACAGGATATGAATTAACTGAATCTCAGGTGAATCAGTTCTGTTTGTTTGGAGACCTGTTACTCGAGTGGAATCAGAAACTCAATTTAACGAGAATCACAGACCCCCAGGAAGTAATTTTAAAACATTTCATTGATTCCATGGTTCTTGCTAAATATATTCAAGGTGAGCATTTTGCAGATCTGGGCACCGGAGCGGGCTTTCCCGGAATACCACTCAAAATTTTGCTTCCTGAGTTAAGTGTCGTGCTTGTTGATTCGTTGAAGAAGAGATTAGACTTCCTTGATATTGTTATTAAGACCTTAAAGTTAAATAAAATAGTTACTAATCATGCCAGAGCTGAGGATTTTGGACGTAATCAACAATATAGAGGTTTTTTTGATTCAGTTTGTTCACGTGCTGTAGCACGTTTACCCATTTTGTTAGAGTATGCTATGCCTATTCTTAAAGTTAATGGTCGATTCATTGCTGCTAAAGGCTTGAATGCAGATCAAGAGCTAGCTGAATCAAAAAATGCCTTGTTGGTTCTTAATGGGAAACCGGAAGGAATTGAAAAGTATAATTTAGGGCATAGTGCAGAGCATCGAGCAGTAATATTGATTCGTAAAGTTGGAAAAACTCCATCCCAATACCCGCGCAAGGCAGGAACTCCTAGTAAGAATCCTATTATTTAGACAATAATTTTGGCTAGGGCATTACTCTTTTTGAGTGTAAGGCTCTTTTTTATGACGGACAGTGAAGGAAATAGGATTAGAACGTCGAATTTAATAATATAGTGCTGTATTGCAGGGTGTAGGTATAGTAGGGGGTGGCAATTTGGAAGATTCACAAAATCAAAGGTTTAGAAGAGATAATGCTAATCTAGTTTCGGGGACAGACCTCAGTAGAAGACGTCGAAGTAGTGCAAAGAAACAAAGATTTAAGTTCGATTTTAAAAGGAGTAAAAGATTATATATAGCATTAGGACTTATAATAAGTTTCTTAGTTGTTGTTGCTCTCTCGGCTACGATATATACCTGGGATCAGCATCTAATTGTTGATGGAGTCACAATTTCTGATGTTGATGTAGGTAATATGACAATGGACCAAGCCAAGGAAACAATGGAATTGGAAGTTGAACGTCTTCTTGGGCAAACCGTAAAGCTTAACGTTGATGAACAAGTAAAGGAAGTCAAATTAGAAGATTTAGGCTTAAATGTCTCTGCAGATGCAGCATTAGAGGAAGCTTATCAAGTTAGTAGAAGAGGAACAATTATTAATAAAGTATTAGCTAAGATGAAAACTTCTGAGGGCATTAAATTAGGATTGGCACAGGAATGGGATGAGGATAAATTACTACAACGACTTAACAATGATTTAGGAGAATTTAATAAGCCTGCCAAAGATGCATCCTTTGATATTAATCCTAATAACTCAATGGCTATAAAAAAGGAAGTCGTTGGAAGAGTCATTGATACCGAAGATTTAGTTGATAGGATTAAAGATATCGATATTTTCTCTCAAGTGCCGGAGTTTACGGTAAAGTATAAAGATCAACTTCCAATTGTAACTGCTGCCCAATTAGAAGAACAAAAAATTACTGGATTACTGGCCAGTTATACTACACGATTTGACCCTTCTCAAACTGCAAGATCAGAAAATGTTCGTATTGCTGCTAGAGCTATGGATAAGGCTGTTATAAAACCAGGTGATACTTTATCCTTTAACAAGATTGTTGGCGAAAGAACTGTTGAGGCTGGCTATAAAGATGCCTATATAATCGTTAATGGTAAATTTGTTCCCGGATTAGCAGGCGGAATATGTCAAGTTTCCAGCACTCTTTATAATACGGGGCTATTAGCTAATTTACCTGTTACTCAGAGGAGCAATCATGATTTAGCTATATCCTACGTACCACTTGGGCAAGATGCCACTGTTGCTTACCCAGATCTCGACTTAAAGTTTAACAATAATACAGGTGGGTATCTACTTGTTCGTACAAAGGTAAGTAGTAATTCTGTAACAATTGAACTCTATGGAAAGGTTGTTCAAGGACAAGAAGTGCTTATTTCGAGTAAGATCGAGTCAGTTATTCCAGTTGAAGAACAACGTTTAGTCGATGAAACTCTTGCCCATGGAGCTTCACGTACCACTCAAGAGGGTCAGCCTGGATATGTGGTTAAATCCTTCCGAACTATTAAGTTGAATGGTAATATCAAAAATACAGAAACACTTAATCAAAGTAAGTACTCACCCTTACCAAAAATTATTTCAGTTGGTGCATAATTTTATAAGATTATTATTTTTAATTTGTAAAAAAGCGTCAAAAGCGCTTTTTTTATTGGGTTTGGTTTGATACTATCAGATAGTACACATTTTTGCTTCTTTAATCTTTATCTATATAAAATTTCATGTCCTGAACCAGTTTCGTCGATTGAATAATTTTTTACTAAGATCGTGTAGATAGTATTGTATTGTGTAATGAAGGAAGTGCTGACTATTGGTAACTAATGTGATCGCTATTGCTAATCAAAAAGGCGGAGTGGCTAAAACTACAACAGCGATAAATTTGAGTGCCTGTCTGTCGGAACTAGGTAAACGTGTCTTACTTGTTGACCTGGATCCACAAGGTAATGCTACTAGTGGTATGGGAATCGTCAAAAATAAGCTAACTCGATGTATTTATGATGTTCTTATTAATGATGTTCCTTTGGAACAGGTTATTATGAAAACTGAGCAAAAAGGCTTAAAGGTTGTGCCTGCGAGAATTGAACTTGCCGGTGCGGAAATTGAACTTGTTTCTCAAAGTTCACGTGAAGCGAAATTAAGAAAGGCTATTGATGACGTAAAAAATGATTATGATTTTATTTTCATTGATTGTCCTCCTTCTTTGGGGCTTCTAACAATTAATGCGCTCACTGCTGCTACAGATGTAATCATACCGATCCAATGCGAGTATTATGCTCTTGAAGGGTTAACACTACTAATGAATACCTTGGATCGTGTTCGAAAACATCTTAACCCAAAACTAAATATCTTGGGAGCTCTCTTAACAATGTTTGATGCTCGCACCAATCTATCTATACAAGTAGTTGATGAAGTCAAAAAGTACTTTCCGCAAAAGGTTTTTCGTAATATTGTTCCGCGTAATGTACGTCTTAGTGAGGCCCCTAGTCATGGTAAAGCAATAAATACTTACGATTCACGGTCTAGAGGTGCAGAAGTTTATCGTGATTTAGCCAAGGAGGTGTTAGAACGTGTCTAAGAAGGGACTTGGTCGGGGACTTCAAGCACTCCTATCAGATGATATAGGTAATAATGAAGAAGGTATTAAGGAAATATCAGTGTCAATTATAGACCCTAACCCTGAGCAACCGAGAAGGGAATTCGATCCTCAAGGACTCAATGATCTTGCAGACTCTATACGAGTACATGGATTGTTACAACCTATTCTGGTGAGACCTTCCGGCGACAGGTATATTATAATCGCCGGTGAACGACGCCTTCGTGCGGTAAAGATTGTCGGACAGTCTACTATAAAGTGCATTGTTCAAGAGTGCAGTGATCAAGAAATGGCCGAGAGAGCATTAATTGAGAATATTCAGCGTGCTGATTTATCTCCTGTTGATGAAGGACTTGCCTACGAGAAACTTATTAAAGAATACGGATTGAGCCAAGAACAAGTTGCGCAACGTGTTGGCAAGGCTCGATCAACAATAACAAATCTTCTACGGATAATACAATTACCAAATGCTATTCTTGATTTGCTTCGAAGTAACTCTATTTCATTAGGCCATGCTAAGGTGTTATTGGGTGTTAAAGATACAACTTTACAAGTCTTAACTGCTCAAAAAGCCGCTAAAGAACAACTGTCTGTTCGAGATACTGAAAGTTTGATTAACAGACTATCGGAGAAATCCGATAAGGTGCGACATACTCGGGAGTTTAGTCCGTTACTAAACCAAGTGCAAGATCATCTTAGGAGCTGCTTTCAAACAAAAGTTAATATTAAGGGTGACACTAAACGCGGTAGCATCGAGGTTCAGTTTTTTTCGGAAGAAGAGTTGAATAGATTACTTGAGCTATGGAACATCCGCATAGAGTAACTAGATGTTCCACGTGGAACATCTAGTTACTCTATGGATTAGCTTTCTTAGGGGGATGGGTGGCACTCCTCCCTTTTATCCTTTGTAAATTGCCGAAGCTATTAAGCTGATTTCCTTCAATTAACATGTTTTTGTAAAATAATTGTTAATGGTATTCTAAAAACCTCAGAGTGTTAAGTATTGTTTATATAGGTGTTGATGCTTGACATTGATGTGGCTTGAGCAACTATTCTGGAAATATTTCTGGTTAGCATGTGATTGTACTGTTTGGCTATGAAGGGGATCGCTTTCAGCTGAGTAAACCTTGCGAAGACCGAGTTTTGATTTGCACGGTCAGTATATCGTCGCTGGCTGACTGGACGGTTCGTGAGCCTTTCCAATCTGGGCATATTTAGACGCACCTATGCCTTCCCTGGTGCATGTAGCGCTAGGAACATTGTGTTCAGTGATTGTGCGCCGGCCCATGCCATTCTGCAAGAAGGCTAATACGTGCGAAGACAGTGTCTTCGGGCTCAACGGCAATAGTCCATCCATGAACTAGTACTGTCGCGTAGGGGTACTCCAACCAGTCGTCCCTCGCCTCAGCCTGACCATACTGAAGCATCTGCTTTTCTGAGAAGTGCTCCTCAAGCCAAGTTTGTTGTGAGTGTGAAAACAACTTTGGGATTTACTTGCAAGTATTTAGTACTTTAGGACGTTTCTTTTTATCATCTGAGGGTACTGCTATGGTTGGGTTATGAAGTTTAGTTAAAATAGCCCCAAAGCGTCTTTAGAAATATTGTACACGAATACAAGGGGTTTGCAGTTACGCTCTAACAGGAGTTAACCCATTGCATGGAGGGCATAATGCCTACAATGCATGAGTAGAATCGATGTCGCAGGTTTCCACTCGCCGTTATGCAAGTAGACTAATTTGTATGAAGACATTAGCTGGTCATGAAGGATGGGTAAAACCGCCCAGACCCCGAGGAACTAAATTTTTATCTTATGATGGTGCTGCCTTGGAGGGGCAAGTATGGCTACTTTGATTTAATGTTCCACGTGGAACATTAATCAGTCAATAAAAGGAAGAGGGATATAGTTGTTAGGAACTATTGTAAACACTGGGGCAATTATAATAGGTGGATTAATAGGTCTTATGTTCGGACAAGCATTACCAGAGAAAATGAAAAAGACAGTAATCCAAGGAATTGGGCTAGCAGTATTATTAATAGGAATATCAATGGCCATTCAAACTAAGAACACGTTGATTGTTATAGCAAGTTTAGTGTTAGGTGGGATAATTGGCGAAATCATTGACATAGAACTGCGACTACAACAGTTTGGGCAGTCGCTTGAAGGTAGGCTATCAAAAAATGGACGAGGAGGAGATTTCACCAAGGCCTTCGTAACAACGAGCCTAATTTATTGTGTCGGGGCAATGGCAATTATGGGTGCCTTAGAGAGTGGCTTAACAGGACACAATACAATACTTTACGCCAAATCAATGTTGGATGGAATAACCGCAATTGTATTTGCTTCGTCAATGGGAATTGGTGTGCTAGCATCGGCAATACCGGTGTTTGCCTATCAAGGATTACTTACTGTCACAGCAGGTCTTTTAGAGGGAGTCTTGTCGTCCCAGATAATAAATGAGATGGGAGCGACTGGCGGACTTCTGATTGTCGGGATAGGCCTAAACATTCTAGAAATAAAAGAGATTAAAGTGGGTAATCTATTACCAGGGTTGTTCTTGGCGATTCCAATAGCAATGCTTTTTACACGTCTCCATTTAGGTATGTAAGGCGAGATAAGTAAACATAAATAAAATTTGGATTTGAAAGGAAGTGAAAAACCTGGTTTTAGGTAGATCATTAAAAATGATCTGCCGCTTTGTTTAGTCGTCAAGGCGGAATCAAAGCCGATATGATTCTAATACCAGGGATAAATTAGTGATGATCGAGGGTGTAATGTCGATAAATTGGTTGGCTATAGGTGTATTAGCCTTCCTTACAGTTATTCTATTAATTATTACGATTTTACTATATCGTAAGATGAAAAAGTTTCAGGCATCATATATAAGTCTACAGACATTTATGGACGGTCAACAAATGGATATACTCCTTGATAAATATATTCAAAAAGTAACAGACTTAGAGCAAAATCTCGAAAAATGCAAGGAAAGGCTTGATCCCATTGAAATTAAATTAAGAGCTAGTATCGATCGAGCAGAAATACAGCGGTTTAGAGCCTTCGAAGATGTCGGTAGTGATTTGAGCTTTGCAGTTGCCTTCTTAAATCAAGAAGGAGATGGATTAGTATTAAGTTCGATTCATAGTCGTGAAGAGGCCAGGATATACGCAAAACCGATAAGTGGCGGACAGTCCCAATATTCGCTTTCAGATGAGGAAAGAGATGTAGTATTAAAAGCAATGAACGGAAAGAAAATATAATTAACTGCTTAGTTGCTCCTCCGTACTTTCAAATATGAACGAGTAATTATAGAACTGATATTCTCGGACAGTCTCCAAACTAAGTTGAGACGAGTGTTTTGCAAAACCATATATTCCATAAAGCCCCCCACATTAACAATACCGGTCATATGAGCTTCACCTACTTCTGGCAGATTTTTATTAACACCTGCCCCAGGCTTTAATGGCCCATCAGAAAGAGTAATACAGCCGATTGAGTCAAGACGCCCTAAACAAGCGTCTACTGCAATAATAAATGGATTTGAAAAAATACTTTTTATGTTATAAACGTTTGATTCGAGGTTTGTAGCATGTACGGGATTATCTAATGTACCATAGACATTAAGTTCAGGGAGTTTTAGACGGGAGAGCTGTGTGCCAATTAATGGCCCTAAAGCATCTCCCGTTGAACGATCTGTCCCTATACATAAAATAACAGCGGGGCGTTTCTGAGTAGAAACAAAAAGATCTGAGAGACGCGTCTCAAGTTTCTCTTTTGCGGTATAATCATCCACATGGGCTTTAATTTTTTGAGTTTCAGTAAGCAATGAAAATAAACTCACAAGCAGCCCCCTTACTCGATGTACTAAAAAACTTAGCTATTCATTAAATTATTTACCAAATAGATCATCTTTTATGCATGAGATCCCATTTCTAGCCATAAGCATGATGGCGAGGAGGGAGTAATCATGCGTTGGAAAACATCTTTTCAAGTGGCTGCAACCTACGTAGGTGCGGTGATGGGGGCTGGCTTTGCCTCTGGTCAGGAAATACAACAGTTCTTTGCACGGTTTGGATATTGGGGTTTAGTAGGAGTTGTGCTGAGTTCATTTCTTTTTTCGCTCCTAGGTTGGGGTATGCTTGATTTACAGAGTCGTTGGAAAGTAACATCCTATGATGATTTCTTCAATTATTTGCTGGGTTCAAAATTAGGAAGGTGGGCAGATATCCTTGTTAGTATTCTCTTATTTGTAGGTATGCTAGCAATGATATCTGGCAGTGGGGCTCTCTTTCAAGAGTATTTTGGCTTCTCAAGGTGGTCAGGTATTTTACTGACAGCAAGTGTGATCGCATTAGCCTTGTGGTATCGGGGAGAAGGAGTGCTTTGGATAAATTCCGTACTCATTCCTTTAAAATTCATTTTTTGTTTAGGAATTGCCACAGTAGCAACATTTCTTGCCGGCTCAGTGGGAAATCAACCTACCATAATCGTCGAAAACCCGATTGTTAGTAATTGGTTTATCTCAGCCATCTTATATGTCTCATTTAACGTTACATTGGCAATGGTAGTATTTGCATCTCTTGGACGAGATGTACAGAAAGCAGGTGCCCGGTTAGGGGCTTTGCTTGGAGGAATTGCTTTAGGATTATTTGCATTAGCCATAGGTGTATCTTTGCTAAGCTTTCCAGATATATTAGGCCTTGAAATTCCGATGGTTGGAATTGCAGGCAAGTTAGGTGAATGGCCGGCTTTTTTCTATGTTGTAGTCTTGTGGTTAGCTATGATTACTGCAGCGGTAGGGAATGGCTTTAGTCTAATAAGCAGAGTTGTTGATTCAGGTCGTTTAAACTATGGGAGAGCGACATTAGCATTATTTGTATTGTTACTGCCATTAGCTGGGGTCAAATTTTCTCAAATTGTGCAGATTGTTTATCCTCTGTTTGGATACCTAGGCTTAGTATTTTTACCTGTAATAATGTATTATTGGCTAAAGAGATAAATTTGAGTTTGCTAAACAAGTTACAATTTTGCTATAGTAAATATGACTAGTAAACTATATAAGATATAAAATATAATATGCAAATAGCTTAAGGGGAACTAAAATGGGTGAAAGACACTATTTAGTGGGAACAGCCGGACATGTAGACCATGGTAAAACTGAGCTAATTCGTGCTCTCTCCGGTATGGATACTGACCGATTAAAAGAAGAAAAGCAAAGAGGTATCTCAATAGAACTTGGTTTTGCACATATGTTACTTCCAAGCGGCCGTCAAGTTGGAATGATTGATGTTCCAGGTCATGAACGTTTTGTCCGTCAGATGTTGGCGGGGGCAAGCGGAATGGATGTTGTACTATTGGTCATTGCAGCTGATGAGGGAATAATGCCTCAGACTCAAGAACATATAGATATATTGACTTTGCTGGGAATTCCCAGAGGAATTGTTGTCATAAATAAGGCAGATCTTGTTGATGACGAGTGGCTTGATCTCATGGATGAAGAGATACATAATAAACTTAAAGATACGGCCTTCAATCAAGCTCAAATATGTCGCGTTTCAGCTGTAACAGGTCAAGGTATTGACGACCTTCGAGATATTATTGATAATTTGCTTTCTGAAGTAGAAAGTAAGAAGTCAATCGGCCCAGTAAGAATGCCAATTGATAGAGTTTTTAGCATCCAGGGTTTTGGGACGGTCGTGACAGGCACTCTTCATAGTGGGACTATAGAATTGGGGCAGGAGTTGGCAATAGAGCCTAGTAATCTACTGTCAAAAGTTCGCTCATTACAAGTTTATAATAAAAAAGTTAACTTTGCTGGGGCGGGCCAGAGGGTAGCTGTCAATCTTGCCGGGGTAGATGTATCAGAAGTTGTTAGGGGCTCAGTACTCGTAAAACCAAAGGTTTTTAAAGTTGGAAATATATTGGATTTAAAAGTAACAAACCTTACCACAGCAGAAAAGCCTTTAGTGCAGAGGCAGAGAGTTCGCTTTCATATTGGGACAACTGAAATATTGGGACGCCTACACCTCTTAGAACATAAGGAGATTAATCCTGGTGGTGAGGGGTTTGCTCAGATATTATTAGAAGAGCCCGTTCTTGCAGCACCAGGAGACCGGTTTGTTTTAAGATTTTACTCTCCTACTTTCACAATAGCAGGAGGTAAAGTATTAGATGTAGCAGAGCTTAAATTGAAACGCTTTAAGGAAAGTGTATTAGCACAACTGAAGATCAAAGATCAGGGAGATCCTCTCGACCTTTTAGAGAGAGAGATGGATGAACCAAGAGCTGCTAAAGATTTGGCAAATCGATTACACGTCAACCTTGATGATTTAGCTGAAAACTTGAAATCGCTGGAGGAACAGGAAAGGTTAGAGATTTGGTCAGAAGATGATGTTGCTCTTTATTGGGCAAAAAAAGATGCTGAAACCTGGAGAGAAAAACTCATAAAAGTTGTAAAAACAAATGAACAAGAATTTCCGTTAAGAGGTGGAATTAGTAGGGAAGAACTAAAAACCCGCCTAGGAATACTGTGGAGTCATAGACGTTGGCAGATGATATTAGAACAAGGAAGTGCCCGAAAGTTTTATAAAATCTCCGGAAGTAAGGTTCAAACGAATGAAGGGGCACAGATTCCGCTCTCAATTATGAAAGGATTAAATGACTTAAGATCTCTGTGGCAGACTGTCAAGCTTATGCCTCCTGAATTAAGTTCAGCTGCTGAAAAGTGTGGAATAGGAAAAGCCGATATTCAAGAATATGCGGGCTACTTATGTGATCAGGGGGAATGGGTGTTTATCAGCGGGTTTTACTTTAAAAGTGAGGATATTCAAGAGGCAAAGCAGAACTTAATAGGATTGTTAGGATTAAAAGGAGAAGTTGGGGTAGCAGAGGTAAGAGAATTGTGGGAGACTTCCCGTAAATATACAGTTCCTTTGTTAGAGTATTTTGACCAACAACGTGTCACTCAACGAAAGGGAGACAAGAGAATTCTGGGAAAAATATAGATTTGATGAATGAGTAATTAGCTTAAAGATTTTAGTTAATTACTCATTTTGCTTTATAACTTTAAGATTAGAAAGATAAATGAATTCCTAAAAGAATGAATAGAAAAATATTCCATTATTATCAGAGTTATACAATTTAGTCGAATGTTTTTTATAAAACTATAGAAATAATCCAGAATGAGATGGTTTGCTATCATTTACCATCAAATTGTTTATAAAATTCGTGACTCATTGTACTCTAATAGCTTGTCAAATTGTTTTATAATATATAGAATATAGAACTAGAGGGTTGTTATCTAACAGCCTGATATTAAACCCAATCATATAAGTTTTTGATTGGATGACTTAGACCTTGTACTATATCCAGAGGTGCTTGAGGGTTATAATTGGAGGTGAATTAAGCAGAATAATCCTAAAAAATCACTATAGGAATCACAGTTATGTACCATAAACAGAAGTAAAAAGGGTCAATATTAGAGAGGGGTAGAAAGATGAGAAAACTATTTTCAATAGCAACTGTAGCCTTATTAAGTCTTTCTTTGGTAACCGGTTGTGGAGCTGCTGGGGGGCAAAAGTCCGCTGAGGTTATAAAAGTTGGCGGTAACCTTGAGTTAAGTGGTGGAGCAGCCGCATTCGGACAATATGCGGAGAAAGCTATTAAGCTAGCATTTGAGCAACAAAATGCAAAAGGCGGAGTATTAGGCAAGAAGCTTGAATACGTATCTTCAGATAATAAGTCCGACCCCGGAGAATCGACTGTAGCTTCAACTAAGCTGGCAACTCAAGACAAAGTTTCTGCAATACTTGGACCTATGACAAGTGGAAATACTTTAGCTGCTGTCCAAGTAGTCACCGATAATAAAGTGCCTCTAATTACGCCTACAGGCACATCAGATAGTGTTACCTTTGAAAACGGTAAGGTAAAGCCTTGGATCTTTAGAGCTTGCTTCATTGACCCCTTCCAAGGTCAGGTAGCTGCTAACTTTGCCTCAGATACCCTTAAAGCTAAGAAAGCTGCACTTTTCATAGATCAAAAGGGAGATTATTCTAAAGGTCTCGCAACTTCGTTTGAAGAAAACTTTAAAAAATCAGGCGGAGAAATTGTCGCAACAGAACAATATGTAGCAGGCAGTGATTTAGACTTCCGAGCAACCTTAGTACGAATTAAAGCTGCTAATCCTGATGTAGTCTTTGTTCCTGGATATTATCAAGAAGTAGGCTTAATCGTTAAGCAGGCACGTGAAATGGGAATGAAGCAAGTATTCGTAGGCGGAGACGGCTGGGGTTCTCCTCAATTAGTTGATGTAGCAGGCGCTGCAGCATTAGAGAATACTTACTACGTCAATCATGGAGCTATGGATGATCCAGGAATGGCTCAATTCATTAAAGATTTCCAAGGAAAATATAATTCAGAGCCTGACACATTCGCAGCCCTTGGATATGATACAGCAAATCTTTTAATTAAAGCTCTTGAGAACGCCGGTAGTACAGAACCCGAAAAATTAAGAAGTGCTCTGGAAAACATGAAAGGTTTCCAAGGAATAAGTGGAGAATTGAATGTTGACCCAGCAACTCATAACCCAGTTAAGAGTGCCGCAATCCTTCAATTTAAAGATGGCAAAAGCGTATTCATGACAAAAGTTAACCCAAAATAATCTATCAACTTGGAAGAATTGTCACAAGAAGCTAAGGAGGGAGGACAACCCCTCCCTCTTTTTTGTAGTAGACTGTGGCAAGTGCCATGGTAAAGGATTAAAATATTTATCATTTGTCCAGGGGTTACAAATCGAAACACATATTGACAAGAAGTGGCTGTCTCGAATTTGATAGATCGAAAAAACTATTCGGGAGTAAGGAGTTGAGAATATGGGAAGTGTAACTGAGCAAGTATTGCAGCAGATAGTAAACGGACTTTCTCTAGGAAGTATTTATGCTTTAGTTGCTCTCGGTTATACCATGGTTTACGGTATCATAAAGCTTATAAACTTTGCTCATGGTGATGTAATGATGGTCGGAGCCTATGCAGGTTGGTTTGCAACAACTACATTGCATATGTCGTTTATTCCGGCGTTGCTAATTGCAATGACTGTTAGTGCAATTTTAGGTGTTTTGATAGAAAGGATTGCTTATAAACCGCTGCGTAATGCTACTCGAATTGCATCTTTAATTACAGCCATTGGGGTTTCTTTTTTCCTGGAATATGGGGGCATGTTAGTTGTATCTCCTCAGATGCGCACTTATCCTCCTGTTTTTCCCGACACAATTTTCAATGTAGGTGGCATCATCATTAAATATGGTGATATTGTTATGATTGTCACCTCTGTTGTCCTTATGGTTCTGCTGCATGGTATTGTTAAGTACACAAAGATAGGAAAAGCCATGAGGGCAGTATCTTTCGATACAGAAGCAGCATTATTGATGGGTATTAATGTTAATAACACTATTTCGGCAACTTTTGCAATTGGGTCTGCTCTGGCTGCCGCTGCTGGGGTTTTGATGGGAGTATACTTTAATACAATTAATCCGTTAATGGGTATCATTCCGGGGCTTAAGGCCTTTGTTGCAGCAGTTTTAGGGGGAATTGGTATTATTCCCGGTGCGATGGTAGGAGGATTTTTCTTAGGGCTTACAGAATCATTTGTTAGTGGTTTAGGAGCGTCGACATGGCGCGATGCAGTAGCATTTTTAATTTTAATACTTGTTCTCATTGTTAAGCCAAGTGGGCTTTTTGGTAAGAACATCCGTGAGAAAGTGTAGGTGGAATCATGGGTAAGCGGATTAATCGTCAAAGTGTCCTAACTTTAGTGGGGGTCCTACTTGTCTATGCCATCGTTCAGGGAAGTATTTTCATGGATATCTTACCTCCTTTTGTTGCCCTCACTTTGATTCAGGTTTGTATCTATATAATTCTTGCAACAAGCTTAAACTTAATCAATGGGATCACAGGCCAGTTTTCAATTGGACACGCAGGTTTTATGGCGATCGGTGCTTACATGGCAGCCATTGTCGTAGTTAAACTGCATGGACCTCTTTTATTGGCCTTGATTGCTGGGGCAGTGGCAGCTGCCGTAGCCGGTTTTTTAATTGGTCTGCCTACTTTAAGACTAAAGGGAGACTATTTGGCAATTGCAACCTTAGGTTTTGGAGAAATAGTAAGAATTGTCTTTTTAAACACACCATATGTTGGAGGGGCTTCAGGATTTTCAGTGCCGAAAACAATTACTTGGACATGGGCATTTTGGCTAACGGTCCTAAGTATTATAATTATTAGAAATTTTATTAAGTCTACCCATGGTCGAGCATGTATTTCAATTCGAGAAAATGAAATTGCAGCCGATGTAATGGGTATTAATACAACAAAATATAAAATTATGGCCTTTACAATTGGTGCATTCTTTGCAGGATTGGCAGGCGGAATTTATGCTAATTACCTATATATTATTCAACCTCTAACCTTTAGCTTTTTAAAGTCATTTGATATTCTGGTTATGGTTGTACTCGGTGGCTTAGGCAGTTTAACGGGTAGCGTTCTTGGTGCCGTGGTAATGACGGTGGTTTCTGCTGCATTATCAGGTTGGCCAGAATGGAGACTTGTTATAACAGCTATACTTTTAATCGTAATGATGATTTTTAGACCGAAGGGACTACTAGGGACTAAAGAATTTAGCTTAAGTTTCCTCGGAAAGAAGGGTGATAAGAATGCCTCTTCTAAAGATTGACAAACTCTCCAAATCTTTTGGGGGTCTAAAAGCCGTATCAAACCTTAATATTGAGATCAACGACGGAGAATTGATCGGTTTAATCGGTCCAAACGGTGCAGGGAAAACCACAGTTTTCAATTTACTGACGGGAGTTTATGAGCCTACGGAGGGCAGCGTTAAATTTCAGAGTAAAGATATGAGAGGGCTTAAACCCTATCAGGTTACTCAAAGTGGAATGGCTAGGACGTTCCAGAATATCCGTCTTTTTAGTGATCTGAGTGTTATTGAAAATGTTAAGATAGCATATCATCAAAGAAGTTCTTATAGTACGCTTAGTGCTTTCTTACGTTTGCCAAGCTATTATGCTGGAGAAAAAGAAATGCACCGTAAAGCCATGGAACTTCTCAAGATCTTTAATCTGGAGGATAAGGCTGAAGAAGTTGCCAAAAACTTGCCTTATGGTGAACAACGCCGTTTAGAAATTGCTCGTGCTTTAGGTACAGAGCCTAAGCTTTTATTGCTTGATGAGCCTGCAGCGGGGATGAATCCTCAAGAGACACACGACCTTATGAATCTCATTCGCTGGATTCGTCAACAATTCAATCTAGCTATTTTGTTAATTGAACACGATATGTCCCTAGTAATGGGCGTATGCGAACGAATCTATGTTTTAGATTATGGAATGATTATTGCGCAAGGCACACCAGATGAAATCAAGAGTAATCCCAAAGTCATCGAGGCTTATTTAGGGGAGGAGGTTGTCTGATGCTTGTCCTTGAAGATGTAAATGTATTCTATGGTGCAATTCACGCCCTTAAAGGTATCTCCCTCGAAGTTAATCAAGGGGAAATTGTGACACTTATCGGTTCAAATGGTGCGGGCAAAAGCACTTGTCTCAAAACAATCTCCGGCTTACTGCGGCCAAAGACAGGTAAGGTTTCTTTTAAAGGGTCAGACCTTGCTAGTATTGCTCCTCAAAGTATCGTTTCTCAGGGAATATCTCAGGTACCAGAAGGTAGACGTGTATTTGCCAATATGACTGTCATTGAAAACTTAGAATTGGGAGCTTACTTACGTAAAGATAAAGCGGGCGTTAAAGAAGACATGAAGAAAGTTTACGAATTATTTCCACGCTTACTGGAAAGAAAAAGTCAGCTTTCAGGTACTTTATCAGGCGGAGAACAACAAATGCTGGCAATGGGCAGAGCGCTGATGTCTAAACCTCAACTCTTGCTGCTAGATGAGCCTTCAATGGGTTTGGCACCAATCTTAGTAAAACAAATCTTTTCAATAATTAAAGAGATTAATTCAAGCGGTACAACAATCTTACTTGTTGAGCAAAATGCCCATATGGCTCTTTCTATTGCTAATAGAGCGTATGTATTAGAGACTGGCAAGATAGTTCTTTCCGGGGATGCTAAAGAACTTGCCGCCAGTGAAGAAGTCCGTAAGGCCTACTTAGGAGGCTAATATAAATCATAGGCTGATAGTAGACTTCTCGGATTTTCCCTTCTCTCCAGCTTCGTCTCAGGGTACATTGTAACAATAAGCAGGCATGGACGGATTAGGGATCATGGTCTATTTTGGTCGTGACGTAATGGTTACTAAGTGCTGCCAGTTGCATTAGCTTGGTACCAAAGTGTAACTTGGTTTTTGCTGGCTATGCTTAATAGTAGAAGGAGGTAATTAGAAATGTATGTTCGCCAATTTATGACAGCTCAAGTTTTTACGGTAGGCCCGGATAAATCTATTGCGGATACAATGGCTCTTATGAGAGAAAAAAAGATTAGTAAATTGCCGGTTGTAGAAAAGGGTAAACTTGTAGGTTTTGTCACAGATGGAGATCTCCGTGAGGTCTCTCCTTCTCCAGCAACAACGTTGAGCATTTTTGAACTTAACTACCTTATTGCCAAGACGCCCATCCGTGAAGTTGCGATTAAGAAGGTTATAACTTGCCATCCAGACACTCAAATTGAGGATGCCGCTTTAATGATGAGAGACCATAAGATTGGTGGATTGCCTGTCATTGAAGAAGGTAAAGTTGTGGGGATAATAACTGGTTCGGATATATTAGATGCCTTTTTAGATATTATGGGATTTCGTAGTCCGGGACAGCGCGTAATGATTGAAACTAAGGACCAAATTGGGGTTATGTCGGATTTAGCCCTTGTGACTAAGGAACATGAGGTCAATATTGGAAGTTTAGCTGTATATCATCTCAAAGACAATAAGGTTCAGATTCTTGCTCGTCTTCAGGGGGATCAGGTTGACGAAGTTGAAAAATCATTGGATGCAAAAGGTTATCAAATTAAAAAATAATATCCTTTAAAAAGACCTATATTAGTTTCATTTCAAAAAGGAAGCACTGGATGAAGAGGTATTCACCCAGTGCTTTTCTTCTTAAAGAAAAGAGATATAATGTAGATAGAAACTACCAAAAAAATGAGGAGATGGAAGAATTGCACCTATTTAACCGTTCAATTTCCATTAGTGTTCGTTCAAAGGACAAAGATACTCTGACTGTGGATGGTACTTTTATTGACACTCATCATGAGTTATGCTTGACTTTGGAAATTGAGATAAAGACTCGTACAATAACAACAGCAATGGGAGAATTCCGTCGAGCCCCCCATACGGATTGTGCTGAAACTCAAAAACGAATTCCAAAGCTGGTAGGAATAAATCTGAATAAAAATGTTCGGAGACAAGTACAAGCTGCTGTTGGCCTAAAAGAAGGATGTACACATATTACAGACCTAACTCTTGAGTGTGTAAAGAGCCTAATGCAAGCTTCATATCAGTTGATGCACCTTACCATGCGAGAAGAGCAAATTACTGAAATTGTCGAGAACTATTTGGAAGGGAGTTGCTTTCATTATAACAAAGGAGCTGTTTAATGACTTTCATTAGTTTGTGTTTTATAGGCTATTAAGATAGTTTCTTGACCAGTAATTGAGCTAAACTTATGCTCCAATGCTTTGAGATCGTCGATTTGTTCCTTTGTTAAGTTAGAAATAGAATTTTCTGAAGGGTTCATTTGCTTAATCCTCCTTTATACTCATATGTGCTAAGGGTTTCTTTATTAGAATTATTTTGTACAAATGCAATAAGTTCTAACCATCAAGTTTGGGACTTTGACTGATTTACTTTCCAAATGATAATTAATGTGATAATATGATTGTCGTTAGTAAGGGGATGGATGGTGACTGGTGTTGCTCCCGGACTTCAAATCCGCGTGTCGGGACGCAGAACGTTCCGAGGTGTGTTCGATTCGCACACATCCCCGCCAAAATTTGAACTATGAAATCCTGGGATATAGGTTTGAGATATCTTAGAGCGATTAGGTACCTTTTTTTCAAAAATAAATCCGGAGTAGTTGGAATTGGTTTTAATAGGCAGCGTGAAGCTGCCTTTTGATATATCGGTTCTGTGGGTTAGCTAAAGTGAAGAGTAGAAGAATAATAATACAGCAGGATTTTATGGATTCAACCCGAATAAGCTTTATTTATACGCTTGTAGAAATCTGACGAGGGTCAATTAGGGAGGGACTATGTGAATCTAGTCGATGTACTTATTATAGGTTTTATCTTATTTGGAGCACTACATGGCTACCAAAAAGGTTTGATAACAAGTATTGTTAATTTTTTTATATGGCTGGTAGGGTTCTTGGTAGCATCGTGGAAATACATGGCTGTCTTGAGTCTCGCAGAACAGTATTTTCCACTTAGACAATGGATAGAGCCAATGATTTACCGTGTACTACTTCCTACTGTGGAGTCAAAAGCGCAAACTCTGCAGCAACAAGTACTAGTGAATATCCTAGGTATAATTCCTGAACAATGGCGTGGTTTTTTCCCTTTTTCAGATATAGCCAGTACCCAAATGCCTCAAACTCTTGAACAAGTAACCCATAGTTTGGCAGGGACAATTACCGAGAGTATATTAAGCTTATTTGCTTTTGGCTTTGTATTTTATTTTGTGGTGTTAGGTATTCAGATACTGGTAGCTATTCTTCTGCGCCCACTTGGAAGCTGGAGTGGGTCATTTAATCGCGGAGGAGGGCTATTGTTTGGCGGGCTAGGGGCACTTATTGGTCTGTCAGTATTAGCTGGATTATTGTCGCCGTTTCTAAATATCGGCTCAAATGATGGTTTTATGGAGCTTGTGCTAAATTCATACCTATATCCCCATTTGATCCAAACATTTAACCTCTTAGATCAGATGTTTTCTGCTCAACTTAAAGAAAAGTTGCTTGAGCCACTTTCAATGGGTAAGGGAGTATGGTTCTGAGATGGTAGTCGGCTTATTTAAGAGAATCTAGTTAAGTTTGACATATCTGTCGGATAAACGAGGGGAAAATGAAGAAAACTTAAAGAAACTGACATTGTAAAATCAAGTTAATTAAGTTTTAGGGGTGATTGAATGGGATCTAAAAAAGTCAAACTAGCCTGGGATGATCTAATGATATCAGATCAAGAACGAGAGGCTATGACGGAATACCTTTCCTTCTTGAGTAAAGGAAAAACCGAGCGAGAATCTTGGCAGATTATTGAGAGTTGGGCTCAACGGGAAGGTTTTGTACCTCTAGATAAGCTTGAAGGCTTTCAACCTGGCCAAAGAGTTCGTTTGGCAGTTCGAGGAAAAGCAGGTATCTTAGCAATTTCAGGGCAGAGACCTTTGAGCGAGGGTTTTCGACTAATCGCAACCCATATTGATGCTCCGCGATTAGATATTAAGCAGCGCCCTTTGTATGAAGAGGAAGGGTTGGCTTTCCTAAAAACTCATTATTATGGGGGAATAAAAAAGTACCAATGGATGGCACTGCCTCTATCTCTTCATGGAGTCGTCTTCTTGCGCAACGGGCAGAAGGTTGAAATAATTATTGGAGAGGATGAAGCAGACCCTGTTTTTACAATTTCGGATTTACTCCCGCATTTAGCAAAGGATCAATATAACAAAAAGCTGAGTGAAGCAGTATCTGGAGAAGGCCTAAATCTTCTGTTAGGGCACAATCCTTCCTTGGGGGAAGGGGAAGAACGGGTAAAATCTGCAATCTTAGTTATCCTCAGAGATAAATATGGTATTGAAGAGGATGACTTTGTCAGCGCAGAGCTAGAGGTTGTTCCAGCCGGTAAAGCCCGCTATTCAGGATTGGATAAAAGCTTAGTAATCGGTTATGGTCAGGATGATCGTATTTGCTCCTTTGCAGCTTGGAAAGCAGTTGCAGAAATTCAACAGCCGGAGTGGACCACACTGGTTCTATTTGCGGATAAAGAAGAGATTGGCAGTGACTCTAACACAGGAATGAAGGCTCGTTATTTGGAGAACTTCATTGCCGAACTGATTACCTTGCAAAGCGGTAAATATGATGGATTACTGGTTAGACGATCCTTAGCCCGAGCAAAAGCTCTCTCAGCAGATGTCACAGGCGGCTATGATCCTAATTATGCTGAGGTTATGGATAAACGAAATTCTGCCTTTTTAGGACGAGGTCTGGTTATCAGCAAGTATACCGGTTCTAAAGGGAAGTATGATACCAGTGACGCCAATGCAGAGTTTGTTGCGGAGGTTCGGCGGATTTTTGATGATGCTAAGATTTGTTGGCAAACTGCAGAATTAGGAAAGGTCGATCAAGGCGGTGGAGGAACGATAGCCCAATACATGGCTATATACGGCATGGAGGTCTTAGATTGCGGTGTCGGAATTCTGAGTATGCATTCACCTTGGGAAATAGCCTCTATAGCAGACCTTGTCATGATGATCCGGGGCTACCAGGCATTTCTGAAATATTCCGGCTGATCCATTAACTAAAAGGAAGACAGTAACATGAATAGTCTATGGATTAATAATAGTTTCTCAAATTTTGAATGGCAAAAATTGGGAATGACCATCTTAAATTCTCTGATATATATAGTTTTAGTATTAATCATTGCACGTGTTGCTTATGGGTTAGCAATTTATTTATTACGCCGGATGTTGTTAGACCATAGAGGAAAAAAACTGCTTGATGAACGCAAGTCTAATACGATCTTTTCGTTGCTTAAGAGTATGGCGTTTTATTTAATCGCCTTTACTGCTATTATTCATGTTCTTAAGCATCTTTTTAGCTTTGATACAGGTACTCTTCTAGCTTCTGCTAGTGTCTTAGGAGTAGCCTTAGGTTTTGGATCCCAGAGCCTTGTTAAAGATATAATTGGAGGTTTCTTCATCCTCTTTGAAGACCAATTTTCTGTTGGCGATTATGTACAAACCGGTCAATTCTCAGGGGTAGTTGAAGAGACAGGGATTAGGGCAACACATCTGAGGGATTGGGGCGGGGAACTTCATATTATTCCAAATGGTAGTATCACAGCGGTTACCAACTATAGTAGAGGTAAAATGAGGGCCTTGGTAGATATTCAGGTTCCTTATGATGAGGATTTGGACAAGGCTATGTCTGTAATGCATACTGTTTGTGAACAGGTGGGTACAGAGTTTGGTGACAAGATAATTGATCCGCCAACCGTACAAGGAGTAATCCAGTTTGGTGAAAGAAATACGGTATTAAGAGTAATTGCCTTTACACAGCCCAATGAACAGTGGAGTTTGGAGAGAGAACTGCGGAGGCAAATACATAGTGCTTTCTTAAAAGAAGGAATTCGCACACCACAACAAAATGTCTATGTGACGAATCCCATTAAGGATTCAAGTGGTTAAGAACTCGATAAAGTTACTTTTGGAAAGACTAACGTTTTATTCGGTCATTTGTTTAGTTTGGAGATCAAACTAAGTTACTCAAATCTAGCGGCTTGGTAGGAAACTCAAAAACTCGAGATGAGAAGCAAAACGTGGTAAGTTCTTTCGTGGGAATTCGTGCCTCGAATTTCGAATCTCGATCAGGGGGTATCACTGAATGATTCCGTTAAATGTAGGAGATATTGTTCGACTTCGCAAGCCACATCCCTGTGGAAGTCTGGATTGGAAGGTAATGAGAACGGGAATGGATTTCCGCATACAGTGTTTAGGATGCCAGCATCAAGCCTGGATTCCGCGGGTCAAACTCGAACGAAATTTAAAAGAGATTCTTCAAAGGGTTGATGAAAAATAGAAACTGAGACCAAGGTCACCTTATTTGGGGGTATCATGTTTGAATGAGCAGAGTGGTTGCAGTGTATGAAAACATCACATATAATCGGTTAAGGTAGTTCGTTTGCGTATTATGAGGAGGTTCTGACATGACGTTACATGCAGGAATAGTCGGTTTGCCAAACGTAGGCAAGTCGACATTATTTAATGCCATCACCCAAGCCGGTGCGGAAGCCGCAAATTATCCTTTTTGCACGATTGATCCTAATGTTGGAATGGTAGAGGTTCCTGATTCACGTTTGCAAAAGCTGGCAGAGATGGTCAATCCGAAGAAGATTGTTCCAGCGACTGTGGAGTTTGTGGACATAGCCGGACTTGTTAAAGGAGCAAGTAAAGGAGAAGGTTTAGGTAATAAGTTCTTATCTCATATTCGTGAAGTCGACGCAATTGTGCATGTCGTACGGTGTTTTGAAGATGAGAATGTTGTCCACGTAGAAGGTAATGTAAACCCAAAGCGAGATATAGAAACTATTGATCTAGAATTAATCTTATCCGATATGGAAAGCATAGAGAAACGTTCAGATCGAACCTCCAAACTCCTAAAAACGGGGGATAAAAAGGCACAAAGTGAAATTGCACTTTTAGAACGGTTAAAGGAAGTGTTCAATCAAGGCAAAGGGGCCCGTTCCTTGACCTTTACAGATGATGAGCGGGAGATTCTGAAGGGATTCCCACTCTTGACGCTAAAGCCGGTGCTTTATGTTGCTAATGTTAGTGAAAGTGGGTTAGCTACAGCAGATGATAATCCCTATGTTCAACAAGTTCGGGAGATTGCCGCTGAAGAAGGTGCGGAAGTCGTTGTTGTTTGCGCTCAAATTGAAGCGGAAATCGCGGAACTTGAGGCAGATGAAAAAGCTGCTTTTCTGGAAGACTTAGGGCTTGAAGAATCTGGTTTAGATCGCTTAATTCGCGTTGCCTTCCACTTGTTGGGTTTAATGACGTTTTTCACTGCCGGCCCCATTGAAGTGAAAGCATGGACTATTTATCAGGGAACAAAAGCTCCCAAGGCTGCTGGGGTGATTCATACTGATTTTGAACACGGTTTTATCCGAGCAGAAGTAGTTTCTTATAAAGATTTTGTTGAGTTTAACGGATTAAATGGTGCCAGAGACAAAGGGCTAGTTCGTCTGGAGGGCAAAGAGTACATTATGAATGATGGAGATATTGTTCATTTCCGTTTTAATGTATAGAGAGTAAATTCATTTTAGTATCGGGCTAAGCTATAGAATGATCTGCTCGAAAGTTAATCTGGTAAAACTATGAAAGTACTAAGTTATCTTAAAATGTTGCTTTTTTGAGTTTGAAGTGGTATAATTTCTGCTTGGTAGTCTAAATATCCCTGCTCCGTAAAGTCGGGGCCGTTTAGTCCGAGGGGAGGTGCAAATATGAAAGCGTATGAATTACTTTATATCATTCGTCCAGACTTGGACGAAGAGGCAACTACGGCACTTGTAGATCGTTTAGCCGGGCTCGTTGCTAGCAATGGCGGAGCTAACTTAACGGTTGAAAAGTGGGGTAAACGTCGGTTAGCCTATGAAATCGATGATTACAAAGAGGGCCAATACATCCTGATGAATTTCGAAGGTGAAGGCCGTACATCTCAAGAAATTGAGCGGGTTATGAAAATATCCGACGATGTAATCCGTTTCTTAACCGTTAGAAAAGACGACTAATAGAGCGGGGGGGCATATATGTTAAATCGTGTCATCTTGATAGGCCGTTTGACGAAAGACCCCGAATTGCGATACACCCCAACAGGTGTAGCGGTTGCAAATTTTACATTAGCAATTGATCGCAATTATAAGAATTCTCAAGGGGAAAGAGATACCGACTTTATTAATTGCGTAGTTTATCGGCAACTTGCTGAACTCTGTGCTAATTATTTAGCTAAGGGTAAACTGGCATCAGTTGATGGTCGAATTCAGGTGCGTTCGTACACTGGACAAGATGGTCAAAAGCGCTGGGTAACAGAGGTTATTGCTGAAGATGTTCGTTTCCTAAGTCCAAAAGATAGTGGAGGCGGAAGCGCAGAATCGAGATCCTTTGGTGGGAATAGTTCCTTTGGACATGAAGTGAATTTGGATGATGACATCCCATTCTAATAGGGGAAGGGGAGAATTAGTATGAAACGTGAACGCGGACGTCGCCCACGCAAGCGGGTGTGCAGTTTTTGTGTAGATAAAGTTGAGTCAATGGATTACAAAGAAACACATAAAATTCGTAAGTACGTTACGGATCGTGGTAAGATATTACCTCGTCGTATTTCAGGAAACTGCGCTATGCATCAGCGCCAAGTAACCTTGGCCATCAAACGGGCTCGCAGTATTGCTTTATTGCCATATAGTGTAGAGTAGAAGAAAGGGAGCGAGAGCTCCCTTTTGTATTTTTGCCTTATATCCTGAACATTGTTCTGCAATGGTTAAATTTTCATTAATCAGAACTGCAGGAGATTTATAGGTTTATCACGAACTGTATCTGGTAGGCATGGTTTGTATTCTCTGACAGTTTTTGCAGATTGTGAACTGTTGCAGCCTAAGCTGAGATGAGAATTATGCAGAGCATGGAACTCCTACTTAGACAGAAGTAGGGGCCTCTGAAATGGATGGAGAGATTAGGAGGGGGCATCTCTGGATATTGAAGTAGATGTGGTTAAAGGATTAAAAGCTATTGATGAACTAAAGGTTAATCTAATTCAGGCACAGTGGCTTGTTCATCATGGAACTTTAAGTGGATCTGAAGATGAAATGATTCAGGGTTTAGCAGATCTTGTTGGAATGAGTTATTTGTTAGCTAGAAGATTAGGTTTTGATTTTTCAAGGCTTGATCGTATGCTATTGCAACGTTTAGACAGTTTAAAGATCACAGATGAAATGTGTCTTGAAAAGCAATGGGGAGATTTGAGCTTATTATTAAGCTACTTAGCTCCCGAGGACTAACTTTAATGGGGAAAGTTGGAGATAATGTTTATTAGTGATGAAATGGCACAAGATTATTTGGCGAGAGGAATTCTGATGACCTTTCCGGTTGTGGGAATCGCTATGGGAACCTGGGGATTTTTTTGGGAAGTATTTTTATTGTTTAGTGTATTTATCGTAGGTCGGCGCAAAGGAATGCTTACTGCCTCCGTCTTTTTAGCACTTGGCTATATCGCCGCCTTGCTTGTCTATCAGGTAAACGCAATTAATTATCTAGGCTTCGTACCTCTGGCAGGTTTACTGGGAGTTTTCGGCTGGCAAAAGGGGTGGCCTGTTCGGGTGAGTTTTTTTTGGAGTGCTGTCTTGGCAGGAAGCTTAGGTGTAGCGCAGACCCTTCCTTTTATTGTGCAGGGAATTGATGCTAATACCGCAAGTGCTATGATCAATACAACCATAGAACAATACCAAGCATCCGGTATGCTGGAGATTATGGGTCAGCAAGGGATAAGCGAGGTACAGATCCGAGATATTTTGCAACAAGGAATTGAGATTTATGCTTTAGTCCTTCCGAGTATAGCAGCGATTTTAGCGATTATTGAATTTGGTTTTGTTTTTTATTTTGTGAGGCGCCTTTTTAGAAAGGATTTAGTATGGGTTCCCTTTACTCATTGGCGTCTTCCCTGGTATGCAGTTTGGGGTGCAGTTTTGGGAATTGCCTGTTATCTCTTAGGGGATCAATTCTCTTGGGCTTTTATCCGGGGGCTAGGGATTAATCTTATGGTTGTTTATGGGGCCTTGACCCTTGTCTTAGGAATTGCTGCCTACCTTTTTCTGTTACAATCACCGAAAATCCCCAGGCTCCTCAAATGGGTGTTAATTTTATTGAATTTAATTTATTTCATGTTTAGCTTTGTAAGCATTATTATATTTGGACTGTTTGATCTAGTTGTGAATTTCCGTCGTCTACCGGAAGAATCATAAAGGAGGAGTTTTCATGAAGGTAATTCTTCAAGCTGATGTAAAAGGAACCGGCAAAAAAGGACAGATCTTAGAGGTTGCAGATGGATATGCAAGAAATTTTTTATTCCCTAAAAAATTGGCTGTTGAAGCTACAACAGGTAATATTAACGATATTTCTCATAAAAAGGCTGTTGAAGAGCGCCGTAAAGTAAAAGAAAAAGAAGATGCTGTTTTATTAGGGAATAAATTAAGTGCCTTAAAAGTAGAAGTAAAAACAAAAACCGGTGAAGGCGGCCGTTTGTTTGGCTCAGTAACCAGTAAAGAAATTGCCGATGCCTTAAAAAAACAGCATGGTGTGGAAATAGATAAACGGAAGTTAGATCTGAAAGAACCGATTAAAGCTCTTGGCAGTTATGAAGTTAATGTGAAGGTTCATCCTGAGGTAATTGCTAAGCTTCAGGTACATGTAAGCTCAATCTAAAATTCGATTTCAACTGATATCAAATAATCTGTTCTCGTGAAAGGGGACCCCTGATGAAAGGGATTTTGACAAAATGGTTAAATCAAGCAAATCACGGAGACCGGTTACAAGATGAGGAAGAGTGGAGTCGGGAAGTTGAAGCACTTTATGTCTTGCTTTCAAACTATTATGGAACTGATAAGCTAGTGCTTAAGGCTAGTCGCTTGGAGGCATTGGCGCTGATGCGCTCCGAGATACTGACTGAGCGTGTTGCAGGATTAAAGAAAATTGTCTCTGATGATCCCACGGATCAAAGGATACCAAAGCTGCAAGAAATACCCCAATTCCTAGATGAAGTTGAAGAGCAAATTGCAGACCTTATTGCACGGCGTGCTGTTGAAGATCGTCTGGAACGTGTAGTTTCCGAGAAGATGCAAGAACGTCATGAGGATTACGTCAAAGAGATTAAAATGAACGTGCTTAAAGAAACTACTGGGCCCGAGAATGCCCAAACTCTTAAAAAGTTAGCTATTCTGGAAAAGATGAATACTATTTCACTGAAACGATCCGCTATTGATGTACTACGTCCTCAGGCTGTAGAAGAAATTGTTGGGCAGGAGGCTGCCGTACAGGCTCTCCTAGCAAAGTTGGCAACACCCTACCCTCAACATATGATTATTTATGGCCCTCCTGGAGTAGGTAAAACATCTGCGGCTAGGGTTGCTTTGGAGACAGTTAAGAAACGTTCCTTTTCTCCTTTTTCTAAGGATGCTCCCTTTGTTGAAGTGGATGGAACAACTTTAAGGTGGGATCCTCGGGATGTAACTAACCCTCTCTTAGGTTCCGTACACGATCCAATCTATCAAGGTGCCAAGCATGACTTAGCAGATACAGGTATTCCTGAACCGAAAATGGGTTTAGTAAGCGATGCTCATGGAGGGATTCTTTTCATCGATGAAATTGGAGAAATGGATCCTTTGCTTTTGAATAAGCTTCTTAAAGTGCTTGAAGATAAGCGGGCGTTTTTTGATTCCTCTTACTATGATCCTGGTAATGTGCAGATACCACAATGGATTAAGAAGCTTTTTGATGAGGGGGCTCCGGCAGATTTTGTGCTCATTGGAGCTACCACCCGGGATCCTGCCGAGCTTAATCCAGCCCTGCGTTCACGCTGTTCTGAGGTATTCTTTGTCCCTTTGGAACCGAAAGATGTCCAAGAGATTATTCGCCAGGCAGGTCAAAAGCTGGGTGTGATTTTAGACGACAATGTCCCTGAGATAATTAGTGAATACGTCATTGAGGGTAGGAAGGCCAATAGTATTTTGACAGACGCCTATGGCCTCGCTAGGTATCGTAACCCAGATCAAAAGGAGATAAGAGTGACAAGCGCAGATGTTTATGAGGTTCTGCGATCTGCCAGACTTACCCCTTTTATTTTCCGTAAGGTTCAAAGCAATGTGGAAATTGGCAGAGTGTTAGGACTGGGAGTAGCAGGCTTTTTGGGTTCTGTTTTGGAGATTGAGGCGATTACCTTTACAGGCTTAGAAGGTAAAGGAACCATTCGATTTAATGAAACAGCAGGAAGTATGGCCAGGGATGCTGTCTTTAATGCAGCGGCTGTTATTCGTGACCTTACAGGGGAAGATATCCGGAATTATGATGTTCATGTTAATGTAATTGGCGGGGCGAAGATTGATGGTCCTTCAGCTGGACTGGCAACCACCCTAGCCATTTATAGTGCTTTAAAAAAACAGCCTCTGCGACAAGATGTTGCGGTGACAGGTGAGATTTCTATCCAAGGCAAAGTTAAACCTGTTGGCGGCATTTATGAAAAGATTTTCGGTGCTAAGCAAGTTGAAGTTCGAAAGGTTTTAATTCCATTTGAAAATATGGCAGATGTGCCGCAGAGCTTACAAGGAATAGAAGTTGTAGCGGTCAGTACGATTGAAGAGGCAATGAGCCACATTTTTATACAAGATTAAAAGTTATAACTTTTCCAAAAGGCCCTTTTGCTTTCTTTTGTGCAGGAGTTCTTGGCATCAATGGTCAAAACCTATGGCATTTATGGCCGACCCTGCGCGTTGAAGGACTGGTGCCCACTGATTAGAACCGGAGGAGAGAAAATATGGAACTCATTAAAGTTCCACCACAGAATTTAGAGGCCGAACAAGCGGTCTTAGGAGCAATGATGCTTGATCCGGAGGCTGGAAGTTCGGTCTTTGAGCTGCTTCAACCGGATGACTTTTATCGAGACAATCACCGGTTAATGTTTTCTGCAATTCGTGATCTCTCGGAAAAGGGGGATCCGGTTGACCTGGTCAGTGTTGCTGAGGCTTTACACCGCCAAGGGCGATTAGAACAGGTCGGTGGCATAACCACAATTTCTGAAATTGCCCGTTCCGTTCCTACTGCGGCAAATGTGGAATATTATGCGCGGATCGTTTCCGAAAAATCCCTTCTTCGTCAGCTTATTCGGGCAACTAGCAGTATTCTGGAACGGGGCTATGAGCCAGGGGAAGAAGCCCATTCCCTATTAGAAGAAGCAGAAAAACTGATTCTGGATCTTTCCAGACAGCGAGTTAAAGATGGGTTTAGTGCTATTCGTGATGTTTTGTTAGATACCTTTGAAAAAATTGAGTATCTCTACGCTAATAAAGGAAATCTCACAGGTGTTCCTACCTTTTTCACCGATTTAGACAGGATGACCTCCGGATGGCAGCCGTCAGATTTAGTGATTATTGCAGCCCGACCTTCGATGGGTAAAACGGCCCTGGTTTTAAATATGGCCCAAAATGCTTCAGTTCGGGCTAAGGTGCCTGTGGCAATTTTTAGCTTAGAAATGTCTAAGGAACAGTTGGTTCAGCGTATGCTCTGCGGTGAGGCTATGGTCGACCAACAACGTGTACGGACCGGAGATCTTTTGGATACGGATTGGCCTAAGTTGACCCGGGCAGTAGGCCCGCTCTCTGATGCGCCAATCTTTATTGATGATACCGTTGGTATTTCCTTAGCGGAGCTTCGTTCAAAGTCTCGGAGACTAAAGACGGAGCACAATTTAGGAATGATAATTATTGATTACCTTCAGCTCTTGTCGGTTGGAAAAAAATCTGAGAGCCGACAGCAGGAAGTTGCCCAGATCTCCAGAGCCCTTAAGGGTCTGGCTCGTGAACTGAAAGTGCCTGTCATTGCTTTGTCTCAGCTTAATCGAGGAGTTGAACAACGCCAAGATAAACGACCAATTATGTCAGATTTGCTTGAGTCGGGGGCAATTGAAGCAGATGCAGATGTGATTTCATTTATTTATCGAGATGAGTATTATCATCCGGAGTCAGAGAAAAAGGGAATTGCGGAATTGATTATTGCTAAACACCGGAACGGCCCGGTAGGTGCCGTCGAGTTAGGGTTTCTTAAAGAGTTCACAAAGTTTGTGAATCTTGATCGACAACATCAAAGTGCTTAAGTCATATTAACCCCTTGCGAATTTGCAAGGGGGTTTTTATGTGGTTTTATAATAAAGTAGCGACTCAAGAAATGTCGAATGTTTTATGTATTTTTTAGATTAATGTTCGACAATTGGATTGACAATGAGAGGCTGGATTGTTAAGATAAAATTGTTTGCGAATGTGGTTATTTATGAATCTAAAAATTAACGGCTCTTAGGAGGGAAAACCATTGAAACATAATGTTGATGTCTTAATTATCGGAGCCGGTCCGGCCGGAATTTTTACGGCCTTAGAGTTAACGAAGCATAATAAAGATCTGAAAATTCTAATTGTTGATAATGGGCGAAGTATTGAAAAGCGCAAGTGTCCTGCGCGTACTACAGGAGTTTGCGGAGGCTGTAATCCCTGTGCTATCACTAGAGGGTGGTCGGGCGCAGGAGCTTTCAGTGATGGAAAGTTGTCTCTAAGTCCTGCAGTAGGCGGTCGTTTAGTTGAATATATGAGAGAAGATCAAGCTCAGGATTTAATTGATTATGCCGATTCTATCTACAGACATTTCGGAGCTCAAGAAACAGTGTATGGCTTAGATAACCGTCGGGTTGAAGAGATTGAGTATGAGGCATCCCGTCACAATATTGCCCTGATTCATTGCCCTGTTCGACATTTAGGAACAGAACTGGCTTACGATGTCCTGAAAGGTATGTATGAGCATCTCATGCAAAAGACCAATACGATTTTTTGGGAACTTGCTGAGGTAAAGAATATCCTTGCCGACTCGGAAGGTGCTATAGGTGCTGTTATTCAACGTCGAAGTGAAGAAGAACTTGATGAAGTGTATGCCCGCTATGTGGTTGCTGCCCCTGGCCGGGGCGGAGCGAATTGGCTTGCTGATCAGACAGTTCGATTGGGTGTCGTAACAGAAAACAATGAGGTGGATATAGGTGTCCGTGTCGAGGTTCCTAACTCTATAATTGATCATTTAACACGTGAACTATATGAACCTAAGCTAGTGTATTATTCAGATACCTATGATTTGAAGACGCGGAGCTTTTGTGTCAATCCTGGCGGTGTAGTCTCAGAAGAGCACTATGATGGGGATATTGCGGTTGTAAACGGACATAGTTATGCCGATCCGACTAAAAAAACCAAGAATACGAATTTTGCCTTATTAGTATCTACTCGTTTCACTGAGCCCTTTAACCAACCCATAGAATATGGACGATATATCGCCCGGTTGGCTAATATGCTGACTGGCGGAGGTGTAATGGTTCAGCGCTTAGGAGATCTTTTACAAGGGAGACGTACAACAGAGGAACGCTTACGAAAGTCTACAACGGTTCCAACTCTTCGTTCAGCTGTTCCGGGAGACCTAAGTTATGTACTCCCTGAACGCTACTTGACCTCTCTTATTGAGACGTTGAAAGCCTTTGATAAAATTGCACCTGGTATGTATTCCAAAAACACACTATTATACGGGGTAGAGGTTAAATTCTACTCATCTAAAGTTAAAGTTGCGCCAAATTTTGAAACAACCATACCTAGGTTATACGCTATAGGAGATGGAGCAGGAATAACCCGAGGGTTAATGCAGGCTTCGGCTACAGGGATTGTTGTTGCCAGAGATATTGTCGCTAAAGAATAATTAATAATAACAATTTAGATCAACTAAGGGGTTAAGAATGACTGGGGGCGAAGTTTGTTGCTCGATCGATATACGCATCAGGAAATGGGAAAACTGTGGCAGGACGGATATGAATATGACCGCTGGCTGCAAGTTGAATTAGCGGTCGCCGAGGTTATGGCTAAGCGGGGAGAAATCCCTCAAGAAGCTATGAAGGAAATTCGGGAAAAGGCCAAAGTTAATCCGAAAAGGGTTTTAGAAATTGAAGCTATCGTGCGCCATGACCTAATTGCTTTTTTGCAAGCCGTGGTAGAGGAAATAGGGGAGTCGGGGAAATATTTGCACCTTGGCTTGACCTCTTCTGATGTTAAAGACACAGCATTAAGCCTTGTCTTAAGAGATTCGGGACTGTTGCTTAAGAAGGACTTAAAAGAGTTACGAGATGCTTTGGCTAAGCGAGCGCTGGAGAGTAAGTATACAGTAATGGTCGGGCGGACACATGGTATTCATGCGGAACCCCTTACCTTTGGTTTGAAGCTAGCCTTATGGATTGCCGAGATTGACCGTCAAAGCGAACGTCTTGACCAAGCTATAGAATCAGTTAGTGCGGGAAAAATTTCAGGCGCTGTTGGAACCTATGCTAACGTGTCTCCAGAAATAGAAGAGGCTGTATGTCAGGAACTGCAGTTAGGAAATGCTTTGGTAAGTAATCAAATATTGCAAAGAGATAGACACGCCCATTTTGTCACTACCTTAGCCCTGATTGGCGGCTCTATCGAAAAAATAGCCACAGAAATCCGAAACCTGCAACGTACCGATATCCTAGAAGTTGAAGAACCCTTTGCAGAAGGTCAAAAGGGCTCTTCTGCAATGCCCCATAAGCGTAATCCGATCATTTGCGAGCAAGTGTCCGGAATGTCGAGGCTGTTAAGAGGAAATGCTTTAGCAGCAATGGAAAATATTTCCCTTTGGCATGAGAGGGATATGACTCATTCTTCCGTGGAGCGGATCATTCTCCCGGACAGTTGTATTCTGCTGGATCATATGCTTCGCCAGATGAGCAAGGTTATTTCTGGACTCAAAATTCGTGATGATCAGATGAAGAAGAATCTCCAGAAGACCTATGGATTGACATCATCTCAACGGGTACTTTTGGCACTTGTTGAACATGGATGTATGAGAGAAGAGGCCTACGCTTGGGTTCAACAAAATGCTTTTCATGCCTGGGATCAAGGGCTGGATTTTATAGATGTGGTATCTGAGGATAGTCGGGTTTTAAACTATTTGACAAAAGTGGAGATTCAAGGCTTATTTGATTTGGGCTATCATCTGCGTCACGTGGAGGATATCTTTAAGCGACTAGGATTAGAAGATTAGAGCTGGAAAGATGGGAGGAAAATCTATATGGCTGCTGTTGTATTAATTGGTTCTCAATGGGGGGACGAGGGAAAGGGCAAGATAACAGATTTCCTGGCAGAGAAAGCAAATGTTGTTGTTAGATATCAAGGCGGTAATAATGCTGGTCACACGGTTGTGGCAAATGGAGAAGAGTTTAAACTCCATCTTATACCTTCTGGAATCCTTTATGAAGACAAGACATGTGTTATTGGCAATGGTGTAGTGATTGATCCGAAGGTACTACTAGAAGAATTGGAGTACCTGGAGAAGCGTGGTATTAAAACGGGGAAACTAGTCATTAGCAGTAATGCACATGTTATTATGCCCTACCACCGGGTGCTGGACGGTTTGGAAGAAGAGGCACGTGGGGACCATAAAATCGGAACCACCAAGCGTGGAATTGGGCCCGCCTATATGGATAAAGCGTCTCGAATTGGAATCCGTGTGATTGATTTATTAGACAAGGATGAGTTTGCTGAGAAGCTTCGGCGCAATTTAGTAGAAAAGAATAATTTGTTTGTGAAGGTTTACGGCAAGGAAGCTCTCGAATTTGACGAGATTTACAATACCTATATGGGCTATGCAGAAAAAATCGGTTCAATGGTCACAGACAGCTCCCTTACGATTGATGAAAGTATCAAAGCAGGAGAGAAAGTTCTCTTTGAGGGAGCACAAGGCACTCTGCTGGACATAGACCATGGTACCTACCCGTTTGTAACCTCTTCCCATCCGATTGCTGGTGGAGCTTGTATTGGAGCCGGAGTAGGACCTACTCGTATCAATCGTGTAATTGGGGTTATTAAAGCCTATACCACTCGTGTCGGAGAAGGACCTTTTCCTACTGAGTTATTAGATGAAGTTGGGGAAGAAATGCGGAAGAATGGACACGAGTTTGGAACTACCACTGGTCGGGCACGACGATGCGGCTGGTTTGATGCGGTCATAGCTCGTTATGCTGTTCGAGTGAGTGGAATTTCAGATTTTGCAGTGACCAAACTTGATGTTCTAACAGGATTTGAGAAACTTAAAATTTGCGTGGGGTATAGTGTTGACGGACAGATTATCCGTGAATTCCCCCAAAGCCAAAAGATATTCAAGCTATGTCAGCCTGTTTATGAGGAAATGCCGGGTTGGCACGAGGATATTACCCAAGTTCGTCACTTTGAAGAACTGCCTCAGGCAGCTCAAAACTATATTCTGCGGATTGAAGAATTGTCTGGAGTGCAGGCTACCTTAGTAGCAGTAGGACCTGGGCGTGAGCAAACTATTGTCCGTGGAGAGATTTTCTAGGAATACTACTGGCTCAATTTTATAATACAAATTACAAAAGGGAAGCGTATCATTGATATGCTTCTCTTTTTGTTATTTTAGTATGGATGCTTTTAACTGCTTTGTCTGGAGCGCAGAGAAAATGAAGATTTAACCAAGTATAAGAAATTTTTAGAATCAAAGTAAATGTTAAGGGGTTAAGAAAACGTTAAATATTTGAAATTAAGGAAAGAGTTAAAGAGTGTCGAAAATAGGATTAATTTGGCGATGTGTATATAATATTGGTACTTAATGTGGTATATTCATAAGAGAAATATGACACTAATCGAAATCTCTACATTGCATAGAACACTGAGATGACTAGTTTTAGTTCAGTTATGTAAGTTAAGTTACAGTTGTATATGTAGCCTTGGTTAGGTTTTGTCATGCTCTGCAGCTAATAAGTATTTGACAGAAGGGGACATACAGAAATGACAAAAATCAAGTACCGGATTATTCTTATGTTAATAACATTAGCCCTTATTATGGGTTCTATTCTCGGCGGGTACAGCATTTATAATTTAATAGTTGCGGAAAAGGCTAATCTTGAACAGTATCGAACTACCCTGTACGATCAATTCGACCGGACGATTATGCTACAGGTACAGACTGCTCACAGCCTAGTACAGGATGTTTACAATAGCCAGCAAAGAGGAGAATTGACTCCGGAAGAAGCAAAGAAGAAAGCGGCAGATTTAGTAAGAAATTTGAGCTTTGATGATGGCAATTACTTTTGGATTGATACCACTGAGGGGATTAACGTTGTTCTGCTGGGGAGAGATACTGAAGGTAAATCTCGCTATGAGTCTAAAGATAGCTCAGGAAATTTGTTTATCCAAGAGATGATTGCTAAGGGAACTCAGGATGGCGGGGGCTTTACCGCTTATAGTTTTCCTAAGCCTAATGAAACAGAACCTTCGCCAAAAAGAAGTTATACCTTGGTATTTGAACCTTACAATTGGGTAATCGGGACTGGGAATTGGGTAGATAATATTGATAAACTTGTTGAAGCTAAACAACTTGAATTAGAAAAAATGGGTAAACGAGACATAATTTTTACGTTAGTATCCATGTTCGTTGCTATAGGAATATCACTAATTCTAGGGACTATGTTAAGTAAGAAGATTACAAATAATATCGTAGCAATAGCCCGAAATGCTGATGAAATTGCCAAGGGAAACCTTAAGGTTGAGAACCTTAGTATTAATTCTAAGGATGAGTTAGGTCAACTAGGCAAAGCCTTTAAAACAATGACGGAAAACTTAATCGAGCTGGTTGACCATATATCATCGTCTTCCAAGCAAGTTGCTGCCTCATCTCAGCAATTGAGTCTGGGAGCGGAGCAATCTGCTCAAGCCTCGCACCAAGTGGCGGTAGCCATAACGGAGGTATCCTTAGGGGCAGAGAAACAGCTGACTGCCGTCAATGAGACATCAGCAAGCGTCGAAGAAATGTCAGCAGGAATCCAACATATGTTGGAGAATGCGAAAACAGTGGTAAAGTCATCGGAAAGGACTGCACACTCAGCGTCTGAAGGAAGTCAGGCGATCGATAAGACGATTCAGCAAATGATGAACATTGAAAGAACGGTCACAGGATCAGCCGATATGGTTACGAACTTAGGGGAGCGTTCCAAGGAGATCGGACAAATTGTTGATACCATTTCCGGTATCGCTGCCCAGACCAATCTTCTCGCCTTGAATGCAGCCATTGAAGCAGCACGAGCGGGCGAACAGGGCCGTGGTTTTGCGGTGGTTGCAGACGAGGTAAGAAAGCTAGCAGAACAATCTCAAGAAGCCTCAAAGCAAATTGCGACACTAATTACGGGTATTCAGCAAGATACACAAAAGGCTGTGTTATCGATCAGTGAAGGTACCCATCAAGTCAAATTGGGAACTGAGGTAGCAGAAACCGCAGGACAAGCATTTAGTGAAATAACGGGTTCAATTAATGTCGTAACCGCTCAGATTGAAGAAATCTCTGAAGAGATTCAACAAATGGCTGTAGGCAGTGAAAGAATAGTCGCCTCGGTTTCGGAGATCTATGAGACGAGTAAAGAAATCACGGGACAGACCCAAACCGTATCGGCAGCCACAGAGGAACAATCAGCCTCGGTGGAGGAAATTGCCTCTTCCAGCCAGGTGTTGGCTAATATGGCGGAAGAGTTGCAAGAAACTTTGAAGAAATTCACGATATAGCATTGTCCATGTTCTATGTTGTTTTATAGAAAACCTATACCTATAATGACAAAAATATCTTGACACATTTAGTAATTTCGTGTAGAATAATAACTCGTGGTACCAATACGAGCCATTAGCTCAGTCGGTAGAGCACCTGACTTTTAATCAGGGTGTCCCGCGTTCGAGTCGCGGATGGCTCACCAAATAATTGTTTAAGTGTATCAAGAAGGTATTCGAAAGGGTTACAACCCTAAAATAGCGCTCAAAAAAGGACAGGGACTAAATGGGGTCTCTGTCTTTTTTTGTTATATATTAGTCTAATTATAGTTAAAGCAAAGGTTGGAACGTAAAAGGAAACAGAAATTTGATGAAAATTGAAAAAATATATATAATATTTACTTTTTGTATGTTATAGTCAAATAAAAGCAAATATGAAGAAGATTTTTTAAAATTATATAAAGATATAAAGTTATTGACAAGGCAAACTGAGCGAAAGCTCAGGACGCAAAGCTACGGATCTTCCACTCTTAGGGGTAAAGATGGCCGAGTTACCAATTAGGATTATAACGCGCCTTGTCTAAAGGGGGCGGTTTTTTCTTTTATTAGGTAATGGACTCAAATTATTTGGATGAAGGGGATATATAGAGATGACAAAGATTAAATACCGAATTATTCTTATGTTAGTAACATTGGCCCTAATAATGGGTTCCATTCTCGGCGGGTACAGCATTTATAATTTACTAGTTGCGGAAAAAGCTAATCTTGAACAGTATCGAACTACCTTGTACGATCAATTCGATCGGACGATTATGCTTCAGGTACAGACTGCCCACAGCCTAGTACAGGATGTTTATAATAGTCAGCAAAAGGGAGAACTGACTCCAGAAGAAGCGAAAAAGAAAGCGGCGGATTTAGTAAGAAATTTGCGCTTTGATGGAGAAAATTATTTTTGGGTGGATACCACAGAGGGGATAAACGTTGTTCTGCTGGGAAGAGATACTGAAGGTAAATCCCGCTATGAAGCCAAAGATAGCGCCGGAGTATCCTTTGTTCAGGAGTTCATAAAGAATGGAACTCAAGTTAGTGGTGGTTATACAGATTATACATTTGCTAAGCCGAATGAAACAGAGCCTTTGCCAAAGAGAAGTTACACCTTGCTATTTGAACCCTATAATTGGGTAATCGGGACTGGGAATTGGGTAGATAATATTGATAAACTTGTTGAAGTCAAACAACTTGAATTGGAACAAAAGGCTAAACGAGATATAATTTTTACGCTAGTATCCATGCTCGTTGCTATAGGAATATCGCTCGTTCTAGGGACTATGTTAAGTAAGAAGATCACAAATAATATTGTAGCAATAGCAAAAAATGCTGATGAAATTGCCAAAGGAAACCTCAAGGTTGAGAATCTTAGTATTAATTCTAAAGATGAGTTAGGTCAACTGGGCAAAGCCTTTAAAACAATGACGGAAAACTTAATCGAGCTGGTTGACCATATATCATCGTCTTCCAAGCAAGTTGCTGCCTCATCTCAGCAGTTGAGTCTGGGAGCGGAGCAATCTGCTCAAGCGTCGCACCAAGTGGCGGTAGCCATAACGGAGGTATCTTTAGGTGCTGAGAAACAGCTGACTGCCGTCAATGAGACATCAGCAAGCGTCGAAGAGATGTCAGCAGGAATCCAGCATATGTTGGAGAATGCGAAAACAGTGGTAAAGTCATCGGAAAGGACTGCACACTCAGCGTCTGAAGGAAGTCAGGCGATCGATAAGACGATACAACAAATGATGAACATTGAAAGAACGGTTACCGGATCAGCCGATATGGTTACGAACTTAGGAGAGCGTTCTAAGGAGATCGGACAAATTGTTGATACCATTTCCGGTATCGCTGCCCAGACCAATCTTCTGGCCTTGAATGCAGCCATTGAAGCAGCACGAGCGGGCGAACAGGGCCGTGGTTTTGCGGTGGTTGCAGACGAGGTAAGAAAGCTAGCAGAACAATCTCAAGAAGCCTCAAAGCAAATTGCGACACTAATTACGGGTATCCAGCAAGATACACAAAAGGCTGTGTTATCGATTAGTGAAGGAACCCATCAAGTCAAATTGGGAACAGAGGTAGCAGAAACTGCAGGACAAGCATTTAGCGAAATAACGGGTTTAATTAATGTCGTAACCGCTCAGATTGAAGAAATCTCTGAAGAAATTCAACAAATGGCTGTAGGCAGTGAAAGAATAGTCGCCTCGGTTTCGGAGATCTATGAGACGAGTAAAGAAATTACGGGACAGACCCAAACCGTATCGGCAGCCACAGAGGAACAATCAGCCTCGGTGGAGGAAATTGCCTCTTCCAGCCAGGTGTTGGCTAATATGGCGGAAGAGTTGCAGGAAACTTTAAAGAAATTTAGTGTAGACTAATAAGTTTCAGTGAAATGAGTTATAAGACGGCCTAGCCTTTTAGCGCCCCCATTCTATAATCTATAGTGGGGGCGTCCTGTAGACTTGAAGTTTGCATTTCTTTATTCTCAATGTGGTTGTTTTTAATCATTACCAAAATGATATAAACCCTCTTAAATGTAAGAGACTCCTTAAATTGGTAGTGCGAAAACCTATAAAGGTATAATAAATTTGATAGTTTTATCTTTAAAATAAAGAGGCTTTTCTAAGCGTAAGAAATTTGCCAAATAAACTATAAGAATTAAAGAATTAGTGTTGACAAAAGTAGATACTTAGTGTAATATTCATATTTGTGAGCGCCTTTTAAATGCCTCACAAACTATAATGGCCCGTTGGTCAAGCGGTCTAAGACACCGCCCTTTCACGGCGGTTACACGGGTTCGAATCCCGTACGGGTCACCAATTTGTTTGCCTCGGTAGCTCAGTCGGTAGAGCAGAGGACTGAAAATCCTCGTGTCGGCGGTTCGATTCCGTCCTGAGGCACCATCATTTGGATGTAGTTAGTTAAGGTCATAATTATAGAGAGAAACCTAAGGTTCTGTAAATTTCCTGCGAGGAAATATCAGGACTTTTTTTGTTTATTTATTATTTGTGAAGGTTGTCTAAGAGTTATAGATTGCAAATGCTATTGAATTAAGTTAACATTTTTAGAAATACTAGAAAATGAATTGTCAGTTATTGTGGATGAATTAACAATAACAGGAACAGAGGACTTAAGGATTCACAAAAGGATGGTGAGGACTATGCCATTAGCGGAGAATAACTTGTTGTTTGGGTTTGCACCTAGACTGACGGCAGAACAACGTGAATATGTTGATGCAATATTTGATTATCAATTAGTAATGGTTAATGCTAAGGCGGGAACTGGAAAAACAACTTTGGCGGTTGCATGTGCTAAGCTTTTTAAGCAGCCACTTACATATATTTTTAATCCAGTCCAAGAATCCGCAATGGGTTTTAGACCTGGGACTCAGTCTGAGAAGGAAAGCATTTATCATCAACCCTTGATAGATGCTTTATTAGAAATAAATGAGAACCCAGCTCAATGTGTTTATAATGAAGAGGCGTTAGTGAACGAAGCTATACGTAGAAAGGTAAGTATGAAGCGTGTAATGGATAGTATTTGGTGTTATCCTAAAACTCCGCTTTTTCTTAGGGGAACTAATCTTAAAGATATGACGATTATTATAGATGAATGCCAAAATTTCACCGTGCAAGAACTAAGAAAGATATTTACTCGAGTACATGATTCATGCAAAGTCATATGTATCGGACATTCGGGCCAAATTGATATTCCAGCTGCTAAAAGCGGTTTTGTACCTTACATGGAGCATTTCAGAAGCCAACCATATTGTAAAATTTTAACATTATCCAAGAACTTTAGAGGGGAGCTCGCAAATTGGGCAGACTCCTTTCAAGGTTAACTAAAGTTCTGGAGGTTCTTTTATTTTACTAAGGGTAGAATATTTATGAATATTGAGGTATTCTTACCTGAAGTGACTCTATATCTGAGTCCATAGTAAAATAGAGGAGGTAGTTAGATTGAGAGTATTAGTAAGAGAACCGATCAATCAGCCTTTACAGTTGAAGGAAATTGAAGGTGCGTTTGAAGACTTCCAAGAAATAGTTGGAGAGTCTATTGAAATCGTACCTATAACAGACAACATTGTGTGTATCTGTAATGAGAAAGGTGAAAGCCAAGAACTAGGAAGGAATTTCTATGATGACCGGCTAGGTTGGATCATGGGAACTTGCGTATTTACTGCAGCTAAAAACTCCGAGTTTGATTCTCTTACAGATCAGCAAATCGGATACATATCGGAATATATCGGTTTCCCGGTAGTATAATAACCTTTGGCATTAGAAGTTGACATATTCGAGCTTTCCGCTTATAATTCTCTTTGTCAGGAAAAAGGTGTCCAATGATAAAAAGGACAAACTCTCCAATATAATGCGGACGTGGCTCAGCGGTAGAGCATTGGCTTCCCAAGCCGAGGATCGCGAGTTCGAATCTCGTCGTCCGCTCCATAAGAAAACGTAGACACCGCAAGGGATTGCGGTGTTTTATATTTACTGCAACTGTATATCAAAATCCTTTTGACTGCAATTTTACTGCAACGGGGAAAAATATGATGCAAAATAGAAAAGATCGGGTTGACCGATCTTTTGTGGTTTTATCGAGCTGATTTTAGGAGATCTCCTAAACGCGCGATGGCTCTTTCTTTGCCATGGGTAGAGCTGTGTCCGTAAATATCTAATGTGGTACTGGTTTTAGTATGCCCAAGGATATCACTCACGTTGGATGGGTTTACTCCATCGTCAAGCAGCAGAGAAGCTACCGTGTGGCGTAGATCATGTACCCGTATATGCTTAAGCTCGGCCTTTTGTAAGATTGAATAGTGCTTACGATTGAGATTACGCGGCTCAATGGGAGTCCCTACTTCACTTGTGAATAACAATCCACAATCTCGGTATTTGGGGCCAAAAAATAGTCTTTCCTGGCGTTGAGTTGCTTGGAACTTAATAATTTGCTTGATCACTTCTGGAAGAAGGGGAATCTTTCGTTTGCTTTTTTTAGTCTTGGGAGTAGAGAATATGAGTTGGGATTTCTCTTCTCCATCAAGTTTCTTACGCTTAAGTGTCTGAACTATCTCAATTTCGTCCTTGTTTGGATTGAATTTGTCTCTTGGTATTCCCAAAATCTCGCCTCTTCGCAGGCCGGTGGTTAATTCTAATAGGAAAAGAGCATACAATCTATCCTGTTGAAGTGCTTCAAGGTATTGGTTAACCTCATCTATACTAAAAGTTTGAAATTCTTCATGTTCAATGCTGGGCAATTCTATATCATCTGCGGGGTTGAAACGAATCATACGACCCTTTACAGCCTTCATTAAGGCCCCATTGATAAGCTGGTGCATCATATGTAAGCGGCGAGGTGAAAGGCCTCCTGGTTTGCCATCCAGACGGCCAAATTTACCCTTATAATTATAGAATTCTTGGATAGTAATAGAATCTATGCTTTGCAGGGGGATATCGCCTAGACGGGGCAGGATATGCTTATTGGCTAAATCAATGTAGTCTACATAAGTTTCAGGTTTTACATTGGGTTCCTTATAGGCTTTAAGCCATTTCAATAACCAGTCCCCAAAGATCACTTTAGTAGGTTGAACATAGCTTCCTGTTTGGATTTCATGTAAAAGTGTTTTAAGTTTTTCAGCCACTTCTTGACGACCTTTTCCATAGACTGTCTTGCGTTTAGGCTTTCCTAAGTTGTCATAGCCGGTAATAACTTGGGCAGTCCAGCGACCGTCTGAACGCTCATAAATAGTTCCTTCGTTATTGCCCCGTTTGCCCGCCTTCTTCTTTTTCTTCTTTGGCTTTTCTTCACCCATTGCCTATTTCCTCCTATCGCGTTGCAGGCTGCAGTTCATACCGTCCCAGATTTGACAGATAAGGTATTATAAATTTCGCAAATAGAAAATTATGTTCCCAAAAAAGAAGGACATAGAAGCAACCGCTTGGAAAGATAAAGTTACCACACCAAATCTACCAAGAAAGGGGTTGCGACTATGTCTGAGAAAATTATACACTTAAATGAAGGCGTCATAAAGCAGGAGTTAAAGGAACTCGTCCGTCATAGTGTTGAGGAAACTCTTAATAACCTTCTGGATCAGGAAGCTAATGAGCTGACGAATGCCGGTCGATATGAACGTACTGAGGATCGTAAAGGGTACCGATCGGGTCATTACGAGCGAAATCTAACCACTACCTCTGGGGAGGTTAAGTTGAAAATGCCTAAGCTTAAAGGAGTTGCCTTTGAAACAGCCATTATCGAACGATACCGCCGACGAGAAAGCTCCGTTGAAGAAGCTTTGATTGAGATGTATTTAGCCGGTGTTTCAGTTCGTCGAGTTGAGGACATCACTGAAGCCCTGTGGGGAACTAAAGTATCCGCCGGGACAGTCAGCCAGCTTAATAAAAAAGTCTATGGGCACATAGACACGTGGCGTAAACGGCCTCTGCAGGGTAAGTATCCCTATGTCTATGTTGATGGTATCTACCTCAAACGCAACTGGGGCGGAGAGTATGAGAATGTGGCTATCTTAATTGCTATGGCAGTCAATGAAGACGGTTATCGAGAAGTCATTGGTGCCTCCGAAGGAATGAAAGAAGACAAGGCCAGTTGGCATGAGTTCCTTAAAAGCTTAAAAGAGCGTGGCCTTTCCGGAGTCCAATTGGTGATTGGAGACAAATGCCTGGGACTCCTGGAGGCAGTGAATGAAACCTTTCCTGAAGCAAAATTCCAGCGATGTAATGTCCATTTTTATCGAAATGTGTTTTCAGTAACACCTCGATCGAAGACGAAGGAAGTCGCAGCTATGTTGAAGGCAATTCATGCTCAGGAGGATAAAGCTGCGGAGTAACAATGTCATCGAACGATTAAATCGGGAAATTCGTCGGAGAACTCGAGTCGTTGGTACATTTCCTGACGGAAACTCGGCATTGATGCTTGTGTGCGCTAGATTGCGACATGTAGCCAGTAAAGCTTGAGGAACAAAAATGTATATGAGCATGAAACATCTTGAAGAAATGAACAAAGAAAAAAACCAAATAGCCGGTTAATTGACGATTGAATCTCTGGGGTCGACTTGACATGGGACCCAGCTCGGATGCTTCAATGGGTCGAGGGCTGAGGCTCATAGGATGTATTTCTTTTGGGTAAGCCCCATCCCTTGATTAAGGGTAGCATCCTCGCCCCCATGTCAAGTCAGCTATTGGGTCACGGGAGATAGACCTTGCTATCATACCAAGCGGAAACTAATTTGCGAAAAACTCTTGACGGTACCAATTGTCTTACTGATCGTTTTAAGTCTTTCAGAAGGATTAAGAGCTGAGGAAGTCACTGAAATTAAGAATGACCATATCAAGCTTATGGCGACTAAAGGAACTCTTGAAGTTATGTATTTCAATTTATAGGTGAACCACAATACTCACATTCACTAACTCTTCCTGCAATCACTATATTATTTGCACCACAGCTTTTACAAACGATGGGTACTTTTTCAGAGGATGACTGATTGTAAGTTCTATTGGCTTTTGACTTGGGTAATAAAATTTCTCCTGAAGATTCATTAATGTAAGCACCGATAAAATAGTTTTTACTAAGCATTTTTTGCAAATCCTTTTTTACTTCATCGTAATTCAATGATGTTGCGCTTGCAATATTATCTAAACTTGATATATTTTGATCGATAATAAGAGCACTATATTTACTATACCTTAACGATTGTTTCTGCAATTTTACGCCCCATATAATTAACGTAATACCGCCTATCAAAAACATAATTGCGGCTGTTTTTCCTACAAAATTCTGAGACGTGCTACTATATGTGGATATGACACCCGTACTACCAATAAAAACAAATATCCAACCTATTACTTTTGCTATGCTATAAGGATAAAGCGTTTTTTTATCCAGTGAGATACGTTTAAATATCAAATAAAGTCCGATGGGAAAAAATAAAAATAAAAATAATATAATTGCCCACCACGAATAAAGGGCACTTAGTTTTTGATTTTCTGATCCATTTTCCATATAAAATCCACCTCTATTTTCATAGTCCCTCTATCTTTGATATAGCGTGAATTCAGTTTGTGTCAAATTTTAATCAAACGCTATTTCAATGGTGAGCCACAATATTCACAACTACTCGTTAAACCTTTTTGCCTAGAATTTAAAGCACCGCAACCTGAACATATTACCGTCTCGATCTCAGTAGTAATAGCTTGAACATTATTAGATGACTGTGGTGTTGTAGCATTCTGTTTGCTAATAATTATCTCATTTGTTTTTGTGTCTAAGTACGCATTTTCAAAAAACTTTCTATCTATCATTATTTTCATATCAGCATTCACGAAATCAATAGATTGTGATGTTCTAGAAGCAATGGTTTCTATAGATGTAATGTTTTCTATTGATATAAGGTTAACATAAGTTTTAAATCTACCAATAAGGCGTTTGATTTTAGCACCCTTAATTATTAATATTATTGAAATTCCAATTATTATTAAACAGAAAATTATAGCTGCGGTTCTATGAGAGGCAGGCATATCATTGTCACTAACAAATATAAAACAGCATAACAGAAAGAACGAACCAACTGTATACCCGATAATGCTAAAAATTTTCCCTAAAATCATGTGAGATACTATTGCAGCCTTTGAAAAATTCATTTAATAGCTCCCTCTCTTTGCTTGTGATAATTCCATATTTCTTCGTTTTATTAAGAATTTGATATTACCGACAATTGTATCTGTATTGGAGGTTAAGGGAGCTTCCTTATTTGCTAAAGCTTTTTCTAAATTAGTAATCTCATTTGAGATTTCAGTATCTACAGTGCTTGATCCGATTTTGTCTCCGTATTTTAACATTTCATATATATCATTTAAAGGTTTTTGAAATTGTGTATATCGATTATTTGATTTCAAACCAAATAATCGTTTTTGACAATCATCCATTAGTCCCTTTGAGTGAACTATTCTTTCATCAACATGCCTAACTCTTGTTGCAAGCGAATTTAATAAAATAATTATAATCGCAGTTATAGCAATGATGATTATTTGCAATACGATATATCCCTTGAGGTTATCAATAAAAATGTTTTTAAAAAAAGCACAAACAACAGTAATTACCCAATAAATAAAAAGTGTGGAAATCATTCCTGAACGAATAAGCATTTTATTTGTTGGTGAAACTTGTAGTGACATTATCGTTGTTCCTGCAAACAAAGCGATCTCAGATAATATAACAAATGCAAGGGATAGCCACTCCAAATTAGTTTTACTATAAATTGAATCACCTAAGAAAAAAATCGCTAAAGTAGTCGCAATTACTATAAAACCGATAGATATACTCAAAGATATCTTTGTGCGTATATTCATTTTAAATCACCTCTTAAATTTTAGTTCCACATTCTGAGCAAAACTTTGGGGTGCCTAGAATTATATTGCCACAATTTGAACATTTTTTAACTTGCGATTCTCCGCATTCTGGACAAAACTTGATATTATTGTTAGGAATTAAAGCTCCACACTTCGTACAAGGCTTCGGCATCTCATTTCCGCAAACATGACATTTAGTAGCAGCTTCTTTTAAATCAGCCCCACAAAAGGTACAAGGTTTATATGTATCCCCACATTCCGGGCAGAATTTCATATTTTTTGAAAATTCGTAACCGCAATTACTGCAGGTGACATTATTGGAATTTCCTTGAGCTTCATTAGCGCTTGTATCAAAACTACAGTTACCGCAAAATCTTTTATCTACTTCTATGTCGGTACTACAGATAGGACATTTTTTCATTACTCTTGTATTTATAGTTTGTGCAATTCCTCCCATTTGTTGTCCGAAATTTCCTCCGATACCTACACCCATACCAAGTCCTATTCCCGCTCCCATTAATCCTGCTTGACCTGAACTTGGATTTGTTGCAGCGCCTTCCAAAGTGTCAAATGAACGCTCTTGTACATAATTGTATCCAACGATATTCATTTCTGCTTTTTTGGCAAGGGCCTCTTTCAATTTCATTACGGCCGAATCATCTTCCGGTACACTGATGTCATTAACATAAAAATTAACCAATCTTATTCCGTATTCTTCTAAAGTCGGAAACATTCTCTCTTTTAAATGCTCAGATAATTCATCAAGATAGGCATTAATTTCAAGGACACTTACTTGCTGTTTCATAATATAAAATGAAATGGCATCCTTTACTTTCGTCAAATAAAGTCCTCTGAAATACTTGGTAATATTGTCTTTATCAAATATCGGCAAAGTTCCTACCAACTTCATGAGAAATTTTCTTGAATCTTCTATTTGTATTCCGAATTGTCCAAAAGAACGAAGCGGTACAAACACTTTATACTTAGGGTCTTGCAATTGAATTGGTGTAGGAGTTCCCCACTTAATATCAAGCGAAAATATTTTATTTATGTACCAAACCTCTGCCGCAAAAGGAGACCTTCCTCCAAAAGGTAAGTTAATTAAATTATTCAATAAAGGTATATTTGCTGTTTCTAATGTATGTCGACCGCTTGTAAATAAATCTAAAGCCTGTCCACCTTTATATAAAATTGCCTCTTGCGACTCATTTACTATCAGTTGCGTCCATGTGCCAATTTCTTCACTTGGATATTTCCAAGCGAAGACGTCGGATCCGCCATTATACTTTATTACGTCAATAATTGCCATTTTTAGACACTTCCTTGCATTAAAAATTTAATCTTATATTTTTCGATATTCCACATGTTAGGTAAACATTCCTCCTAAAACAGAATTTTATTAATGATTGCTATGTTGAAGGCAATTCATGCTCAGGAGGATAAAGCTGCGGCCAAAGAAAAGGCAGCAGCAGTTGTAGTCAAACTCAAAGACATGAAGCTGAAAGAAGCGGCAAAGAAGGTCGAAGACAGTATCGTAGAAACACTAACCTACATGGATTTTCCACAAGTACACTGGACAAAGCTGCGGAGTAACAATGTCATCGAACGATTAAATCGGGAAATTCGTCGGAGAACTCGAGTCGTTGGTACATTTCCTGACGGAAACTCGGCATTGATGCTTGTGTGCGCTAGATTGCGACATGTAGCCAGTAAAGCTTGGGGAACAAAAATGTATATGAGCATGAAACATCTTGAAGAAATGAACAAAGAAAAAAACCAAATAGCCGGTTAATTGACGATTGAATCTCTGGGGTCGACTTGACATGGGACCCTGCTCGGATGCTTCAATGGGTCGAGGGCTGAGGCTCATTAGGATGTATTTCTTTTGGGTAAGCCCCATCCCTTGATTAAGGGTAGCATCCTCGCCCCCATGTCAAGTCAGCTATTGGGTCACGGGAGATAGACCTTGCTATCATACCAAGCGGAAACTAATTTGCGAAAAACTCTTGACGGTACCTGTCATTTCACGGAGTGTTGCTCCGTTCTCGTAAGCCTTCAAAATGTTATTCTTTTCCTCTGCTGTGAATTTGCATCGTTTAGACGTAAAAATGCTCCCCTTCTGGTAGTCGGTTTTTTATTTAACCTGTCTACCTTATGGGGAGCATAACAAACCTCAGCGCTTTATTTGACTGACTTTAGAATTAATTGCCAAGCCTTGTGACGGCTCTGACTTTACTATATAAATTCGATAAATGGTAAAAGCTGTCTGCATTGGAGCGGAAACACAAAGCCATACATAGAGTAGAACAACAACTTGAAAAGTTGACAACGAGATATGTTTGCCCTAATAGCTACAGGTCATCTAAAGATTTCATGCTTCTGAAATTTTAGATACATTATTTTTGGGTAGCTAATTTAAACCCTAAGCCAAGGAAAATAAAACCGGTTATGATTTTTATTCTTCTTTGGACTCTGCTGCTTTTGAAAACCTTGCTACATCTATGAATGAAGAAGATAAGTAAAGAATACCAAGCTAAAGACACAATTGAATATAACATTGTCAAAGATAACGATTGAACTAATACATTAGAATAGTTGTGAATAAACTGAGGGAAAAAAGATATGAAAAATAAGGCCGCCTTAGGATTTGTGACGCTAGAAGTAAAACCTTTGAGAAAAGACTTTATTATTGCTTCAGTACTGTATTGATGAGTAGTATCACTTCTACCGGGCACATCATCAATATCTTTTAAATCATTTTTATAAGCAGAATATAAGCTAATTGCCCCAAGAGTTGCGAGGTATCCTGCACCTAAAAGTTTAACTGTCTGAAATATCTCTGATGATTTAATGATCAATATTGATAGACCTATGGAAAAGAGAATAGCGTGAACGTAAAGACCGGAAATAAAGCCAACTACGTTATAGAGTCCCGCTTTCTTACCGTATAGACTAACTGATTGGGTGACTAATATAGTATTTGGACCAGGAATCATAACTAGTATAGTTACTAACCCCATAAAGGAAATTAGTTCGGATGCCGAGAAATTCAAAAGATCATCCCTTTCAATGGACCGCAGTTTTCGATAAAAGGTCATACAACCAAATTATATTTATTATACCTCAAAACGCTTGTAAGTTGACCCAATATTAAATAATTAGAAATAAAAAAGTGAAGGCACCTAATTTATCGTAGAATATTGCATCTACGATAAATTATGGCGTGGCCGGAACCGTGCGATGGAAAAAACTATAAGAGTCTGCGAAGAATATGGCGGAATACAGCAGCAAGAGACTCAAAGTCTGTATTACTTTAAGCGTATTGGAATGTTCGATATCCCCAACTACCAGGATGAAAAGCAACTTTGTGATTAAATAGCACTGGATTTTGTGGGTATTTTCTTAATCAGTGAAAGGTTAGTGGATAACGAATCCTCTAGTAGTAGGGTCAAATTCGTCAGTACTGACGAATTTGAGTTGCCCCCTTATCCATTTTGTTTCCCGACGTTTTAATAGTTTAATAACAGCATATGTAGGCTTGTTCCGCATGGTGAAGGCAATCCCCATAAATCAATAGAAAATTTATAATAATTACTTTTCAATAACAAATAATCCATCTTCCTCTCTCCATTCTGCATAGAAAATATTGTTAATATCGCTATAGCCCTGCATTTCCAACTCATTTCTAAGCCAAGATTCACTTAAGTTAGCTTCTTGTAACTCATGTGAAAGTATTATTCCATCACTTACAAGAAGCTTGGGTAGTGATTTGCTTTGAAAAGGAATTTTAAGATCACTTAGTGTCGGGGTATCAAATTCAGGTTTTCTTAAAAGAGTCAAAGACCCATTTGCTTCGAGGATAGCATATTCAACTTCTCGAACAGAAAAAACATCTTTAATCCTTAGCAGATTAAGTAGTTCATTAATGTTCATACGGTTTTTTTTAAGGGCTTGACGGTTAATGACTCCCTTTTGAATGACTAGAGAAGGTGTACCCTCTAGAAGGTTTCTAAAGAAAATAGATTTTTGACCCAGAATTTGAATTGCAAAGATCAGGAGTCCCCAAACAGTAATGGCATAAAAGATCTTTACTACGCCGGTGTCGTCGTCATAGATGGCATTCCCTAGAAGCTCACCCATGATCAGAGCTGAAATAAAATCAAAAGCAGTAAGTTGTGTGATTTGAGTTTTACCTAAAAATCTCGTAACTAGTAATAAGCTAAAAAAACCAAAGATCAGCTCTACTGTCAATTGCCCAAAGCCCATAAACAGAACACTCCTTTTTTTACCTATGTTGGTAGATTAAACGATAACTATAGGAATATACGCTAATGGGAAAAATCAACAGTATTCACTGCTGGAGGAGCTGCCTCAAGCACAAAAAATAGGCACCCTGGTGCCTATTTTTTATACTCGAAAAAGCTTACATATTGAACTAGAAGGTTGACTACAATCCTATGCTTCTGAAAGCATTAGTAACTAATTCAGGGAACAAGGTAGATAATAACAAAAGTAGAGAAAGTAAAACAAGGATTAAGGTGAATGTCCAAGCGATAATATTAAAAAACGTTGAATTAGCATACTCCCCCATGATGCTTTTTTTGCTGGCGATAAGAACCATGAAGATAAGAATAGGCGGTAAGAGAACCCCGTTAACCACTTGAGTCGTCAACATGACATGATATAAGGATAGCCCAGGCCATAAGACAATAGCTGCTCCTAAAACAATTAAGATAGTATATAGACTGAAAAATACCGGGGCTTCTCGATAAGACTTGCTGATCCCGTGTTCAAAACCGAAGGCTTCACAAACAGCATAAGCGGTACTGAGTGGCAGCACGAAGGCTGCTAACATTGAAGCACCGAGTAAGCCAAAGCCAAACAATAAACTGGCATATTCTCCGGCCAAAGGTTTTAGCGCCAGAGCGGCATCCTTAGCAGTTTCTATAGAGATATTATTGGCAAAAAGAGTTGCAGCAGTGGATACGATAATAAAGAAGGCAATGAATCCGGTAAAGAAGGTTCCGATCAAGACATCCCAACGGGTATAGCGATAATCTTGAGCAGTAATTCCCTTATCGACAACTGAGGATTGAACATAGAATTGCCCCCAAGGAGTTATCGTAGTTCCTATGACTCCGACAACCATGAGCAGAAAGGCGGGAGTTCCCAAGAGGGTGGGAGTGATAGATTCGACGAAGACATGCGGCCAAGGCGGTTTGACCATAATTCCGGAAATAACATAACTAAAAAATGTTAAGCACAAAAACAGAAGGATTTTCTCCATTTTGGCATAATCTGTTTTAATGACAAGCCACCAAATTATGAAGGCCATAATCGGTACGGAGAGATATTTATTCACACCAAATATTTCGAAGCTTGTTGCAATCCCCGAGAATTCAGAGGTGGTGGTTCCCAAATTAGCAATTAAGAGGACACTCATTGCAAAAAATGCCCATTTGACTCCGAAGTTTTCCCGGATTAAATCTGAGAGTCCACGGCCGGTTACAGCACCAGTTCGGGCTGAGATTTCTTGAGCTATGGCCAGAAGAACAGTACTTATAAGCATGGTAAAGATAAGGGAGTAGCCATATTTAGCCCCTGCTGCAGCATAAGTTGCGATTCCACCGGCATCATTATCAGCAAAGGCAGTAACCATTCCCGGCCCCATGATAGCAAAAAACAAGGCGAAACGTGCTTTTAAGTTCATTCGCTATGCCCTCCTTTCGCTTGGCGCCGGCGGGCAATCAAGGTGGAGTAAATTTCCACCCGAGGTCGGTCGGGCATCAATAGTTCTAAGACATCGTCAACAGTGATGATCCCCAAGATATGATCTTGGTCATCCACGACAGGTACAGCCAGTAAACCATATTTATGAATGGTGTCGGCCACCTTCTCGTGATCGTCGTAAGGAGAGATCTTGACAACTTTAGTATGCATTAAATCTTTAAGTGTAGTTTCAGGGGAGGCAATAATCAGCTCTCGGAGGGAAAGAACACCCTCTAAGGTTTCTTGCTCATCCACGACATATAAATAATAGATAGTTTCTGCTTCAGGAGCTAAGCGTCTTAATTCATTAATTGCTTGTTCAGCAGTAAGCCAAATCGGCAAGCCAATAAATTCTGTCGTCATAAGAGAACCGGCAGTGTCTTCTTCGTACTGCATTAATTCGCGAACATCTTCGGCATCGTCCGACTCCATTAAACTTAGAAGCTCTTCGGATTTCTCAGAGGATAATTCACTTAGGATATCAGCTGCTTCATCCGGTGGCATTTCCTCTAGAATATCAGAAGCGCGTTCCTCATCCATTTGGGTAATAACTTCGACCTGTACATCCAATTCCATCTCAGTTAACGCATCAATGGCTTGTTGAGAATCCAAAGAGTCAAGGAAAGCGGCTCTTTGCTTGTAGTCCATGTCTTCTATTAGATCCGCGATATCTGCAGGATGAAGTTGACGAAGCTGCTCTTTTTCACGAGTGAGCTGAAGAGCTGAAGTCCTGTTTTCCAAAGGTTTAATAAACTGGCAACCAACAAACTTATTATCTAGGCGACTAAGTAAGAACTCTGCCCCTAATCTTCGGAATAAGCCGCGCACACCAATATCTACTGCTACTAAAACAATATAATTGTGACCTTCCCGAGCCACCCAAGACAATGAAATGTCATTGACCCGTACTATTCTTGAGCCTTCTAAGTCGATGATTTGTTTATCTAACAGCCATTTACCTATAAACGTTTCATCCTCATGTATAGGGCAGGTTAATTTGGGATTAAACAGTGTATTAAGCCTCATTCCGTTATGATCCCAGGAATCCACTAACTTAATGGGAATTAAGTCATGAGCCCCTTTTGTGTAACGAATACCTGTAACATGAGGAGAGACGCTATCCCAACGGATTGCCATATCCAGCAATCGACCAACCCGATGTCCGTCAGCATCTCTAATTGGTTTGTTAAGTAATTGACTAAAATAAAATTCTCCTAATAATTTTAGATCCTCCATTTAATTTCCTCCTTTCAGCAACGGAGTTCTGGCACCATCGGAAAATCGAGATGCTTCGTATTAATAACTTGAAGACGCGAGTGATAAGGGCCAGAATCCATAAAATCCACCTCCTTTAATGTTAAAAAAACTAATGGAACAAAAAGAAAAAGACCTCTATGCCAAAATAGAAGGTCTGCAAACACAAGTTCGACCTCCCTACTCGTTGAGCTTTAGCACTGCATAGCGTAGAGGGATCTCAGCCACCTTAAGTAAAACCTTATGTCGGTAGTACCTGTTCTACCCAATTGGCGTCTCTCGACATTTCTGGGCAGTGGCGTATGTCTATGCAGGAGCCTCACCTAACAGAGAATTTAAATTTTCCCGGTGACACCTCATTATATGTACAATCTAGTAAATTCGTCAACATCCTTCGGGAATAATTAGGATTATCCTTAAAGATTATTTTTTTAATACCTTTTATAAGGGTTTCAGATCAAATTTTTAAAAGATTACAACACAAAATGTTGAAGAAAAAACCTTAAGAAGGCCCCTTTATAAAGTTTTAGGCTTTGCCATTCCTCTTATTGTTGTGTTATAATTTAAAAATAAATCAAATTAAATGACGTGATAGACTCGAGAGGAGGGTGTTTGAATGGCAAAACACATTCAGACCATTGTGAAAGCAAACTTAAGTTCTACTGTGAAAACCGGAGGATGTGGCAAGTGCCAGACCTCTTGTCAATCTGCTTGTAAGACGTCGTGCACTGTTGGAAACCAAGTGTGTGTTAAATAAGGCTTATAGGCTTAATTGCAACATAGGATATCAGAACCCACCCGCATACCGGGTTGGGTTCTGTTTCTGTTCATAAGGGTTATGGAAGAGAGGATTATTAATGCTTGATTTATTGTCAAACAACGAATATTTGGTTAAAAAAAATGTGCATAGTTATCGTCAAGGAGATTTATTCATCGCTCACGACGTCAATTCCGGATCGCTGCACATTCTTGATGAGGACACGTATGAGGTACTGAAGGCCATCGAGGAGCTGCAGGAAGCCTCGGAGCAAGTCAATGAAGAAGGGATTAGACAGCTTCTTTGGCAATCCGGCAATCAACTAACGGTAGAAGAACTTTCTGAAATACTTGGAGAACTGGGTGAACTACGCCAGCAAGGTACACTATTTTCCAGAGAGGCAGAGCAGGTGCTTCCGGCGTACCCGGAAAAGCCGATTGTTAAAGCCATTTGTCTTCACGTAGCTCATGACTGCAATCTGCGTTGCAAATATTGTTTTGCAGAAACAGGTGCTTTTGGAGGAAGCAGAAGCATGATGGATTTGGAGACAGGCAAGAAGGGGATCGACTTTGTTTTAAATTTGTCTGGACATAGAAATCATTGTGAAGTAGATTTCTTCGGTGGTGAACCCTTGCTTAATTTCGGCTTAATCAGGTCTCTGGTTGAATACGGAAGAAAGGCTGCGGCGGATCGGGGTAAAACCATAAAATTCACGTTAACAACCAACGGGATATTATTAAATGATAAAATCCAGGAGTATCTCGAACAAGAGGATATCAGCGTTGTGTTAAGTTTAGACGGTCGCCCTGAAGTGCATGACCGAATGAGACCCTTTTCCGATGGCCGGGGAAGTTACGCTAAAATCACCCCTCTAATCAAACAGTTTGCTGCGAAACGACCGGAAAGTTCACCTTACGCCTTAGGAACCTATTACTACGTTCGAGGGACGTACACCCATTTCAACCCGGATTTTGATCAAGATGTTTTACACATGGCGGATTTAGGGATTAATCAAATCTCTGTTGAACCTGTCGTAGCCAGTCCGGAAGCACCCTACGCTTTCCAAGAAGGAGATCTTGAAAAAATATGTGAAGCCTATGATCGGCTAGGAGAGGAATTATTAAGCCGTCGTGGTCAAGATAAAGAGTTTAACTTTTTCCACTTTAATGTTGCCTTGGACCAGGGGCCTTGCATGATTAAACGTCTTTCAGGATGTGGCGCGGGGCATGAATATGTGGCAATTTCTCCAGAGGGCGATCTTTATCCTTGTCACCAGTTTGTTGGACAAGAGGACTATAAACTGGGATCACTTTACGCTGAAAATCCGAATCAGCTAAAGGAAGAGATAGTTAAGTCTTTTCGCTCGGCGCACATATATATGAAGCCTCTTTGTCGTGAATGTTGGGCCCGCTTTGCTTGCAGCGGGGGATGTCACGCTGCTAACGTCTCCTTTACTAAAAGTCTTACAGATGTTTATACTTTAGGATGCGAGCTTCAGAAGAAGCGTCTGGAAGTAGCATTATACTTAAAGATCAAAGAAATCCAACACAATCAAAATCCCTTATCTCTTGCGTAGAATAGTCACTGCTAAGTTAAGAGAGTGGGATATCCCTTAAGATTATAGGTTGGATGGTTTAAAGAGACATGGTACAATGGTAACTGGGATTTAATGGTCAATGGAGGGATGGGTTTGAATAAAAAATCACAACGAATTTTTGCAGGTATCCTGGCAGTTCTAGTAAGTCTTGCGATGGTTGGTTCAGCATTTATTGGATATTTTTTCGACCAGACCCCCTCGGCTAATCCGGCAAACAATGCTACCGCCAATTTAGAGGCAAAATACCAATCTCAGAAGGCGAGCATAGCTGCAATGGTTGAGCAGGAAAAAAGTACCCCGGAGAATATTTCTTTACTGACGGCTCTCGGTAATGAATATTATAATGCCGGTATGACAGCTCAAATGGTTGCGCCCACTGAAGTCCAGGATAATTTTAAAAAGGCTGTTGAGGTTTACCAAAAGGTTTTGCAAACAAATAAAGATCCTAATATTATCGTGGATATGGCCACATCTGCTTTTTACAGCGGGGATTATGAACTAGCCGAAAAGAGTTATACAGAGGCGCTGACCATCAAGCCGGATTTTATGACAGCAATGATCAACTATGGCATTTTCCTTTCTCAAGCTAAGCAGGATTGGACAGGAGCAATTAATTATTGGCAAAAGGCCTTGCCCCTGGCTCAAAACAGTACTGACAAAGAACAAATCGAGGCAATGATTAGTCAGGCCCAAAGCCAACTCAGCACTAATCAAACGAACGACGGGTTGTCCAATCCCAACTTAAAAAATGGTGAGTAACGGAGGAACTAAAATTGCACTTTACAACTTTGGCAAGCGGAAGTTCCGGAAACGCAATTCTTATTGGAGAGGATAACCGACATTTGCTTGTGGATTGTGGAATTAGTGGCAAGAGTTTGTTACATAACCTCTCTCAAATAAATCTTTCTTGTTCAGGCATCGAAGGAATTGTGGTTACCCATGAACATGTGGATCATATTAGGGGAGTAGGGATTCTTGCCAGGAAACTAAAAATTCCCATCTATGCTACAACCGGACTTTGGAAAGTAATGAATCATTCCTTGGGAAAGCTTGCCGAAGATCAACGCATTGAAGTGGAAGAGTCCTTTTCTTGTGCCGGTTTGGACGTCCTGCTCTACCCGACATCCCACGATAGCCGGGAAAGCTATGGGCTCAAGATCTCACGCCCCAAAAAAAAGAATAAGAAGGATTTGGCTGTCGGAATTGCTACTGATAGTGGCATAATCACTGAGGAAATGCATCGTCATTTGAAGGGGTGCGATGCCCTTATCGTTGAGGCGAATTATGATGATCAACGGTTGCAATATGGGCCCTATCCAGCCTATCTGAAGAAGCGAATACGAGGAAAGTTTGGTCATTTAGATAATAAACAGGTAGCTGAAGGACTTTTAGAGTGGATCCAGGAAAACACCCAAAGGGTAGTTTTGGCTCATCTGAGTCAAGAAAATAATACCCCGGAAATTGCCCTATCCACAGTGCTGGGCATTCTTCGCGATTCAAAGGGGTCTAAGAATCTCGCAAATGTCCCTGTCCATGTGGCCCCCAGGCATTCGCCGCATGAATTGATGGTGTTAATGGAATAATAGCAATAGGAGGTTAAAGTTATGGACTACTATAAGGATAATAATTATTCTCGGAGAGGTCCTGGCTTTTTTTCGACAGTTATTGTTGCTTTAGTCAGTGCCTTGTTAGGCGGAATCATTGCCGTAACCTTAGTACCAACGGTATACGGGAATAAACAAGTAACCCCCTCAAGCCAAGTTGTTTTAAATACAGGACCTACGACTCCTTCTGTTCAAACTGAAGGGACTGGGAATTTTCCTGTAACTCAGATTGCTAAAGCTACAGGTCCGGCTGTGGTCGGGATTGCTAATTTCCAATCTCGGGGCTCCTTATTTGGAGGGGGCGGATCGACGGAAGTAGGAAGTGGATCCGGGTTTATCATTGATGCCCAAAATGGATATATCGTCACCAATAACCATGTCATTTCAGGGGCTGAAAAGATTATTGTTAGTTTGGCGGATGGCCGAAATATTAATGCTAGACTAGTTGGCGGTGATGAGCGTACTGACTTAGCGGTAGTACAAATACCTGATACGAAGGACTTAGTGGCTACACAGCTGGGTGATTCTTCCAAACTGCAAGTTGGAGAACCGGTCGTAGCTATTGGGAATCCCGGCGGACAGGAATTTGCTCGCTCAGTAACAACAGGGGTTGTATCGGCAACAAATCGTATTTTAAATATTCCCGGAGAAGCCAGTTTTAACCTTATCCAAACAGATGCTGCTATTAACCCGGGAAATAGCGGTGGTCCCCTTGTTAATTACCAAGGACAGGTGGTTGGGATCAATTCTGCAAAGAATCAGGAACAAGGATTTGAAGGTATGGGCTTTGCAATCCCCATTACAGATGCACTGCCGACAATTAAGCAGCTAATTGAGAAGGGATATGCCAGTCATCCCGGGCTAAATGTCCAAATTGATCCGAGATATACGGCTGAATATGCCACTCAACGAGGATGGCCGGAAGGAGCGTATATTTCCAAAGTTACACCTGGGGGACCGGCTGAGAAAGCAGGAATTCGAGCTGGAGACGTTTTAACGAAGATCAATGGAATAGCGATTAAGAGCTCCTTGGAATTAACCCACCAGTTGTTAAAGAATAAGCCAGGTGATACGGTCACCGTCACAGTATACCGGGATAACAAAAATGTTGATGTTTCGGTTACGTTAGTAGAAATCAAATCCCAATAGATAGTATGTAGAAAACGAGATTTGAGTATTGGTGCTATATTCCGTAAAACCATATCCTTTAGCGAGGATGAGCCGAACCTGTCGTAGCTATCTGTTCAAAGGGGGATGTAACAAAGCTTTAAGTTTTGTTACATCCCTTTTTTATCTGTTTAACTTGTTTTGATGACCTAACATCGATTATCGAAATTAATAAATAATGGGACTGAAATCATTCCAAAATTGTCTATGCTATAATATAGAAAAAATATTAAACCACTTCGAAAGTATTTATAGGCTAAAGTTGAACTCTCGGTTCTAATGCAGTATTATTTAGTGCAAAGGAAAAAATGGCAGATAGGATGAAGAATAGAAAGGTGATATCGATGGAACATAAAGCCTCCTCGAACTTTATTAAGAATATTATTAACGAGGATTTGAAATCGGGCAAAGTTGATCACATTATTACTCGATTCCCGCCTGAGCCTAATGGTTATTTACATATTGGTCACGCCAAATCCATTATTTTAAATTTTGAATTAGCTGATGAATTCAAGGGTAAAACTCATCTGCGCTTTGATGATACTAATCCAGTCAAAGAGGATACTGAATATGTAGAATCTATCAAAGAAGATGTAATGTGGCTGGGATATAAATGGGATGAATTATTCTTTGCCTCAGATTATTTTGAAGAAATGTATAACCGAGCTGTCCTGTTAATTAAGAAAGGTAAGGCTTATGTTTGTGATTCTACAGCTGAGGAGATTCGTAAAATGCGCGGATCCCTTATTGAGGTCGGACAAAAAAGCCCTTATAGGGATCGCTCAGTTGAAGAAAACTTGGAATTATTTGAGCGAATGCGCCAAGGGGAATTCAAAGATGGACAAAAGGTTCTCCGTGCTAAGATAGATATGGATTCTCCCAATATTAATATGAGGGATCCGGTTCTTTACAGGATTGCTCATGCAACCCACCATAACACAGGAGACAAGTGGTGTATCTACCCCATGTATGACTTTGCCCATCCCTTAGAGGATGCAATTGAAGGGGTGACCCATTCAATTTGTACCTTGGAATTTGAGGATCATCGCCCTCTGTATGACTGGGTCATACGAGAGTGTGAAATGGATAAGGTACCACAGCAATACGAATTTGCCCGGTTAAACATTACTAATACTGTTATGAGTAAGCGTAAACTTAAACAACTAGTGGATGAACAGGTTGTTGACGGTTGGGATGACCCGCGCATGCCGACAATTTCGGGACTTCGTCGAAAAGGTTATACTCCGGAAGCTATTCGTAGTTTTGCTCGGGAAATAGGTGTTGCTAAAGCGGATAGTGTAGTAGATAGTAAAATGCTCGAATTTTTTATAAGAGAAGATTTAAAGCTTAAAGCACCCAGAACAATGGCTGTATTAGAGCCCCTCAAAGTGGTTATTACAAATTACCCTGAAGACCAAGTTGAAATGTTGGAGGCGGAAAATAATTCCGAAAATCCTGAAATGGGAAGTCGCCAAATTCCTTTTTCGCGAGAAATTTATATTGAGCAAGATGATTTCATGGAAAATCCCCCGGCAAAATATCACAGGCTTTTTCCGGGAAATGAAGTTCGCTTAAAAAACGCCTATTTTATAAAATGCAACGATATAGTAAAAGATGAAACCGGTAAAGTTATCGAATTGCATTGCACCTACGACCCTGAAACTAAGAGTGGAACCGGCTTTACAGGAAGGAAGGTAAAGGGGACTATTCATTGGGTGGAAGCCTCTCAGGCAGTCCCGGCAGAGTTTCGACAATACGAACCTTTGATTCTGGATCAGGAAGAAGGCGACGATACTTCCTTTTTAGAGCATATTAATCCTAACTCCTTAGAGGTCGTCCAGGGGTTTGTCGAGGCAAATATTAAAGATTCAAAGCCACAAGATAAATTTCAGTTTTTTAGGCATGGCTACTTTAATGTTGATCCCTTGTCCTTGAAACAAGGCAAGCTCATATTTAATAGAATTGTGTCATTGAAGAGCTCATTTCAATTAAATAAATAATAGATAATGACGTAAAAAGAACTCTCTAAATAGCTTGAACTGCTCCCTGTCAACTTGGCAGGGAGCAGTTCAGCTTTGGAGAGTTCTTTTTTGAATGATTTTTTACTTTTTGAGAATAATAATAAAAAATTGTTAGGAGGGAAAATAGTGGAAAATCAAGAGACTCAAGGTAATGGGGTTTCTCAAGGTGAAGTAGTGGTTAATGGAAATATTAATAGTGAAATGATATCAAATAATTTGGATGACTCTATCGGACTCAGTCAGCAGAAACTAAGAAATGCACAGGTACAAGAGCTTACGCTTTCCTGATTAGGCTGAATGTAAAGTATATATCCAAAAAGAGTAGAGGCAATTGATTTTTGCCTCTACTCTTTTTGGGCTTAAGTGACTCTGGTACAAGTGTTCAACAAAGATAATCATTTTTGAACCAAATTGTTTTTAAGGTGAACTAGGAAGTCTTGTACATTGGTTACCATAGTAGTGACCTCTAAAGATCCGCGATCTCTGAGTTTATTGACGGCAAACTCGGCGATATCAATACAGTATATGAAGACGGGGCGGATCTCTCCATTATGTTGTATGTAAGCCGGTGTCATATTTCCTGTTGCAATAGTGTGAAGCTGAGTGGCTAGACAAATGAGAGTCGTAGCTTTACGAGTATGCTTGCGCATTTCATCTTGGGCGTTATATACATCGGCTATTACGGAAGGCAGTGGACCGTCGTCACGAATTGAACCTGCAAGAACCAAGGGGATGTTATTAGTGATAGCAGAATACACAATACCCTCATTTATATGATTCTTTTCTATGAGACCTTCAAGAGAGCCCGCCTCTCGAGCCATATTAATTAAATCTAAATGGTGATAATGGGCATTAGGAGGAGACTGCTGATTATAGGTGTTTTGCCCCAACGCCGTACCAAAAATAGCTGCTTCCAGGTCATGGGTTGCCATAGCATTGCCTGCCAGAATAGCATGAGCAAAGCCATTTGATATAAGGCTGGAAAGAGCTGTTCTAGAATCGTAGTCAAAGACAACTGCAGGACCTAAGACCCAAACAATGTACCCATTATCCCGCTCATACTTTAATAGTTCATAAAGTTCATCGTAGTCCTTTGAAAAAGCGGTTTCCCTAGAACGGCCGGAACGAAAAGAAAATAACTCTGAATGGGTATCAGTTGAACTGAACCCTGATGCATAAACAAAAACACCCTCACTTCCATCTTCGGCTCTTCCGGTTATCACTTTATCCCCAATGTTTAAATTTCTAAACTCAACCACTTGAACCCTTCCATCTGTCCTTAGGACAGGAACCCCATCCATTCGGCTTTCACTCGCTAAAATCCATTTCCCATTTATTTTAAAATACTCCGGATATATCGAGAGAGCATGATAGTTTTCCGGAGCCGACCCCGCATTTTTTACTTCGACAATTTGAGCATTTGGAGCGGATACGAAAGGTTCTTGATCAAAACTGGGGTGTTTATAGTTTGGTAGTTGGTAACTCATCCGGTATCCTCCTTAAATGTTTGAGTTATTTTGCCCCAAAAAAATAAACTAACATTCCACTTTTAAAAATTTTTATTAACGACTGGTTAATTAAAGGTCGAAACCCAAAACATAACGGTTTCGACCTTCTAGACGTAGATCAGGGGTCGTCTCTTATAACGTCAATTAAACACAGCAATGTAAAAAGTTTTCAATTGTGGCAGATTTTTAGAATGAAATCTTATCCTATGGATTCCGATATTAAAGTAAGTGGATTTTTCACTATAAATGTCCCCAAAATTAACAAAGTAATAGGAGGAACAGAATGAAAAAGAAAATTATCCTTGTGTTTTTTTTAATTTGTCTCATGTTTTCTTTGCCAACAACTGCTATGGCAACCCTTGGGGATGTTTTACTCAAAGTAGGTTCTAAAGGACCGGATGTTGTGGAGTTGCAGACAAAACTAAATTATGTTGGCTACAATGTTGGTAAGGCAGATGGTGTATTCGGGAATTTGACCAAACAAGGCGTAATTAATTTTCAAAAAGCTAATAAGCTAACTGCTGATGGACTCGTTGGTCCGATAACAGCAAAAACCTTAAACAATGTTTATTTCCAAAAACAACAGACCCAAACTCAGACTTCTCCGACTCAGACTCCAACACAGAGCAAGGTCGATAGTATACTAACTACAGCAGAACAGTATATAGGAGTTAAGTATCAATGGGGGGGGACTTCCCCTTCAACGGGTTTTGACTGCTCCGGATTTGTGTATTATGTTTTTAAACAAAATGGAATCACTTTGCCTCGGATATCCCGGGATCAATATACTGTAGGAACCTATGTATCCTTTGAGAATCTACGGCCGGGCGATCTAGTATTCTTCTCCTTTGCTGGCAATGGAGTTGTCGATCATGACGGGATTTATGTAGGTAACGGACAATTTATTAACGCTTCCTCTTCAAAGGGAGTTACAATTTATAGCATTGGGCCATACTGGAAATCAGTTTATGTAGGGGCCCGGCGAGTGATTTAGGAAGCGGTAGATTAGGATCAAATTTCGCTAACCTTAAATAGATACTATGTATTAGTGTGATAAACTAAATGGCCAGGTGAAAACGACACAAATCCTACAGGAAATAAAACCTGTAGGATTTTTTGTCTTATGGTTATAAAAATATGTAAATTAAAATTATAGCTTTGTTGAGATCGTACCTAAATGTGCCTTAGTTATTGAAATTAGGTCATGAGGATTAAGATAAAGCTGGAATCCTCGCAATCCTGCACTTACAGAAACTTTTTCTTGATTAGTTATAGAAGAGTCAATGTAAACAGGATAGCTCTTCTTCATTCCAATAGGGGAAACCCCTCCTCGTATATAACCAGTCAAAGGCAATACCTCCTTTAGAGAGACAATCTCAACTTTCTTATTCCCGCTCAGTGCAGCTAACCCTTTGAGATAGAGTTCATGATCGCCTTGGATACAAGCAACGATGACCCCAGTTTTATCACCACGGGCAACTAAAGTCTTATAGACTTGCTCAATGCTTAGCCCGACCTTATTAGCAACAGTAACGGCTGACAAATCTGATTCATCGACCACGTATTCCTTTAGCTCATAGGGTATTCTATTCTTGTCTAAAATTCGGGCTGCATTTGTTTTATGGGACATAAATTCACGCTCCTTTTATTAAAGCAGAAGAAATTTACTTTCGGAAGTCTGACCAAGATAATCTATCTTCGCCAAGCTTCTTTTCTTTTACGAAGGATGTCCCTATAATATAACTTATAGCCTTGGGAATTTGTCAAGATTTTTTTACCCATGACTTGATTTGAATTCTGAGAGTTTCCTATTCTACGTATTAGGTTGTAGATATCTCCGAACTCCTTGCTTTTCAGTGGTTTATTTTGGCTTGGCTGTACAAGTTCACTAAGTCGTGATATCGTCATGTTAATAGCTCATATAAAGAGGGAGGTAGTAAACTTTTGAAACAATTAAAGGTTCTTGTATTCTCCGCATCATTCGGAAACGGACATTTGCGGGCAGCGGAAGCTGTTATTGAAGGGATACGTATTCAGGAACCTTCCGCAACAATTGCTCACCTGGATTTTGGTGATTTTCTAAGTAAACCCATTAATTCGATGATCAAGAGTGTCTATGGTGAAATTATCAATCATATCCCGAAACTTTGGGGACGGTTTTATTACAAAACCTCTATGGTTCAGCCCCGTTCAATAAGTCAACAGTTTTTAAATAAATTAGGACGAAACGATTTCCTGAAGTATATTAAGACCTTTAAACCGGACTTTATCGTGTGTACTTATCCAACAGTTTCATCCGTATTAGCCCAATTACGATCTGAAAAGATTCTACAGATTCCTGTAGTTACGATAATTACTGACTATACAGTTCACAGTCATTGGGTGCATCCCGGTGTTGATCGATACATCGTTGCCTGTGGAGAAGTTAAGAATAGTTTACAAGCCTGGGGGATAAAGGCAGAGTGTATTCATGTTACCGGGATACCGGTAAGTCCGAAATTTGAAGAAACTGTAAACCGAGAGTTAATACTTTCTAAGTTAGGTTTAAAGTCGGGGATACCTACCTTTTTAGTAATGGGAGGATCCTATGGAATTTTAAAGAGTGCAAATAGAATTTGCCAGAAGCTTGTTGATTCTAAAGTTCCCGTTCAAGCTATAATTGTTTGTGGAAAAAATGAAAAACTATATGAATCCTTGAAAGAGCTTAGCGCTCAAGGGTGTAACCCTCTAGTGAGGTTGAAATATGTCCATAATGTCGAAGAATTAATGGCGGTCTCTGATCTGATAATTACTAAAGCCGGCGGACTAACGGTTTCGGAAGCGCTAACTAAGCGCTTACCACTTCTTATATTTAAGCCGATACCCGGACAAGAAGAAGAAAATGCACACTTTGTTCAGAAGATAGGAGCGGGAATCGTTGCTCAGACTGAAGAGGAAGTAAGTCAGTTGATAAATTATTTCTTGACCTATCCTGAAGAAGTTCAGAAAATGAGAGATAAGACTGCTACTGCCTTACCTGGTCATTCTACAAAATGTGCGGTTGGAGAGATGCTTAGGTTGGTTAAAAAAGAAATGTTAGCGTAACTTTATTAAAAAAAGAAGCAAAATTGAGTGATCAATTTATGCTTCTTTTTATGTTAGAACCCTCTCCAGTATTCAGGACGAAGGCTCTCTATAGTCTGATTATTAATAGTACTATCTAAAATCTGTAACAATTCATCTCTGTCATCAGGAAGCGTAGCTCGAAGCGACAGATAGTTCGAGGCGTGATTACTCCGAAAGATACAGTTTGATACTTTTAGATTCCCAAGCATAGTTCTAAGTTCCTTTAATGATTCAAAAGGACTGAGAAGTTGGAAGGAACCATCTTTTATAGCCTTGGCAAGAGGTGCATCTCCGTCTATCATTAACGTAAGAGCAGCTAAATATTGAGGGTCTATTTGGCTGATAACATGTGCGGTATCAATGGCATGTTCATGGGAAAGAGCCTTTCCTCCCAGACCGGTAATAACTGTGCAGGATAGTGTTAAACCGCTTGCTTTAACCTTTTGCCCCGCAGCGATCATTTGGTTAGTGGTGACACCCTTACAAACAGACCTCAGGATATCTTCATTACCGCTTTCTACACCTAAATAAACGATATTAAGGCCATGGGCCTTTAGGGCTGCTAATTCTTCTGAGCTCTTGGCGAGAATGTCTTTAGGGCCGCCATAAATTCCTACTCGCTTTAAATGAGGGAACCTTTGATAGAGTTGATCAAGAATTTCAGTCAGCAGGTCAGTATTAAGGGCAATTGCATCTCCATCTGCCAAAAAAACTCGTTCTGCATCTGGTTCCTCAGCCTGGGCAACGCTAAGAATTTCTTTGATTTCAGCTCGTGATCTAATCCTAAAAGATTTGTCCTTATACATTGTGCAAAATGTGCAAGCGTTATGTTTACACCCAACAGAGATCTGTAAAATAACGCTTTTCGCCTCACTTGGAGGACGAAAAATTTTACCTTCATAAAACATATAATCCACCATCTCCCAATTAGAATATTGTCTCTTTCTTCTACAATGATGTAGGAATTCCCTGCATTTAATTCCAGGTTATGTTGTTATTAATTCCGTGATAACCAAGTTTTCATGTGGGAGCCCCTAATTTTTTCTGCTTGAAAAAATGCTAGCCACATTTGATATTTTTAGAATTAAGCTATAGACGCAGAGATAAGTTGGGGCAAACAAAAAGGGTTTGGAAACTTCTCGATGAGGAAACGATAATAACGTATAAAGCTTAAAATAACATTGACAAGTGATCGCAATGATCATATAATAATATCAAAGAGATATTGGATGTTCAAAAGTACTTAAGTAGGTGAGATAATGAATGTAAAGCATTTGCAAGCAATTCGAAATGTGTTGAATGATTTAGAACCGAAACAAAAGGCTCTGCCCTATTTAGAATTAGATTCAATGATGTTGGCGCAAGTTGTTGAAGTGGCTAAGCGAGTTAGCCAAAATGATATTAATCCTACTCATGTACAAAATTGGGTTAGACGCAAATATCTTCCTAATCCCTTGAAAAGAAAGTATAGCCGGGAACAGGTTGCGAACATTCTGCTCATTAATGATTTGCGAGATATTTTATCCCTTGAAGAAGTCTCTCAATTACTTGGTTATGTTAATCAAAGCCTTTTAGATACCTCGGATGACAGAATTAATCCTACTAAACTTTACCGGTATTATAGCGAAACTTTTGACTGTACCCAGATGGACTGGGAGAAATCCCTTCAAGAATTAGAGAAAGAAGTCCAGCAAACACTGGCGGAAGATGAAATGCAGGACGAGGACCGAGAAAAGGTTGAGACAACGCTGGTTATTCTAAATCTATTGGCGAGAGCCAATTTATATAAACAAATTGCTAAGCGATGGTTGAATAGTTTAGAAACTTAGAGGATATACGCTTAGCCAACAGAAAGGAGGAGAAGGGAGTGTCGCAGAGTATTATTATTGCGCTGATTCTACTAGGAATCGCTTTGTTGGCAATTGAGATTTTTGTTATTCCCGGGTTTGGAGTCAGTGGTATTTTGGGGATAGCTGCATTAATCTCGGGCATATTTTTAGTGACAGATTCTTTTTTAGAAGGATTGTTATTCACTGCTGGAGCGCTGATCGTTTTGGGCATTCTCATTTACCTAAGTTTTAAATCACCCAGAACTCAGAGGTTGTGGAAGAAGTTCTCTTTAAGTACTCGTCAAACGCCAAAGGAAGGGTATGTTGCCCCAAAACCTCAGTATGAAATGTACCTAGGTCAAGTCGGGATAGCTCTAACTCAATTACGCCCAGCGGGAACAGGTGATTTTGATGGTGTTAAGTTAGACGTTGTCACGGAAGGGGGCTTTATAGGATTAGGAACAACTATTAAGATTATCGGAGTCGAGGGATCTCGAATCATTGTTCGGGAAGAAAAATTATAGGGAGGTGAAGCTCGACTGCGGTCGGGCAATGAATGAATCCATTATATATAACTCTGGCTATGTTTTTTCTGGGTTTTATTGTCTTAAGTGTTATTTTAACCTTCATCCCTGTTGGGCTCTGGATATCCGCATTGGCGGCAGGAGTTAATGTTGGAATTTTCAATTTGATTGGTATGCGATTAAGAAGAGTAGTCCCGTCTAAAATTGTAAGTCCGATGATTAAAGGGCATAAAGCCGGCTTGACGGTTACTACAGATCAACTTGAAGCGCACTACTTGGCAGGCGGAAATGTAGATAGAGTCGTAAATGCTTTGATTGCTGCGGAAAGAGCAGCTATTCCGCTGCTTTTCGAACGTGCGGCAGCTATCGATTTAGCAGGACGGGATGTTCTGCAGGCTGTACAAATGTCAGTTAATCCAAAAGTAATTGAGACCCCTGTTGTATCTGCGGTTGCTCAAAACGGAATTGAACTTAGAGTTAGGGCAAAAGTAACCGTGAGAGCTAATATCGATAGACTTGTCGGTGGTGCCGGTGAAGAAACAATTATTGCACGGGTTGGGGAAGGTATCGTAACCAGTATTGGTTCATCCGAATCCCATAAAGCCGTATTAGAAAGGCCGGAGCTGATTTCTCAAACAGTTTTGGCAAAGGGACTTGATGCGGGAACGGCTTTTGAAATCCTATCCATTGATATGGCGGATGTTGATGTAGGAAAGAATATTGGGGCACAACTCCAGATGGATCAGGCTGAAGCAGACAAACGTATTGCTCAGGCAAAAGCTGAGGAACGTCGTGCTATGGCTGTTGCGAAAGAACAAGAAATGAGAGCATCAGTTGAAGAAATGCGGGCAAAGGTTGTTGAAGCAGAATCTGAAGTACCAAAAGCTATGGCCCAAGCTTTAAGAGATGGCAAGCTTGGTGTAATGGATTATTACAATATGCAAAATATTATTTCGGACACCCAAATGAGAGGAACCATTGCTCAAGCGGGTAAATCTGACTCAGGCAATGATAGCACAACCAAGAAGTAGGTGAAATCATGTCGGTCTTCACTGTTGTAATTGTCATTTGGGTAATTTTTCAACTAGTTGGCTCGCTTATCAAGAAGGGTAAGCAGCAAACTCCGAGAAATTTCTCTCATCCCTCTAAATTGCCGAAGAGTATAAGAGAGGTTCTGAAGGAACCAGCCAAAGGATCTTGGCAGGAACAGATGCAACAAGCATTTACTCAAAGCTCACGTCAATTAGCAGAAGAGCCGGTTCGGGCAGAATCCATAGAAGTAATTGAGCCAAGAAGTTTTATGGATGGATTTGTTCAAACTGAAGGGACACAAGGAGTTGAGGGTACACAAGGAGTTGAAGGAACCCCGGGGATTGAAGGAACCAGCAGCTACAAAGGAAATTATGAAGTAGAAACCTACCGTGATCTGGAAGAAAACCTCGATGCCAGGATGCCTGAGAGAGAAAAAATTGCAAACGGTCTGACTTTCTCTCTCGAAGAAAAGAACCTCATACGGGGAATTGTTTGGGCAGAAGTTCTAGGAAAACCAAGAGCATTGCATCCATTTAAGGTATCTCGTCCATAAAAAGAGGGCAACAAACAAATAGCCATAGGTTAAACACCTATGGTTATTTGCTTTTTTTGTGCATAGTAACTTCATAGAATCTAAATAAAATATTTTATTGGCATTTATAGGTTATAGCTGGATAATTTCTTCCGAACTTTGCCACACTAAAGACTATCAACAAAGTGAGGTGAGGGTATGAAAGTACACATTAGGCATTGGAGGATGGTTATTACCATCGGATTATTACTTAGCATAACTCTGTCTGGTTTTGCCTACGCAGCTTTAGGTGATCGGTTACTAGGCAGAGGGAGTAAGGGGTCTGAAGTAACGGAGTTGCAAAAAAGGTTGGTTCAGTTAGGTTATGTTGTTGGAACCGTTGATGGTAAATACGGATCCAAAACTGAAGCAGCGATACAACGCTTTCAAAAGGAGCATGGGCTGAGAGTCGATGGATTAGCTGGAACACAGACTATAAAGGAGCTTATTCGCTTAACTGGGCAAAGCACTAATGCATCAGGAAAGGCTGTAGGTTATAAAAACATTGACACTAATCTGTTGGCTCGAACTGTAAATGCTGAGGCGAGGGGAGAACCATACATTGGACAAGTGGCAGTTGCTGCGGTGATCCTGAATCGGATTGCGGATCCTGCCTTTCCCAAAACAGTTGCAGATATTGTCTATCAACCGAGAGCCTTCTCAAGTGTAGATGATGGTCAAATCAACTTAGCTCCTTCAGCATCAGCGATCCGTGCAGCACAAGAAGCAGTAAATGGCTCAGACCCCTCTGGTGGAGCACTTTTCTTTTTTAATCCGGCGAAAACCTCAAATAAATACATTTGGTCACGGCCACAGATTAAACAAATAGGAAATCATATATTTACGAAGTAGGGGGACAAGCATGCACAGAAAGCTTTGGATAGGTGCTATGGCATTAGCCTTGTTAATTTCACTGGGCTGGGGTTGGAATGAATATCGATTAGCGGGGGAATACCGGCTTGCAGCAGAAAATAATAACCGAAGGGCTCTTAACGATTTTGCAAGCCACCTGGATCTGTTGGAGACTGATTTAGCGAAAGGAAATGTAGCTAATACCCCGGCCCAAAAGATTCTTTACTTAAGCCAAGTCTCTAGCAAAAGTGAAGCAGCCCTCAAGGATTTTGCCCAAATCCCTGCCCAGCAGACAGGGCTGAGTTATGTAGGGCAATTCTTAACACAATCAGGTGAATTTGCTCGAATTTTAGCTCAAAGAGTTGCTGGGGGAGGAACGATTACTTCTGAAGAAGAGACAACCCTGAAAGATATGCATGAACGTTTGATGCCAGTTAATCAACAAGTTCAAGAATTAATTCTTAGAATGGATACAGAAAGGTTAGTTTGGACAGACCCTGATCCATCCTGGAGGCAACGTCTTGGACTAGGCACTAAAGTTGCTGAGGCTTCAGCCGATGGCTCAGAAGCTCCTTCAAAATCAGTACGCTCTGGTTTAGATCAGCTGGATGCGGAATTGCAAAAGCTTCCTCCGTTTTCGTATACGGGAGAGTATGCTACTAGAGTTGTTGCAAAACCATTGGGTCTCCCTGCAGGGGAAGTAACAAAAGATCAAGCCCTTGACAAGGCCAGGGATTTCTTAAATAAAATTGGGTATGCTGATGCAACACCGGAGTTTTCCGGAGAATCGCAAACTGAGCTTGCCTGTTATATTTTCAATTACAAAGAATCTTATTTGGAAGTTAGTCGTCAAGGTGGGGTTATTACACTCTATCGCGATCAAAGAGCGATTGAACCTAGGACACTTAGCATAGATGCTGCAGCCAGTAAAGCCAAGGCTGTTTTACAAGCTTTAGGTTGGCAACAAGTAGTGATAACGTCAAGTGAAGAGTTTGGATCCTATGTTCAATTTGATGCAGTGTATGAAAAGGATGGGGTGAGGATTTACCCCGACAAGGTAAGGCTAATGATCTCTTTGGATAATGGTCAGCTGGTAGGATATGATGCTGTACCTTATTATGCATTTCATCATGCACGAACATTTCCGACAAAACTTTCAATGGAACAGGCTGTACGTAAGTTGCGACCGAATTTCCAGGTATTAGAGAGCCGCTTAGCCGTCATTCCTAAAAGAGGGAATCAGGAAATTTACAGTTATGAGTTTCGAGGTCGTTATCAGGGGGAAGAATACCTTATATATTTAAATGCAACGAATGGTTCGGAGGAGAAAATCCAACGGATTATTAAGACTCCGCGAGGAGAATACCTTAAGTAAAAGATTCACTGACAATGATAAGCGAGAGGGAAATCTCCCTCTCGCAATTAGTGCTTTCTATGTTAAGTTGAGTTAAAATTTTTTTTTCTAATCTTTTTTCTACAGGAAATCCAAAGTTTTATACATATTAGTTTTAAATTTATTGACAAACAATAAAGGATTTTTTTAAATTTACGAGAATAGGCACTTATACAAATTATAAGTTATAATTCATTCATCATGACTTTTCATAAGGAAGGAGCGATTTCTATGCAAAAAAATGCAACAGTTCAAATCAAAGGAACACAAAAATATCCAGAAGGGCAAGAAGATCAACAGGAATTGCTGACCTTTGGGAAGTTTTATGAACGAAACGGAGTCTTTTATGTAGTATATAAGGAAGAGGGAAAGAATACTACGGATCTGGGTGAGGTGACAACATTTATAACGATAAAAGCAGGAGCCGTTATCTTAAATCGCAAGGGTGCCGTGGATTTGACCCAAGAATTTAGGAAGGGAATACTTAACAACAGTATTTATACTACCTGCTACGGGAAACTATGGTTAAGCGTCTTACCCCACAAAGTAGAGTCTGACTTGACAGTCCATGGGGGACGTATTAGTCTAGAATATGACCTTTTTGTCGATGATAAGTTGGTAAGTCACAATGGTCTGTCGGTAAACGTAAAGGAGGATATCCCTTAATGAGTCTCTACGAGAATATAAAGACAAAGATTACAAACCATTTAGTTGAAGCTGCAAATAAGGCCAAAGCAGTTGGGGAATTGAATTTTGAGGAATTGCCAAGTTTCGTTTTAGAGGAACCAAGAGAAAAGCAACGGGGAGACTTGGCCTCGAATCTAGCTATGGTGTTGGCTAAGCAAGCAAAGCGTTCTCCTCGAGATATTGCGGCTGCACTTATTAAGCATATGGAAACTAGCGGAACGTGGATAGAATCCTCTGAAATTGCAGGAGCTGGTTTTATTAACTTTCGCTTAAACCCTGCCTGGCTCACCGGGGTTATTACAGAGGTGTTAAAAGCTGGGGAAAGTTACGGAGAAGGGGATATTGGAAAGGGCCAAAAGTTACAAGTAGAGTTTGTTAGCGCTAATCCTACTGGATTACTGCATATGGGTAATGCCCGAGGGGCAGCCTTGGGCGACAGTTTGGCTTCATTACTGTCAAAGGCCGGGTACGAGGTTACCCGAGAATTCTATATCAATGATGCTGGAAACCAAATACATAATTTTGGTTTATCCCTGGAATCCAGGTATTTGCAGCAACTCGGTGAGGATGTCCCTTTTCCGGAAGGTGGTTATCACGGCGAAGACCTGATTGACACAATCAAGGGTTTGATTGCTAAAGTAGGGGATAAGTACTTATCCGTTGAACCGGGACTAAGAAGAGAGTTGATGGTTCGCTATGCCTTAGATGAAAAAATGAGGAATATTCGAGAAACCTTAGAGGACTTCGGAGTCACCTATGATGTGTGGTTTAACGAACAATCTCTGCATGATTCAGGAGCAGTTCGTTCAACGATGGAAGACCTGGAGAATAAAGGTTACATTTACGAAAAGGAAGGCGCTCACTGGCTTAAGTCCACACAATTTGGTGATGAAAAAGATGAGGTAGTCATTAGAAGTAATGGTTCCCCAACTTATTTTGCTGCTGATATTGCTTATCATCGCAATAAGTTTGACCGCGGGTTTAACAAAGTCATCAACATTTGGGGGGCAGATCACCATGGGCATGTCGCGCGAATGAAAGGTGCCATGTCTGCTTTAGGGTATGATTCCGAAAATCTGCAAATAATTCTTATGCAACTAGTCCGTCTTATCCAAAATGGTGAAGTAGTAAAAATGTCTAAACGTTCCGGTCAGTACATTACATTGCGGGAATTGATGGACGAAGTCGGAAAAGATGCTGCGCGGTTTTTCTTTATTCTAAGGGATCCTGATTCTACCGTGGAGTTTGATATGGATCTAGCTAAATCACAGTCATCGGATAACCCGGTTTATTATGTTCAGTATGCATTTGCCCGCCTATGCAGTATTTTGCGCCAAGCTGAGGAGTTAGGCACCTTGAATATTCCTCCTACAGAAGAGGAACTTTTGTGCTTAAACAGCACTGAGGAACGGGAATTGCTGAAAAAGATGGCGGATTACCCAAGTGAAATCATCGTCGCGGCACGTTTAATGGAACCCCATAGACTTGCCCGTTATGTCCTTGATTTAGCAGGACTCTTTCATACTTTTTATAATAGTCAGCGTGTACTTGTTGAAGATGAAGCTTTGCGAAGAGCACGTTTGAGCTTGGTTAGAGCTGTAAAGCAAATTGTAGGTAATGTATTAAATATACTAGGCGTATCAGCCCCAGAAAGAATGTAAATTTATAATGTTTAGATCAGGGATTAGCAGGAAATATTTAGGGGTGGGCCGAATATAGTGATATTCAAAACGACGAAGGGCGGTGGAGTTTTTTGACCCACTCTTTAAGTAGAAAAGACAAACCAACGGAAGCAGATATTGCATATGAGGTTCTGAAAACCCAGGGTAATCCGATGCATTATCAAAATCTAATCGAAGTAGTGCTTCAACGTTTAGGAATTTCTCCAGAGGCTATACGGGTAGCTGCGGCGCTCACCCAGATTAATCTAGACACAAGATTTACATTCCTCGGAAAGGGCGAATGGGGATTAAAGGTTTGGGAGCCTGCAAAAACCTCGCGTCGGGCACCGGCGGTAACTCTGATAAACAAGGGTTCTTTGGATGAAGATGATAAATCTGATTCGGAGGATTTAGAGGATGAATCCTTGGACGAGGATATTTCCGAAACGGATGAAGTTTTTGATGAAGCGGATGAAGGTCAACGTGGAGAAAAGTGGTAGTCAGATTATAATAAAGACACTTCTAAAGGATGCAAGTCACCTTGACATCCTTTAGAAGTGTAGCTAAAATAAGGGTAAGGATAATATTCTTGATCGGGAATAGCTGGACTACTTATGCAAAATAAACATAGTCAATTTGACTGGTAGAATAAAGCTAGTGCGAAACTAGCTTTATTTATGTGTTTTGGCCCAATATTTAAGCTCTGAAAGGAAATGGTAAAGCTCATGACAAAATTTATTTTCGTAACTGGCGGAGTGGTGTCTTCCCTTGGCAAAGGAATCGCTGCCGCATCCCTGGGTTGTCTTCTGAAAAATAGGGGTTTTAAAGTGGCAATTCAAAAGTTTGACCCCTATATTAACATTGACCCCGGGACAATGAGTCCATACCAACACGGTGAAGTGTTTGTTACGGATGATGGGGCAGAGACAGATTTAGACCTAGGCCACTATGAGCGCTTCATCGATGTGCCGGTCTCGAAGAACAGTAATGTTACAACGGGTAAGGTCTACTGGTCGGTTATACGAAAAGAGCGTAAAGGGGATTATTTAGGAGGAACAGTTCAAGTTATTCCTCATATCACCAATGAGATTAAAGAGCGGGTTTATCGAGTTGCTCGAGAGAGTCATCCTGACTTTGTAATTACTGAAATTGGTGGTACCGTTGGAGACATTGAGTCTTTGCCGTTTCTGGAAGCTATCCGCCAAATGAAAAATGACATTGGACGAGAAAATGTTATTTATATTCATGTCACCCTAGTGCCATACTTGGCTATGTCTGGTGAATTGAAGACAAAACCAACTCAGCACTCTGTTAAAGAATTGCGTGGAATTGGTATTCAGCCTTCAATAATTGTTTGTCGAACAGAAAAGGCCCTTTCTAAAGAGATGAAGGAAAAGTTAGCGTTGCTATGTGACGTGGATTTAGAAGCAGTTGTACAGTGTCTGGATGCCTCAACCATTTACGAAGTTCCCCTTATGCTTCAAGCGGAAGGCTTTGATGATATTGTCCTGCGCAGTGCAGGTCTTGAAGCCCCTGCAGCCGACATGACCGAGTGGAAAAATATGGTTGATAAGATTAAATCTCCAACTCGTGAGATCGAGATTGCAATTGTAGGTAAATATGTTGCACTTCCAGATGCTTATCTAAGCGTAGCAGAAGCTTTGCGGTCTGCGGGAACTGAGCATGGTGCTAAAATCAAAATTCGTTGGATTGATTCTGAGAACATTGAAGAAGAATCGGCTGAAAAGTACTTAGCAGGCGTGGATGGAATCCTGGTTCCAGGAGGTTTTGGAAACCGAGGGATTGAAGGAAAAATTGAAGCAATTCGCTATGCAAGAGAAGGTAAAATTCCCTTTTTAGGTATTTGCTTAGGAATGCAAACAGCAATCATAGAAATCGCCCGTAATCTGTGCGGTATGGAACGAGCTAACAGCACAGAGTTTGATGCAGATACACCTTACCCAGTCATTGATATTCTTCCGGAGCAAAAGGACATAGAAGACAAGGGTGGCACCATGCGTTTAGGAATTTCTCCTGCGAAACTGGTAGAGGGCAGTAAAGCCTATCAAGCTTATCAAGACCAAGTTGTTTATGAACGTCATCGTCATCGGTATGAGGTTAACAACCAGTTCCGAGCAGAGTTAGAGAAGGTAGGATTAAGGTTTTCAGGAACGTCTCTCGATGGACGGTTAGTTGAAATTTCAGAGTTCCTCGATCATCCTTGGTTTGTCGCTTCTCAGTTCCATCCAGAGTTTAAATCACGACCGAATAGAGCACACCCGCTGTTTAGGGAGTTTATACGGGCGACGCTTTCGAAATAATTGTTGCTTGAGGCACAAAGCTGCCAGCCTAGGAGGTTATGGCTTGCGAACTAGCGCGAGGTTCATTATTGAGAACCTCGCGCTTCTCGCTTCGAACCCCGACAGGAAGAGTTCTGCTAACCCCTTTTAAGAGGGTATGGTATGGACTCTTCCTGTATAATAAGGCAGAATGAATTGATTAGAGGAATCGAACCATGGGAAGAATGGTTAGAGGAAAGGGGATTGAACCGATGACCTATATTGCTAGGTGGATCGATAAAAGTGAGCATACACGCTTTAATGAGTTTTTGGCAAAACACCCCAAAGGACATGTGCTTCAAACTTGGGAGTGGGGGGAAATCAAAAGCAGGACGGGATGGCTTCCTTGGCGATTAATTATTGAAAAGAACCAAGAAATTGTGGCAGCAATCTCAATACTTGAAAGAAAGATCCCCGTGGTGGGAATTCCTATTTTTTATGCTTCCAGAGGTCCGGTGGTGGATTGGAAGAATACTGAGTTGTTTGATTTGGTTTTAGCTGAGATTAAAAAGCTAGCTAAAAAACGCGGCGCGATTTTCTTAAAGGTCGATCCTGATTTGCCATCTTCAGAAAAAGAGTTAGAACAGTACTTAATATCCAGAGGTTTTAAGTCGGCTGAGAGTGGGAAGGGTTTTGAAGGAGTTCAGCCTAAGTATGTGTTTCGCTTAGATATTTCCCCGGACGAGCAGACTCTTCTTAATAATATGCAGCAAAAAACCCGGTATAATATTCGTTTGGCCCAGAAGAAAGGGGTTCAAATCCGCAAAGGAACTCGTGAGGATTTGCCGGAGTTCTATCGTGTTCTCAAAGAGACTACTGAACGTGACCGCTTTTTAGTACGAGCTTATTCTTATTTTGAAGATCTCTATGACTCGCTGGTTCCTGTGGGGTTAGGAGAATTATTTATTGCTGAGTATGAGGGAAATATTATTTCCGGCACATTGGCCTTTGTCATTGGAAATAAAGCTTGGTATATATATGGGGCTTCCTCTAATGCTCATCGCAATGTTATGCCTAACTACCTAATTCAATGGGAAATGATACGTTGGGCTAAGTCACTAGGATGCACCCTGTATGATTTTCGAGGGGTGCCCGGGCATTTGACGGAAGAGAATCCCCTTTATGGCCTTTATCGCTTTAAGAAGGGGTTTAATGGCGAGTATACAGAATTCATCGGAGAATGGGATTTGGTGTACAGGCCTATTACGTATTTCCTCTGGAATCATTTGGAACCGCTTTATTCCGATGTTTTAAAGGGAGTAATCGCTAAATTACGGCGAGTGCGGAGGAGATGACACCATGTCTGGAACATGGATCGAAGTGGACTTGGATGCCATAGTAAATAATTATCAAGAAATAATTAAGCGCCTCCATCCTAAAGCAAGATGTATGGCAGTTGTAAAGGCTGATGCCTATGGGTTAGGTGCGGTTCAAGTAGCACTTGCCTTAGAGCAAGCAGGATGTGAGGCTTTTGCGGTTACCAAGGTTGAAGAGGGTCTAATCTTACGTAAAAGTGGGATAAAGGGACTCATCTTAGTGCTTGGGCCAACCACCCAAGAAGAATGGCCGGAGGCCATTAAATCACAATTACAATTAACGATCACAGAGTTATCACTCATTCCGAAACTGAATGAGGTCTGTCTCGGCTTGCATCAGGATGTCCATGTACAGCTAAAACTGGAAACAGGTATGGGCAGAACCGGCTTTCGGTCGGCCGAGCTTGGTGAACTATCTAAATTACTAGGGAATGCTGATCGTTTAAAGGTCAGGGGAGTATATACTCATTTTGCTCGGGCTGCCCAGAGGGATAAACGCTATACTTCGGAACAATATGCAACGTTTAAAGCCTTAATTACTCGCTTGGAGGAATTAGGTATTGATCCTGAATGGAAACATGTTTGTAACAGTGCTGCTTATCTGGATTATCCTGAGTGGCACCTTGACTTTGTGCGCATTGGTACCCTCCTAATTGGTCATTACCCGGGGCCGGGCTTTAGTGGGAAATTATCATTAGAAGACCCTTGGATTGCTAAGAGCCGAATTGTTCACTTGCGCCAAGTTCCAAAAGGGACATATGTAGGGTATCAAAGTATTTATCGTACTAAGTCAGTTACTCAGCTGGCGGTAATACCGGTAGGATATGCTGATGGCCTAGGAGTGGCCCCTCATTTTGTTCCGCAAGGATGGGTGGATTTTATAAAAATAGTCATAAAAAATTTTGCTGCCTTAATAGGTATTTTTCTTGGTCAAGAACGAGTAGAATTAGGGGGACGGACTGTTCGTGTTGCCGGGAAAATCGGAATGCAGCTTACAGTACTTGACGTTGGAATGCAAGATTGTACGTTAGGAGATGAGGTTAGAATCCCATTGCGAAGGACATTAGCGAATCCACGGATACATAGAAAATATAAACAAGGCGGACGAATTTTGTCAGAAAGAACTATTGAAGAAGGACTTTCAACCACAAATACAGAATATTCACGTTAGATTTCATAAAGGAAAGGGATGTGGGGAGTGGCTAAGATTCTTGTAGTAGATGACCAACTTGGTGTGCGTCGCCTACTCTTTGAGACCTTCCGAGAGGATCAGCACGAGGTTGAGATGGCTGCGAATGGAGAAGAGGCTGTTGAATTATTGAAATCATTTAAGCCTAATCTTATTTTAATGGACATGAAGATGCCGGGGATGAACGGGATTGAAACTTTAAGGCAAATTCGTTCTTTAGACCTTCAAGTCGGCGTGATTATGATGACAGCCTATGGCGATGCTCAAAATATGGAGCAAGCTAAGGAACTTGGAATTCTCCATTATCTGGGCAAGCCTTTTGATTTATTTGAATTGAGAGAACGGGTAAGAGAGATATTAATTAAGGCTTAAGTCCTAGAAAGTGGTTCCCTCCTGACTGACCTAGTTTTCTTTTATAGCAAAGGCAGGAAAATCTTCTTGCATGACGAAGTATAAGCTGTAGGAAGAGGTGGGAATTATGATTCTAACGACAAATACTACGATAGCTATACAGTGTTCCCAATGTGGAGAGCTAGAATTTCATGCCCTCTCTCTCTTTGCATTTTCTCGGCAAGGACGTAAGAATCTCCATTGTGGTTGTGGACGTCAACTGATGTCGGTAACCAGCAGAAATCGGAGACAGTTTAACGTCGCCTATGCTTGTGCTTACTGTGGGGAGACCCATTATTTAAAATTAAACCATCATGCAATCTGGGGCAAAGAAGCTCTGCCTCTTACTTGCCCTGATGTGGGAGCTTCGGTGGGTTATATCGGATCAAAGCAAAAAGTTACACAGGCTTGTCGTGAACGTGAAAAATCCCTCGGGGAATTGGCATTAGAGTTAGGGTACGAGGAAGAGTTTGAAAATCCTGAAGTAATGCTTTGGGTTTTAGATTATCTTCGCAGCTTAGCTAGGCAAGGAGATTTAGGGTGTGCTTGTGGCAATCACCAGTTAACCTTTGAACTGTTGCCAGACCGTGTCGAGCTTTATTGTGAATGCTGTGAAGCGGTAGGAATTATTTACGCGGATAGCTCAGATAATGTCCGCCAAATTGAAGGAATAAAATCTGTTTATTTGGAAGAGAATAAGACTTGGCTTATCAATAGTCCGTTGCGGGGTCAACATGTCTCGAGATCAATGGAGGAGGAAAAAAAATGGCGTTAGTATCGATGGTCGAATTATTAGATAAGGCGCAAAAAGGAAAATATGCAGTGGGTGCCTTTAATTGTAATAATATGGAGATCGTCCAGGCGATAGTGGCTGCAGCAGAGGCGGAAAAAGCCCCTGTAATCATCCAAGCAAGTCAAGGTGCAATAAAATATGCAGGAATTGAGTACATTACGACCTTAACGAAGTTAGCGGCCGAAAAAGCAAGTGTGCCAATTGCATTACACTTAGATCATGGCACAAGTTTCGCTCAAGTAATGCAATGCGCACGCCATGGGTTTTCTTCAGTAATGATTGATGGATCCAAGCATCCTCTTGAAGATAATATTGCTTTAACGAACAAAGTAATTGAAGCCGTACGGCATTTGGGTATTTCCGTTGAAGCAGAATTAGGGAAAATCGGTGGGACAGAGGATGACATTACGGTCAGTGAACGGGAGGCCTTGTTTACTGACCCTGAAGAAGCTGAGTATTTTGTACAGAAAACTCAAGTAGATGCTTTAGCAATTGCTATAGGAACAGCCCATGGGCAATACAAGGGTACTCCCAAACTTGATTTTGATCGTTTAACTCAGATTAGAGAAAGAGTCTCCACACCCTTGGTATTACACGGTTCTTCAGGAGTGCCGGAGGATGCGTTACGTGAAGCTATTTCACGAGGTGTCTGTAAAGTTAATATCGATACAAATATCCGGGAGGCATTTGTTTTTGCTGCCCGTCAAGCCCTTGAAGGAAATCCGAAGGAAATTGATCCTCGAAAAATGTTAGGGCCCGCTCGAGAAGCAGCTACAAAGATAATTCAAGAAAAAATTCGGATTTTTGGGAGCACTGGAAAGGCATAACTCACCCACTAGAAAGAATGCACTTTAGAAAGAAGGTAGCTGAATGCAGTTTTTCTTAGACTCTGCAAATATCGAAGAGATTAAGCAAGCTTGGAATATGGGAGTAATCGGTGGGCTTACTACAAATCCCAGTTTAGTTGCTAAAGAAGGAAAGGACTTCCATGAACTTCTTAACACAGTGATTGGGATTGTTGATGGCCCGATTAGTGCAGAAGTAATAGCCCTTGATCATGAAGGGATGTTGCAGGAGGCACATGTACTGGCTGCTATTCATCCAAACATTGTAATTAAGATTCCGATGACAGAAGAGGGTCTCAAAACTGTAAAAGTATTAAGCAGCAAGGGGATAAAAACAAACGTTACACTTATCTTTACAGCTAACCAGGCCTTACTGGCAGCTAGGGCCGGTGCATCCTATGTTAGTCCTTTTCTTGGTCGGCTGGATGATATCGGGGAAAACGGACTAAATCTGTTAGCTGATATCTGCGAGATCTATCAGGCTCATGGCATCTCAACCAAAACTATTGCTGCAAGTATACGAAATCCAGTCCATGTGACTGAATCGGCAAAAATAGGAGCGGATTTTGCAACGGTTCCTTTTGGGGTACTGAGGCAACTTTTCCGCCATCCATTAACAGATGCCGGCATCGAAAAGTTTTTGGCGGATTGGAAAAAACGATAGAACTGCTTTTATAGAAAAATTGGCATTGGCCTATCTGAATAGATAAGGTAATGCCAAATTTTTATGTTTATATAGAGTACCTATGAAACTTGGTTGAAAAACAAATAAAAGCGTGTCACAATAAGATAGAGATTTTAAAAGTGGTTTCATTCTGTTTCACAATCAATGGAATAATTCTTTAAGGTTGGGTTAAGATTTAAGGGGGAATTGAAATTGGAGAGAGAACTTACAATGGAATTTGCCAGAGTGACAGAGGCTGCGGCCTTAGCCTCGGCGCGTTGGGTAGGTCTCGGAAATAAAGATGCTGCAGATAACGCCGCAGTGGAAGCGATGCGAGCGGTTTTTGATACTATTCATATGGATGGGACAGTGGTTATTGGAGAGGGGGAAATGGACGAAGCTCCGATGCTATACATTGGAGAACGAGTTGGCAACGGAGAAAAACCTCAGTTAGACGTGGCTGTTGACCCACTCGAGGGAACAAATATTGTGGCCAAAGGTATGGCCGGAGCAATAGCGGTTGTAGCAATCGCTAAGAAAGGCTGCCTGCTTCATGCTCCGGACATGTATATGGATAAAATTGCTGTAGGACCTGCCGCTGTTGGACGGATAAATCTTGATGCCCCAGTAGCGGAGAATGTTGCCAATGTTGCCAAAGCATTAGGTAAGAGTATGGAAGATATCACGGTTGTAATTATGGATCGGCCAAGACATCATAAGCTGATTAAAGATGTGCGTGCTTGTGGGGCGAGAATTCGTCTCATTACTGATGGAGATGTATCTCCGGCGGTGGCTTGTGGTTTTGAAGATACTGGGGTGGATATGATGATGGGGGTCGGTGGAGCCCCGGAAGGGGTTCTCGCTGCGGCGGCCCTCCGCTGTATTGGTGGAGAGATGCAAGGGCGTTTATGGCCGGAAAACGATGAAGATATAGCTCGTGCTAAGGCTCTGGGGATTACGGATGTTCATAAATTGTTAACAATGGATGATTTGGTAAAGGGCGATGATGTCTTTTTTGCTGCCACAGGAATAACAGAAGGTCCTTTAGTACGGGGGGTTACCTTTACTGCGAAGGGTGCCCTGACTCATACTGTTGTGGCTCGCGGTAAGACCGGAACCGTTCGCTTTATTGAAGCAAGTCATAGTTTTGATAAAAAGCCACGCTATGCTATGAAGGGTTGTTAAAACTTAGAAAGACAATCCTTGACCGTTTAATACTCCTTGTGCTAGAATAGTAAGAGTTGACTGGAATTGTTTTTTAAGGTGCGACAAAAAAGCGCCTCGATCCAAATGGGAAAGAAGGTGAAGACATGAAAGAAAAAATTCACCCAAAATATGAACAAACCACTGTTACATGTGCTTGTGGAGAAGTTATCCCAACCGGAAGTACAAAAATGAACATTAAAGTGGAAATTTGTTCAAAATGCCATCCCTTCTATACCGGGGTACAGCGGTTTGTCGATGCTGGCGGACGGGTTGATCGGTTTAAAAAGAAATATGGGATGTAAACAACGGCCTGCGGTCGTTGCTGGTGGAAAAGCAGAGCGCAAGCTCTGCTTTTTGCGTAATTACTTAAAGTGATGCGCGAGTACGCGGTGCGAAGGGCGATAGTTCACCTTCGAGCCCAGAACTTCGCGCACTGCGCCTCCATATAATAGAGGAGGACGAAGGGATGAGCAGACCGGTTCAATATGGCGGGCAAGCGGTCATCGAAGGTGTAATGATGCGCGGGCCCCAGGAGAGTGCTATTGCGGTAAGGCTGCCCAATGGAGAGATTGAAGTTACTCACAGTAAGCTCAATACATGGTCATCAAAATCGATCCTGAAATTACCCTTGATTCGAGGTTTTGTTGCACTTGTTGATTCCTTGGTCCTTGGAACTCGCTCCTTGACATTTTCCGCCAATCGTTCTATGGGAGAAGAAAAGGATGGAAAAGAACTTGGTTTTTGGGAAATGACCTTTACAATAGGCGTTGCCTTTGCCTTAGGTCTTTTACTTTTTGTCGGATTGCCCACCGGAGCAGCACACTTATTTCAAGCAAGGGTGGTTGGCCCGGTAGGGCAGAATATCTTAGAGGGGGCAATAAGACTCGTAATCTTCTTTTTGTATATACTGCTAATATCTCGACTTAAAGACATTCAAAGAGTTTTTCAATATCATGGAGCAGAGCATAAAGCAATATTTACGTATGAAGCAGGGAAAGATCTTACTGTAGATAATGCACGTTCTTTTTCAAGGCTCCATCCTCGCTGTGGGACTAGTTTTCTACTTATAGTTGTTATTGTAAGTGTTTTTGTATTTGCTTTTGTGGGGCTATATCCCTTGTGGTGGCGGTTGCTTTCTCGTATGTTGCTCATGCCCCTGGTGGCTGGGATTGCCTACGAGGTCTTAAAGTTTTCCTCGCGAAATCTGGAGTCTCCATGGTTGTATTGGTTTGTAGTTCCTGGCTTGTTATTGCAAAAATTAACAACACGAGAACCGGATGATGCTCAGTTGGAAGTTGCCCTAGCAGCTTTAAAGGGCGTATTAGATTCAGGTCAAGAACTTTCGTAATTTTTGAGGTGTAAAAATGTTAGAGAAACTTTATGAAATTGAACGGAAATATGATGAATTAACAGAACTCCTTAGTGATCCGGAAATTATCTCTAACCAGAGCGAATGGCAAAAATATGCTAAAGCTCAGGCGGGGATGACAAATCTCGTCACAGTGTTTAGGGAATATCAAGAAGTGAAGCGGGAGTTAGATGAGACCGAGACCCTGCTACGAGAAAAGTTGGATCCCGAAATGCAGGAGATGGCTGAGCAAGAAAAAGAAAACTTATTATTAAAATCCGAGGAATTAGAAGAACAAATTCGAATTCTGCTTTTGCCAAAGGATCCCTTGGATGAGAAAAATGTCATTATGGAGATCCGCGCAGGAGCCGGAGGAGATGAGGCATCATTGTTTGCAGGTGACCTTCATCGTATGTACACACGCTATGCAGAAGGTCAGGGCTGGAAGGTTGAAGTTCTCAGTGTTAGTTATTCTGATGCTGGGGGCTATAAGGAGATTATTTTCCTGATAGAAGGCCACGGGGCTTACAGTAAATTGAAATTTGAAAGTGGCGTACATCGTGTTCAGCGGATTCCAGCCACAGAATCTTCCGGTAGAATTCATACTTCGACTGCCACAGTAGCGGTTCTTCCTGAAGCAGAGGAAGTCGAAGTCTCTATTAACCCGAATGATCTGCGGATTGATGTTTATTGCTCCAGTGGACCGGGGGGACAGTGTGTAAATACAACCCAATCAGCGGTTCGTGTTACCCATATACCGACTGGAATTATTGCTTCTTGCCAGGATGAAAAATCACAGCTTAAGAATAAAGAGAAAGCTTTGCGGGTCTTACGTGCTCGAATTTTAGAGAAAGCACAAGAAGAAGCCATGGGTGAACAAGCTTCTGAACGCAAGAATCAAGTAGGTACCGGAGACCGAAGTGAGAGAATACGAACCTTCAATTTTCCTCAGGGGCGTGTGACGGATCATCGAATAAACCTTACTCTGCACCGCTTGGATACGATCTTGACGGGGGATTTGGGTGAGATTATTGAAGCCCTTAACTCTTCTGATCAGGCAGAACGGCTAAAAGCAGAAATACAGTAATTGTTAAATGAGATTCGAACTTACGAGTAGCGAGTCTCGAACATCGAGTAAGGGGTTTGCAGGTTTGAAAGTAATTGATGGAATGCGTTGGGGCGAGAGTGAACTTCTAAAAAAAGGAATTGATAATTCTCGCTTTGACGCAGACTTGTTATTAGCTGAAGTTCTAAAGGTGACAAGAGATCGTCTATACTTGGATTGGGATCGAATTTTATCGGAGCAAGAGTCGGAACATTATCGGAAACTCATACAACGACGCTCTGAGAACGTCCCGCTGCAGTATATCTTAGGTCGACAAGAATTTATGGGGCTTTCTTTTTATGTTGATGAAAGAGTACTTATTCCCCGTGCCGACAGCGAGGTTTTAATCGAGAAATGCTTAGATGTTTTACGGCAAGACCATAAAGAAGGGTCGGGCCGGCCTGTTAAAGTTGTAGACCTTTGCACAGGCAGTGGTGCCTTGGCAATTTCTCTAGCGCATTTTTTTCCGATAGCAGAAGTGCTTGGAGTTGATCTTTCTCCAGGAGCACTAGAGGTGGCTCGGAAAAATGCCGAACAGTTAGGGGTTGCGGTACAATGGCGTGAAGGGGATTTTTTAGATTCCATTCGGGGAGAGTCTTGGGATTATGTGATTACAAACCCTCCCTATGTTTCTCCTGAAGACTATCGCCAGTGCGCACCTGAGATTTTCCATGAGCCGGCTATGGCCTTTTTAGGTGGAACGGATGGATTGGATTTTTATCGACGTTTAGCGAGTGGGATACGACCCTTATTGAATCCTCAAGGGAAAGTGCTGATGGAGATTGGCTGGAATCAGGCAGAAGCTGTTTGCAAGCTATTTAATTTAAATGGCCTTAAAACCGAAGTCTTTTCGGATTTGGCTGGACGTGACCGAGTGATCTTGGCGAGGTGAATGAAAATGGAAACAAAAAGAAGATCTGTTGATAGAGTCAATCCCGAAGCCGAACTAATTAAAGAGGGCGCGGAGTGGCTAAGAGCAGGCGAGTTAGTAGCCTTTCCAACAGAAACAGTTTACGGGCTGGGAGCAAATGCTTTAGATGCTTCAGCATGTGCTAAGATCTTTGCTGCCAAGGGAAGACCTCAAGATAATCCGTTAATTGTGCACGTTTCCAGTCTTGCTATGGCCAACTCTTGCGTAAATAATTGGACGTCTTCAGCAGAGTTATGTGTTAAGAATTTTTGGCCGGGTCCATTAACCTTAATCTTGCCAAAAACCAGCTTAATTCCGGATATTGTAACTGCCTGCCTAGATAATGTTGCTGTTCGTATGCCCAGTCATCCCGTTGCCCTACGCTTAATCGAGGAGGCAGGGGTTCCGATTGCCGCACCTAGTGCTAATCTTTCCGGAAAGCCTAGTCCAACCAGAGGCGGTCATGTCTGGCGGGATATGAAAGGGAAGATCCCCCTAATTCTTGATGCAGGAGCTTGTGAAGTTGGTTTGGAATCAACAGTGCTTGATGTGAGTGGGGAGGTTCCCACTATTCTTCGTCCGGGTGGGATTACCAGGGAACAGTTAGAAGCGGTATTAGGGGACGTTTATACAGATTCTTGTTCCGAAAATCAAGCTCCCAGAGCTCCTGGAATGAAATACAGGCATTACGCGCCTCAGGGCGAATTAATTTTGGTGAGCGGGCATCGGGAAAGAGTCGTACAACGAATGGTTCAAGAAATCATCAGAGGACATTCCAGGTTTAAAAAAGTGGGAGTACTGTGTACATTGGAAAGTGCATCCTATTTGCATGACCGGCATCCTGATCTTTTGTTTGTTCTAGGTTCAAAAGATCAACCTTCGGAAGTGGCAAGGAATATATTTGAAGGATTAAGATTGTGTGATGAAAGGAAAATGGATTTAATTTTGGTTGAAGGTATTGAAGAAGGTGGCTTAGGGAGCGCGGTGATGAACCGCTTAGAAAAAGCAGCGGGAAAGCGAACTCAACACATTTAGAAAGTAATTCGTCTAATCATCCCTTTCCATTGCATATACATAGGGGAACGGAGGGGAAGGGTATGAATTTCTTATGGGTTGTGGCTGTTGCAACTGCTTTGGGAGCGGATGCATTTTCCTTAGCTCTCGCAATTGGGTTAGCCGGTATTAGAAAGAGCATGATGGTCAGGTTAGCTTTAGTGGTAGCTGTATTTCACGTGTTTATGCCTCTTGGCGGCATGATGCTCGGTCAAGCTTTGGGCTCAATTTTGGGGCAATTTGCAAGTTTGGCTGGAGCTTTCGTTCTAATTGTTTTAGGAGTCAGAATGCTCTATAAGATTTATTGGCCGGCAAAGCAAAGTTTGCCCTTTGGAGAAGCTAGACAGGCCTTTTTTGCTGGGAATATTACCAATCAAAGCTCTCTGGAAGGATACGGTATTTATCTTTTGGCTGCAAGTGTAAGTTTAGATGCCTTAAGTGTCGGGTTTTCACTTGGGACTATTCGAGCAGATATCCTTATGACAGTCCTGATTATGGGCATGATTGCGGGATTGATGACTGGAATCGGTTTGGTTTTAGGACGAGTAATGGGGACAAGGTTGGGAGATAGGGCGGAATTATTCGGCGGATTGGCGTTGCTATTAATTGGTATCAAACTTCTTTTTTAGCTTATTTTAACGATTTAGACAATTGTCGCTACTGTTATTTAATGTAACCCATTTTTTTCTTCAATTGAGGTGAGTTTTATAATGTTAAAACTTTTATTTGTTTGTACGGGAAATACCTGCCGCAGTCCACTGGCTGAAGGGATTGGCCGGTCTATGTTCGGTGATTTGGTTCAAGTAAATTCGGCTGGATTGGCTGCCTGGGATGGAGATCAGGTTAGTCCTCATGTGGTAGAGATTCTTAAAGAACAGGAAATTGATCTTTCTCAGCATCGTGCTAGAAGAATTACTGAGGAGCTGATGGCTGATGCGGATTGGGTTATCCCTATGACATTGGCTCAAGAAGAAGGCTTAAAACGTCGGTTCCCTCATTGGATTCACAAAATCCGACGTTTGGGAAACTGGGGAGGAGAAAACCGAGACATAATTGATCCATGGATGGGTTCTCTGGAAGTCTATCGCCAGACAGCGTTGGAAATCACAGACTTGTTAAGTATTTTAAAAAACCAAGTAAATCTAGGGTAATTAGCACTAAATAAGCATAATAAGTAGAAAAAATGTCTACACTAGCGGCGTGAAACGTCGCTTTATTTGCAGTCAGAAAAACGGTGAAACTTGTTTATCGCATCGGACCCCCATGCCTTTGTGCAGGATCACTGATGAAAGTAAAACTTATGTCATATAGTTGCTAAGCATAACTAAGGCTCCGCCCGGCTGGAAGGCTGGGCCGGCAAAGTTTTCTTTAGGTGTTTTAGCAGGACTTTTAAACTATCTAGAGAATAAAGTAGTGAATTAAAGAGGGAGGATTTAAAGAGTGAAAGTTGCGCTGGGTGCTGATCATGGTGGATATGAACTAAAAGAAGCTATTCGCAAGCATTTACAAGCACAGGAAATCGAAGTTATTGATTTCGGAACCCATTCCAATGATTCCGTAGATTATCCAAAGTACGGTTTTGCAGTTGGAAGTGCAATCATTAAAGGGGAAGCAGATTTGGGGATTGTGGTTTGTGGCACCGGACTAGGAATTTCTATGGCCGCAAATAAAATACCCGGAATCCGTGCTGCCCTTTGCTCTGAGACCTTTTCAGCCCGAATGGCAAGAGAACATAATAATGCCAATGTTTTAGCATTAGGTGCTCGGGTAATAGGGGGAGGGCTTGCTCTGGATATTGTGGACATTTTTTTGAAAACCGAGTTTTCAGGTGGAAGACATGCCCTTAGAGTAGATCTGATTTCTAACATTGAAAGAGGCGAGATGATTTAGTCTCCCTCTAATTTTAATTTGAAAGGAGGAGGAGTGCCTTGCTTGAGGATAAACAGATCAAAGAAAGCTTGCAGGAAATAGCTAGAACTTGGAATGAAGTACTGGATGCCTTTTTCCTAAAGGCTGGCTTACAGTCTCGACAAATTCTTGTCTTAGGTTGCAGTACGAGTGAAGTTATAGGCCACCATATTGGGCAGGGAAGCAGTTTGGAAGTCGCAGAAGTGTTACTTCCTCCTCTCTTAGATCGAGCAAAGCAAGAGGGAGTTTTTTTAGCAGTTCAAGGTTGCGAACATATTAATCGCGCGCTGGTGCTAGAACGAGCTTGCGTAGAACATTACAGATTGGAAGAAGTAACTGTACTTCCTGCGCTTCACGCCGGAGGAGCTATGACTGTAAAAGCCTGGGAAAGCTTTTCTTCCCCTGTTATGGTAGAGCGAATTCAAGGGCATGCAGGGATAGATGTCGGAGATACATTTATCGGAATGCACTTAAGGCCCGTAGTAATCCCAATACGTATACATGTTAAAGAACTGGGTCAGGCCCACTTAACCATGGCGCGCACAAGACCACGCCTTATTGGTGGCCCACGGGCAGCGTATGCCTAGACGGTTCTAAGGCCGGCATAATTAGGAGAATTGGGTAGTTCAATCAATCCCACTTTCATAAAAATATTGACAGGAGTGAACTAGGATGGACTATATTAACCAATGGGTGAAAAATAATGACCCCGAAGTTGCAAAAGCCATTGAACAAGAAGAGAAACGTCAAAGCAACAGTATTGAACTTATTGCCTCTGAAAACTTTGTCAGTCGAGCAGTGATGGCCGCCCAAGGGTCAGCTTTGACTAACAAGTATGCCGAAGGGTATCCCGGAAAACGGTATTATGGCGGATGTGAGTATGTAGATGTTGTGGAAGATCTTGCTCGCGAGCGAGTTAAGAAGATTTTTGGGGCAGAGCATGCTAACGTGCAGCCACATTCCGGCTCTCAGGCCAATATGGCCGTGTATTTTGCCTTTCTCAAGCCAGGGGATACAATACTGGGAATGAATTTATCCCATGGAGGTCACTTGACTCATGGGAGTCCGGTAAACATCTCGGGAGTGTATTTTAATGTAGTTCCTTATGGTGTCGATGAAAAGACTGAAACCATTGATTATGATCAAATACGTCAGCTGGCCAAAGAACATCATCCTAAAATGATTGTTGCCGGAGCAAGTGCCTATCCGCGAGTTATAGATTTTATAAAAATGCGTGAAATTGCCGATGAAGCAGGTGCTTTACTGATGGTTGATATGGCACATTTCGCCGGGTTAGTGGCGGCAGGGCTACACCCATCGCCAGTCCCTTATGCTGACTTTGTTACTTCCACAACTCATAAGACTTTAAGGGGCCCCAGGGGCGGCTTAATTCTCTGTAAGGCTGAATATGCCCAAGCTATTGATAAAGCGATTTTCCCAGGAATTCAAGGCGGGCCATTAATGCATGTCATTGCAGCTAAAGCGGTTGCTTTTGGGGAAGCCCTTCAGCCCGAATTTAAAACGTATCAGAAGAATATCGTTGATAATGCCAAGGCTCTGGCTCAAGGTCTAATGGAGCGTGGATTCCGCCTTGTTTCAGGTGGAACGGACAACCATGTAATGCTTGTTGATGTAAGAACTAAGAATCTAACAGGTAAGGAAGCGGAAAGTATCTTACATGAAGTGGGGATTACGGTCAATAAAAATACAATTCCTTTTGATACGGCAAGTCCTTTTGTAACTAGCGGGATTCGTCTTGGCACCCCTGCAGTTACTACACGGGGCATGAATACCGAGGCTATGAAACGTATAGCTGAGGCGATTGATCTTGCCTTGACCTCACATCATGAACCTGATAAACTGTCACAGGCGCGGGAAATTGTGAATTCATTGTGCGCCGAATTTCCCTTATATACTAATTTAGATTAGGAGACTGAAACTTATGCCAAAGCTTCAAGTACTTGATCATCCTCTAATCCAACATAAGTTATCGCTGATCCGGGATGAGGAAACGGGATCAAAGGAATTTAGGGCACTAGTCGAGGAAGTCTCGATGTTAATGGCCTACGAGGTAACTCGTGATTTTCCCTTACAAGAGATCGAAGTAAAAACACCTGTAGCAATAGCTAAGTCTAAGGTTATTGCCGGACGCAAAGTTGGCTTAGTTCCCATTCTGCGAGCAGGTTTAGGGATGGTTGATGGGATGCTCCGCTTAATTCCCGCTGCAAAAGTGGGACATGTTGGACTCTATAGGGATCCTGAAACTCTAATGCCTGTGGAATATTATTGCAAGCTGCCTTCAGATATCGCGGAGCGGGATCTCATAGTTATTGATCCAATGCTGGCAACAGGGGGCTCAGCTACAGCGGCGATAACGTTTTTAAAAGAACGTGGTGCGAAGAATATAAAACTGATGTGCCTAATTGCTGCCCCAGAGGGGATTGCCGCCGTGCAAAGCGCCCATGATGATGTCGACATTTTTGTTGCATCAGTTGATGAACGCTTAAATGACCATGGTTATATTGTTCCCGGTCTTGGAGACGCAGGGGATAGGTTGTTTGGAACAAAATGATGATGCATGGAAAACGTCCTAGTTGGGATAGCTATTTTATGCAAATGGCCCAAGTAGTTGCCGAACGATCAACTTGCTTGCGCCGTCAAGTTGGGGCAGTGATGGTAAAGGATAAACAAATACTAAGTACCGGATATAATGGGAGCCCTTCGGGGCTCCGGCATTGTGCTGAGGTTGGCTGTTTACGGCAGAGCTTAGGTGTTCCCTCAGGGGAACGCCATGAGATCTGCCGTGCTGTGCATGCAGAACAAAATGCTTTGGTTCAAGCAGCAAAGCATGGGGTCGCTATTACTGGTGCAGACCTATACACAACTCATCAGCCTTGCGTTTTGTGTACAAAATTGTTGATCAATGCAGGAATAATTCGAGTAGTCTATACCTATGCTTACCCGGATAAGCTTGCTGTCCAGATGGCTGATGAGGCAGGATTGAAACTGGTTAAATTTGGAGAGGATATCTCTTAGCCGAATTGTATTTGTTGCAGAGTAAGCTTGGAATTCAATTCTTGGCTTGTAGTATCAGAAAATTTATAAAATCTGATATTTAATAATATTATAGCAAAAGTATGAATGTTTGGCTGGCAAGTGATTTGAACCTTACAAAGATCCCCGGATAGCTATCGGATTAACGATTGATGATTATCGAAGGGAGTAATCCGAGTGAATAAGCAAAAAAATGTTATGATTGTGTTTGGGACACGTCCGGAGGCCATAAAAATGGCTCCTGTGATTCAAGCACTTCGTCAGAAGGACTCTATCAACTGTCAAGTTATTGTAACAGCTCAGCACCGTGAGATGCTGGATCAGGTACTAAAGCTATTTAAAATCGATCCTGATTTTGATCTAAACCTTATGCAACCGGGTCAAACCCTAACTGATATTACAACTAGGGTATTAAATGGCTTGAAAGAAGTTTTCCAAAGTGAGCAACCTGACTTAGTGTTGGTTCATGGGGACACAACCACAACATTTGTGGCTGCTTTGGCCGCTTTTTATGCTCAAATTCCAGTCGGACATGTTGAAGCTGGATTGCGAACAGGAAACAAATATTCTCCCTTTCCGGAAGAAATGAACCGAAAACTTGCAGGCGTTTTAACGGATTATCACTTTGCTCCAACAAATACGGCAAAGCTGAATCTTGAAAGAGAAGGGATTTCCTCGGAAAAAATCTTTATTACCGGCAATACGGTAATAGATGCTTTGCTGGCTACAGTAAACCCTGAATATAGTTTTTTCGACAGTCAAATCCAAGAGATAATCAATAAAGGGCAAGGGTCGAGAATGATTCTCGTAACCACACATCGCAGGGAAAACCTTGGTGAGCCCATGCGCCAAATATATCAGGCCTTAAGGGATACCCTGGAGGAGTTTCCGGATACCTACATAATTTTTCCCGTTCATAAAAATCCTATCGTTAGAACGGTAGTCAGTGAGGTTTTGGGGTCTCACCCGCGGGTTAACCTTATCGAACCGATGGATTATGAGCCCTTTGCCAATCTAATGGCACGGGCCCATCTGATTTTGACCGATTCAGGGGGGATACAGGAAGAGGCACCCTCCTTGGGCAAGCCAGTATTGGTTGTCAGAGATACGACGGAACGCCCCGAGGCAGTAGATGCAGGCACTGTGGCTTTGGTAGGGACGGAATACGAAAACGTGTTTTTAGAATTGAAAAATCTTTTAGGGGATCGGTCGGCGTATGAAAAAATGACAATGGCCAGTAATCCCTATGGAGATGGCACGGCAGCCATTAGAATAGCCCAAATAGTGGAAGAAAAGCTGGGGTGGACATAAAATTCTTCAATGCTGTAAAAAAAAGCACAAAGTCCCCTTGAAGTATGTTAATATATTACATAGCGTAAGATTTGTTGAAATGTTGCATAATAACATGACAAATCAATACATAAGGAAATGAATAAAGCTATGGAATTAAAATCTTGGCAAAAGGCCTTAGTAGTCGGGTCTAACATATCAACTTCCCTAGCTATATTAGTTGGCGGAGGATACTTCCTAGGTAGATACCTCGACACTCAATGGATGACGAAGCCTTTGTTCACAATCAGTTGTATGCTGATAGGACTAGCACTGGGAGGGAGCTATTTAGTAATTACTTTAAAAGAGTTTGGAGCATCCGATGATAAGAAGTAGCTTTATTGCATTATTAAGTGGGACTGCGTGTATATTATTCAGTATAGCCTTAACCGGCAAACAGGCTCTCTTTGGTAGCTTGCTGGGGTATTGGGCAGGGTTTGGTTATACTTTGTGGTTTTATAAAGAGGTATTACTAAGTTCAGAAATGGACATTCAGTCAGCGATCAAAAGGATGCGTAGAAATCTAATTGCTCGCCTGGGAATGATCACACTGATTATCGTTTTCATTGCTCGTTTCCAAGCCGGTTGGCTGTTTAGTTTAGCGTTAGGGATTGTTACAGGGGTGATAATATCCTTTATCATTGTGGCAATGCAAAAAAACTATGGAGAAAGGGGTGATAAAAGAAGTGCATGAAACAGTATTGTGGCATTTGGGGAGTATGACATTTCATGGTAAAACCTTAATCATGACCTGGATTTCGATGGCTCTTGTTATGATTTTCGTTTTCGCAGGAGTACGCAATTTAACCAGTGGAAAACCTGGTAAAATGCAAAACGTTTTAGAGTGGATCATAGATTTCGTCCGTGGGATCATCAATGATAACATGGAGTATGAAAAGGGACGTCCATTGCTGAGCTATTTGGTGACGTTGTTCATGTTTGTTTTCTTTTCCAATATGCTTGGCCTTATCCCAAACTTCACGTTTAATCTATTGCATGACGTTCATTTTGCCCAATTAGGTCACATTTTCAGTGGGCCGTCAATGATGTCACCAACGGCCGATATTAACACGACTCTTTCCTTAGCTCTATTAACGATTATTCTAGTTGTCTCTTTAGGTATCAAGCATAAAGGGGCACATTATTTCCATCATTTTGTTGAGCCAAATCCAGTGTTTGTGATTATCCACGCCATTGATTTACTCGCTAAGCCAATGACACTAGCCTTTCGTTTGTTTGGAAACATCTTTGCAGGCGAAATATTATTGGGAGTTATTTTAATGTTACCTGGCATTTGGGTTCTTCCGGGGATTTTACCAACAACAATTTGGTTAGCTTTCAGTATTTTCATTGGAGCTATCCAGTCTTACGTGTTTGTGGTTTTGACAACTGCTTATGTTTCGCAGGCTGTTACCTCAGACGCCCATTAAGCACTTGTTAGTGCAAGCACTTGTTGTGCTGGTTTTCAGTGATGCTCGCCACCACTGAGGGAATAATAATTTAATTATCGGAATCAAGAAAGGAGGAAATCTCATGGACGTGTCTGCTGCTGCTGCACTTGGTGCAGGAATTGCTGCTGGCTTGGCAGCTCTTGGGGCATCAATTGGTAATGGTAATGTAATTAGTAAAACGGTGGAGGGTATTGGTCGTCAACCGGAGGCTAAAGCAACATTACAAGCTACCATGTTTATTGGTGTCGGTTTGATTGAGGCTTTGCCACTCCTTAGCTGGGTACTCGCCCTGCTGCTCATGTTTACAAAGTAAGCTCGTATGATGGGCAGAGAGTAAGCCCATCTTAATTCAAGGGGGAACGTAAGTTCTCCCTTGAAAAAAATCATCCCGACGTCAATTAGACTCGAGAGGGGGGTAGACCATTGGGTGGGAATCCTATTCAATTTGACTATACTGTACCGGCTACGGTTTTATCTTTCCTGTTGCTCGTTTGGCTTCTCAGCAAATATGCTTGGAAACCGCTAATGAAAATGATGGAAGAACGGCGGACTAATATTGAATCCATGCTTAAGCAGGCAGAAGACGAGCGCCAACAGGCAGATAAAATAAAGCGTGAATACCAAGAAGAAATGCGTAAGGCTCGCCAGGAAGCCCAAGAAGTAATTGCAAAGGCTACTAAGGTAAGTGAAGCTCGTTCTGCCGAGATTCTGGCTGCTGCACATGAAGAATCTGAGAAGATTAAAAAATCTGCCCTTGTTGATATCGCACGTGAACGAGATCGGGCAATCTCCGATGTTAAAGCACAAGTTGCTGATCTTTCAGTTTCCGTTGCAGAGAAAATTATTAAACAAAAACTTGACATTAAGGGTCAAGGAAAACTCATCGAGCAGTTTATTCAAGAGGTAGGAGAAATGCAATGATAAATGGATCACTTGCGCGTAGATACTCCCAAGCCTTGTTTGAAATTGCCTCTGAGACAGGCCTAGATCAAATTGATGCTGATTTAAGTGAACTAACTAAGATGGTGGAGGAAAATGGAGAGGTTAAAGACACCCTGTTACATCCCCACATCTCCTTAAGTGATAAAAAGTCCATTATGGACAAGTTGATGGGAGATAGCTTTGGGGATATAACAAGACGTTTTCTTTATCTTTTGATTGACCGTAGAAGAGCCGATCTTTTACCTGCTATTCAACGTGAGTTTACCAGATTAGCGGATGAGGCACGTCAAGTGGTGGAAGCCAAAGTAGCAAGTGCTATTGAACTAAGTGCGACCCAGCTTGATGAACTGAAAAAAGCTATTGTACGTATGACTGGGAAAGAGGTTCGCCTTGTAAGCGAAGTCCGAGCCGAGCTCATTGGTGGAGTACTGATTCAGATCGGAGATCGTGTACTTGATGGGACTGTAGCCCATTCACTTGAAAAGATGCGTGAGAATTTACGAAGAAACTCGGATAAACCTCAGGAAGTAGGGGTGAAATAACAGAATGAACTTGCGTCCAGAAGAAATAAGTTCCATTATTAAGCAGCAAATCGAACGATACGATACTGCTGTTGATATCGTAGACGTTGGGACAGTTATCCAGGTTGGAGACGGAATTGCTCGTGTTTATGGTCTGGAAAAGGCTATGGCAGGTGAGCTTCTGGAGTTCCCAGGAAATGTTTACGGTATGGCGATGAATCTTGAAGAAGATAATATTGGTTGTGTTATTCTGGGACCCTTCACAGGGATTAAAGAAGGCGATCAGGTCAAGAGAACCGGACGGATCGTGGAAGTCCCAGTCGGCGAGGCTTTGATTGGCCGCGTTGTTAATGCTCTTGGTCAGCCCATTGATGGCAAAGGGGAAATTGTGACAGACAAGTTCCGTCCGATTGAGTCCCCTGCATCAGGTGTTATTGCACGTAAATCCGTCAGTGAACCGATGCTAACTGGTCTAAAATCTATTGATGCTATGGTTCCTATTGGTCGTGGTCAGCGGGAATTAATTATCGGTGACCGTCAAACTGGTAAAACTGCAGTAGCTATCGATGCGATTATTAACCAAAAAGGTCAAGACATGATTTGTATTTACGTAGCTGTCGGACAAAAAGCATCGACAGTTGCCAGCGTTGTTCAGAAATTAGAAGAAAACGATGCAATGAAATACACAATTATTGTATGTGCTACTGCCTCTGAGCCTTCTCCAATGGTCTTTATCGCACCTTATTCTGGTGCTGCTATGGGTGAAGAGTTCATGTATAATGGCAAGCATGTCCTGATCATTTACGATGACCTTTCCAAACAAGCGGTAGCTTACCGTGAACTTTCCTTGCTTCTTAAACGCCCACCAGGACGTGAAGCATATCCTGGAGACGTTTTCTACCTCCACTCTCGTTTGTTGGAGCGTGCAGCGAAGTTGTCCGATGCCCTAGGCGGAGGTTCAATGACAGCACTTCCGATTATTGAGACTCAAGCTGGTGACGTTTCCGCCTATATTCCTACGAACGTTATTTCCATTACTGATGGACAGATCTTTTTGGAATCAGACCTCTTTAATGCCGGATTCCGTCCAGCCATCAACGTTGGTCTTTCCGTTTCCCGGGTAGGTGGTAGCGCCCAGATCAAAGCTATGAAACAAGTTGCAGGACAGCTCCGTTTGGATCTCGCCAGCTATCGTGAATTAGCAGCATTTGCTCAATTTGGATCTGACTTGGATAAAGTTACGCAAATGCGACTCAACCGTGGAAAACGAACCATGGAAATTCTTAAACAAAATCAATATGCAACAATGCCCGTTGAAGAAGAAGTTGTCGTTATTTATGCGGCAGTTAAAGGCTTCACTGATGATATTGATGCTGACAAAATTGGGAAATTTGAGCAAGAATACCTGCGCTTCATGCGCTCCGTGAAGGCCGACCTGTTGGCTAAAATTCGCACTGAGAAGGCGCTCTCCAATGATATGATCGCCGATCTGGAAAAAGCAATTAACGAATTCAAACAGGGGTTTGTGGCCTAGATTAAAAAGGAGTAGGTGAATGAGGTGGCAGGAGTACGCGATATTCGTCGCCGGATCCGCAGTGTACGCAATATGCAGCAGATCACCAAAGCGATGAAAATGGTTTCCGCGGCCAAACTCAGAAAAGCCCAACAAAAACTAAGCGCAGCCCGTCCATATGCCAACCAATTACAAGGGGTTCTGGAACGACTGGCACAGGCTCCTGGAGATACAGTTCACCCGCTTCTAGTAAAGCGGCCTGTTCAAAAGGTGGTTTATGTGTTAATTACGTCAGACCGTGGTCTTTGCGGAGGGTACAATGCGAACCTCATTCGGAAGACCGCTACCTTGATTGCCGAAACGCCGCAAGACGTTAAGCTGGTAACGGTGGGCCGCAAGGGTCGGGATTTCTTCCGACGCGGAAAAATTGAGTTTTTGGCTGAGTTTGTAGCACTTGGAGATGAACCAAGTTATAGTCAAGCGAAAGAAATAGCTCAGGAAGTAGTGAGAATTTATGAGCAGGGCGAAGCGGATGAGGTTTATCTCATGTATACCGAATTCGTAAGCGCAATTAACTCGAGACCTACGCAAATCAAACTACTTCCCATCGAAAAGCCTGAAGGTAAACAAAGTAAACAATATATTTTTGAACCGTCGCCTGATGAGATCCTCGCAAGTCTGTTGCCAAAGTATGTTGAGACACAGGTCTATCGTTCAATACTTGAAGGAAAAGCAAGTGAGCAAGGGGCCAGGATGTCAGCTATGAGCTCAGCAACGGATAATGCTAAGGATATGATTGATCGATTGTCGCTGGCCATGAACAGAGCCCGACAAGCGGCGATTACTAAGGAAATATCTGAAATTGTCGGGGGAGCAGCTGCCTTAGATTAAAGCTGCCGGAAATACCCAATAAGGAGGTTTCTCGCCTGTGAAAAACGGCAAGGTTTTGCAAGTTTTGGGACCGGTAGTTGACGTTGCGTTTGCGCCCGATGAACTGCCGGCGATATATACTGCTATTAAAGTTATTGTTCCCGAGAAGAATATTAACATTACCTTAGAAGTAGCACAACATCTCGGAAATGACACCGTACGTTGTGTAGCTATGTCCTCGACGGATGGTCTGCAAAGAGGCATTGAGGCTATAAACACTGGTGCTCCAATTACAGTACCTGTCGGATCGGCGACCCTTGGACGGATGGTTAGTGTCTTGGGAGAGCCAATTGATAATGCAGGAGATGTTAATTCCGATACCAGTTATCCTATTCACCGTCCGGCTCCGGCTTTTGAAGATCAAGAGCCTTCGACCCGTATGTTGGAGACCGGTATCAAAGTTATTGACCTACTGGCACCTTATTCTAAGGGTGGAAAGATCGGACTCTTCGGTGGTGCAGGGGTTGGTAAGACAGTATTGATCATGGAACTTATTAACAATATTGCTAAACAACACGGTGGTATCTCTGTATTCGCTGGTGTTGGTGAGCGGACTCGTGAAGGAAATGACCTATATCACGAAATGAAAGAGTCAGGCGTTATTGATAAGACCGCTATGGTGTTCGGTCAAATGAACGAACCACCTGGAGCTCGTCTCCGTGTCGGTCTGACAGGATTAACCATGGCTGAGTATTTCCGTGATGAACAAGGTCAGGACGTGTTGCTCTTTATTGACAACATCTTCCGCTTCACACAAGCTGGATCTGAGGTTTCGGCTCTGCTTGGCCGGATGCCTTCGGCAGTTGGTTATCAACCGACACTGGCAACAGAAATGGGTCAATTGCAAGAGCGGATTACCTCTACTCGTAAAGGATCTATTACATCTGTTCAAGCCATTTACGTGCCTGCTGACGACTTGACAGACCCTGCTCCTGCTACAGCATTTGCTCACTTGGATGCTACAACAGTTTTGTCTCGTGCCATCACTGAGATTGGAATCTACCCTGCTGTGGATCCCTTGGACTCCACTTCACGGATTCTTTCACCGTTAGTACTTGGTGAAGAGCATTATGCTGTTGCACGTCAAGTTCAGCAAATTCTGCAAAAGTACAAAGAGTTGCAAGATATCATTGCAATTCTAGGTATGGATGAGCTTTCTGAAGAGGAAAAACTTATCGTAGCGCGAGCTCGTAAAATCCAACGTTTCTTGTCTCAACCCTTCAGCGTTGCTGAAGTATTTACAGGGACTCCAGGAAAGTATGTACCCTTGAAAGACACAATTCGTGGCTTTAAAGAAATTGCGGATGGGAAATACGATGACATTTCAGAGGCAGCCTTCCTTATGGTGGGCCCCATTGAAGAGGTCGTTGAAAAAGCCAAGAAAATGGGGGCGTAAGCCATGGCAGGAACATTCTCTCTACGCATTGTCTCTCCAGAAGGGGACTTATTGAAAGAAAATGTTGAGTTTGTTGTTTTTCCCGGCGCAATGGGTGAGTTAGGTATATTGCCAAATCACGCGCCCTTAATTGCTGGCCTGGATATAGGCGTTATTCGTTATACTCTCAATGGTACTGTTAAACATGCAGCAATAGCCGGCGGCTTTGTCGAAGTTGTTGATAATTCAGCCATTGTTCTGGCAGACACTGCAGAACTTGGTGGACAAATTGATGTTAAGCGTGCAATGGAAGCTAAGGAACGGGCATTAAAACGCTTGTCAGCTCGGACAAATGAAATTGATGTTCGACGAGCTGAGCTAGCTCTGCGCAGAGCTGCTGCACGGATCAGTGCCTATGGCGACAAAAAATAGCTAATGAATTATTCTGTATTGGTGAAAGGCCCTCAGTATTGAGGGCTTTTTTCTTGTTTCGATACATAAAAAGATCTATATATTTATAAGAGGTATATTAGCTTTCTCACTATTTGGCAAAACTAGAATAGGAGCCAGAAGATGAGGAAGAGGTTATAATATGTTGAGATCAATTATGAAGACAAAAGGTATGCTGATTTTATACCGAAAAATAATACTGGTCTGCTGCTTTGCCGGGCTAATAATGATTAGCTTTGGGATCGGTAATTACGTATTAACCCATAACCATAAAAACATAGATGCATCAAATAAAAAGACGCCCTTGCTCCTTAATTCGGGGTTTTTAGAGGGCAATGAAGCTGAGGCAACCCTTATCCTGTGGATTGAAAATACTGAGCTTCCAACATTGATTTTGGGTAATATGCCAACAGAAAATTGGAAATGGAACTATAAAGAATTAGAGATGAAAAATGGAAAAGTAGCAAGAATGCTTACCGGACAAGATATATTAAACAAGGAAGAGGAAATAAAACTATTTGCATGGTATACTAATATGGTTCCGCTGATTGAAAAAGCCGGCGGTAAGATTTATTTGGATGAACGTACACCTGAAGCTATTGATATATCTGCTTATCTGAGCCAGACTAATGCGGATCCGATGCAGTGGATGCTCATAGATAATATGATATCTAGCGCAGCTTATCAGAAAAATATTGAAACAACTGTCATGGCTGGTCAGGATCAGGTCAACATACAAATATTGAGTCGGGGGAAGGGATCAGACGGACGTTCGGTTTTGGCTATTCCTGTTTTGCTAAAAGAGTTTTAGTAATATGTTAAGAAAAAAGTCGAATTTATGCAGGAAAACTACCAGCTCAACGAGAATATTATCAAGTCAGCTACTATTGCAAACCTTGGATAGGGGGTGTCTTCAGAATTTTGAGTAAGCTTACAGTTACAGGTGGTAAACCATTAGAAGGGACAATTACAGTAAGTGGGGCCAAAAATGCTGTTCTTCCGATTATAGCAGCAAGTTTGTTATGTAAAGAGCCGATACAACTAGACGACGCTCCAGACTTACTAGATGTTAATGTAATGAATAGGGTTATTTCGGCGTTGGGTGCGAGAGTGGAACGCAACGGTTCAACTCTGAGTATCCAAGCTCGTGACATAGATTGTATTGAAGCCCCATACGATTTAGTTTCTCAAATGAGAGCATCTATAGTCACCATGGGCCCTTTACTTGCTCGAAAAGGTCACGTTCGAATTTCTCATCCCGGTGGGTGTGCCATTGGATCACGCCCAATTAATTGGCACCTAAAAGGACTAGAAGCATTAGGTGCAGAAGTTAAAATGGATCATGGGTTTTTAGATGTGTCAACAAAGGGATTGAAAGGAGCACGCATTTACTTAGATTACCCAAGTGTTGGTGCTACAGAAAATATTATGATGGCAGCATCGATGGCCCAGGGAACTACACTTATAGAAAATGCAGCGCAAGAGCCGGAAATCGTTGACTTAGCTACTTTCTTAAATGAAATGGGTGGTAAAGTTCGAGGTGCAGGAACTAGTATAATCTATATTGAGGGTGTTCCAGAATTCCATGGTACAGTGCATACTGTAATTCCTGACCGTATAGAGGCAGGAAGCTATCTGCTTTTGGCGGCGGCAACAGGAGGAGATGTTTTAGTTCAGAATGTTATTTCAGATCATTTAAAGCCATTGATTGCCAAAATGGAAGAGGCAGGAATACATATGCTTGAAGAGGATGATGGAATCAGAGTAAGTGGAAACGGCATTTATAATGCTGTTGATGTTAAGACTCAAGTTCACCCGGGATTTCCAACTGACCTTCAGGCTCCATTTATGGCTTTTCTGACTCGAGCCAAGGGTACGGGTTTAATAACTGAAACCGTCTTTGAAAATCGCTTTATGCACGTTGATGAACTCAAACGTATGGGCGCAGATATAAAAATTGAAGGGCGAAGTGCTATCATCCAAGGAATAAATCGCTTAAATGCTGCACCGGTGACGGCAACAGATTTGCGTGCGGGAGCAGCTCTAATCCTTGCAGCACTGACCTCAGAAGGTACCACAAGTGTCCGAGGAATTCATCACATTGACAGAGGGTATGAAATGATAGAGAAGAAACTGTCTCGCATAGGTGCCAATATAATTCGTGAGGAAGAAGAAGTGTCATAAAAGGGGTCTTATCATTTATAGAAATGAAATGTTGTAACTAGGAACAAGAGTTGATCAGATCGCTCTTGTTCTTTTTGCGTTGTTAAGCCATATTCTCCAAGGTCACTGCATAGATTTAAGCAAAATGCTTGTACTGCAGGAGGGTTCAATGAAAAAAGATTGGATATGGCTCATTGCATTATCACTTTGTATTGTATTTGTAATTCCTTGGAGCGTCGTTCGTTGGCATAAGGAAAAAATGATTATTGATGATCAAGAAATTAGAGTCTTAATGCCAGATAAGAAAATTGTAAGATTGCCCCTTGAAAAGTACTTAGTAGGAGTAGTTGCGGCAGAAATGCCTGCAGAGTTTGAGTTAGAGGCTTTAAAGGCTCAGGCAGTTGCAGCACGTACTTATGCAGCAAAGAGACTGGAGCAAAAAAATTCTGCGGATGTAGGGTATGATGTTGACACCACAGTCCAAACTCAAGCGTGGTTATCAGATGCAAAGCTGAAAGAAAATTGGGGATTATTTAATTATTGGCGTTATAGAAATAAAATAGAAAAAGCAGTCCAGGAAACCAGAGGACTCATACTAACATTCAATGGACAATATATCGAAGCTCTATATCATAGCAGTAGTGGAAGAAAGGCAACTGAACGATCAGAGGAAGTATGGAGTTCTTCAAGACCCTATTTACAAAATGTGAATTCGGGAGAGGAGAACCAACAACGATATGTTAAGAAATACGTTTATACAACACAAGAACTATGTAAAAAGCTGGGTCTAAAAGAGTTATCGAGATCTTTAAACTCGAGTGATTTTCAAATAACGGATAGAACCTCAGTGGGAAGAGCTAAGAACCTTCGTGTATTAGGTAAAATGTATCCGGCAACCGAACTGCGCTCTCTGTTGGGTTTTTCTTCAACTGACATCGAATACAGCATTCAAGCAGATCGACTGACGATAACTTCTTATGGGAATGGCCATGCCGTAGGAATGTCCCAATGGGGAGCCAATGATTTAGCAAAAAAGAGTTATAAGGCTGAAGAAATTTTAAACCATTATTTTCCCGGAACAAAGATTGGTGGAATCAAGTGATTCTTAGCTTCAGATGGAGTTTGCCTAAGAGGAATACTTACTCCATCTGAAGCTTAGAAGAACTTATCCAGGGACGTAGCAGCCGTTATCTCCCACTTATAGAAGATGGGAGTCTTACGGCTGGTAGTCATCGGATAAAAATTTAGCAGCGAATCCTGCGTATCAAAATCTTGTCTAAAAGAAGTAGCATTCGGCAAAAATAGATCTAGAGGTGAGTCGAATGAAAGGATATAAACTATCTAAAGACTGGATTTTAGTATGGGGGGTTACCTTTTTAATTAGTGGACTGATTATTGCAATTGGCTATATCAATATTGAAACCGATAATTCCACGGTAAGGCCAAACGAGATCTCTAATGAGGCAACTCAGGCTACGGTGGATACTTCTTTAAAGAATACAAGCTTAAGAGTAAGTTCAACGAGTAACCAAATTGAGCCTTCGACGGAACAGATAGTAATAGAAACAAAAGTAGATGAAGATTTTAAAGAAGAACTAAAATTAGTCTTTGGATTAGTCGAGGATAAGCTGAGATTAGAGGATTTCCCAAGTCCGGTTAATGGAGAGCCTATTAGAAATATAGGCAATTATTATTCTGAGGAGTATGGAAGCTACAGTTATCATGCAGGTATAGACTATGCGTTGGCGGAAGGAACCGTAATTCGTGCAACCCACGGCGGCAAAGTAATTAAGGCCGGACAAGATCCGATCTTAGGCCAGAAGGTGACCTTAGATTGTGGGGAAGGCTGGTTAGTTACCTATGGAGGACTAGACAACCTGCGTGTTCAGGAAGGCAAGGATATCGAGGCCCAAGGGGCATTAGGGCAAGTAGGATTGTTTTCCGGATCTGAAGGAAATGGACAACCACAGCTGCATTATGAGGTATGGCATAATGGACAGGTTCAAAGGATAGATTTTAAGGGTATAGAACGTTGATACTGCGGCCTAAAAGCTTGGCAAAAAATAACCCAATTGTAAGATGAGTGAACAATAATAAAGAACACAGTATTTACCAGCAGAGGACATCCTTTTACGGATGTCTTTTTTTGTTGAGCACGCATATAAATGTACTAAACTCGTGGACGAAGGAGGGCTATGCGTGCAAGAATATATACGAAAACGGGTGCTCGATATTGGAACCTACATATTAGAATCGAGTGCAACCGTTCGTCAAACGGCTGATGTCTTCGGAGTATCTAAAAGTACAGTTCATAAGGATGTTACGGAACGCTTGCCATTAGTGAATGAAAAGTTATCAATGGAGGTAAAGCATATTCTTGAAACCAATAAAGCAGAGCGCCACATAAGAGGCGGAGAGGCTACCAGAAAAAAATACCAAGAAAACTAGAGGTCGGTAAAAATGGTTGAAGAAGGGCGAAGTTGAGGGGAATTTGAAAAAAACTGAGATATCAAAAGGGATTAGCGATTTTATCACGAATAATTTCTTATCAAGACAATAATAGCGAATCTCCCGAGAGGGAGATTATGCTATTTGTTTATAGTATTAATGAGATGGACAAGCTATTGAGTAACGAAAGGGGTATCTCCGATAATGTTTGGAATTGATTTTGGGATAGATTTAGGAATTGATTTAGGTACTGCGAGTGTTTTGGTCTATGCTAAAGGAAAAGGAATCGTCTTGCACGAACCCTCAGTAATAGCAATTGATCGAAACTCAAATAAACGAATTGCAGTGGGTGAGGAAGCTAGACTGATGATCGGTCGTACCCCCGGAAATATCGTTGCAGTACGTCCTATGCGCGATGGTGTAATTGCAGATTATCAAACGACAGAACTTATGTTGAAGTACTTCTTAGAGAAAGCAGGCGCCAAAAGATGGCCTTTCTTTAGAACTCGAGTAGTTGTCTGTATTCCTTCAGGAGTTACCGAAGTAGAACAAAGGGCAGTTAAACAGGCAGCATACCAAGCCGGAGCAAAGCATGTCAAAGTGGTAGAAGAGCCGTATGCCGCAGCCTTAGGAGCAGGGTTAGATATTTCTGGGCCGACTGGGAGTATGGTCGTTGACATAGGTGGAGGGACAACGGATATTGCGGTTCTGTCTCTTAATGGTATTGTCGCGAAAAGAAGTCTGCGTGTGGGCGGAGATAAGTTCGATGAAGCAATAAGTCGGTACATTCGTCGCGAGCATAACCTGATGATCGGAGAACGTACAGCTGAAGAAATCAAGATTGCTGTTGGTTCAGCAGTTGTTGAGGGCAAACCTTCGGCCTTCATTGATGTTCGAGGACGAGATTTAATTACAGGGTTACCTAAAACGATTAATGTCAATTCTCAAGAGTGTTTTGTTGCACTTGAGGAATCTATTGATGCAATTGTAGCCGGAGTTAAGGAGGTTCTAGAACGTACCCCTCCTGAATTATCCTCAGATATCCTGGATAAAGGAATTATTATGACTGGTGGGGGAGCTATGATGTATGGCTTTGATACTCGTTTGGCCAGAGAAACGGGCCTGCCGGTGAGCTTAGCTGAGGATCCTATTTCTTGTGTAGCTTTAGGAACAGGTAAGGTGTTAACCGGAAAGTTCTAATACTTGAATTAAGTCCATAGGATTTAGGATACGAGGATAATTATCTGTAAAATTAAGAACTAATCCAAGATAAGCACCCACTCTCAAAGTGGGTGTTCCATATTCTACTGGGACAAAAGTTTGAGTTCTTGGAGTTATCTTTTGGTTACAAAGGAATGGTTGTTTATGCGAGTTAATGTGCTTGGGATTACCATTGATTCTTACTCTATGCAAGAGGCGGTTGCTGAAATAAGAAAAGCCATAGAAGATCAGTTAAGTCTGCGTGTGGTTACGGCTAATCCGGAAATGATCTATGAATCCAGAAAAAACCCTCGGCTGCGTGAGTTGATTAATTCCGCAGATTTAGTAACCCCTGATGGCATTGGAGTTGTTTGGGCTGCTGCACGACTAGGGACTCCAGTTCAGGAACGCGTAACTGGGATTGACTTGGTTCAATCTTTATTTCCTGTGGCAGACCAACAGAGATGGCGAATTTTTTTCTTAGGAGGGAAACCGGGTGTAGCTCTTCAGGCAGCTAGACAGGTTGCTTTGAAATATCCTGGAATAGTTTGGGGGGAATCCCATGGTTACTTTAATGAGGAAGAAGAGGTAGATCTTCTAGAGAAGATCATTACCTTTCAGCCGGATATTCTCCTTGTCGGGCTTGGGGCTCCCCGCCAAGAATATTGGAATGCAGAGCATCCTGAATTAGCAAGGGTGAGTATAGGGGTTGGTGGCAGCTTTGACGCCCTTGCTGGAATCGTTGATCGAGCACCCCAACGTATCCAAGAGTTAAAATTAGAGTGGCTTTATCGACTTTGGAAAGAACCTTGGCGTTGGAAACGTCAAACTGTTTTGCCTCGTTTTGTGATAAAAGTGCTTTGGCAAAAAATAATTACATAAACCCCCTAATAGCGAGAGCCGGCTTCGTATTAGAAATTAGGAGGAAGAAAGCATGCCAGAATGGGAAAAACAATATTCTTGGCAGCGTTTGAAGGACGACTTAACAGCTCGAGAGAGCTTTTTGGCAGAGTCTCAAACGTTTATTCGTCATGTGGCAAGCCAAGCTTGTTTTCGCTCTTTGGAATGGGGTAGAGATGACGAGCTATCTGAGGCTTTGATTGCTTTTAATGAAGCCATAGACCTGTTTGTAGAGGATAAAGGAGTACCTTTTTTGGCTTATGCCCGTGTGTTAATAAAAAGAAGATTGATTGATTATCATCGCAAACAGCGATTGCGTCAGTCAATATCTATAGATCAAGACGACCTGGGACGACGTATTGATGTCCATCTTGGTCTGGATGATTTTCGGGAGCAAGAACAAAACCTTGAAAGGGCAGAAGAAATTCGGCAATTCTCTAAAGCATTGTTGACCTTTAAACTGACTTTTCAGGACTTGGTAGAAGTATCCCCTAAACATCGAGATTCTCGAGAAACTTTACTCCGAGCTGCTCAAGAGTTGGCCTTTGATCCTGAGTTGTGGCAGCAAGTTGAACGCAAAGGGAAAATACCCATGCAAGCTTTAGGAATAAAAACACAAATCCATGCAAAGGTTTTAGAGCGAGGAAGAAAGTATATTCTTGCAGTTGCCATGCTTTTAGCAAACCAAAACGACTATGTATATCTACGGGAGTATGTTCTCCCGCGGGAAAGGGGGGCGAAAGGATGAATAAGATAAAGGCGGTTGTTTTAGAAAAGTCTGGATTTCGCTATACGGTTCTTGATAAGGATGGAGCCTTTCGCCATATTCATAGACGTCAAACCGCTGAGATAGGTGAAGAAATAGAAATTCAAGTGCCTTCAATACAGTGGTTTGGAGAGTTAAGGGCATGGGCAGGAGTAGCGGCATTATTCTTTTTAGTTTTAACAACGATCTTTGCTTGGAACTTATACCAGGCACCGACTGCCGTCGCCTTACTCTCCGTTGATATTAATCCTAGCGTACAATTTACTATCGATGACCAAGGGAACTTACTCAACATAAACTCTAAAAATGAGGATGCCGAAGGTTTACTTAAAAATATCGATTTTGAGGGAAGACCGTTGGATAGTATTTTAGAAGAGTTTGTCATTGAGGCTTATAATCAAAACTTTCTAAAGCCTGAACAGTCTTGGGTAGTTGTAGGTTATTCGCCACTCTCAACCAACCCCTCTGTAGAAGTGGAAGAGAAGTTAAACGAAGAGCGAATTATGTCCAGGCTCAGATCTGATTTTGAAGAAAAAGGGTTTACTCCACAAGTTGCTGTCTTTGCAGTAACTGCTGAAGATCGTGAGCTAGCCCAAAAGGAAAATCTTACACTAGGAGAATATGCCCTTTGGCAGAACGCTATAAAGGCGGGAGTTGTTACACCTGCTGAGAAATTAAGGGATACAAGAGAACGAGTTAATTTGCTGGAAAATCCCAAAGTTCAGGTACAAGTAAATGAGAGTAAGAAGGATCAGCAATCAGCATCATCAATTAAGGGTAGTATGCCTGACAAGAGCAATAAAGAAGATGCAAAGAATAATCAACCAAAGAACAATACCGAAAACCTGAATAATAACTTAAATGATAAGACTGAAGAGAATAAGAAGAATCAAGCTGGCGGAGATATAATTAATCAAGGCAGAGGTATTAATGATAAAGGTAAAGAAAAAGAGTTAGAGAAAGATATTGGGGAACATGGGACAAAGAATAATTATGATAAGAGTAAAGAAAAAGAAGACTCATCATTATCTTCCAATGTAAAAAGAAACTATCAAAGTATCAATAAAAAAGCGGACCAACAAGAAAAGGGTAATTTAGATAGTAATGGTAATAGGTGATTGCACCTAAAAGGTTGAGCTCATAAGCTCAACCTTTTAGGTATTTATTAGATCTCATTGTGTTTTGTGATCCCGACAATGCTGTTCTTTCGATTATGGCATACCTGAAAAGTTAAGCCATAGTGGACGTGTTTGCTTGGTTTAAGACACTAATGTATACTTGTTCGGTTTCTTTGATCATACTATCTATGGAAAACATGGGCCAGCGGTTCTGACCTGCTTGAACTAGGGATTGGGCTAAAGCTTGACTTTCGAAAATTGTTAAGCATTTGCTTGTTAAATCTGTTACATTCCCAGCGGAAAAGAGCAGTCCTTCTTTGCCGTTGCGGATGACTTCGGGGATCCCCCCGACGGCACTCGCTACAATTGGGATCCCAGCTTGCATTGCTTCCAGCAGAACCAGCCCCATGCCCTCACTGATAGAGGGGAGGACAAATAAATCCATAGCCGGAAGAGCTTGATATGCTGTCGGCAGATAGCCGGTAAAGGTGTGGGGAATAGTATGTCGCTGAAGCTCTGAAGCCAGATCTCCTCTTAAAGGTCCGTCTCCAATAATTAATAGGTGCAAGTTTGGAAATTTCAAAAGTAGTTGAGTAGCTGCCTGAATTAGATAAATTTGTCCTTTTGTCGGATGAAGACGACCGATTGTTCCGAGAACAAGAGCATCCTTAGGGATCCCCCATTTCTTACGAAAGTTAAGACGATCTGATTCTGGCTTATTGAAGGAAATAGATGAATAACCATTATAAATAGTTTTTAGATTTCGTCCGCCCCGTAATTTAACTTCTCTTCCTAGATAGTCGGAAACAGTAATGATTGCTGATGTTAGAGGCAGAGTTAAGCGATCAAGGCCAAGAGCTATCCGTGCAGACCAGGGAGAGAGATAGTCGTGAGCTAGGGAGCTGTGAATGGTGGTCAGGCAGGGAAGACTTAACCATTTAGCACTAAGGCGTCCCAGAAGATTAGCCCGAGAACCATGGGTATGAATTAGGTCGATAGATTGCCTATTTATCCAATTGATTAAGGAAGGCAAAGGGGTAAGATCAATTGGGAAGCGCATTGGGAAAGTAGATACGGGGATATGATTTTCTTTGACAATGTCTGAAAAAGGGCCATTAGTAAGGCAGATAAGGTGAGGATCAAAACGAGTTCGATCTAAGTTTTGGAGTACGGACAATACATGCTTCTCCGCTCCGCCTACTTCTCCGCCACCAATAATATGTAGAATCTTGGACTTTTTTTTCATACCCTTGCGTCTTCCCTTCAGGCCTAAACTTGGTTATACTGTTTGCATGCAGTAAAATTCTTGTAGGATTACCTTAATCATATGACATCATGGGAGATAACTGCAAGTCAACCTTGATGTTTAACGTTCGAAAAGTAGGAGGAATTTCAGTGTTAGAAAGCCAAGAAATCCAGAAGATTATTCCACATCGTTACCCCTTTCTTCTGGTTGATCGGATCATTGAATTAGAAGAAGGAAAAAAGGCTGTAGGAATTAAGAATGTCACCATAAATGACTCCTTCTTTCAGGGGCATTTTCCCGGGCATCCTATTATGCCCGGAGTTTTGATCATAGAAGCACTCGCACAAGTTGGAACTGTAGCTATTCTCAAAAAGCCGGAGTATGAAGGTTACTTAGGCTTATTCGCCGGGTTAGATGATGTTAAGTTTAAGAGACAAGTCATACCAGGAGATCAACTGCGTTTGGTGGTTGAGCTTATCAAGTTGAGGAAGACATATGGGGTTGCTAAGGGCGTTGCCTATGTAGGAGATGAATTGGCGGCAGAAGGAACTCTTAAATTCTTCCTCGAGAAGAAGACTTCGAATCAGTGATTGGTGCATCTTTACAACAAGACATCAGAGCTAGGAGCAACACAGTAAGCTTCCTAGCTCTTTTTTTAGGACTAAGTTTAATTGCCCATGGCCTTTATTATCCTCAAGAATGGCTTTTATTGGGATTAATCCTTTCCCTACATAACCTATTTAAAAGATTAAATAGAAAAGGTAAGTACATAGCTCAGCGGTACCTGAGCCCAAACCGGACGGATGCTATCCTTTTAGGACTAGTTCTCCTTTCATTATTGGGGTTGCTGCATCCTGTCAAATTTTTAGAGGGCATATTTGAAGGGTTGCATTGGGCAGTCCTCTGGCTCTGCTATCGGCTGGGAATGAGGATTGCTTTAGATGATACCGCTAAAAAGCATCTTTTAAACTATATTGAATGGCTTGCAGTTGGTGTTGCCTTCATTGGTTGGCTGCCCTGGGTAAGTAAAGTAGGGGGGCGCCTGAGCTCAGTCTTTGGTTACCCTAACGCTACTGCAGCATTTTTGGGGGCGGTCCTCTTAATGTCTCAGCACAAGAAACCAGTTGTTTTATTTTTATTTATATCCTTATTGGGGACGGGTTCACGAGCTGGGGTAGGATTGTTCTTATTAGTTTTCGGATTACAGCAGATTTTGATAAGGCTCAAGACTTTAAGCAGAAATGGTTTAATCCATAACTTTAAGAAACTGGGAATAGTTCATAGATACTTTAAAGAATTATGGATTGTGGTACTGGGGATTGCCGGAATTTTCTTTGTTCCTCTCTATTATAAATCAGCCTGGGAAAACTTAATCGCCTGGGGTTTTACTTCTTCGAGCTGGCAAGAAAGGATTGTCTATTTTAAAGATGGAATTTTATTAGCCTGGAATACTGGGGGTCTTCCACAAGCCGGGGGATGGTGGGCTTTTCCAACAGTTCAGCATTTTCCCTATTGGACAGCAGATCCACATTCCAGTTTCATTCATGTACTGTTGAACCAAGGAGTCCTGGGAATTATCGGCATAGGGGTTTGGGGGATGTTTTCCCTGGTTTCGCTTTGTAAGACTTGGGTTAAAAGTAATTTCAACACCCTTTCAGAGATAGTGCTAGAAAGGTTAATAGTAAAATTCAAGATTGTTACGGCCTTGATTTTTTTAGTTATGCACAGTTTGTTAGATGCGGATTTTTCGTTTGGCGCTTTAGGTGTTTTATTTTGGTTGCTAGTCGGAACCCTCCATAACTCAAAAAATAGTGTTAGAGCTCAGCTTCTAACCCAGAAAAAATCCGTTGTCTATCTAAAAACCATAGGAATAGTTAGCTTAAGAATAACCCTCTGTCTGGTTTTTGGCGGCATCCTTTTAGATCCTAAGTTAGCAGAGAGAAACCAAATATGGAACTTGCAAGCTGTGGAGTGTAAAAAGTCGGATCCTAATACAAGTATAGAATTATGGACCACCAGTTTAAAATGGGATCAAACTCAAGTTAAGATCCGTCAAGAGTTGGCCGAGCATTTACTCAAACAAGGGGATCTGGATTCTGGGTTAGATACCATAAATAGCGTAATTTCATGGCAACCATTTGAGATTATGGCCTATGAATGGGCTCAGTCTGTTGCTTGGGCGGCGGCCGAACTTAATCGAGAGGCGCAACCAGAAATGTCCATAACCCTTTATCGTTGGGTGGAGAGCGTACCCCTTACTATTGAGAGAAGAGCAGCTAGACTTAGCGAGTTAGATCGTAAGCTATGGCCAGGGCACAAGGATTTTTTGCCAACGGAACATATAAAGATGCTGGCAGATAACGCCCGACAAAGACAACTCACACAACTCCTGCCAAAACATAAGTTGTAAGCAGGGGGGAGAATAAAATGACATTAATGATAGGAGTAATACTTTTACTGGCAGTATTTTTGTGGATATTCAGTGCTCGTTATGAGTGGGTTATGCCGGAGAAATTACAGATGTCAATAAGTACATGGCTGGAACGGCTAGGTAATAAAAATCAATCGGTATCCTTGATGATGGAGATGGATTTTTTTAACACAGAGATTGAGAATCGCCTATGGCTTCTTAAGGGAGTGTTGCCCATGCTCCAGAAGCGCTTTCAAATTCCGATATTTTTAGAGGTGAAGATTTGCTCGGATTGGTCAATGAAGCAAAATCGACAGTACATAAAATTCTTGCAAAATAGGTTTTCGGACATTTTGATTATTAGGTATCCATTAGAATAACAGGTTTAAATGAATGGCTGAAATGACGCATATTAATATTTGCGGGTGAGAGGGATTATATGCTCTTTTTTCTGACCATAGAAGACAAGTATATACTGAGATTTAGGCCCTTTGAAGAAAGTGCTAATTTTGATTCGAGAGTAGTTTGCTATCTCAGTGCCCCTCTCCCGTTAGCAATAATTCAATGGGCTGCTGAACAATTGACTAGGGGACAAGCAAGGGATTTTTGCGGCGAGAATCTGGAGGTCATGAAAAAACGTATCTCTAAAGTCTTAAATGAGTATAGCTCTGGTTTAGATTTGAAATGGAAAGTGCCGGAAAGATATTCCTCGGCTGAAGACTCCATGACGCTTGGAAAGGAGGTTGGAAACGGTAACGAAACTTGGCATGCAATCAATCAACTGGTCAGCGGCAAGCAACTTTCGGTTAGGGATTTACGAGCCTTGGCCAAAGATTTTAGCCTGAAAGATCGGGAAATCATAGATCTTGTGCATAATAATGTACTCCAGGGAACAGCGCAATGGGTTCCCTCTGTGAAGAGAAATTCAAAGGGATGGCAATGTCAGCGGTGTGGAGAAAAAGATGTAGAAGAGTGGCCCAGCTTTTATGGCTTAGCCGCAACCTGTGGAAGTTGTGGGAGTATTGGGCCGAGCACATCTTTGGATGTGCTTTATAGAGATCAGCGTTTGCTTTTGAATACCTCGGCTAAAGTACGATTTCAGCCTCGTTGGAGTCTGACAGAGGCACAAAACATAGCTAGTGAACAGGTAGCAGAATTCATTGGAGGAACCTCTGATAAAGCACTTTTATGGGCAGCCTGTGGAGCGGGTAAAACAGAGGTTTGTTTCCCATCAGCTGCTGGAGCCTTAGAACAGGGGAAATCCGTCCTTTTCGCTGCACCACGACAAGATGTCATATACGATATAGCGCCAAGATTCCAAAGAGACTTTCCTGATTATCCAGTTCAAGTATTGTCAGGTAACACTTCAAATAGATTCCAGGTAGGAAATATGGTATTAGCAACAACCCATCAGGTACTAAGATTTTGGCAATGCTTTGATATTATTTTTCTTGATGAAATGGATGCCTTTCCCTATCGAGGAAATAGAGCATTAGACTGGGGGTTAAACCATGCCCTGCGCCCAGGTGGTAAATTTCTATATCTGACGGCAACCCCCTCAACTGAAGCCCTGGAATCTGTTCGGAAAGGTGAAATGTTGCTTATTCGGCTACCGGCTAGGCATCATAGAAAGCCTCTGCCTGTTCCGATTTGGGCAAAGTACAGTGGTTCTTTTGAACGTAATGAGTGTACAAGTTTTCTAATAGAAAGGCTCGAATTATTAAGGAGAAGCGGCCCATTGCTTATTTTTGTGCCCAAAATTTCCTGGGTAGCTCCCTGGATTAAGAGTTTGAAAAAACAGTTTCCATATTGGAGTGTTGAAGGAAGCTACAGCTCGGATTCTGAGCGTGGCCCAAAACTTAAAAATTTGAAGAATGGCCAATATGATATTTTTGTAAGTACAACCATCTTAGAAAGAGGAATTACCCTGCCCGGGATCCAAGTGGTAGTTTTCGGGGCAGACCATCCAGTCTTTGATGAGCGAGCATTGGTTCAGATGGCGGGAAGGGTAGGGAGATCTGCAGAATATCCAGACGGAGAAGCGGTTTTTGTATCAAAGAACATGACACCGGCTATAAAGACTGCGGTGAGCTGGATTAAGGAACAGAATAAATTAGCCTTAAAATTGAGGTTGATCCAACTTTGATATTTCTTTTGGCTTACTGTACTTTACACCAGTGTATCAAACCGAAGAAAGAAGGCAGAAGGATTGAAGAGCATATTCGAAGAACTGGCTAAAGCCACGCGAACTCTATGGTATGAAGCTGAACAGATTTGTGTCTTCTGCGGAGATAAGCATGGCCCTATTTGCCCAAGTTGCAGGGCAGACCTCCTTCATCCTGAATTGGGACGTTGTAGAGGGTGTGGAAAGCTGGTTTTAACTGAGAAGACTTATTGCTCTGATTGTGTGTCCGGCAGAGGCCCCAAACAATTAGATCAAATTACTGCTTGGGGGCATTATTCGGGAGGGTTGAAGGATTTTATTCACACAGTTAAATACAATACTCATCCTCGACTTATTAGCAAGATTGCCCGCCCTTTTTCAGAATGGGCCATTAGACAACTTCCAGCAGTGGATGGTTTAGTTGCAGTACCAATGCATAAGGCACGATTAACTGAACGAGGTTACAATCAGGCGGAGGTAATAGCTTCTGCCTTGCATTGGGAATTAGGTTTACCGATTCTTAGGGGTGTTGAACGAATTGAACAAAGATCTTCTCAAGTATTGCTTTCTCGTCAGGAACGACTGCGCAATTTAGAAGGTACTTTTGTGGTGAGTAACCCCGGGTACCTAAAAGGCCGAAGTGTTTGGTTGATCGATGATGTAACCACTACAGGAGCAACATTTGAAGCTGTTGCAGAAGTTTTAAGGACAAGCGGAGTGGAAGCTGTCTATGGCTTGTGTTTGGCCGCAGGCCTTGAAAAGGGCTAGAAAAAAGACTTGTGCCTTTGTATGATAAGAGTTATAATTGTAAATGGATGGGCACCGCCTATTACATTTTTTTACGTAAGGGGAATATCTTTCATGGCCTTTGAAGACAAAGATCTAGTGTGTAAAGACTGCGGAGTGACTTTTATTTTCACAGTTGGGGAGCAAGAATTCTATGCTGAGAAAGGTTTCGAAAATGAACCTCAGCGTTGCCGTGAATGCCGCAACATTCGCAAACAAAACCGTAATTCCCAAGAAGGAAGATCACGTGAAATGTTTACGGTTGTTTGTGGGGACTGCGGAGTTGAGACACAAGTACCTTTCCAACCTACATCTGATCGTCCAGTATACTGCCGTGAGTGCTATCAGCATCATCGTCCAGCTCGCGATCAATATTAATCTTAGGCATTAATATTTCATACTTAGAATTGACAAGCATTGGTCGGCTATGAGTCGGCCAGTGCTTTTTATTATATTTTTGCTCAGGTTGCATAGATGAAAATAATTGGAAAATAAATATATAAGCTTGACCTGCCAAATTTAGCTATAGCATTCGTTCAATCACAATACTTCTTCATGAGTTAGATTAAATAAGTATAATTATAAGAGACCGTAAATTTAATTTGAGTATTAACAGGGTTATGCACACCGATTTTCCCGCCAAATAGGCAAAATACAATACTTATCCACATTATCCACAGGAGCCTGTGTGTAACTTAAGGGGATAAAGTGACTGGATAAATAATCGGATCTTAGATAAAGACGAAAAAAGGGTTGTATAATTATTCGCAAATAAGTATAATCGAAAGAAAGAAGGACGAGCTGATGCATAACAATAAAGCTTTTCGAAAAAGCTTTCAGGAGAGTATGCTAGGTCATCCAAAAGAGGGGGAATATAAATGTTTAAGTCAAAATTTCGTTTTATTTTAACGGGACTACTTAGTTTAAGTCTTTTGACACTCACTGGTTGCGGAAGTACCGGCACACCTGCTCCATCGTCTAATCCTGCTCCCGAAGAAAAGGTTTTAAGAGTTGGATCCGATATCGCCTATGCACCCTTTGAGTTTATGGATGAAAGCCAAAAAGCTACGGGATTTGATATTGAGCTTATCCAGGCTCTCGGCGCAGATATGGGTTATACAAAAGTTAATATTGAGACAGCTGCATTTGATGGCTTAATTCCGGCTTTACAAGCAGGAAAGTATGATTGTGTTATTTCTGCTATGACAATTACCGAGGAACGAGCAAAAAGTGTCCAATTCAGTAACAAATACTTTTTAAGTGGCCAATACATCGCTATGAAAAAGGGTGCTAATTTCAAATCCTTGAATGACCTAAAAGGAAAGAAAATTGGAGTTCAACTCAATACTACAGGACAATATGCCGTTGAAGAAAAAGGTATGGAAACTAACAAATATGACACTACCCCGGACGCTATGAATGCCTTAATCAGCGGTGGTGTTGATGCAGTTGTGGCTGATTCTCCGGTTGTACTTTGGTTCCAAGCTCAAAACCCTAATGCCCAAATTCAATCTATAAACGCAGACTCAGGAGAAGAGTATTATGGTATAGCTATGAAGCTTGACAATAAGGAATTAGCGGATAAAATGAATGCTTCATTGAAAAAACTCATGGATAGCGGTAAATACAATGAGATTTACAAGAAGTGGTTCAAAGAGGATGCTCCCAAATTTTAAGGATCAATTTTAACTGGTTTGTTTAATTAAAGGAAGGCACTTGAATATATAGTGCCTTCCTTTAGTTTTCTTGGAGTTAGTTTATGAGTAACATGGTTGGTTCAAATATTATTAAGGCTGTCATCCTAAAGCAAATTCGTTACTAACAAGGGATAAATTACTTCTTGATTATTGTTCTTATGATGGGTATAATCAATTTTTGTTCATCCAAACGCAGGGTTCGCTTCTGAATTGCAGTTATACTTTTTTCTTCAATCTAAAAATTAATTTTTTTAATAATTAGTAAGGGACTTCTGAGGCAGAGGAGCATCCCTAACAACACAAAAGCCTTTTCTGATAGATATTACTAAAATGTTTCTACTTGTAAAAAATTGCAGTAAAATATATAATTTTAGCGATGTTATATGAAGTGGCAAAAAGGTGTCTCAAATGAAGCTATTCACTTCATTTATGATAGTTGCAAAAATAGATTAATCGATAGGAGGATAATATGGGAATGAACTGGCATGTGGTTGTTGATAATATGCCTATTCTTGCTAAAGGGGCACTGCTAACTTTAGAGCTTACGGCAGGTGCGGTTGCTATTGGGGTTGTCATTGGTTTATTTATGGCTTTGGCACGGCTATCCAAACGAAAGGTGGTTCGTGCGGGGGCAATTGCTTATATAGATTTCTTTCGAGGAACTCCTTTATTGGTTCAAATATTCTTGGTTTATTTTGGAATCCCAATGCTCCTTAAATGGCAGACGATGCCTGATAACTATCAGTACACCGCGGGTATATTGGCGATGGGACTTAACTCAGGGGCCTATATTGCAGAAATTTTTAGAGCAGGTATTCAGTCTATTGACCGGGGCCAAACTGAGGCAGCCAGGTCTTTAGGGATGACACAAGCTCAGGCATTGCGTTATGTTATTCTTCCCCAAGCTTTTAAACGAACAATTCCTCCTTTGGGCAATGAGTTTATTGCTTTGCTTAAAGATTCTTCACTATTATCCATAATAGCGATTCAAGAGCTTTTTTATACGGGAAAGATTATCGTTGGACGAACTTATCAACCCCTTCCAATGTATTTAGCGGTAGCCTTGTATTATCTGGTAATGACTCAGTTAATTGCTCAATGGGTTGCCTATATGGAGAGGAGGTTGGGTAAGAATGATCTTGGTTAAGGATTTGCACAAATATTTTGGGATGCTAGAAGTTCTTAAAGGGATTAATTGCCATATCAAAGAAAAGGAAGTTGTCGTCGTCATTGGCCCCAGTGGCTCTGGCAAGAGTACGTTCTTACGTTGCTTAAACAAATTAGAAGAGCCCACCAGAGGGGAAATAACCGTAGATGGAATTCCACTGAACTCCGATGTCAATGTGAATGCAATTCGGCGGGAGGTTGGCATGGTTTTTCAACGCTTTAACCTCTTTCCCCATATGACTGCCCTTGAAAATATTGTTCTGGCGCCTGAAGTCGTACGCAAAACCAATAAAGCGGAAGCCCGAAAGTATGGAATGGAACTTTTAGCTAAAGTGGGCTTGTATGATAAAGCCAACGAATATCCGGATCGTCTTTCTGGCGGACAGCAGCAACGGGTGGCTATTGCTCGAGCACTAGCCATGAAACCTAAGATTATGCTTTTCGATGAGGCTACCTCTGCTCTTGACCCGGAAATGGTGGGAGAGGTCTTATCCGTTATGAAGGATCTAGCTCGGGAAGGAATGACTATGGTCGTTGTAACACATGAGATGGGATTTGCCCGTGAAGTAGGAGATAGAGTGATTTTTATGGATGAAGGGATTATCATGGAAGAGGGAAAGCCGAACGAGGTGTTTGAGAATCCAAAAAATCCAAGAACACAGGCCTTTTTAAGTAAAATATTATAAGCTTTTTGTACACGCGTTTTTGGCGCTCTCTTTCTTGGGGAAGGGGAGCGTTTTTTATATGCCCGGCTTTTGGGAGGAGCGGTTTCTGCACACGTCTGCTCGTTACGCCGCTGACGAGCTGGACGGTTCGCGAGCGCACCAAACCTCAGGGCGCGATGAATGTGAACCAGTGGCGCGCTACGAGGGCGCGAACCGTCAGCGCTCGTCAGTACCGCGGCTTCACTAAAGCATCCGCTTAGCAGAAACCGCTCCTCTGGGGTGGCCGTTGGGGGTCAATAAGTCATTACTAACAAGCTCCTTGGGCTTGGGCCTTTGGCATAAGAGAGACTGTAGTAGCTTTGTAGAAAGGCGCTTCTGGGCTGAGTTACGTTGGTATGGTTAGACGTTGAGTCGTGTTGTGGTGACGGTTCTTTTGACACTCTTTGAAGTGTATTAAAAGGAGCTTTACTGCAGGTTTAAAGTTAGGTAATGTTGGGTATCCTCTTTGTAATAGTCGAGCAGAGGCGGTTAGCTTCTGAACTTTGACAATTCAAGGAGGGTTTTTTTAAGTGTTAGGTAAAGTTAAATGGTTTAGTAAACAAAAGGGTTACGGATTTATTGAGCAAGAAAATGGGCAAGATATTTTTGTGCATTTTCAATCTGTCGTTGGTGATGGATTTCGTACCCTTGAAGAGGGACAAAATGTGGAGTTCGATGTTATGCAAGGGCCGCGTGGAGAACAAGCATCTAATGTAACAGTCCGCTAATCCATAAAGAGGATATTTGTTTAAGAGAGAATCGTTGATGGCAATCGGCGATTCTCTCTTTGGGGAATTCGTAGAAAAAAATCAAGTTAGAAACAATATATTAATATTAAGCAGGATTTTTTATGTAAATCGGGAATATTACTTATATACCAGCATAGAAGGGGGTTGAATTAATGAACATTAATATTCGTGGAAAACATATCGAACTTACAGACGCCCTTAAAGAGTACGTAATGAAACGTGTGGGTAAATTGGCCAAATACTCGGATGAGTTTATGGACGTTCAAGTAACCCTACTTGTGGAGCGCGACCGTCATCGGGTGGAAGTTACAGCTCTGCTCAATGGCATAATTTTACGAGGCGAAGAAGAGACTGAAGACATGTATTCGTCTATTGACATGGTCGTTGAGAAGTTAGAACGTCAAATTGATAAATATCGGACTCGCATTAATAGGCGGATGCGCACAAAAGTATTGAAGGATCATGATCCTAAGCAGTCGACAGCCGCGGAAGAACCGCGTGAAGAGATTGTTCGTCATAAGAAGTTTTCAGCAAAGCCAATGTCTGTAGAAGAAGCTATTATGCAAATGAATCTGGTAGGGCATTCATTCTTTGTGTTTACAAATTCGGAAAGCCAAGAAATGAATGTTGTCTACCTGCGTAACAATGGAGATTATGGATTGCTGCAACCTCAGACATAATAAGAGAAGCCGGGTAATCGGATATTGTACCCGGAGAGATCTGTCGCTTTTGATATTCAAGCGAGAGGCCCGCTTAGGCGGGCCTCTCTATGTGCTTATACGAGGCAAAGATCGGTCTTATACGGTTTTTCAAAAATACATAGGAAAAATATCCCATGGCTAATTCGGCATGCTTGGTTGCAGACGTATGCCAAGGATGTTAGAATTAATGAATATATAAAATTGAGAAAGGTGGACATAATGGGGCTTTTAGATTTTTTTGATGATAATGCACGCGAAATACGAAAGTATCAAAAACGTGTTGCAGTGATTAATAGCTTTGAACCAGCAATCCAAGCATTGAGCGATGATGAATTGACTGGTAAGACTGCAGAATTTCGAGGCCGTTTGGAACGAGGAGAAAGTCTCAACAGCTTATTGCCAGAGGCCTTTGCGGTTGTACGAGAGGCTGGCCGAAGAGTTCTTAATCAGCGCCACTATGATGTTCAGTTAATTGGGGGAATGGTTCTCAATGACGGCCGGATTGCTGAGATGCGTACAGGGGAAGGAAAAACCCTCGTAGCTACTTTGCCGGCCTATTTGAATGCCTTGACCGGAAAAGGGGTTCACGTTATTACTGTCAATGACTACTTAGCTCGTCGTGACAGTGAAATGATGGGTCAGATTTATAAGTTTTTAGGTTTATCCGTGGGACTCATAGTCCATGGCCTGAACTATGAGCAACGCCGGGACAGTTACGCCGCAGATATTACCTACGGAACCAACAATGAATTTGGCTTTGACTATCTTAGAGATAATATGGTGACAAGGCCCGAAGCCTTAGTCCAGCGTCATCTACATTATGCCATTGTGGATGAAGTGGATTCGATTCTTATAGATGAGGCCCGCACCCCTCTGATTATTTCCGGTGAAGCAGACAAGCCTACTGAGCTATATTTCAGGGTAGCCATGATTATTCCACGCTTAAAGAACGAGGATGACTATAAAATCATTGAAAAAGAACGGGTTGTAACTCTCACAGAAAAAGGCGTCAGCAGAGTTGAAAGTATGTTAGGCGTTGACAATCTGTATGAAGACATTCATACAGAGTTGGCTCATCATGTCAACCAGGCTTTGAAAGCACATATGCTGTTTAAACGAGATCGTGATTACGTCGTCAAAGATGGAGAAGTTATTATTGTCGATGAGTTTACCGGACGCTTAATGTTTGGGCGCCGCTATAGTGAAGGACTGCATCAAGCTATAGAGGCTAAAGAGGGCGTAAAGATTGAAAAGGAATCTCAGACGTTAGCCACCATCACTTTCCAGAATTACTTTAGAATGTATGAAAAACTATCTGGTATGACAGGAACTGCAATGACAGAAGAACCGGAATTCCGCAAGATATATAAACTGGACGTTGTAGAAATCCCTACAAACAGGCCTTTGCTGCGTAAAGACGATTCTGATGTCATTTATCGAACGGAGGAAGGGAAGTTCTTAGCGGTTGTTGAGGATATCATTGAACGCCATGCTAAGGGACAACCACTGTTGGTAGGAACTGTATCTGTTGAAAAATCTGAACATTTAAGTACAATGCTGGGCAGACGTGGGGTGCCTCACCAGGTTCTTAACGCTAAATTCCATGAAAAAGAAGCTGAAATCGTTGCTCAGGCCGGGCAGGCAGGAATGGTAACTATCGCTACTAACATGGCTGGTCGCGGAACAGATATTATTCTTGGTGATGGAGTGAGTGACTTAGGTGGTTTGCATATAATCGGGACAGAGCGCCACGAGTCCAGACGGATCGACAACCAATTGAGAGGACGTGCGGGACGTCAAGGTGACCCCGGCTCAACCCAGTTCTTCATTTCATTAGAAGATGACTTAATGCGGCTGTTTGGTGCAGATAATATCATGGGAATCATGGATAAACTAGGGATGGATGACTCCGTACCTATTACATCCAAAATGATCTCACGCTCCATTGAAACAGCTCAACGTCGAGTTGAGAATCGAAACTTTGAAATTCGGAAACATGTATTGGATTATGATGATGTCATGAATCAGCAGCGGGAGGTCATTTATGCCCAGCGGCGTGCTGTACTCATGGGAGAAAATCTGCATGACAATATTATGGATATGATAGAGAAGGCGGCTTCTAATACTATCACTATGTTTAGCGGTGAAAGTACATTTCCCGAAGAGTGGGATTTAACCAGCTTAGTTGAATATGCAGAAGGTTTCTTTCTGCCGGGAATTCACTTATCTCCTGAGGAGTTAGCTGATCTTTCCGCGGAAGAAATTGAAGAGATGCTGGAAGACAAAGCAAAAGCTCTTTACAAGAGCAGGGAAGAGTTATTTGGATCCGATTTAATGCGAGAAGTTGAGCGAGCAGTGATGCTGCAAGTGGTTGATAGTAAATGGATGGATCATCTTGACGCTATGGATATGCTGAGAGAGGGAATTGGACTGCGTGCCTATGGACAGAAAAACCCCCTCGTTGAATATAGACGTGAAGGTTATGAGATGTTCCAAGCGATGATTGAATCCATACAAGATGATATTATCCGCTATATTATGAGAGTGAGTCCACAGGTTCGAGAAGAAGTAGCTGAACAGCCTCGTAATGTTACAGAAAACCGCTATGAAGGCGAACCAAGTAAACCTGTTCACAATGAAGAACAGATTGGGCGCAATGACCTTTGTAACTGTGGAAGTGGGCTGAAATATAAGAAGTGTTGCGGAGCCAAGAAAAAGAAGTAAAACAGACCATAGCTTGGAAGGCTAATGGATTTTGGAAAGGGTGAATAGGGTGCTTTCTGATTGGAAAAAGGATCTGGAAACATTATCAATGTCTTTGGCAGATTTGAGGGTTTCTCTTTGACGTTGATCAACGTTGTGACAAGATTAGTGCTCTAGAAACAGAATTCCACCGACCGGATTTATGGGATGATCCGGTAAATGCTCAGAAAATCATGCAGGAACTGTCCTTACATCAGAATAAGGTTAAACTGTATGAAGGCCTTGAGCAAGAACTCGAGGAAACGACTACTCTATGGCAACTGGCTACAGAGGAAGACGATATAAGTTTGGAGTCAGAGATTGAGCAAGGGATAAAAACTCTTCTCCAAAAGTTTGAAGCTTTGGAACTGGAGTTATTGCTTTCCGGGCAATACGATCGGAACAATGCCATTTTAACACTTCATGCCGGAGCGGGGGGAACGGAAGCTCAAGATTGGGTGCAAATGCTTTACCGTATGTATGTACGTTGGGCAGAGCGTCATGGGTTCAAGGTGGAAACCCTAGACCTTTTAATTGGTGAAGAAGCTGGGATTAAAAGCGCAACCCTGTCTTTCAGCGGGGAAAATGCTTATGGGTATTCTAAATCTGAAAAGGGCGTACATCGTTTAGTCAGGATTTCGCCCTTTGACGCCTCTGGTCGCCGCCATACCTCTTTTGCCTCTGTGGATGTAATTCCTGAAGTTGCTGAGGATAATGAGGAGATAGCTATTGACGCTGAAGATCTAAGGGTAGATACCTATCGATCAGGCGGGGCAGGCGGACAGCACGTTAATAAGACGGATTCTGCTATTAGAATTACCCACTTGCCAAGTGGGATTGTAGTTCAGTGCCAGAGTGAACGCTCCCAGACTCAGAATAAGGCTGCGGCCATGCGGGTCTTACAGGCAAAGTTGCTGGAGCTTAAGCGGAAAGAGCAGGAAGCTGAGATTTCAGAAATCCGAGGTGAGCAACAAGAAATTGCTTGGGGAAGCCAGATACGATCCTATGTCTTCCATCCCTATAGTTTAGTCAAAGACCATCGTACTAATGTGGAAACAGGAAATGTTTCGGCTGTAATGGACGGTGAAATTGACGAATTTATTGCTGCCTTTCTTCAGAAGACTAAAACTGTACAGTAAAAGATTAATAACAAGTAAGATTAAAGATCTGTTAAAGGAGGGAATTGTGTATGACCGCACTTGAACTAAAGCGAGTCGCGAATGTTATTCGTCAAGATATAATATCCATGCTTGCTGCTGCTAAATCGGGTCATCCGGGTGGCAGCTTATCTGCTGCCGATATTGTAGCCACATTATTCTTTAACGAAATGCGGCTTAATCCAAATGATCCCCACTGGGAGGATCGAGATCGTTTTGTCCTTTCCAAAGGACATGCAGCTCCGGTACTTTATTCAGCCCTAGCGGAAAAGGGGTATTTTCCCAAGGAGGAATTGCAGGGACTTCGCCAAACGGGACATATGCTGCAAGGACATCCAGACATGAAGAAGACTCCTGGGGTAGATATGTCCACAGGTTCTTTGGGGCAAGGGCTATCCGCTGCTAATGGAATGGCCTTAGCAGGTAAATTAGATGGAAAAGACTATCGCGTGTATACAGTATTAGGCGATGGCGAAATGGCTGAAGGACAAATCTGGGAAGCAGCTATGGCTGCCGCACACTACAAGCTGGATAACCTAACAGCTATTTTGGACTATAATGGTCTGCAAATCGACGGCAAGACGGACAGTGTTATGTGTTCGGCTCCCCTGGCCCAGAAGTGGCAGGCATTTTGTTGGCATGTAATTGAAGTCGACGGGCACGATATTGATGCTTTGCTCGCCGGATTTGCTGAGGCCAAGCAAGTTAAAGGCAGACCAACAATGATTATTGCCAAGACTGTGAAGGGCAAAGGGGTTTCTTTCATGGAAGATCAAGCTGGCTGGCATGGCAACGCACCTTCCCTTGAACAAGCTGAGCAGGCTCTTAAAGAACTTCGAGAGGAGGCGAAAAACCTTGGCTAGTAAGGTAGCGACACGTGAAGCCTATGGTAAAGCACTATTGGTCTTAGGAGCGGAAAATCCTAAGGTTGTTGTTTTAGATGCAGACTTATCGAAATCGACCAAGACTGCTGACTTTGGCAAAAAATATCCGGAACGTTTCTTCAACATGGGAATTGCCGAAGCAAATTTACTCGGAACGGCAGCGGGATTAGCGGCAGCAGGCAAAATTCCCTTTGCCAGCACCTTTGCAATTTTTGCTGTTGGACGAGCATTTGAGCAAATCCGTAACTCCATTGCTTACCCTAAACTTAATGTAAAGATTGCTGCAACACATTCAGGTATAACAGTAGGTGAAGACGGCGGGTCTCATCAGGCCATTGAAGATGTGGCAATTATGCGCGCTGTTCCCAACATGGTTGTTTTGGTGCCTGCAGACGGAGAGGAAACACGCCAAGTTATTCTGGCAGCTGCCAAGTATTATGGCCCTGTTTACATTCGTATGGGGCGTTTAGATGTACCATTACTTTTTGGTGAAGATTATCAGTTTGAGATTGGTAAAGCAAATGTCTTACGAGAAGGTACAGATGCAGCAATTATGGCTAATGGTGTTATGGTTTCTATGGCGTTGGAGGCTGCCGATGAACTAGCTGCCCAAGGGATCAGCGTGAGTGTTGTTAACGTAGCTTCTGTGAAGCCCTTAGATGAAGAAACAATCCTTAGGGTTGCTAAAACTACCAAAGCCGTTGTCACGGCAGAGGAACATAACATTATCGGCGGACTGGGAAGTGCTGTCGCAGAGGTTCTTGCTGAAAAAGAGCCAACCCCTATGGTGCGTGTAGGTCTCAAAGACACCTTTGGAGAATCAGGGAAACCTACTGAACTTCTTGAAAAGTATGGATTAACCAAGGATGCCTTAATTAAAGCAGTTCAGGAAGTGCTACTTAAAAAACAGAAGTAATTAACACAGAGACTTTGGCGTTTAAAAAGCTATTAAATAAGATATGATCGAGACTAACATTCTTTTCAGAGTGTTGGTCTCTTTTTGTATTCCGAAAATCTAAGACCTGACAAAACATAAGAATGTTTAGCGGTTTAACAGGAAAACGGCGGCAAGTGTCGAATAAAATAAGAGTTATAGAGAAAATAGGGCGTGGCGTATAATCAAGGAGGAAAACATGATTCAATTAACCAATGTTTCCAAGATTTATTCGAATGGTGCCAGAGCCCTTGTCGATGTCAATCTGAAAATTGGCAAAGGGAACTTTGTTTTTCTGGTGGGGCCCAGTGGGGCCGGTAAATCTACGTTGATTAAGTTATTGTATCGAGAGGAAATACCTACCCGCGGACAAGTCCAAATTAACAGTAGAAACCTTGTGAGAATGAAAGAGCGGGAAGTGCCATATTTAAGGCGCAGCATTGGAGTAATCTTCCAAGACTTTAAGCTGTTACCGAACAAAACGGTGTTTGAAAACGTTGCTTTTGCTCTTGAGGTCATTGGAGTTCCTAAACGTGAGGTAAGAAGTCGTACTCTGGCAACGATAGATCTTGTTGGTCTCAAGGCAAAAGAAAAAGCCTATCCCCATGAACTATCCGGGGGTGAACAACAGCGAGTTTGTGTAGCCAGGGCGATTATTAATAATCCGGCTTTACTGGTCGCTGATGAACCCACCGGCAATCTGGATCCGGATACTGCCTGGGACATCATGGATTTGTTGTATGAAATCAACAAACGAGGTACGACTGTTGTTATGGCTACTCACGCCAGAGCTATTGTTAACAAAATGCAAAAGCGTGTTATTGCCATAGAAAATGGCAGAGTTGCTCGCGACGAGGAACAGGGGGGATACGGCTACGATGTTTAATTCCTCGGGCTATATTTTTCGCGAGACATTTAACTCCATGAGGCGAAATCCCTGGCTTAGTCTTGCGTCTGTTATAACTGTCATGGTTTCGTTGGTAATTTTGGGCTACTCGATTTTTTTCTTAGCTAACACCGCTAATATGGCAAAATCTTTTGAATCCGAGTTGGAAATTGGTGCATTTGTACAAATGAGCTATACGCCTGAAGAGGTTCAAGACTTGAAAAACCAGATTGAACAAATGCCTGGAGTAGAGTCAGTGTCCTTGGTAACAAAGGAACAAGCCCTTGAGGACTTTGGAAAAACTATCGGAGGAACTCAAAGCAGCATTGTTGCTGATGTAGGAGGAACTAATCCTTTTCCGGATAAGTTAACGGTCAAGGTAACGGATCCTCAGAACGTTAAAACTCTGGCTCAGTCGCTGGAAACTAACCCGGGGCTGTACAAAGTCCGCTATGGACAGGAATTTGTAGATCAACTGCTCAAGTTCACCCAGTGGCTGAGGTGGATTGGTTTTGGTGTAGTTGCTGCCTTTGGAGTTGCAGCAGTTGTACTGATTTCTATTAATGTTAAAATTAATGTTTTTTCCCGGCGAAGAGAAATCCAGATTATGAAATTAGTTGGTGCAAGCAATGGTTTTATACGTTGGCCTTTTCTGATTGAAGGGTTAGCCCTAGGCTTGGTTGGAGGAACATTGGCCGCTGTCATTGTTGGAGTTGGCTACAATTGGATTACCGTGTATGTCCAATCAACCTTAACTTTTTTGCCGGTAGTGCAAAACCAAGTCCTTTTTCGTCAAGTAACCCTAGGATTATTACTGGCAGGGATGGCCATGGGTGCTATAGGAAGTGTATTTTCTTTACAGAAGTTTCTGCGTGCTTAAGAAGAGAGTCGTGTTTGTATTTAAGCCCCCACTATTATGTGGGGGCGGGTTTTTAATGACTTTTTGATCAACAGATTGATGTTGGCACTAGCCTTACTAGTAAACTTAAGGACGGAGGGGTCGTTTGTTCAGGAAGAAAGTTATTCCAGTTGTCATAGTAAGCCTTCTTTTGCTTGGGACGGCGGCATTGCCTTCAATGGCTGATCAACTGGGGGATAGTATTCAGCAACAGAATGATATTGAAAAACAGAAAGATCAGGCTCAGGGTCAACTAAACAAGATTACTTATACAACAGATAATATAAAAGCTCAATTGAATCAATTACAAGCTGAGATTGATACAGCTCAGCAGGCCCTCAATCAGAAGAAGATTGCTTTTGCCCAAGCCCAAAACCAAGTCTCCTTAGCACAAGAGCAACTAGATCAAAAGCAGAAGGAGCTTGACGAGCGGAGAGTGGCCCTGGGTAAACGGGCGCGAGGAATATATGAGAGCGGTCAGATTAGCCAATTGGAACTTCTTTTTCAGTCTTCGAATCTTAGTGATTTTATTACTCGCATGGAATATTTTTCAAGACTAGTGGACAATGATCGACAGCTACTTGCAGATATTGAATCCCAGAAAGCACAAATTGCCCAAAAAAAGAATGAATTACAGGCCAAAAGAGATCAAGCTGCTGATCTTGAAGCACAGGCAGCTTCGGTAAGCGCTGATCTTGAGGGGAAAAAGTCAAAACAACGCAATGCCTTAGATGAGAGCCTAAAAGCGCAACAGGCTGTTTTTGATGAGCTGGAGCGACTGGAATCTGAGTCCAAATCTCTCTCGGAGAAGATACGAAAATTACAAGCTGCCCAGTCCGGAAAAGGAACAGGCAACTTAAATGGGACAATTTCAAGCTGGCCGGTACCGGGATATTATGAAATTAGCAGCCCCTATGGCTGGAGGATTCATCCCATTACCAAAAAACGTAGCTTACATACGGGAACAGATATTGTTGCCCCCACCGGGACAAAGATTAATGCGGTAGGTGCTGGGGTAGTCATTATGGCTGGTTGGAATACGGCCTATGGAAATATGACGATTATTGACCATGGAAGTGGAATATCTACTCTCTATGGACATCAGTCACGAATAGATGTAAGGGAGGGCCAATCTGTTGAGGCCAATGAAGCAATTGGCGCGGTGGGCTCAACTGGATGGAGCACAGGAGCACATTTGCATTTTGAAGTTAGGGTAGGCGGAAACACCACAGACCCTTTACAGTATTTCCCTAATTAAAGAGATAAGCAGTATTTCTAGTGAGGGATAAGCATATAATAGAGCAAGTCTTAGAAACTTGGTGTGCCTTTCCAAAGAGAGTGGATGCCAAGTTGAACTTATGTGCGAGGACCAGCGCCTAAGGACTAGTGCAAGAGAGGGAAGGAGTTTAGTGGATTGCAAGAATGGAACATGAAACGAATAGCCAAACATGTAGGAATCGTCTTCCTGATTTTCTCTGTATTAGTGACCACTTTGGTAAGTGGTGTAGTAATTACTAACGTCAATAATGTTGGGCGGCTAGTACATGTTGTGCAGCTTATTCGCAAGGATTACTTAGAAAATGTAACGACAGATCAGCTTGTGGAAGGTGCAACAAAAGGTATCGTAGAAATCTTAGGAGATCCATATTCGACGTACATGAATGCCCAGGAGAACCAAGAATTGTTTCAAATGCTTGAAGGAAAGTTTGGGGGGATAGGAATTGTCCTAAGCCTTAAAGATCCTAAAAAGCTGGTAGTCCTGCGTCCGATCAAAAATTCACCGGCCAGCAGGGCAGGGATTCAATCGGGGGATGTTGTCAGTAAGATAGACGATGCCGATACTGCAGGGATGGAACAAGATAAAGCTGTTGGGCTAATGAGGGGAGAGCCTGGCACAAAGGTAGAATTAGCTTTATACAGGGAGAGTACCAATAAGACCTTCACTGTGAGCTTAACCAGGGAAAACATAACCGTTCCAACCGTTGACGGTCTAGCATTGCCGGGAAATCCGGATATTGCTTATGTCAGTATAACTCAGTTCGGTTCGGATACAGGGAAAGAACTGAAAGAAACTTTCGATACTATGGACATTAAAAAATTTAAAGGTCTTATTTTAGATATGAGATATAACCATGGTGGGGAGCTTAATGCTGCTGTACAAGTTGCCAGTTACTTCATCCCCGAAGGGCCGGTTGTGTACATTGTTGATAAGCAAGGGAATGTCGATACAAAGATGTCTACAGGAACCTATCTGGGAATACCTATGGTGGTACTTGTTAATGAAGAGAGTGCCTCCGCTTCTGAGATTGTTGCAGGTGCCATTAAAGATAAAGGCACGGCAACTTTAGTAGGGGTGAAAACCTTTGGCAAAGGGATTGTTCAAACAATCTTCCCCCTAGACGGAGGAACCAGTGTTAAATTGACAACTGCCAAATACTTAACTCCTAATAAGCTGGACATTCATAAAAAGGGGATTGACCCAGATATAGTAGTTGAGCTAGGCAAGGGAGAACAAGCTACTATTACCCCCCAAGACAAAAATTTTGATTCTCAACTACGCAAAGCTCTACTGACCTTACAAGAAAAAATAAAATAAATTTATCTACCCTTTAAGGCACGCTCTATTAAATGGAGCGTGCCTTAAAATTATACTTAATTCGAACCAAGAATATCGAATATCGAACCACGTTTTTGTGGCCTTCCTAACTTTAATTGCATAGACTACGCTGACCGAAAAAAACGACGGGGGTAACAAGCATGAGAAATAAGACTGGGGTGCGACATTACTTTGCCGAAGGACTGACCACCAGAGGGTACATATCCTTATTACCAAACATGATGCCGACTTGGAAACGTGCTTATGTCCTTTTAGGCGGTCCTGGAACCGGTAAATCGACAATCATTAAGGTGATTGGCCTGGAACTATTGGATCGGGGATATGACATTGATTTTCTGCGGTCAGTGCGAGATCCGGATTCGATGGCAGGTTTCGTTATTCCTCAGATAGGATTAGCAATGATCGATGCTATGGAGGTTTCGCCCCTGCGTTGGCAGGCCCCCGGTGTAGTTGAGAAGTTTACAGACTTTACTAAGTTTTGTGATGAAGAGAAGTTGGAAAAACAGCGTTCTTCAATTATTGAGCTCGAAAAGCAGCTTCAAGGGCTGCAAATGTCCCTGGAAGACGAGTTAGCTTCGGAACTTGGGTCATTGATAGAAGCCCGGGCCACAAAGAAACCTATAGAAAAAGAGAATATCTCTTGGATCTTGAGGAACTCCGCTCAGCTCAAGGTAAAAAAAGAGCATACGGGTCCTTGGCCACTAGCTGAAAATGCTCTGAAACTGCTTCAGAAAAGCGTCATTAACCCATTCTTTCTTCATGGCCTGACTGCAGATGGTTGGTTGAATCTAGCTCCTCATTTCCTAACGGATTTTGATCAGATCCGCTTAGAGGGGGATGAGACTCTTGACGCCTTAGATTGGGTACTACGAGAGGCTCAGCAATTGGGGCAACTAATCGAAATTGTCTTGCACCCTCTCAACCCGGATGAAGTGATTGGAATTGCTTTTCCGGAGAGGCATTTGGCAATCTGGCAAGGAAATCCGGAAAATCTGCAAGACCAGGGATTAGAACGACCTTTGAGTAAAACTCTAAAAGAGACCTTAGCGTCATGGCAGACGTACAGGTCTCAGCTTAAGAGTATATATATGGATGCTGTTGATTTTGATCAAGTTGATAGATTTCGTGAAACGGTGCTAAATCAGATTTTAATTGATTTACATGTCAAAGGCTGATTAGAATTAGTTAGATTAGCTAAATAGAGTAGGATCGACCAGGAATTCTCCCATGTCTGCCATTAGTCTTTCGAGATCAGACTCTGTAAGAGAAATTTTATCCAGGGCAACCTGATGAATTGGATTTAACAAACTGTCTACACCGCCACCGATGCCCAGTAAGTTGGCAAGACCATTAGCAACATGAATAACACAGGCGAGCTCGGGATAACTGGGGGTATTTTCTGGTGTATGGTGATAGGATATGGCAGAAACCAAATCTTCGGGTAAAAACCAAGTCCTAGCCAAAAAGCCGCCAACTGTGGCGTGGTTATACCCTATTACTTTCTCTTCAAGTTCAAAATAGGATAGTTTGGCTTCTTTTACCTTCTCGACAAGAAAAGGCCCAACTTCCTGAACATAAATGGAGATAACTAATTTCCCAATATCATGAAGCAAGCCTGCAGTAAAAGCAACATCCCCAAAAGGGAATTTCCGATATTGGCATAATCGCTTAGCAGTCATAGCAGTAAGCATCGAATGCTTCCAAAGCCCCTCTTGTTCAATCTCATACCCTACTAGGTTGTCTTTTAATAAAGGGGCGACGGCAGAGGCCATCGCTAACCCTTGGGTTACCTGAAAACCAAGCATGACAATTGCTTCCTGAAGAGAAGAAATTCGTCTGGCGTACCCATAGTAGGCAGAGTTTGCTTGTCGTAAAATACCCGCTGTGAGGGAAGGATCCTTACCAATAACCGTTTCTAGCTCTTTGACAGTGGTACCTGGATTCTTAGTTAGTGCAATGACACGCAGAGCAGAGGTGGGTAAGGGAGGAAGAGCTTGTACGCGTTTTAGAACATGTTCCAATTTAATTGTCAAACAGAAGCCCTCCTTTATTAAAGAAATAGTATAAAGGGAATTTTTCTCTGGGATTATTTATATAGACAAGGGGAAACTAATTTAAAGAATTGCTTAAGAACCCCGAAAGGAGTGTATCAAATGTCCAAGAGATTGCGATTCTTAATTATCTTAATTCCTCTTTGTCTTAGTTTAACCATAACTGGTTGTAGTCTACAAGATCTTTTAGGAAAAAATAAAAATAAAACTTCTTCAAAAGCCACAGAGAACAAAACAATAATTGCAGTTTCGTTAAATGAGAATGATCCTAACAAGCTGCTAATTACTAAAGGCATCGACGATTTAGCTAAGAAAGAAGATGTTACAGTAAAGTATATAAAGAGTGGATCAGAAGCAGAATCCGCTCTAGAAGATGCTAAAATTCTAATCTATCAAGGTGGAGATGAAAGCACACTACAAAAGTCTCAAGCCCAGGAAATTCCTATCTTAGCCTTAACTCAGCTCCCATCAGGTGTAAAACCGGAAGGAATAATCATCCCGGATCAGGAAAAAGTTGGCGAGTTAATGGGTCAGACATTGGTAGGTAAAGTCACAGAGGGACAAGTTGTTATACTCCAAGGGGATCCTAATGAAAGTGGCTCTCAAGAACTGTTATCGGGAAATAAAGCTATTCTAAGTAAGTATCCAAAGATTTCCCTACATACCATTTCAAGTCCAAAAGGATCAGAATCGGTAGCAAGGACAAGCTTGGTAGATTTTTTACAGAAGAATCCCGACAATGTGCTAGCAATATTAGCGCATAATGAAAGCTTGGCTGCTCAGGCAAGCGAGGTACTCAAACAAAATCAATTGGATAAAAAAATCAGCTTAATCGGTGGACAAGCTAATGTTCCATCACTAGATAGAATGGCTAAAGGTTCTCAAACAGGAGATGTTGACACTTCTCCCTATTTGCAGGGGGCTAATGCTTATCAATGGGCGCAAAAGATAATCAATAAAGAACCCTTGGAAATTGAAGATTCCCTTACCAGTGAGCAAGGTGAAATACCGGCAAAAATTGTTGCAGTAAAAGCAGTAACCCCGGCAAATCTGGCAGTTATTCAGAAAAGTTATACTAAGACACTGCAGAGTGCTGAACAAGAGCAAAAGAAAAAAGACGAGTCATCTAAGCAAGAGTCTAAAGAAAAGGAAGGTGAAGAAAAGAAAGGTCAAGAAGCTAAAGGTCAAGAGCAAGCGGATGCCAAAAAAGAAAATGGGCAATCCGGAGATAAGCAGAATGCGGTTCCTCCGGGAGTAGATAAAGTCACCGAACGCGTAAAAACCGAAACAACAAGAGATTATCTTGATGCCAATGGAAAAGTCATGGGTACAGAAAAAACTGTCAATGAACAAACTAAGACAGTCCCACCAGAAATGTTAAAGCAACAGGCAGAACAGGCAAAAGGAGATTCAAAAGGTCAAGAAGAGGAAGGGAAGGATAAGAAAGAAGAAAAGAAATAAGTGAATTATTAGAGGACAGGTGTTATGGAATAATGATGCACCTGTCCTCAGTTTTATATTAATAAAATTTAAGTGAAATGAACCATTAAATGGAGAATGTGGGCAAGATATACTTGGCGTATCTATTTGAATAAGCGCAAGGGGAGATGTAAAATAAACTTAGTAGTAAAAGAAGTAAGATAGAGTTCATCTGAAAGGAAGAGCGGAGCGTGGAATTTCAAATACATGCCCCCTATAAACCTGGCGGGGATCAGCCCCAAGCGATTGAAGAACTGGCAAAGGGCTTAAAGGCAGGCCTGAGCCACCAGACGTTATTGGGAGTTACGGGATCAGGCAAGACTTACACAATGGCCAATATTATTACTAAGGTACAAAGGCCGACCTTAATTTTAGCTCATAACAAAACCTTAGCAGCTCAACTCTATAGTGAGTTCAAGGAGTATTTTCCTGAGAATGCAGTAGAGTACTTTGTGAGTTATTATGACTATTACCAACCGGAGGCTTATGTACCTTCGAGTGACACTTTTATTGAGAAAGATGCTTCCATTAATGAAGAGATTGAAAAACTTCGTCACTCAGCAACTGCAGCTCTGCTTGAGCGTAGGGATGTAATTGTGGTCGCCAGTGTTTCCTGCATCTATGGTTTAGGTTCTCCTGAGGATTACCGTGATTTGGTGCTTTCCCTGCGCCAGGGACAAGTTGTCGACCGTAATGAGATTCTACGCAAGTTAATAGCTATTCAGTATGACCGTAATGATATAGCCTTTACACGAGGAACCTTTCGAGTACGGGGAGATATCGTTGAGATTTATCCTGCTTCATCCAGTGAGAAAGTGCTCCGCGTGGATATGTTTGGTGATGAAATCGAGCACATTTACGAGATTAATATGCTTACTGGGGAGATTTTAGGTGAAAGGTATCATGTTTCAATTTTCCCAAACTCACACTATGTAACCGCGCAAGATAAGGTGATGCTGGCGGCGGAGAATATTGAGATAGAGCTGGAAGAACGGCTGAAGAGCTTAAATTCCGAAAACAAGCTCCTGGAAGCACAGCGTCTGGAACAAAGAACTCGCTATGATCTGGAAATGCTAAGGGAGATGGGCTTTTGTAACGGCATAGAAAATTACTCTCGTCACTTAACCTTTCGTGAAGCCGGAGAGACTCCTTATACCTTACTTGATTATTTCCCGGATGATTTTGTATTATTTGTCGATGAGTCCCATGTATCCCTTCCTCAGGTAAGGGGAATGTATGAAGGAGACCGATCCCGTAAGACAACACTGGTAGATTACGGTTTTCGTTTACCATCCGCACTGGATAACAGACCTTTAACCTTCAAGGAATTTGAGCGAAGAATCCACCAAAGTATTTATGTCAGTGCCACACCTGGACCCTATGAATTAGCACATTGTCCGACTGTCGTAGAGCAGATCATTCGGCCTACAGGGTTATTAGATCCGGAAGTGATTGTTCGTCCGACTAAAGGGCAGATTGATGACTTGCTGGGGGAAATCCGGAGGCGGATTGCCAAAGATGAACGAGTCCTGGTAACAACCCTAACCAAAAAAATGGCCGAGGATCTCACAGATTACTTTATAAACTTAGAAATTAAGGTAAAGTATCTTCATTCAGATATTAAGACCCTTGAACGTGTGGAAATTCTCCGAGAACTTCGCTTAGGCGAGATCGATGTCGTTGTGGGAATTAACCTATTGCGAGAGGGGTTAGATTTACCGGAAGTTTCTCTCGTGGCAATTCTCGATGCCGATAAAGAAGGTTTCTTAAGATCGGATCGTTCTCTTATTCAGACCATAGGTCGGGCAGCTCGAAATTCAGAAGGCAAAGTTATCATGTATGGCGACAAAATTACACATTCTATGCAGAATGCTCTCGATGAGACGAATCGACGTCGGGCTATCCAAATGGCTTGGAACGAAAAAAGGGGAATTGCTCCCCAAACTATTCGTAAGGCCATTCATAATGTCCCCGAGGCAACAAAGGTCGCTGAAATGAAACAAACTTATGGGAAAAAGCTGCCTCCTGAAGAACTTGCCCAGCTCCTTAACAGTCTTGAAGCAGAAATGAGGCTTGCTGCTAGAGATTTGGATTTTGAGAGAGCGGCTGAAATCAGAGATGCTATGATAGAACTAAAGGGAGAAGAGAATAACTATAAAATGACCAGTCAACAAGGGGGAAGCAAAAGAAATACTCGCTACGACCAAAAAGCTCAGAGGAAGGGATCTTCCCAAAAGCGCAAGAAATAGGAATTGGAATGGTTGTATATTAATATCGAATACTTTATAATTAGTTCGTATATGTTCGGTTAATACCGAAAATTTGTTTGGTCATTAGGAGGAAAACCATGACCCATGACTATTTACGCGTGCGTGGTGCACGGGCTCATAATTTGAAAAACATTGATATCGATATTCCTCGCAATAAACTGGTGGTTATCACCGGATTGTCAGGTTCGGGAAAATCTTCTCTAGCCTTTGATACGATTTATGCTGAGGGGCAGAGGAGATATGTAGAATCTCTCTCTGCGTATGCCCGTCAGTTCCTGGGTCAAATGGACAAGCCGGATGTGGATTCTATCGAGGGACTCTCTCCGGCAATTTCCATTGATCAGAAGACGACAAACCGCAACCCACGCTCGACAGTAGGAACTGCAACCGAAGTCTCTGATTACTTGCGCTTACTTTATGCTCGCATTGGGCATCCCCATTGTCCCAAATGTGGTCGAGTTATTTCTCAGCAGACAATTCAGCAAATGGTTGATCAATTGATCAGTTTTCCAGAACAAACTAAGTTACAGATTCTAGCCCCGCTGATCAAAGGGAAAAAAGGGGAACATCAAAAGGTCTTGGAAGATATTCGGAAGGCCGGCTATGTTCGGGTGCGAGTGGATGGAGAGGCTAGAGACCTCAGTGAAGAAATAACTTTGGCAAAAAATAAAAAGCACTCTATTGAAGTTGTGGTCGATCGAATATCTTTAAAACCGGAAAGTGCAGAACGTTTGGCCGATTCCTTGGAAACCGCCCTTAAATTGGGAGAGGGTAACGTCATTGCAGACATTATCGATGGTGAAGAGCTGCGCTTTAGCGAGAACTTTGCTTGCCCGGATTGCGGAATTGCCCTTGACGAGATCTCGCCCCGGCTTTTTTCATTCAACAGTCCTTACGGAGCATGCCCGGCGTGCACGGGCTTAGGGGCTAATCTGGTGGTCGATATTGATCTGCTTATTCCGGATCGATCTTTGTCACTTGCTGCGGGGGCAATAGCACCTTGGGCTAAGTCAACATCCACCTACTACCCTAAAATGATGGAGGCCGTTGCTCAAAACCTGAAATTTGAAATGGATACCCCTTTACAAGATTTAAATGAAGTTCAATGGAAGGGGCTTCTTTATGGAACAGATACCCCAATCACCTTTCAGTATCAAAATATTTTTGATCAATTAAAAACCTATAGTACCAACTTTGAGGGGCTGGTTCCTTTATTTGAGCGTCGTTATCGTGAATCCACCTCGGATATGGTGCGAGCTGAAATTGAAGGATATATGAGTGAGCACCCTTGTCCGGAATGCCTTGGGAAGCGGCTGAAACCTGAAGCTCTGGCTGTAAAGGTGGGCGGGATCTCCATTGATGATTTGTCCCGCCTCTCCATCACTGAAGCGATTAACTTTGTGAACACCCTCGTGCTCACTCCTAAGGAAGAGACGATTGCTCACCAAATTCTCAAAGAAATTAAAGAACGGCTTGGATTCTTAATGAATGTAGGGTTAGATTACCTGACCATGGCCCGTTCAGCCGGTTCTCTCTCAGGTGGAGAAGCTCAGCGCATTCGTTTGGCGACACAAATTGGCTCAAGCTTAATGGGTGTTCTCTATGTCTTAGATGAACCTAGCATTGGCCTTCACCAAAGGGACAATGCCCGCCTGCTGACAACCCTTAAGCGACTGCGTGACCTGGGAAATACCTTAATTGTTGTCGAGCATGATGAAGATACGATGGTTGCTGCAGATCATATCATTGATATTGGCCCTGGGGCAGGGGCCCATGGCGGACGAGTAGTAGCTGAAGGGACTATAGAGGAAATTAAGGCCAATAGGGATTCTATGACCGGACTGTACTTGAGCGGGGTCAAGAAGATCTCTATACCTCAAGAGCGGCGTCAACCTAACGGTAAGTGGCTGGAGGTTGTGGGGGCTCGAGAAAATAACTTGAAGAATGTCCATGCACGCATCCCTTTGGGTTTATTGACCTGTGTGACCGGGGTCTCGGGATCGGGCAAAAGTACCTTAGTCAATGAGATAATTTTTAAGGGATTGGCCGCTAAATTTGGGCGAGCCAGGGTTCGTCCAGGTGCCCATGACCAGCTACAAGGCTTGGAATATTTGGACAAAGTAATTGATATTGACCAATCTCCCATAGGGAGAACACCCCGATCAAACCCTGCCACCTATACAGGAGTCTTTGACTTTATTCGCGAACTCTTTTCTGTAACTCCTGAAGCCAAGATGCGTGGTTACAAACAAGGAAGGTTTAGCTTTAATGTTAAGGGAGGACGGTGTGAGGCTTGCCGGGGAGATGGGATAATTAAGATTGAAATGCATTTCCTGCCGGATGTCTATGTCCCTTGTGAAGTATGTGAAGGAAAACGTTATAATCGAGAGACCTTAGAAGTACGATATAAAGGTAAGAACATTTCCCAAGTCCTTGATATGACCGTTGATGAAGCGGTGGACTTTTTTCAAGTTGTTCCCAAAATCGCCCGAAAACTACAGACTCTTCAGGATGTAGGACTCGGTTATATTCGTTTGGGGCAGCCTGCAACAACTCTTTCCGGCGGAGAGGCCCAGCGTATTAAGCTGGCTACTGAACTAAGCCGACGCAGCACGGGAAAAACAATTTATATCCTGGATGAACCGACAACAGGTTTACACACAGCAGATATCGATAAACTTCTTCATGTACTTCACCGTTTAGTTGACGGGGGGGACACAGTGCTTGTCATCGAACACAATCTTGATGTTATCAAAACAGCAGACTGGCTAATTGACCTGGGCCCTGAGGGTGGAAATCGAGGCGGAGAAGTGCTGATTGCCGGCACACCGGAAGAGGTTGCAGCTCTGCCGGAATCCCATACTGGGCAGTATTTAAAACGTTATCTAAGCTAAAGATCAAAGGTCTATGGTGTAAATAAAAGTCTATTAGTACTAACATTTAGTTTGGAGCGGGCTAGAAGCGAGATTATACAGATATCGAGCCTCGAACTTCGCTCATGGCGAAAGGGTGAAGGGGTTGGCGATTCGTTTAGTAGCTATGGATCTTGATGACACATTGCTTAGAGAAGATTGGACGATTTCTCCGCGAGTGGTAAAGACGATTCAAAAAGCTCAGGCACAGGGAGTAAAAGTGACAATAGCAACAGGACGGATGCCCATCTCCGCACGTCCCTATGCAGAGCAACTCGAATTAGATGTACCGATAATTACCTACCATGGGGCGATGATCCAGCAGGTAATAAGTGGGGAAATCTTATTTAGACGTGTAATTCCCAGTCCTTTAGCCTCTAAGATAATCCAAGATCTTTATAAGAGGGGATTTTATGCTCAAATTTATCTGAAGAATCGTGTCATTGCTCAAACTCTTAATGAATGGTCCCAAGAGTACGCTAGGATTGCCAGTGTTCATATTGAGGAAACAGATTTGTCAAATCTACTTAATCAGGAACCCGAGGGAGTAGAAAAAATACTTGTTATTGCTGAAGAAACCGCTTTAGGAAATTTAGCTCCCCTTTTACTAGAAAGCTATGGGGAAAGGGTCCATATTACGAAATCCAAGCCTCATTTCATGGAGATTACCGAGGGTACTGTAAACAAAGGGGTAGCTCTAGATGCCTTGGCAAAACGATATGGGATTGCTCAGCAAGAAGTCATGGCTATAGGGGATAGCTTTAACGATTTAGAAATGATTCTGTATGCAGGCCTGGGGGTTGCCATGGGAAATGCCCGCTCTGAGATCAAAGAAAAAGCAGATTTTGTCACTTTTACCAATGAGGAAGACGGAGTCGCGGAAGCTATTGAACGGTTTGTACTAAATGTCAGGTAATTAAGCAGAAGGTTTGAGGAGGATTACTTATGAACATTAAATCAGTTCGCGAAACCGCAAGGGAAAAGCTAAAGGGATTTTGTCGAGTTTGTCCCCAATGTAATGGTAAGGCCTGTGCAGGAGAGGTTCCCGGTATGGGGGGAATGGGCACGGGGATGTCCTTTAAAAGTAATGTTGAAGCACTAGCTGGCTACCGAATCAATTTAAGGACACTTCATGGTGTCAAAAAACCCAATACCCAGCTAAAGCTTTTTGGTCAGGAATTAAAAACTCCAATCCTTGGGGCTCCAATAACAGGTAATAATTTCAACATGGGTGGAGCTTTAAATGAAGAGGAATGGGCGGAAGCCATGATTCAAGGCTGTCTTAGTTCCGGAACCCTGGGATCCACCGGCGACGCACCTGACCCAGCCATGTATAAGGCTGGAATTGGTGTTGTCGCCAAGGCTCAAGGCTTAGGCATTCCCTTTATGAAACCCAGAGAAGTAGAAGAAGTGTTTAGCTATTTGCGTCTTGCGGAAGAGGCCGGAGTTCTTGCAGTTGGTATGGACGTAGATGCGGCAGGATTAGTTACCATCCCGGTGAGCCCAAAGACTAAAGAAGAGATGAAGACAATTATTGCTAACACCTCCCTGCCCTTTGTTCTTAAAGGGATTATGACTGTGGATGAAGCTGAAATAGCTATTGAAGTCGGTGCTGCCGCTATTGTTGTCTCAAATCATGGCGGAAGAGTTCTTGACTATACTCCCGGAACCGCAGAAGTATTACCCGAAATTGCGGCGGCGGTAGCAGGAAGAATTCCGGTGATCGTTGATGGAGGGGTGAGAACGGGGGTAGATGTTCTGAAGATGTTGGCTTTAGGAGCCGATGCGGTTATGATTGGAAGACCTCTAATTATTGCTGGTTACGGCGGAGGGGCCGAGGGAGTAGCCTTGGTGTTAAGGAGAATGACTAACGAATTAAAACAGGCAATGGTACTGACAGGCTGTCAAACCCTTGACGATATTGGAATGGATGTGTTTTTTTAGAAGAAAAAGGAACGCAGGAAAATGGAAAATATGGTTTCTAATTAGAGGTTGGAGAATACTATTTATTAGAGAATGATTGATATTGGTGGAGATAAAACTCCACCTGAGTTTTGTCAAAATGACAAATCAGATAAGTCTCCCCTTTAGAAAGAAAGTTTTTTGGGTTTTACTGCAGTGCTAATGACTCTTTCTTCGCCTCAAGGGTACCGTTACAAAGTAGAAGTAGATGGTGTTTGAATCAGTCTGCTTATACCCTATGAAAGTGAGAAATAAGGATGATAATAAAACATTGGCGAATTTGGAGAGTGCCTTTAATTGCTTTAATGATCCTAACAAGTATATTCCTGAGCGGATGCCAATCCGAAAAATTGCTCAAAGAAAATGTTTCTTTATCAGAAACGCCTGAAGTCCCTCCCAATACCGACATAACAAATAAGCAAGAAGAAATATCCACACCGAAACCCCCACAAGCAGAGGAAAATCCTAAAACAGAACCCAGCTCTGATTCTAAAGTCTCAACTGTACCTGATAAAAAAAGTGATGAGAAGCCTAATCTTCCACCCCCTGAAAAATCCCCTCCTAATACTCCAATTCATCCTTTTTATGGCTTGGACGGAACTCCGCCGAGTGCTCCGGGGCTAGCAATGCGCATGAGGGATTTTAATGCTGAACCGGAGAAGATTGTTTATCTCACCTTTGATGATGGCCCTTATCCGGAAACTACCCCTCGTATTCTTAAAATCCTTCAAGAGGAAGAGATTAAAGCCACGTTTTTTGTTTTAGGGCGGCAAGTTGAACGCTATCCGGAGCTTTTAAAGGACGAATATACACAAGGGCAAGGTATTGGAAATCACAGTTATTCTCATGATTACAGCCTGGTTTATCAAAGTCCGGATGCTTTTTTGGCAGAGATTAAACAATCAGAAGAAACTATCTTCAAAACAATTGGAGTTCGCCCTCAAATTATCCGTGCACCTGGCGGAACCCAAGGGCATTTTAGTGTTAATTATTATAATTTGATAGATTCTGAGGATTACCTAGTCTACGATTGGAATGTGAGCAGTGGGGACGCTGCTGCACCAACTGTGCCGGCGGACCAACTTGTAAATAATATTAAGGCCCAAGTCCCCGGGAAATCACGAGCTATTATCTTGATGCATGATTCGAAAAGCAAAACCACAACGATTGATGCACTGCCGAGAATTGTTCATTACCTGAAAGAACAAGGGTATTCCTTCGGAGTGATTACGCCACAGGTTGCCCCCATACTTTTTCCCGGTGGATTTAACCATTAAATTGATTCAGACTTTATATAGTAATAAAAGGTTACAGGAAGAAAGGTGCTTAAATTTGAAGCATCTTTCTTTTGAATTTACTATTAGTAAATCTTATAAAGAAGGGCTAAAACTTGTTTAGTTTAGCTAGTTCGAATAAGTACAAAAGAAGATCAATCTGGCATAACAATTGCATTGGCGGGCTTAAACCGCTATACTAAAGGCGAAGGGGGTTCCGAATTTTGCGTATTCTTTTAGTTGCCCTCAATGCTAAATACATCCATACGAATTTGGCTCTACGCTACTTACGAGAAGATATTTGTACAGAGTATCCCAATGTTTTAATTAAAGAATATAGCATTAATGATAATCTTGATCGTATCGCGGGAGAAATATTTGAAGCTAAGGCTGATGTTGTCGGTTTTTCATGCTATATATGGAATCTCAATGAGACCATGGCTGTGATTAGAAGGCTTCATCCGATTTGTCCAAATGTGCGGTTTGTACTGGGTGGCCCGGAGGTATCCTTCGAGGCAGAAGAGTTTCTGACGGAGCATTCGGAGGTGGATGCTCTGGTTATTGGCGAAGGGGAAAGAATATTTTTAGAGCTGCTTAAGGCATGGCAAAAAAACATAGATCCCTCCAACGTTCCAGGTATTGCTTGGAGAAGGGGAGAGGGAATTATGCTTAATTCTTCGCAAGTTAAACCCTTAAGCTTAAATGACTTACCTTTTCCCTATGCCAAGGATGAAGACTTTACGGGACGACTGGTCTATGTAGAGACGACAAGGGGATGCCCCTTTAATTGTCAATATTGCCTATCCTCGACATTCCAAGGAGTTCGATTTTTAGAACCCGAAAACTTTCGCAGGATGTTTCGTCAACTCTTAAAAAATGGTGCTCGAACCGTAAAGTTTGTTGACCGAACCTTTAATGCTAACAAGCGACATGCTCTAAAGATTTTAGACATTGTGCGTGAGGAAAGTGCGTTTTTCGCTGATTCTGAGGAGATTCGTGTACACTGCGAAATGGCAGGAGATCTATTTGATGCCGAATGGATGGATTATTTCAGGAATTATCCCCAGGGATTAGTTCAATTAGAAATCGGAGTACAATCAACCCACGAGCCAACTCTTAAGATAGTTTCACGTCCTCAAGCCTTTGAGGACTGGAAAAAATATATTATTGAAATGAAGTCTATAGGAATACCTCTCCACCTGGATCTTATCGCAGGGCTTCCCGCCGAAAACTGGATAGACTTTCGGACATCCTTTAATGATGTCTATAAGGTAGAACCGGATATGCTCCAATTAGGCTTTCTCAAAGTTCTTAAAGGATCAGGCCTCCGACGGCAAAGCGGTGGTTATGGGCTCTTGTTTATGCCTGATCCTCCTTATACAATTTTGGAGACAGCTGTCTTATCCCACAATGAACTACTCCAATTACATCGCTTGGAAAGTATTCTGGACAAATATTATAATTCAGGAAAGTTCAGATATACTTTACGAGAGGTTCTCAAACTTTTTCCTACCCCCTTTGACTTTTATCATGAGTTTGCGGAATTTTGGCATAAGCAGGAGTGGTTTGGTCGTCAGTGGCAAGGCAAGGCACTTTTTGAAAAAATTTGGGAATTTATTCGCTGCCAACTAGAGATTGGAGTTAACGAGAGGATAGATTTTATCTCCTGGCCTAAAATTCGTGATTCACTGAAGTTCGATTTTTACCTGTGGGAACGCCCGAGTGTCATTCCGGACTATTTGCAGGATGAAGATACCTTAGAGATGGAAAAAACAGATCAATGGAAAAGAATCCAAGAAACTATCCGCAAGGATGCCTGTTGGGAGCCGATAATTCCTGAGGTTAAGAAGATGGACCGTCGGCAGTGGAATCGCAATACTGCAGTTGTACATTTTATGTCGGATTTACAGCGTGATGATGAGGCCGCCGCTGAGTCTTGCTGGTATCTTTTTTATTATCAACATGGCAAAGCCACAGCCTGCCGATATGAAGGATCGTGAATGGGGTGCTATTATGACTTCTCGAAGGTTTTTACTCATAGTAATTGTAAGCATAATACTTGTAACCGGTTGTTCTTCAGCCCCTCAGACTGGACAACCCGGAGGTCCGGCCCCTGTGGTTGTGGATGTTTGGCATTCTTTGCAAGGGGCTGAGGCAGAGGCATTAAAAGGGCAGGTTCAAGCCGTTGAACAGACAAATCCCGAGGTTATCGTTAAACTAAACTATGTTTCTGCGGCAAACTTTGCAGCTTTCTCCTACCAAGCGGAAGCAGGAGGGGAAGGGCCAGAGATATTCATTGCTTCAAGGGAGATTATTCATGAGCTCTATAGTAAAGGGGCTTTAGCAACCGTTGCTCACACTGATTCAGAGGCCTATCCGGCAACTCTGGCTGCTTTTAGGTTTGGAGGGGTGGAGTATGCTCTTCCCTGGCTGACAGATATCCCTTTGCTTTATTTTAGAACAGATCTTACTGAAGCCCCGGCTGCTCTCACAGACATATTCGCTGCTAAGGGGGTTTCAATGGTCTCTCCGGATACTGCTACCCTAGCTGTTTGGTGGAATGGGCAGGGAGGGCGATTGCTTAACTCGGAAAATATCAGCCTAAACGATCCGAATAACTTGCTGTTTATTCAACAACTCTTAGCATGGAAAAATGCCAAGCTTTTACGTATTGACCCGACGGCACCTGCGGCATTTGCTAATGGACAGACGCCTTATTTAATAGCAGGTGCAAGTTTGGCCAAGTATTTTACTCAGTTAAATGTACCATGGGGAAGTATTCCTCTATCCGATTTGACGGGGGGACAGGGGCAAGGTCTGATTGGGGCAACACTGGGGATTGCTAATTCAGCCATTAAATCCACCCCGGCAATGATCCCTGCGATTCAAACCGTTGAAAAGGCATTGCTCACCCCAGAAGCTGAAGAAGCAATGCTGAATGCGGTCAGTCTTCTTCCCGCTAACATGAGCTTTTACGGACGTCCAGAAGCTCAGAAAGGTGTCTTTCCTCAGGCAAGTAAAGCATTAGCTAAGGCCTGGTCTTTGGAGGGAAACAGTCAGGAATGGAAGCTGATTCCTTTGCAAAATGAGGCGTGGAATAATGTTTTGACAGGTAATATCACTCCTGAGGATGCCTTAAATATTGCTCAAGAGCAAGCTGGAAAAGTTTTATCGGTAAAGGAGCAGCCATAATATAATAAGAGGAGGTGAAATGAATGAATAAACAAGGACTTGAACTAATTGTTATTACTGGTTTATCAGGAGCAGGTCGAACTCAAGCGATGCAAAGTCTTGAAGACCAAGGATTTTTCTGTGTGGATAATTTACCCCCTACCTTTCTGGTTAAGTTTGCAGAGCTTTGTGCTCAGTCTAGGGGAAAGGTCTCTAAAGCAGCAATCGTCTGTGATTTGCGCGGCGGAGAGTTTTTTTCCTCTCTTAGTGAAGCATTAAATAATTTAGAAAAGGAAGGCTTTCGGCTGGAAGTACTCTTCCTGGATGCCTCAGATGAAACTTTAATTCGTCGTTATAAGGAATCAAGGCGCAGGCATCCCCTTTCTCCTCAGGGACGAGTATTAGATGGGATTCAGGCAGAACGTCAGCAATTGGAAGAATTAAGAATTCGAGCAGATAACATTATCGATACAACGAACTTAAGTGCCCAACAACTTCGCAGTCAGGTTGCAGAGCTATTCTGCAAAACCCAGGGTTTGGGACAGATGGCTGTTTCAGTTATATCTTTTGGCTTTAAATATGGAATACCAATGGATGCAGATCTAGTCATGGATGTGCGGTTTCTGCCAAACCCATTTTACGTAGAAGCATTACGCCCTTTTACAGGAGAACATGAATCCGTTCGAGAGTATGTCTTTGGCAATCAAATGGCCAGAGAATTTATGGAAAAATACTTGGATTTATTAGAATACATTCTGCCTAATTATATTAAAGAAGGAAAGACCCACTTGGTTATTGGGATTGGTTGTACAGGTGGACAACATCGCTCCGTTGCTATTGCGGAAAGAGTAGGGAGTTTTTTAATAGAACGTGATTATTCGATTAGGGTAACTCATCGGGACGCCACAAAGAACCAAAAGCGTGGAAAAACGCGATGAACTCCAAAAAATACGATCAAATATATCGTTACTTAAAATGGCTCTACCCTGATTTGAAGGTAAAAAGGTGGTTCATTCTCGCAGTGTTGGGAATCTTCCTTTTTGCAACAGGCTTTTCCGTCATGAACGACGGAGTGGCTATCGGCTATGCCGAGCTGCAATTTCGAGAAGTTATTTATCGTTTGACGGGCAGTACCAAGCATGCTACCGTGCCAACAGGGGCAATTATCAGCACTTTAGGGATTATTTGTATCATAGTTGGTTTTAAACGAATGCTTTATTCGATAATCTCTACGGTAATCCCTGAGAACGAAGTTAGAATTGTAGATAGGATCTATTCAAGACATCATTTACGCAGAGGACCTAGAATTGTAGTGGTTGGTGGCGGAACGGGGCTTTCGGCTCTCTTGCGTGGACTAAAGAAATACACTTGCAATCTCACCGCAATTGTTACGGTATCTGATGATGGAGGAAGTTCGGGAAAGCTGCGTGACGAATTAGGAATCCAGCCGCCGGGGGATGTGCGCAATTGCATGGTGGCCTTGGCAGAGACAGAGGATACTATGAATACGCTCTTTTCCTATCGTTTTGAAAGTGGAGCTCTAAAGGGGCATAGTTTAGGGAATTTGCTTTTAGCAGGGTTAACGGATACTTTTGGGGATTTTCAAAAAGGAATTGAACAAGTCAGCAAAGTCTTTGCTATTCGTGGAAAGGTTTTTCCTACCACCCTGGAACAAGTTGTTTTGACCGCTGATTTGGAAGACGGAACTCGTGTTGTTGGGGAAACTACGATCCGAACTACTGAAGGGAAAATTAAGAGAGTTTACCTGGAACCTAGCAATTGTGCTCCTTTGCCTGATGCTTTAAAGGCAATTGATGAAGCAGATCTGATAGTTTTAGGGCCGGGAAGTCTCTATACCAGTGTTTTGCCTAACCTATTAGTCTTAGGGCTTAGAGAGAGAATTAGGGAAGCCAGCGCCCCTTGTGTTTATGTATGTAATGTTATGACAGAAAAAGGGGAAACAGATGGTTACAAGGTTTCGGATCATCTTCAAGCAATAATTGACCACTGTGGTTCAGGCTTCGTCGATGCAGTCCTTGCTTCACGTGGCGAAATAACCGCCCCACTTTTAAAGCGCTATAGTCAGGAAGAAGCTGCTCCGGTTATGGCTGACCCCAAAATGGTTCACCATTTAGGAGCCAAATATTTCGAAGCGAATTTAGTGCAAGAGAGAAATGTGGTGCGTCACGATTCAGATCGGTTGGCAAGGGAGCTTATCAGGCTGCTTTTTCGCTTAAAACCAATGGGAGAGCGTATTGCTCTGATCGATTCATATTTGCTCACCCGAAAGCTCCGAAAAGAGTTATAGAAGATATAAGATTTTTAGGAATTTGTTGAACTGCTAGGATTAACCCTAGTGTGAAATCGATCTTGAATTCGTACACGAACAACGAATTTGGAACATCGAACCACGAAAAGGGGGCTAGAGATTGTGTCCTTTAGTGCTGTTACGAAAGAAGAGCTTGCTCGTTTAGGCAGCGAGAAACCTTGCTGTGATTTAGCGGAATTAGCCGCTTTGGTTCGCATGGATGGAACACTCCAAATTAGTTCAAACCAACAATTCACCTTAAATGTGATCACGGAGAGTGCGCCAGTAGCGCGTAAGATCTATCGCTTAGCCAAGGATGTGCTAAAACGCCAGGTGGACATTGTCGTACGACGTAAGCTAAGGCTGCGAAAGAACAACTCATATCTGGTCAGAATCCATCCCCGGGGGTTAGAAGACCTTCAGAACTTAGGGCTGCTTGATAATCAGGGGCAGATCTACCTGGGAATCGCGCCAAATCTTATCAAAAAGCGTTGTGATCAAAAGGCCTATTTGAGAGGAGCTTTCTTAGCGGGGGGATCTATCAATAATCCTGAAGGTACCTATCATCTTGAAATAGTCAGTAATGATGAACAACATGCCCAAGAATTATGTCAACTGATCAATAGATTCAAATTAGGTGCCAAAGTAAGTATGCGAAAGAATTGGTATGTTGTATATCTCAAAGAGAGTGAACATATTGTGGATTTCATAGGCTTTATTGGAGCACATCATGCCCTCCTGGAATTTGAAAATGTCCGAGTTCTTAAAGATGTGCGAAATCAAGTGAACCGTCTCGTTAATTGTGAGACTGCTAATCTCGATAAAATTGTCGATGCTGCGGTACGTCAATTGGAGAACATCCAATTCATTGCGGATACGGTAGGCCTGCAGTCTTTGCCGCCTACCTTGCGGGAAATAGCCGAGCTCCGCTTAGCATACTCTGAAGCCAGCCTGAAGGAACTGGGAGATATGTTAAGACCAAAGGTGGGAAAGTCTGGTGTCAATCATCGTATGCGTAAAATTGATGAGCTAGCAGATCGAATCAGGAACCAGAAAATAGGAACTTAAGATTTAGTAAGGATTATTTTCAAATCAGTATAGGGGGGAATAAGGTGCGGTTAGGATATGGTCTGAGTCTCGAGCAAACTCAAAAACTCATTATGACTCCAGAGTTACGGCAAGCAATTACTATTTTGCAGTTGTCCGCACTTGACCTTTCCACGTATGTTGAGGAACAGCTTTTAGAGAATCCTTTACTGGAGAATCTAGAGGAAAGTATGGACAGTAAGGTTGAAGCGGAGCCACCTGCGGTAGTGGAGGAAAGCCCGGCCACTGATAAATGGGAAGTAGACTGGCAGGACTATGTCCATGATCAGGATGAAAATAGGGTGCGCCAAGAAAGAGTGATCACCGAGGACAAACAACGGTTTGATCCTTTTGTGGCAGCTGCGCCTACTCTGTTAGAGCATTTGCTTGAACAACTGCATGTCCAAAAAGTCACATGTTCTTTAGAAGTCGCCGAGTATATTGTTGGGAATTTGAATGAAAAGGGATATCTCACAGTCTCTATCGAGGATGTAGCTCGTGAAATGGATGTTTCACAGGGTGAGGCGGAAAAAGCACTGGCGGCTGTTCAGAGTCTGGATCCCTTGGGCGTTGGGGCTCGGAATCTAGAGGAATGTTTATTGCTCCAATTACCAATTCTGCCCGACTGTCCACCTGAACTACCAGAGTTTATTAAACATCTGGAAGATTTAGCGGCAGGACGGCTGCAACGAATTGCTCATTCCTTAAAAATTTCTTTAAGTAGGGTTCAAGAGTTAGCTGATTTTATCCGAAAGCTGGATCCAAAGCCTGGACTTCGGTTTTCAGGCCCTGGTGAAGTACGGTATATCGTTCCGGATGTGGTCATTGAGGAGATTGAAGGAGAGTTTATAATCCTGGTTAATGATATCACTGTCCCTCGTTTAGGGGTGAATAAGGCTTACCGAGATGCCTTATCACAGGAGGAGGGAAGTGACACACGTAAATTTGTGGAACAAAAACTAAATGCAGCTGCTTGGCTCATTCGAAGCATTGAACAGCGGCGTCTCACTCTCTATAAAGTCGCAGATGCCATTGTTAAGTGGCAAAGTGATTTCCTTCGTAATGGAATTCGTCATCTAAGACCCCTCACGCTAAGAGATATTGCCGAAGAAATTGGAGTGCATGAGTCAACAGTCAGCAGAGCAACTGCTCACAAATATGTCCAAACTCCCCGGGGGGTTTTCGAATTCAAATTCTTCTTTGCCAACAGTATGGGTCGAGGTAATAATAATGACTCCGGGGTAACCACGGATGTGATTAAACTCGTTCTGCGTGACATCATCGCTTCGGAAAATCCTAAATCTCCCTATTCCGATCAGAAACTAGCGGAAATGCTCAAGGCTAGAGACATGGAAATTTCTCGACGCACAGTTGCCAAGTATCGAGATGAGCTAGGTATTGGAGCAACTTCGGTGAGGAAGAGATATTAGAAAAACTTGCTTTGAAATTAAGAGGTCGGGAATACGGGGGAAATGCCCCCAAAAAAGTTAATTGCTAATTTATCAGAATGCGTATATTATATAAAGCAGCTGATGTCAGTTAATTCTGAACTTGATATTTAAGGCTGGAGTTATAGAGAAAGCCGCAAATTAATCTGTTTTAGGCAGGTTTATTTGTGGCTTTTTTTCATAGTATTTAGAAATGAAATTATCCTTCCAGGAGTAGTTGATTTAAAGTAAGTTTATTAGGAAATTTTTAGTTTGGGATGACATAAGGAGTTGAAAGCTTATAGGTTGGATGGGTACAATTTTAGTTTTCTTGGGCGGGTTGGGTCTTTTTATGTATGGGGTACAGACAACCTCAGATGCCTTGCAAAAGTTTGCTGCACATCGACTTAAGCAAATTCTGCAATCACTGACGAAGAAGCCCTTTATGGCTGTTCTGCTGGGTATGGTTATAACAGTTGCTTTTCAAAGCAGTGCAGCCACCACAGTATTGGTGGTGGAGTTCGTCAATGCGGGAATGATGAGTCTGGGTCAGGCATTAGGAATGGTTTTAGGCTCGGCTGTAGGAACCTCAGTCTCTATTCAACTCATAGCTTTTCAAATTCTCGATATAGCTCTGGGGGCCATCTTTATTGGCTTTGTTCTTTATTTTTCAGGTAAGAAGCAGTGGAAGCATTTAGGACATTCTCTGATAGGTTTTGGCCTAATCTTTGTAGGGATGTCTAATATGTCAAACGCTTCAGCTCCCCTCCGAAATATTCCTGAAGTCTTTGGCTTCCTTGCTCGATTGGGAAGTTATCCCTTTTTGGCAATCCTTGTAGGACTGATCTTAACCACTATAATCCAGAGCAGTACTGCAGTTTTTGCGATTATGATGTCCCTTGCCGGGCAAGGTCTATTAGAACTGCAGGCGATTGTCCCTTTGGTGATTGGAGCTCATATAGGGGGAACAGTGACAACCTTGCTGACAAGTTTAACGGCTAAAAAGATGGATGCTAAACGTACAGCTTTAGCGAACACAGGTTATAAGGTATTGGCAGCAGTGCTAATGTATCCGTTTTTGACACAATTTACTCAGCTCATCCAATGGACTACGGGGAATTTGCAGCGACAGGTTGCCAATGCTCATCTATTATTTGCAGTCCTGATGGTAATAATTTTCTTCCCCCTCAATGGCCTTATAGCCAAAGGCCTGAAGCGTATGGTTCCGGATCGGGGGGACAAAGATAGCCCTTTAAAGTTTCAAGTAATCGATGAAGTGTCGATAGAAGTCCCTGCGGTAGCCCTTAAACAGGCTAACGGTGAAATGCGAGCTTTAGGTGATTTCATTGGCACAAGAATGATGCAAAAAATTCCTGCTATTCTCCTTGCCAATAGTGATAATTTGGTTGAAGAGATCTCTAAGGTTGAAGAAGGAGTGGATTGGTATTACCGACATACTATGCGTTTTCTGGCTGTCCTTTCTCAGAGAGGACTTACAGATGAGCAAGCTGAAGAGAGTATGAAAATCCAGTTTATAGCTAAGGAATTTGAGTATATCGGAGATGCAGTGATGGCCATGGCGCTTTTAGCTAAGAAATTGCCTCGAGAAACCATGAAAGTTCCTGCAGAAAACTGGAAACATCTTGATGAGCTATATCAACGTGTAAGCTGTAACTTTGCTAAGGTAATGCAGGCTCTCACTCTATGGGATTCTCAAATCGCGGCGGAAGTAATACGTGAGCATCCGGAAACCTCTCGAATCCAGAGAGACTTACAGTTTAATTTTCTGGCCCAATGTCCACAACTAAACAGCCAAGAAGGCAACCTGAAAATCGAAGAAATGTATCGCTATGCTACCTTAGATTCAATAAATCTCTTGTATCAAGTGGATGAACATACAGTCAATATTGCTAAAGTTGTGATGGGAATTGTCTAAGGGCTTAAAACAATATTTCCAATTTTATTAAATGTTACTATATATTAACAATAAACTAACGTGGATATGTTATGATCATAATGCCATAGTGGGCCGTTAGGAGAGGGTTAGATGAAGATTTTAGGTCATCGAGGGGCTGCGGGCACGACCCCGGAAAATACGTTGATTTCCTTTGTCAAAGGGCTTGAGCTGGGAGTGGATGGCTTCGAATTCGATGTGCAATTGTCGCGGGACCGAGAAGTTGTCATCATTCATGATGAACGGGTTGATCGAACCAGTGATGGTATTGGTTGGGTTAAAGATTACTCACTCAAGGAGTTAAAGAGCCTGAATTTTGGAGTTGGCTTTAAGACCTATGCCCCAATTCCAACCTTAGAGGAATTACTGGAGATGTTCCAAGATAAGTCGCTTATCATAAATGTCGAGATCAAAACTGGGCTGATACAATACCCAGGAATTGTCGCTCAGGTAGCTGGCTTGCTGGAAAAATATAATGTGACAAATCAAAGTATAATTTCTTCGTTTGAACATAGAACCATTGTCGAAGTGATTAAGGACTTTCCCAATCTTAAAACGGGTTTGCTTTATGAGTGTGGGCTAATCTCGCCTTGGCTATATGCTCAGGATATGGGAGCCAGTCATCTGCATCCCCATTACGCCTTTATAAGCCCTGAATTGGTGAGAGAATGTCATGCGCGAGGAATCGGAGTAAATACGTGGACTGTCAACGAGGAATGGGAAATTGAACGTGCCATTGTTTCAGGTGCAGATATAGCCATTACAAATTATCCGGAGCGGTTTTCACATTTGCGTTCAGAGTGAAAGAACTTGGGCTTTCATGATTGACCCTGAGGTCAGATGGAGAGGAATCCCATGAAATTGAATTTAGGGACAGTGAATGGATATACCTGAATTAAGCTGCATACAAATGCGTAAGAGGAGGTGAGACTTTCTCGCTGGATCTGGGAAAGATTGAGAGGTTTTGTGTTCAGAGGTCAAGTTGCTAAAATACTTTTGGGGGAGGAAAGACATGTTTCAGAGGACGAGAAAAGCCCTTGCGTTCAGTATGATTGGTACACTTTTGATGGGTAGTTTTTTAACAGGCTGTGGTTCAAAGCCAACAGCTGAACCCGTCAAAGAACCGGCAAAGGAACTGACTGGACAAGCGTTAAAGGATGCTGTTAAAAAAGAAGGAAAGATCGTTTCCTATGGAATGCCTGATGCCTGGGCTAATCTAGGTGAGATTTGGAGTAATTTTACCAAGGAATACGAGGTTACTCACTCTGACACGGATATGACAAGTGCTGAGGAAATTGCTAAGTTCGATGCTGAAAAGGGCAGCCCGGTGGCTGATATTGGAGATGTAGGAATTACCTTTGGTAATGTAGCTATAGCACGAGATGTTGTCCAACCCCACAAAGGTCCCAAATGGGAAGAGATCCCGGATTGGGCTAAAGATAAAGACGGTCTTTGGACAGGAGAGTATGTGGGTACAATTGCCTTCTTAGTAAACACTAAGCTTGTTAAGGAAGTTCCTCATAGCTGGGCCGATTTACTTAAACCGGAATATAAAGGAGCAGTTGTCACTGGAGATGTGCTAAAAGCAGCCCAATCTCAAGCTGCGATCTTAGCAGCTGCTTTTGCTAATGGCGGGGATGAGAACAATTTGACTCCGGGTGTGGAATATTTCGCCAAGCTCGCTAAATCAGGAAACCTTAAACCCAGTGATAATATTTTTAGTATCTTCCAAAAAGGTGAGATTCCGGTAGGAATCCTTTGGGATTTCAACGCTCTTGGCTATCGCTCCCGCTTAGCGGATAAGGAAAATTACCAGGTTGTTATCCCCAGTGATGGGACGGTGGCTAGTGCCTACGTTTCTATAATTAATAAGTACGCACCTCATCCCAATGCGGCAAAAGCCTTCCAGGATTACCTTTTAAGTGATGAGGGTCAAATTCTCTTGGCTAAGGGTTTTGCTCGTCCGATTCGAGAAAAAGTCCAAATTCCGGAGGATATTGCTAAAATGATGGTGTCTAAGGAACAATATGCCTCTGCCAAACCAATTAAGGATTTCGCCGCTTGGGAAAAGAATATGAAGACAATTCCGGATTTATGGAGAAATAATGTCATCGTTTCCCAATAGTTGAGGTCACTGTCCTGCACTTTGAAAGGAAGGAGCCTGAGTGGGAGTTATCCATTCCGGGATACCCCCCACTCAGGCCTTTCACCTAGATTTTTTCTGCAACGTCGGCGACAAGGAGGCCTAACTAATGAAAAACAACCCAGTAACTCGGCTCGGTCAAGAGTTGCGGCGTGGTGGAATCCTGTGGGTTCCGTTTATTCCTTTAATTGTTTTTGCTTTAGCCTTCGAAATCCTGCCCATGGGGTACATCATTTACAGCAGTATACATAACTCGGAGGGATTGAATTTTCTAAGCTATACTCAAATTTTCCACAGCAAATATTATGTCATTTCCCTAAAAAACAGTTTACTAGTTTCGGTAGCAGTTGGTATTATTGGTTTATTTATCGGAACCACTGGTGCTCTTGCCCTGCGCTCAGTAGGTGAGGCCTGGCGAGAAAAGCTTTTGACATTAGTTAACATGACCTCCAATTTTTCTGGTGTGCCTTTAGCCTTTGCCTATATTGTTTTATTAGGAGTTAATGGACTGGTGACGGTCTTGATGAAAGAAAAAATGGGGCTTGATCTGTACGGAATGGGTTTTAACCTATTCAGTTGGACAGGGATTGTCCTAGTGTATATATATTTCAGTGTTCCTTTAGCTTTTATGCTGATGTATCCTGCAGTTTATGCTCTTAGACAGGATATTCAGGAAGCGGCTCAGATCTTGGGGGCCAGTCGATTTCACTTCTGGCGTAGAATTGGGCTGCCTATTTTGTTGCCGTCAATGTTAGGGAGTTTCACCCTGCTTTTTGCTAATTCCTTGGGAGCCTATGCTACGGCCTATGCCCTAACAAACTCTAACAACAGCCTGGTTTCTATTACCATAGCCAATTTAGTTACGGGGGACATTTTCCCCGAGCCCTCTTTAGCCAGTGCTTTAGCAGTTATTATGGCGGGCTTTTTGGTAGTGTCGATTATTATTAATGAGAGGCTGAAGAAGCAAGGCGGAGGGATTGGGCAATGAAACGAGGGATAATGTCTAAAATAGTTTTAGGACTAATCTTTGTCTATCTGTTTTTCCCCATTGTGGCTACTCTTCTATTCTCAATAGCAACTAGCTGGAGTACCACAATTTTGCCTGAGGGATATACATTGTCCTATTATAAGCTGCTCTTCAGCAGTCCGGAGTTTGGGCATGCTTTATTAAGAACCGTCAACGTGAGTTTTGCCACCGTAATATTGTCAATAATGATTATCATACCGTCAATGTACCTGGCGATTGTTTATTATCCAAGTCTAGAGAAGCTCTTTGAAATTTTGTCAATTTTGCCTTTTGCCATGCCTGGAGTTATTCTAGCCATTGGGTTAATTCAAATGTATTCGAGAGGGCCCCTGCAGATTACTAATACTCCCTGGATTCTGATTGGTTCTTATTTTGTCTTGATTTTACCTTTTATGTATCAGGCGACTAAAAATAGTTTCAGAACCATTAATGTTAAGGCTTTGACCGAGGCCGCTATAATGCTGGGCTGTGGCAAACTAGAGACCTTTATCAAAATTATTTTCCCCAATGTTTTGAGAGGGGTTATTTCAGCTGCCTTGATTTCTGTCTCAGTGTTGTTTGGAGAATTTGTCCTGGCTAATTTATTGGTAGGTGACAACTATGAGACCATTCAGATATATTTATATAAGCTGCAAAAGGTTGACGGTCACTTAGCCAATGCCTTAGTAGCATCGTACTTTATGGTTATTTTGTTGATGTCGTTGATCTTGATTTGGCTGGCTTTTCGCCGGGAGACTAAGGTCAGAGGACAGAAGACTGAGGCAAGATAAACAGTTTCATTAAAATTAACTTTGTAAGAGGATTGATAACTCGAGAATTTTGTCAACCATAAGGCTGGAATGGAAGGATTATTACAAACTCAATTAAATTGGAGTTCAGTAGACTTAAGGGATGATTTGGTCTTTATAGAAAGAGGAACGAGTTTAGGGTGTGGGGGTATGATTAGTGAGCTATGTTCAGGTCGTCAACATTGATAAGAGTTTTCAGGGCCGTCAGGTCTTGAAAGGAATTGAACTGGAAATCGAAAAAGGGGAATTTGTCACGCTATTAGGGCCCAGTGGATGCGGAAAAACAACCCTCCTTAGAATCGTTGCTGGCTTAGAACGTGGCGATGGCGGAAAAGTTATTGTTAATGGTCGGGAAATTATTGAAGGGCAGAACAAGAAGGAACAGAATATTGGTATGGTTTTTCAGTCATATGCCCTTTTTCCTAACATGACGGCCTTTGAAAATATTGCCTTTGGGCTTAAAATTAAAAAGTTACCTACCCAAGATATCAGAAAACAAGTCGAAGAAATTATGGATATTCTCAGTATTTCAGGTAAGGAAAACAACTATCCCCACCAAATGTCGGGAGGACAGCAACAAAGGGTAGCCTTGGCTCGAGCTCTGGTGGTTAAGCCAGATTTGTTGCTCTTAGATGAACCCTTGAGTGCCGTTGATGCCAAGGTAAGGGAGAGCGCTAGAATCCTGATTCGGGATGTGCAAAAGCAGATGGGAATTACTACGATTTTTGTGACCCATGATCAATTAGAAGCCTTAGTTATGTCAGACCGAATCGTAGTTATCAACGCCGGGGAAGTCATGCAGTATGGTACCCCTGAAGAAATTTATCACAGGCCTGCTAATAAATTTGTGGCTCAATTTATAGGAACCTATAACTTCCTGCCCAGTTCCCTAGTTGGTATAGGAGATAAGGAAACTGAAATCTGTATTCGACCTGAGCATATTTTGTTAGTTAGCAAAGATCAATTCCCTCAAATTGGGGACTCAGAGAGGATAAAGCTATACGGAACCTTAGAGAATTTTTATATCTTAGGCAATACTGCCAGGGCTGAGGTACTTGTTCAAGGCAGAATAATTATAGTTGATCATCTTAATCGTTTTGAGGGCCCAAAGTTCGCTTTAAAAGAAGAAGTTGGATTGTTGATTGATAAAAAGGTATGTACGATTCTTGGCCGTTAAGCGAACCCTCTGCCTAAGCGTGGATATTCCCTGAGGTTAAAGATGTTTGGCTATTTTGTACAGGATAAAGGTACTAAGAAGATGGAAGAACTGGATGGATAAGTTTGAATATAAATGCTTTCAAAGAGACCTTAAAAGGGAAAAAGAGAAGCCACTGGGGGAAGCGTCTTAGACGGTTCCACCGGTGGCATTTTGTTTTGATATGGGGGAGGCAATATGCAGGAGTATAAGGTTGTAATTGTCGGTGGTGGCGCGACGGGAGTAGGGATTTTGCGGGATTTGAGTATGCGAGGAATTTCTGCACTATTACTGGAGCAAGGGGACTTAGCCCACGGAACTAGCTCCCGTTTTCATGGCTTATTACACAGTGGAGCACGTTATGCCGTTAAGGATCCGCTGTCTGCTGCGGAGTGTATCTCTGAGAATATTATCCTTAAAAAGATAGCGGCCCACTGCATTTCGGATACGGGAGGGTGGTTTGTGCAATCTGATGAGGATGATCCCGACTATGTAGAGCAGTGGATTAGAGGATGTGCCAAGGCTGGGATTCCCCTGCGAGAAATATCTTTGTCAGAGGCCTATTGGAAAGAGCCCTTGCTGAAGAGGAATATTTTAAGAGTTTTCGAAGTGCCCGATGCTACAGTAGATGGATTTAAGCTTGTTTGGGCCAATGCCAAATCGGCAAAACGTTACGGAGGAGACTATAAGACCTATCACCGGGTGGAAAGGATTATTCTGGAAAACAAGCGGATTGTAGGGGTAGCCGCCAAGAATCTTTTAAATGAGGAAGAATTATTAATTGGCTGTCAAGTGGTAGTCAATGCAGGCGGGGCCTGGGCTTCAGAGATAGCTGGTTCAATCGGTGTCCACTTAGACGTGATCTGTGACAAGGGGACTTTGTTGGCCTTCAATCAGCGGCTCTTTCAACGCGTGATCAATCGCTTGCATCCACCTAGTGATGGGGATATTTTTGTTCCTCATGAAACTATAACAATTTTAGGTACAACCTCGGAAATAGTAGGTTCCCCAAGGGAGAATCAGCCTAAGGAGGAAGAAATCAGACGTTTATTAATGACGGGAGAGGAACTGCTTCCTAAGATTGTGGAGCGAAGAGTAATACGGGCCTTTGCCGGTGTACGCCCTCTTCATCGTGAAGATAGTGAAGTTTCAGGAAAGATGGATGAGGGGCGAGAGGTCAGCAGAAACTTCGCGCTCATTGATCATGAAATCCATGATCAGGTGCAAGGGCTGATCAGTATTGTCGGAGGGAAGTTTACCACCTATCGTTTGATGGCTGAGAAGGTTACAGATTGGGTGGCGAAACGGTTCGGAAATCTAAGGCCCTGCTCTACTGCTCAGGAGAAATTACTACCAGAGATTTCAGATGATCTAAAAAAACGGGCCCTCCAACTTTTGCCCTGTGCAGCAGCCGAGAAGATGCTTAAGCGGCTTGGAGAGGAGGCTGGGGCAGTGTTATTAGAAATCCAAAATGACCCCCGCAAAGGGCAGATGCTTTGTGAGTGTGAAATGGTATCTGTTGCAGAGGTTGAAAAGGTGGCCTTGGATGCCGACGCTCACCACTTGGCGGACATAAGGCGGAAGACCAGACTGGGAATGGGAACATGCCAGGGAGCTTTCTGTACCTATCGTGCTTTGCCGCTGTTGGGATTGGAATATGCTAAATTTGATCCCTTACAGGATGAATTAAAACGATTTATCAATCAACGTTGGAAGGGAATACGGCCGATTCTTTGGGGTCAGCAATTGCGTGAAACAGAGTTAACCCGGGCCATCTATACAAGCATACTTCAGCTCAGTGAGATCAGGGATATTTGAAGGAGGAATTCAAGTGTGGGATGGCATTATTATTGGCGGGGGTTTAGCCGGCCTTTTAGCAGGAATACGGGCTGCTGAAAGAGGCAAAAAGGTATTGATTGTTTCTGAAGGGGTTGGAAGCTTGACCTATAGTTCCGGCGTAATCGATTTGGGGGATGTAGAGAGACTCATGAATCAGAAAAGTCATCCTTATGCTTTATTGGGAGAAAAGGTGGTTCGCAGCGCTGCAGAATATTTTCAAACTCTCTTTCCGGATTATTCAGGAAATTGGAGGGAGCCGCAGTTTGTTTTGACCCCTTTGGGAACCCCCAGAAAGGCGGGACTTATTCCTCGCGGGTTGAACACCCAAGCTCTCACGGAAACTCATAAAATTATCCTAATGGCTCTTGAAGGAATGAAGGACTTTTTCCCGGAGGTTGCCAGAAGTAACTTGTTAAAGGCTTATCCTCAAGCAGAGGTAGTGCTGCATCCCTTTCGAGTAGAGGGATTTGAAGCCTGGTATACTCTCGGAAAATCAATCACAGGGATGGACTGTGGGAAGTATTGGCGTACTGCTTCCGGGATCGAGACTCTGAAGGGTGTCTGGAAGTCCCTGGACTCATTTGAACCGGACAAAGCAGTGGTTATTTTTCCGGGACTGACAAGTGTATTTTCCCAACTATTAAGAGAGGTTCAGTTCAATTTGCCCTTTTCGGTGATAGAAATGACTGCCTTCCCGCCGTCTGCCGGCGGACATTATCTTTACCGGGGGTTAGTCGAAAAATTTAAGGCTTTAGGTGGAGAATTACTAGTGGGCTCAGGTGTCAAGAAGGTTGAGCTTAAGGGTAAGCAGTGTCATAAAATTATTGTGAACAGTAAAGGGAAGGATTCGGAGTTTTCCGCTCGTGTTTTTGTGCTGGCCACTGGTGGGATATTTGGGGGGGGGATTGAGGTGACCCTTGAAGCAGCTAAAGAGATGGTGTTTGGGTTGCCGCCATTTGTGCCATCAGGATGGACAAATTCAGAGTTTTTAGGAGAACAGCCTTATGCCCGGATGGGGGTTGAAACCGATAATCAGCTGCGGCCCATTGATTTCGCTTCTAAAGAAGTCCTTTTAGAAAATGTTCGGGTTATCGGTCGTATGCTGGCCCATTGGGATCCGTGGGTGGAGCACTGCGGAGGAGGAGTCTCTCTGGCCTCAGGATGGTTCGCGGGAGAGCAGATATAGAAAGGATGCAGGTTAAAATGGAAAAACTGGATTCCGTTAAAAATCTAGATGCCTGTATTAAGTGCAGCGCCTGTACCTCCCAATGCCCTGTGGCGACGGTGCAGCCCCTTTTTTCAGGGCCCAAAAGTGTGGGGCCTGATGCAGAGCGTTTCCGGCTGGAGGGTATTGACATAGATCCCCAGTGTTTGAGCTACTGCTCGAATTGCAAAACCTGTGAAGTGACCTGCCCTTCCGGAGTTAAAATTACAGAAATTATTTTAAGAGCGCGAGAGAAGGCCTCTTTGGCCGGTCAAAAAAGCGGGACAACCCGACTGCAGGTTCGTGACCTTGTTTTAGGCAGAGCAGAGTACCTAGGACGCCTAGGAACGATCTGGCCGGGGCTTACTAATGGCTTACTAAAAGTATCTGGAGTGAGAGTCTTAATGGAGCAAACTCTGGGAATTAGTCGAAGGGCCCCGTTGCCGCCGTATCAGGCAAAATTTAAAGGGATAAGGAATAATAAGCTCGTGCCAAACCATAGGCTATCAAAAGCAGTGGTTTTCTTTCCCGGGTGTTTTATTAACTACAATGACAGTTTGACAGGGCAGGCCGTGATTAAAGTCTTAGAACACAATGGGTATGATGTGATCATACCTAACTTTCATTGTTGTGGAGTGCCTCTGCAGGCTAATGGTAAGTTTAACGAAGCTAGGGGAAATGCCAAAAAAAACTTGGCTCTCATGAATCCGTATTTGCAATCAGGGGTACCTGTTATTACTGGCTGTACGAGCTGCGGCTTAGCGTTAAAGGAGGAATATCCTAATTTAGAGGTTTCAGGGTCAGAACTCATAGGCCGTCAAGCTTATGATCTTTTTGAGTTTTTGTGGCTGCTGCACGAGGAAGGAGGATTAAAGCAAGACTTTCAAGAGATTCCTGTGTCCCTGGGCTATCATGCTCCCTGTCATTTGAAGGCGCAAGGAATTGGAACCCCCGTTGTTCGCCTATTGCGTTTGATTCCGGGGGTACGGGTGTTGGATTTAGACACTGGATGTTGTGGTTTATCCGGCAGTTATGGATACAAACAGGAGAAGTATGATATAGCCAGGCAAATTGGAGAACCTTTGTTTCGGCGAGTTCAAGTGGGTGTTCGTATTGGGGAGTTTCAAAGTATGGCAACGGAATGTGGAGGATGCCAGGTTCAAATCGAGCATGGTTCGGGGATTGCAACGAAGCATCCGATTTGGGTGTTTATGCAAGCTTATGGATTGGATTAAGCCCGGAACCTTTATAGACTGAGAATGGGTATTAATGGTGAAAGGAAAGATTCAGTCGCTACCAGCAGAGGCTAAATATTAAAATTAAAGCAACTAAACATAGAGTGTTAATTATCAGAAAATTTTATTAATAATTAAATAAAAGGTTTCCACTCCATATAAGGCTCTATATAATAATCTAATCGAATTCTCTGCTACTTTGCACGCAGGAGTTTGGCATCAAGAAGGCTTTACAGAAAGAGGTGTGATTCATAGGAATGCTTAGAACATCAGGTTATGATCGGGTTCTGCTGAATTTGCGTGTAATGACAGTGGAGTTGGCAGAAGCTGTCCAAAGGCATTTATGTGCTGCGATTGAGGCCTTGGAAAATGGAGGTACAGTGCAGGATTGGCAAACAAGAGATGATGTGATTGATCAACTGCGGGATAACATCGTCAATCAAAGTTTTGATATTATGAGTTTGCAGCAATTAAGAAGCCAAGACTTAAGGTGGATTTTGGGGTTTCAGCGAATGGCTCAGGAACTTGAACGTTCTGCTGATTACGCTTGTGACCTGGCTGAACTGAGCGAGCTAAAGCCAGAGCGTAATTGGCCGGGGGATATTCAAGAGATGGCTAAGCAACTACTCCGGATGATCGAACACACGGTGGAGATCTTAAAGGGGGATAAAGAAATCCTGATGGACTTGGCAGATGAAGACGATGTATTAGATGAAGCTTACGACAATTTTAAGTCAGCCCTAGTTAAAGGGAGTCAAGCCAGATGCCCTGATGGCCAATTAGGTTTATGCCTGGTGATTGCCCGAACCATTGAACGCATGGGGGATCATCTTGTAAATGTGGCTGAAACACTTTTGTACGTCCAAACAGGTAATCGACGACTCGCTGAAGCATGAAGTATAGTATAATTAAGGAATAAGCAGCCATATTAAATGGCTGTTTGCTCTTTAGGCCAAGTACTGCCTGCAAAAAGGGGGAGAAGATTGGAATGCCAAGAACCTATATCTTAGCCTTAGATCAAGGTACTACGAGTTGTCGGGCAATTTTGTTTAACCATGAGAGTAAACCGGTTGGAATTTCACAGAAGGAATTTACTCAATTTTATCCGAAACCAGGGTGGGTGGAGCAAGATGCAGAGGAGATTTGGAGTACACAATACGGGGTTATCGCAGAACTCTTAGCTAAGACAGGAGTCTCCCCCGGGGATATTGCCGGTATTGGGATCACTAATCAAAGAGAGACTACCGTTGTGTGGGATAAAACTACAGGAAAACCGATTTCGCCGGCAATTGTCTGGCAGTGTCGCCGTACAACAGAGATTGTAGAAGATCTGAAAGCTAAAGGATGGGAAGAATTCATCCGCTCGAAGACCGGGTTAGTTTTAGATGCCTATTTTTCAGGAACAAAAGTCAAATGGATATTGGATCAAGTTGAGGGTGCCAGAGAAAAAGCAAATCAGGGAAAGCTTTTGTTCGGCACTATAGATACTTGGCTAATCTGGAAATTGACGAAGGGCCAAGTTCATGTGACGGATTATTCTAACGCTTCTCGAACCTTATTGTTTGATATTTATGACTTAGCCTGGTCTGAGGAAATCCTCGCTGAGCTGGGCATCCCCAAAAGCATGCTCCCGGAAGTTAAGCCCTCAAGTTGGATATACGGGAAAGCGGAAATCAGTCTATTCGGTGATGCTTCAATTCCTATTTCCGGAATAGCCGGCGACCAACAGGCTGCTTTGTTTGGGCAAATGTGTTTTGAACCGGGGATGGCTAAGAATACCTATGGAACGGGCTGTTTTATGCTGATGAACACAGGAGAACGGGCTGTAGCATCCCAAAGTGGCCTGCTTACAACTATAGCTTGGGGATTGAACGGAAAGGTCGAGTATGCTTTGGAGGGCAGTGTTTTTATCGCCGGGGCGGCGATCCAATGGCTGAGAGATGGACTGAAGATGATCGAAAAAGCTCAGGATTCTGAGTATATGGCAAGTACTGTTGAGGATACTGATGGGGTCTATGTAGTACCGGCTTTTACGGGACTTGGCGCCCCACACTGGAATATGCGTGCTCGAGGCGCAATTTTTGGCTTGACTCGGGGAACTGAGCAGGCCCATCTGATCCGAGCAACCTTGGAAGCAATGGCTTATCAGACAAAAGATGTTTTGGGGGCAATGGAAAAGGATGCTCAGATAACCCTTCAGGCATTGAGAGTTGATGGAGGTGCAGTAGCGAATAATTTATTAATGCAGTTCCAAGCAGACCTCTTAGGAGTGAAGGTAGAACGACCTGAAGTTATCGAGACTACTGCCTTGGGAGCGGCATATCTAGCCGGCCTGGGAGTGGGCTTTTGGAAGAATCAAGGGGAAATTTGCTCAAGCTGGAGAATGGATCGTTGTTTTAAACCGGATATGTCAGAGGAGAGGCGAACTAAGCTTTACCGAGGGTGGCAGAAGGCTGTTGAACGAAGTAAGGATTGGGAAGATTAATTTAGTGAAAAGGTTAATGGTCAAGGGCGGTTTTTAAATAGTCATCGTAAATGGACATGGTTTTATGGCAGGAAACTGGATTTATTTAGAGAATGATACAAAATAGGCTAATTAAAGTTCATAAGAGTAGGAACTTTTGGTATACTAATACATATTTATCTGGTACTACAGATGAACTGGAGTCTAGGCTCAGAACATCTTAGCGGGAATCAAGGGACTGATTATAGGGTGAAAAAATTACGGCCCCGAACCCTTGGGTCAAGTGAAAGGGGATTTTGGCATGAATAAAAAGAGTGTAAAAGACGTAGAAGTGCGTGGAAAACGAGTACTTGTTCGAGTGGATTTCAATGTACCGTTAAATGAACAAGGGGAAATTACTAACGATAAACGAATTAAAGCCTCCTTGCCAACGATTTTGTATTTAGTTAGGGAAGGAGCAAGAGTTATTCTTGCTTCCCATCTGGGGCGTCCCAAAGGCCAGGTTAATCCCAAGTATTCTTTAGCACCTGTCGCCAAACACCTTAGTAATTTGTTAGCGCAGGAGGTTGTTTTCGCCAAGGACTGCATTGGGGATTCGGCTATGGAACCAGTCAGTAAGCTGCAAGATGGTCAAGTCCTCTTATTGGAAAATGTCCGCTTCCATGGAGAAGAGGAGAAAAACGACCCTTCCTTTGCCAGGGAGCTAGCCGGGTTGGCCGAGTTGTTTGTTAACGACGCTTTTGGAACGGCACACCGTGCTCACGCTTCAACCGAAGGGGTAACCCACTATATTCCCGCGGTTTGCGGCTTGTTAATGCAAAAGGAAGTTGAATTTATGGGTAACGCTTTAGAACGGCCAGAACGTCCTTTTGTTGCAATCATTGGGGGAGCAAAAGTGAGCGATAAAATTGGAGTCATCGAAAATCTGCTGGAAAAGGTTGATGCTTTAATCATTGGTGGGGGGATGGCTAATACCTTCCTGAAGGCCCAAGGATATAACGTGGGAAAATCCCTTCTCGAAGAGGAAAAGGTAGAATTGGCTAAGCAACTTATTGAGAAGGCAAAGTCTAAAGGAGTCGAACTTGAATTACCGATAGATGTTGTTGCAGCGACTGCTTTCCAAGCCGATGCTGCTCATCGTACAGTAAGGGTCTCGGAAATCCGAGAGGAAGAAATGGCCTTAGACATAGGAGCCGCCACCGCTGAGAAGTTTGAAGCTTGCATTTCGACAGCACGTACCGTGATTTGGAATGGTCCCATGGGGGTTTTTGAAATGGAAGCCTTCGCTAAAGGAACTGAGAAGGTCGCTCAAGCAGTTGCAGCCTGTGGGGGAATCACGATTGTAGGTGGAGGAGATTCTGTGGCAGCTGTGGAAAAGATGAAGGTTGGGGAGCGCATGACTCATATCTCCACAGGGGGTGGAGCTTCACTTGAGTTTTTAGAGGGCAAGATCTTACCGGGTGTTGCTGCATTAGAAGAGGCCTAGGCTTTACAAAAGGAGGTATTAATAGTGGCTAATCGACGAAAGGTTATCGCCGGAAACTGGAAAATGTTTAAAACTGTCAGTGAAGCCGAGGACTATGCCATAAAGTTTTTAGAGGAAGTCAAGGATGTTACAGACCTAGATGTTGTCCTCTGTGCTCCGTTTACGGCTCTCCATGCTCTAAAAAATGAGTTGGAAGAAAGCATTGTCCATCTGGGTGCGCAGAATATGGCTTGGGCGGAAGAGGGCGCCTATACCGGAGAGATATCAGCACGTATGCTGCTTGATGTCGCCTGTACATACGTAATACTCGGTCACTCTGAACGCCGGGAGATGTTTGGAGAAACAGATCAGGACATTGCTAAGAAAGTTCAGCAGGCATTGGCGGTAGGGTTAACTCCTATCTTTTGTTGCGGGGAAAATTTGAAACTTCGTGAAGAGGGGAAGGCAGCCGAGTGGGTCAAAAACCAAGTTGCCAGCGCTCTTTCCGGAATATCCAAAGATGATCTGTTGAGGATAATTGTGGCCTATGAGCCTATTTGGGCGATTGGCACCGGTAAGACCGCATCCAGTCAAGATGCTCAAGAGATGTGTGCTAATATCCGTGCGACTTTGACGGAGCTGATGGGATCGGCCTCTGAGAATGTTCCTATACTCTATGGAGGCAGTGTCAAAGCTGAAAATATTGGGGAACTAATGCAGGAGCCTGATGTAGATGGGGCTTTAGTCGGTGGGGCAAGTCTTGATCCCCTTAGTTTTGCGAAACTTATCAAAAATGCAAGTCCAATGTAGACTTGCGAGGAAGGATATAAAATGGACATCAAACCGGTTTTCCTTATGATTTTAGATGGGTGGGGCTGTCGGGAAACTCATGAGGGAAATGCAATTGCCTCAGCAAATATTCCAAACTTCAAGCGCCTTGAAGGAGAATACCCCTATACTACTCTTCAGGCATCCGGTGAAGCCGTAGGATTGCCAAGCGGACAAATGGGTAATTCCGAAGTAGGTCACCTGAACATCGGGGCAGGGAGGGTGGTGTATCAAGAATTAACTCGAATACATAAAGGGATTCAGGATGGAACCCTATTTAAAAACCCCGTCTTGCTGGAAGCTATGGACAAAGCCCGAGTAAATAATAAGAGACTTCATCTAATGGGTTTACTCTCCAATGGCGGAGTCCATTCTCATATCGATCACTTATTTGCCCTTCTGGAAATGGCTAAGAAACAGGAACTGACGGAGGTCTATATCCATGTAATTCTGGATGGACGAGATGTCTTACCACAAAGTGCCAAAGAATATATTTGCCAGCTGGAAGGGAAGATTAAAGAACTGGGCGTAGGGAAAATAGCGTCAGTCAGCGGTCGTTACTACGTAATGGATCGGGACAAACGTTGGGATCGCTTAGAAAAAGGCTATCAGGCTATAGTCAATGGCGAAGGCAAGCATGCAGCCGGGGCCTTATCTGCTGTGGAGATTTCCTATGACACCCGTGTGACGGATGAGTTTGTAATACCTACAGTGATTGATGAAGCAGGAAATCCAGTGGGCCAGGTTCAAGAAGGGGATAGTGTGATTTTCTATAACTTCCGTTCGGATCGTGCCCGCGAAATAACACATGCTTTTGTTGATGAAGGGTTCTCTGAATTTGAGCGCTCCAATCACCCACAGGTTCACTTCGTTTGTATGACTCAATATGAGGAAACTATCCCGGCACCAGTAGCATTTCCTCAACAAAACTTGGATAATACTTTAGGTGAAGTGCTTTCTGATCAAGGGCTAAAACAATTAAGAATTGCTGAGACAGAAAAATATGCCCATGTCACCTTCTTCTTTAATGGCGGGCTTGAAGAACCCTATCCCAAGGAGGAGCGTATCCTTATTCCATCGCCAAAAGTCGCTACTTATAATCTAAAACCTGAAATGAGTGCTCCAGAATTAACCGAGACGGTACTTGGAAAGCTCAGAGAGTCAACTTATGACGTGATCATCTTAAATTTTGCGAACCCAGATATGGTTGGACATACGGGTGTGTTTGATGCAACTGTCAAAGCGGTAGAGGTGATCGATGAATGTTTAGGTCGGATCTATGATGAACTCCGAAAACATAAGGGATCACTCATCGTGACGGCAGATCATGGAAACGCTGAGGAGAAAGTAGACCCCCAGACAATGTTGCCAATAACCGCTCACTCTACGAACTGTGTGCCCTTCATTCTTGCAGATGAACGGTTCAAAGGACAAGCACTGCGCCAGGGTGGAGCACTATGCGATATAGCTCCGACAATTTTAAAACTACTTCAAATCCCTATACCTAATGAAATGACTGGGAAATCGTTAATGGAATTTTGATTTAGGAAGCAATAATTTGGGCTCCTAATATCCATTAGTTGACCGATAGAATTAAGCATTAGCAGATGTTAAGGTTTAAGTTACTTTAAGCTAGAACTTCTCAGTATGAGATTTCTAATAAAAAAAGGGGGACATTGATCAATGAGTTTTATTACAGATGTTTACGCACGGGAGATTCTGGATTCCCGAGGAAATCCTACAGTAGAAGTTGATGTTGTACTTACGGATGGAATAATAGGTCGCGCAGCAGTTCCTTCAGGTGCATCTACAGGTGCCTTTGAAGCAGTTGAACTTCGGGATGCCGATGAAACCCGTTACATGGGCAAAGGGGTACTAAAAGCAGTCGAAAATGTTAATGTGACTATAGCTCCGGAAGTAGAGGGACTAAATCCATTTGACCAGCCCGGTCTGGATCGTCTGTTAATTGAACTTGATGGAACGGAGAACAAGGGGAAACTGGGGGCTAATGCCATTCTAGGTGTATCCTTAGCAGCTGCTAAAGCAGCAGCAGAGTCATTAGGAATTCCTCTCTATCAATACCTGGGGGGAGTGAACGCCAAAGAACTTCCGGTACCCTTAATGAATATCCTTAACGGTGGCAAACATGCCGATAACAATGTGGATATTCAAGAATTCATGATTATGCCTGTTGGAGCTTCCAGCTTTGCCGAGGCTCTGCGTATGGGAACAGAAGTTTATCACAGTCTTAAGGCGGTTCTCAAGGAAAAATCTCTGGCAACTGCAATAGGAGATGAAGGTGGTTTTGCACCTAGCCTCGAGTCTAATGAAGATGCCTTGTTATGCATAGTTGACGCTATTCAACGGGCCGGATATCAACCTGGCGAAGATGTTGCCTTAGCCCTTGATGTAGCAGCAACCGAACTTTATGAGAATGGAACCTACAACTTAGCCGGTGAAGGGGTTAAGAAAACTTCCGACGAAATGATTGATTACTATGAGGGTTTGATTGAGCGTTATCCGATCCTTTCTATAGAAGACGGCTTGGATGAAGAGGACTGGGAAGGATGGCACAAACTGACTAAGCGCTTAGGAGATAAGGTTCAGCTTATCGGAGATGATTTGTTTGTAACCAACCCCAAACGCCTGGCCCGAGGAATTGAAGAGAAATGTGCCAATTCGATTCTAATTAAACTTAACCAAATCGGAACTTTAACAGAAACTCTGGACGCTATTGAAATGGCCAAAAGAGCCGGTTATACTTCGGTGATTTCCCATCGTTCCGGTGAGACGGAAGATGTCACCTTGGCGCATGTCGCAGTTGCAGTCAATGCCGGCATGATCAAGACAGGAGCTCCGGCACGGACAGAGCGGGTTGCCAAGTACAACGAACTCCTTCGAATTGAGGAGGAACTGGGAGAAAGCGCCGTCTATCGTGGGCGGAAAGCTTTGGCTAGATAGATTGCCCAAGTCGAAGATTTATTGAGTTTTATCTAGGCTTGTGCTAAAATGAGCCTATTGAGCATTTATAAAATCGCAGGGATGTATGAGAAGGGTATCTTAGGGGGTGAGTTATTTTGCAAATTGCATTAATAATTCTTTTAATACTCAGTTCGATAGGGCTGATTGCAGCTGTCTTGCTACAGTCCGGAAGAAGTGCAGGATTATCAGGAGCTATTACTGGTGCCGGAGAAGCTATTTTCGGCAAGAAGAAAGGCATGGACGAATTATTTGCTAAAGTTACAGGTGTTTTAGCAGCAGTCTTTTTGCTGAGTTCTTTAGGTTTAGCCATGGTTTCGTAGTTAAGCTTATAAAGTCAACAAAGAGGGGTACTTCGTATGAGGTGCCCTTCTGTGCTATTTTTTTCTATCCGGTTAATCTAGTTAATTGAATAAGTCCAGTGCAAAAGAATACTGTTAGATATTGTGATTTTCACAGTATTATTATAATATTTTTTTCTTTCTCCAGGTGAAGGTCAAAAAGCTGCGTTAGGGCATAATCTTATGGATTCTCTCGATACCACGACATAATAATCGAACTCATATGATGAATCACGAAAATCGGTTAGGAAGTGTAGTTGATGGAACCACAAAGACGCTTAGTAGAGCCTTTCTTTTTCCCCGGGAATCATGTTGGCTGCTTGCTCATTCATGGTTTTTCCGGCTCTCCTTCAGAAATGCGGCTAATGGGCGAACGCTTAGCCAAGCTTGGCTGGACAATCCTTGGAGTCCAACTTTCAGGTCATGGGACAACTCCGGAACAAATGGCAACAACCGGCTGGGAGGATTGGACTAAAGACGCAGTAGTTGGTGTTAGAAAGCTCAGAGAAACTTGTGATACTGTAATTGGAGTAGGCCTATCAATGGGAGGACTATTGACTCTTTATCTAGGAACTCTTGGTCTAATCGATGGACTTATCAGTATGAATGCTCCCATGATCCTGGCGGATAGGAGAACTCGTTTCGTGCGGCTCATTAGGCCATTTATGAGGTTTGTTGACAAGAATAAACCGTTTTCCTCGAGAGTGAAAAATTTGAATCCCGGAAAAGCGGCAAAGGATCAACCAACTTTGTTAAAAAATGATCCGCCAGCTGAGCGTTTTGTCTATGAACGGGTTCCGGTAGATGCCTTAATTTCATTAAATAGAGGGATACGTCAAGTACGCAATAAACTTCAGACAATTAAATGCCCTTGTTTATTAATGCAAAGCACAAAGGATTTAACCGTTAAACCTGTCAGTGTAGAGATTATTAGGAAGAAAATCAGCCAGGTCAAGCCTGAGGTAATCTATTGGCAAAAATCCGGACATATTTTAACGCTTGGTCAAGAACGCGAAGAGGTTTTTTTAAAGGTTCATGAGTTTCTTCAACAGTTTGATCAGAAGAAATATTAAGTAGAATACGATTGAAGCCGCCTTGAATTAGGTTAAGGAATAATAGTTTGATTATGTCTTATACATAGTTGGCAAGAATAACTATCCTGTGAGGAAAAAGGAAAGTTCTTGAAATGAAAGGAAGCGGGATTAATCAATGATGACAAGAGCAGAAGCATACGCAGAATTAACGAAGTATGTTGATAATAAAAATCTACTAAAACATATGATATCAACAGAAGCAGTCCTTATTCGTTTAGCTAAGCATTTTGATCAAGATCCTGATTTGTGGGGAATGGCCGGCCTGCTCCATGATATTGATTATGAGGATACTAAAGAACAGCCTGAAGTCCATTCTCTAAAAGGAGCGGAAATCTTAGAGAACCTAGGTTTTACCCATGATCTTATCTATGCTGTAAAGGTACACAATGAGAGGCACGGACTACCCCGTAACTCCTTATTAGACAAGGCCCTTTATGCAACAGACCCTATGACAGGGCTGATTGTAGCTGGGGCTCTTATCCGACCGGATAAAAAGCTTTCTGGGGTAGATGTGCCTTTCCTCCTTAAGAAATTCGATCAAAAGGCCTTTGCCAAGGGGGCAAATAGACAGCAGATTCTCAGCTGCAGTGAGCTGGGACTTACGTTAGAGGAGTTTTTAGGATTGGGCTTAGAGGGAATGCAGGGGATTTCGAAGGAATTAGAGCTATAGGATAATTGTTAGGTTCTCATTGCTAAACTTTTTTGTTTTGAGTTATCGGCTAGAGGATGGCTGAAAGTATTAGGTCGCTGATTCTCAGCATTTGGTTATAATAGGAAGTGTGTGTTATACTGAAGTACTTGATGAGAGGAGGATTAATATGCCTTCTGGAGGAATTAAAGTTGTTGCTGAAAATCGTAAGGCTTTCCACGATTATTATATTGAGGATAGAATCGAGGCTGGGATTATTCTCACCGGAACTGAAATTAAATCCATTCGTAATGGACGGGTTAATTTAAAGGATAGCTATGCAAAATTAGACGAGGGTGAAATTTGGGTTCACCAGCTGCATATTAGCCCCTATGAACAGGGAAACCGGTTCAATCACGATCCACTTAGGCCTCGTAAGCTGCTACTTCACCGAGCGGAAATAAGTAAACTAATCGGTAAAATTCAGCAGCAAGGGTTAACCTTGATCCCGATAAAAATTTATTTAAAAAAAGGGATGGCCAAAGTAGAATTGGCTGTTGGCCAAGGGAAGAAAAATTATGATAAACGTCAGGCTCTTGCTGAACGTGAAGGAAAACGTGATATAGAGCGTGCCTTAAGAGATCGGAATAAGAATTATTAGAAATTAACTTGCCTTATTATATAACTGATATAATGTAAATATGGAATGGACAGTAGCTTGTTTGGGATAAAATAAAAAAACGTTAAATCTAAGACTTCAGAAGATTAGTAGTTGCCAAAATGCCTTTTCCATAAAGAAGTAATTATTCCAGGGTTATTCACTTTGCTTTGAACAAAAATGTGGTATACTATGTTTGTAGTTAATTTTTACGGGGGCGTTTTAGACTCGCTCGGGGAAGCGGTGGCAAGAGTTGCGCGTCGAGATTCCACCTGGTCTCGTTAAACGGTGGGCAAAAATAGTTAACGAAAACAATTACGCTCTAGCTGCCTAAGTGCCGCTAGCATTCTGCCTTCAGAACCTACGATGAAGGGTCAGAGTGTCACTTAAGTAGGACGCTCTAATGTCAATGCTCGGAGACATTAGCTAAGATCATCGAGCTAGCCTGAACTGAATCCTTGCCTTTAGGAGTCAAGACTGGCGAAATTTAAATTAAAGGACACACGCGTAGACGCTTTTGTGGTCGTTCTTCGATACAGGGGTGCAAGTCCCCTCGCCTCCACCATTGGTACACCTAACATATCGAATTTGACGATGATCTCCATATCAAGCTTTTTATCACTAGTAAAGTGAACGTTAATAGAGTCCACATATTCCTGAATGACCGCCTTTTGATCTTTTTGATTATGAGATAAAAGGTGGGTTTTTTTATCGTTTAATACTTTTACGATTGCTGCATCATCTATTTCTGGTGTTTTTTGAATAATTTCTACTTGAGCTAACTGAGAAGAAAGAAAAGCTTTCTTTTCGTTGGCTTCTTTTATTTTAGAGGCTAGAGTATTCCGATCCAGCACACCGTCCCCAATTGCATCGATCCAATTATTAATTTTTCCGTCGAGCAAAGCAATTTCTTCTTTAAGCGGAGTGGCATCATCGGCAACTTCGCTTTGCCTTTCTTTATAAAGCTTTTTGACTTTCTCCACTATCTGTTGAACGGCTTCTGGAGAAAAACAAATTTCTATTAATTTCTCGATAACGATTTTTTCAAGAAGTTCCTTTGGAATACCTTTATTTTCACACTTACTTGAGCATTTGTAGTAAGAATACTTCCGGCCGCGGCTAGTGTATGATTCTCCAGATATTTGGCTACCGCATAGAGAACAGAAAAGTAAACTGCTAAGAAGGTAAACTTCTTTTGCTTTCAATCGGGCTTTGTCGCTATTACTTTGTCTTTTTTTCAACTTAGCATTCACCCTTTCCCAAAGTTCTTTTGAAACGATTGCTGGAATAGCTCCTTCAATGACAATCTGCTCTTCAGAAGGTTTTTTTAGGTGGCTGTTTCTCTTGCCTGAGTCATCCTTCGATGAGCTGGCATTCCATACGTAGTCGCCTTTGTATTTTTGGTTTCCTGCCCATGTATCAAAACTCGTAATCTTAAACTCATCGCCGGTGTAAGTCCTGAATCCAGCACGATTTATTTGCCTAGCAATTTCAGCTCTAGTGAAATCAGCGTCAAGCCCTTCAAAGTACATTTGAACAGCCCTATATCTCTTTTCATCGATTTCATACATGCGCGTTTCAGGGTTGACTTGAAGACCATAGGCCGGACGTCCCCCATTATGGACTGCCTTAATTGCGTTTTCATTTAGTCCTTTACGTACTTCTCGGGCAAGGTTTTTGCTGTAATATTCAGCCATTCCTTCTAATACTGATTCAAGAATAACAGACTCTGGCGAATTGTCCAATTGCTCTAAAACGCTTTCTAACCTGATTCCATTAAGTTTTAGCTTTCGTTTGTAATGAGCCGAGTCATATCGGTTTCGTGCAAAACGATCAAGTTTATGGACAACCAACACCTCGAAAGCCCCTAACATACTTTCCTCGAATATGCGCTGGAAGTCAGACCGATTATCCGTTGTAGCACTTTTAGCCTCATCGGCATATCGTTTAACTAATACATAGCCTTTCCTCTTACAATATTCTTCAATGGCCCTATCTTGAGCTGCGATTGATTCCTCGCGTTGATTATCACTGCTGTATCTAGCGTAGGATGCTGCGCGGATAATTCTGGTCACTGTAATTCTCCTTTCTTAGTAAATAGAACATATGTTCCGTTAAAATGGTAAAAAAATATATATGCAAAAAGATTCTGCAAAAAAACAAAGGATTTAGCGATAATATTTCAGCATCTCAACTGGAACATAATTTTTACGAAAAAATTGTTCAAGAGTCTCGCCAGGGCGAATAACTGTAGATTTTAAGAGCAGTTGAACTGCAAACTCATTAGCCTGCCGTTCATATTTATTGGCATTGGAGAGAGAATACTCATCTAGGAAAAAGCGATTTAAACCTCTGTGGAGTCTATCATGTGCTAGTTCATGAGCGCAGATAAAACGCTGCCAATGAGAATTTAGCCTTGAGTTAATAACGATAAATCTGCGCCTGAGTTTACTGTAATAAATGCCACGTGTATGTTCACCAAGATCGGCATACCGGATATGAATACCAAGATGTTCAGCGATTGTGAAAGGACAATTGGTTTTATACTTACGGGTTAAAGTATGTATAAGCTTGTCCATATTTTAATAAGCACCCCTTTATGAAAAACGGCACCTGGAATTATTTCTTGGTGTCGTTCGTGCTGTCAGATTTCTTTTTTCGTTTGTTCATTTGTTTAGCTTCCCAGAAAAGGCCGGTAAGAACATCTTTAATCCGTTGTCGATCCTCACCCTCAATAGGAACTCCATCAAACATTAAATCATCATCATCTTCGAGCATTTTCTTAAAATCTCGTTTATCTTTAGCTGTTGCCCATGAGGGAACGATCTTACCATTGTCTTGCCCAAGTAAATAATCCGTTGAGACTATGAAAAACTCAGCCAGTTTTCTTAAAGTGCTGTGATCTGGTTCTCTTTTCCCTGCCTCGTAGTTACTATACGCTTGCCGCGTAATTCCTAACATATCAGCCATATCTTGATGTGTTAAACCCTTTGAAGTTCTTAGCGTACAAAGTCTGTCAGGAAACATCTTCTAGGCCTCCTGTAATATTATTGCTTTTAATTCATTATAATGGCAACTTTATGTTGCGTAAAGACTTAGCAACAAATTGTTGCCATAAATATTTACAGCAACGTTATGTTGCTATATAATGAAGGCACAGCAACTTAGTGTTGCTAGGAATTTACAGACGGATGTGGTGATGATGACTCGATTCTGGCTAGCGAACATACGCATAAATGCTGATATGACGCATGAAGAGGTCGCAAAAATGGTTGGAGTAAAAAGGCAATATTATAGCATGATTGAGAACGGTGAAAGAACGCCTAGCGTAAAAGTTGCTCAAAGAATTGGAGAAGTGTTGAACTTTAAATGGACTCTTTTTTTTGAGGAAAATAGCAACAAAGCGAAGCGTTACGAATCCGACGAAAATGAATTCCACGAGAGGAGGAAGGGAGAATGCCACGTAAGCCCCAGGTAATCACAGTTAATCTTACGGTCAGTTATATCCCACACCCTAACCCAGAAAGAGGAATCAATTTGTTAGCCGGATTGGTTCTTAAACAACTGCTTAAAGAGGATGCCGAGAGAGGGGAAAATAAGGGCAATATGTGATTAATTCATAATGCCATCTATTTGAATAGGTCATCCGGGGAAAGTAGGGAAAACAATTTATTAAGGAGGTGATGCCATGTCGTATACGATCATCCAGAAGCGGGGATATGTAGAGCTCTGGATAGACGGAAAGTTTGCTGGAAGTTTTGATTCCGAGGAAGAGGCGAAGGAAGAAGTCGATGTTGCATAAAGGAGGGAGGTACTTTGAGTGAAGCAATTGGGTTAACTCCACTCTGTAAGTGTGGACAAGCCATGATGTTTCCGGTAGGTAAAACAGGAGCTAGGTGTCCAATTGATGGATGTGGGATGAGGTGGGAGCGTGGGCCAGAAGGATACTGGGCAACAGGACTATTCACAATTACATTTACCCCAATTATCACTGAGCAGCCCAAGCGAAAGTTAAATCACTATCAAAAGTATATGCGATGGAGGGACAATACAAAGGGAAGAAGGCTCAATAATGACCTGTGAACGCTTTTTCAAACATCTAGAAACATGCGGGGGATGCACAGGGCAGCGTGATAAGACAAAATGCCAATTTGCAATAGTATGCGCCTACGTCGAAAAACTCTTTAGAAAAGGAGTGATCAAAAGTTCGAAGGATTTTTGTTATCGCATTAATGGCAGCGATCTTATGTTTAACACCATCGAACGCTATTTGTCCAGAGCTGCCGCAATCAATCAAACAGTCTCCGCCGGTATTGGTCTCCGTAAAGCCAATTAGCCGAGGAACAACTACAAAACATGAACGACGAATTATGATCGTCACGGCCTACACGGCCAATGACAGAGGAAGGGACGGCAAAGGAATCACAGCCAGCGGTGAACCGGTCAAAGAGGGTTGGACGATAGCTGCCGATCCGAGCTTACCCTTCGGAACCAAGATCTATATCCCAAAGCTTGAACATACCTACACGGTCACGGATCGGGGCGGCGCAATACGAGGGAATAGGCTAGACCTTTACATGGAGAAACGGAGTGATGCTATAGAGTTCGGAATATGGGAATTGGAAGTTTGGATTGAAAATTAAAGGTGGAGGGATGAAATGAAACAACTCACAGCAGGTCAACTTTTAGATATTCAGGGCCTGGCCAAAAACCATAACCATTTAGTGTCCCAGGCAAGTATAGATTTCCACGGGAATGGACTTATGCGAGTTACGATCATCTCAACGTTAGATGCCGACCAGGAGGATCTTAATGGAGTCCTAGAGGATATGTTCCCAGGCATGGAATACCGAGGCAATGTCGGCGTTGAGATTGTTGGTGGAGAACCGAGTGAATTCCATTTTATTGACTATAACGGTGAAACACTCATAAATCTTTGCATGAAAAAAGCTCCCGTTGGCGCGGAAGCTCAAAAAGAAGTTAACCACTTTGATTGTAGCACAGAACTTCAAGAATTTGAATCGTTGGGAAGTGGAATGAAATGAACAAGATAACGCTCTCTAAGATGGAGCTCCGGAACTTCAAGGGTATAAAAGAGTTTACCCTCGATATAAACGGGCAAAATGCCACTGTTTTTGGTGAGAACGGGGCAGGAAAGACGACTTTGTATGATGCCTTTTTGTGGGCGCTATTTAATAAGGATTCTGCTAACCGTGCTGACTTCTCAGTAAAGCCCCAAGATAAGAACGGTAACGATATTAATTATCTTGAGACAGAAGTTGTGCTGCATCTATTCATTAACGGCAAGCCTAAAATTCTCAGGAAGATGCTCGAAGAGGTTTGGACAAAAAAACGCGGTGAATCCACGAAGGAATTTACAGGGCATCAAACCTCTTATTGGATTGACACTGTACCTGTTAAAAAGAAGGAGTATACCGATCAAATCAACGCTATCATCGACGAAAATGTCTTCAAGCTCCTGACGAATCCGTTTTACTTTTGCACCCAGCTCAAGTGGGAGGATCGGCGTAAAACACTTATGGAGATCTGCGGGAACGTCACGGATCAGGATGTAATTGACTCAAGTGATGACCTAGCACCATTGCAGGACATCTTAGACGGAAAATCGATAGATTCTCAAAAGAAGATTATTGCCGAAGGTGTTAAGAAGCTTAACAAAGATATTGAGTCAATACCAATTAAGATAAACGAACTTTCACGGACGCTGCTAAGTGAAGATGTTAATTATTTAGCAGTCGAAGAAAGGTTGCTCGAACATAAAGCAGTCCTCAGGAAGATCGAGAAAAGCATGTTAGATGCCAGTCAGGCAGCGGATGAATACCGCCAGAAGCAGCAGGAATTATTCAAGCTTGATACGGCCATTTGGGCAAGAAAAAAAGAATTAGACACAGAAGCCTTGGCCGGATCTAAACGGCTCACTGACGAGAAGATGCAGCTTGAGAATGAAAAGTACCGGCTTGAGACCACAAGTTATTCCCTTAAGGAATTGATCGAAAGTTCTTCAAGTGAAATAGAAAGGGTATCTAAAAATATGGCTGACCTCCGGACGAAATGGAATGAGGTAAGCTCGAAAGGCTTTGAAGAGCCTGACCCCAGCAACTTTATTTGTCCTACATGCAGGAGGGAGCTGCCAGAGGATGACATTGGGCAACAGATCTATGAGATGCGCGAGGCCTTTAATACTACTAAGCAAAATGAATTTACTAAGATTAATACAGAAGGGAAGACCCTTAAGGCCCGAAAAGAAAAGCTTGAGGCAGATACTGCGAAGTTCGGCGAAGAGCTTTTGCAAAAAGAAGCAAAGCTTCAGGAAATAGCTGAACGCTTGGCCGAGATTGATAAAGAACTCAAAGACATGGAGGGCCTTACTGGCACAGTTAATTATCATGCCGATACCGAATATACAAGTCTTTTGTCTCGGCAGCAAGTAATTAAAGACGAGCTGGACAAGCCGGTCGAAGACACGACCGCCGAACTCCTCAAGCAAAAGAATGAGGTCGCAGAACAGATTAATTCGCTCAATAAGATTCTGAATAACCGAGATGTACAGATTAAGACTCAAGAACGGATCGAAGAGCTCAAGGACGAAGAGCGAACCCTTGCAGCCCATCTGAGTGAGCTTGAGAGGCAGAAATTCTTATTCGAGCGATTTATCAAGGCCAAAGTTAATTTACTGGAAGGCAACCTCAATAGTCGGTTCAAGATGGTCAAGTGGAAGCTCTTTGATGACCAAATTAATGGCGGCGTAAAGGAAATGTGCGAGGCTATGGTGGATGGGGTAACGTGGTCAGATGTGAACCACGCAGGGAAGGTTAATGCCGGTCTGGATTGTATCAACGTACTCGCATCCCAATACGGTTCTACAGCCCCAATTTTTATCGACTTCCGCGAGTCGGTGTCCCGAATTATTGAAACCGAGAGCCAAGTTATCAACCTCTTCAAGAGTGAACTGGATAAGGTTCTTAGAGTGGAGGTTGCTGAATGAACGGTAAAGAGATTCGCGTTTCTTCAAAGTATGTTAAAAACCTAGGAAACCATCAATCGTTTACTGCCGAGGCGGGAGTCACCGCTGAAATTGTGCCTTGGTAATTCTGTAGAAGATGCCTACAAGGAGGCATGGGACCTTGTCAAGGCACAAATAACAGAACAAATTGCAAATCTGAAAAGCAATAAGGAGGTTAAATAAACATGGCCAACATTACAGTTAAACCAATGGACAAACTTAAGGCTGTCTTAAACGTCGATAGCGTCAAGGAACAGTTTAAAAACGCACTCAATGAGAATTCCGGGGCTTTCCTGGCCTCAATCATTGATCTATATGGTAGTGATACCTACTTGCAAAAATGCGATCCTCAGACCGTTATTATGGAGTGCCTAAAGGCAGCAACACTTAAGCTTCCTATCAACAAACAGCTTGGCTTTGCTTATGTTGTTCCCTATAAATCAAAGGGTGTTTACATCCCTCAGTTCCAACTTGGATACAAAGGATACATCCAGCTCGCCATGAGGACTGGCCAATATAAGTTCTTGAATGCTGGTGTTTTATTAGAAGGCGTAAAAATTAAGCAGAACATTCTCACGGGAGAAGTTGAATTTACTGGTGAGCCGACCAGCACAAAGGCCCAGGGATACTTTGCCTATATGCAGCTCACTAATGGCTTTACCAAAACAGTGTACATGACAGCAGATGAAGTACTTGCGCATGCGAAACGCTACAGCAAAAGCTTCAGCTATGATTCATCGGCCTGGAAATCGAATTTTGATGAGATGGCCATCAAGACAGCTATGCGAAAGCTCTTGTCCCACTATGGATTTTTGTCCACTGAAATGGCTACAGCTTTGACCTCTGACAAAGATGAGGATGCAGAAAGTCGTGCTGCTAACGAAATAGCCCAAGAGGCGAATCAAGAGGTTGTTGATATTGATGCCGAACCAGCAGCGGGGCCTGAGGTTCCTCCCGCTCCAGAGTCTCAAAATGACAAGGTAGAGCACCAATCTACAGGGCCGGACTTCTAATATGAAACTTAAAATAATCGGCTCATCAAGCAAAGGGAACTGTTACATTTTAGAAACACCAACGGGGAGCCTGCTCTTGGATGCAGGCGTCCCCTTCAAAGAGATACAAAAGGGACTTAATTTTAATCTGTTCAATGTGCGCGGAGCTTTAATTACTCATGAACATATGGATCACGCAAAGTCAGTCAAGGAGCTTACTAAGTTCGGAGTAAACACCTTTTTAAGTAAGGGGACAGCCGATAAGTTGGGAATTGAAAGTCATCGTCTTGGAGTAGTAAGGGCAGGGGAGCAATTCCCTATAACAAGGGACTTTACAGTCCTGCCATTCCGAACTGAACATGATTGTGCTGAACCGTTAGGATATCTCATACAATATTGGCCGACCGGTGAAAAGCTGCTTTTTGCCACAGACACCTATTACATCCGGAACAGATTCAGGGACCTAAATTACATTCTTGTTGAGTGCAACTATTGCCGAGATATCCTTGAGGAAAATATTGAGGCCGGGCGGATCCCGGAATCATTAAAGAACCGGCTGATCGAGAGCCACTTTAGCCTAGACAATGTAAAGGATTTCTTGCAAGCAAATGACCTAACAAAGGTTCGGAAAATCGTTTTGATTCACCTTTCTGATGGCAATTCAGATGCATTTAGGATGGTTCGAGGGATTCGGGAATTAACGGGCAAGGACGTTGAGGTCGCGGAGCCAGGGAAGGTTATTGAGTTGGAAATGTGTCCGTTTTAGAGGAGGCTTATGAAACTGATGAGACATCTACTTTGGGGCCTATTTGCCCGTAAGCGCAAGATCTGCATGGACTGTCGCCACACGACCTACAGGCCGGTGAAAATTCATTTAAGAATTGGCCTTGCTGATTGCTGGAAAGAAGAGCATTGCCCGGATTGCGGGAGCATGCTTTTGGTTGAGGTTTAAGGAGGAGATTAAGAGTGGCCAGGGCACGAAACATTAAACCAAGCTTTTTTGCAAACGACCAATTAGGGGAGCTGCCGCCTCTGGCCCGCCTCCTATTTATCGGACTATGGGGACTAGCTGACCGTAAGGGTAAGCTCGAAGATCGGCCTAAGCGGATTAAAGCTGAAGTTTTGCCCTATGACGATTGCAACGTTGATGAACTCCTTAACCTATTAGATCCGGAGTTTATAGTTCGCTATACAGTTGATGGGATTTCATGCATTCAGATTGTTAATTTTTCGAAACATCAGAAACCACACCCTAAAGAGGGTGAGTCTGATTTGCCAAATATGCCCGAAAATGGCCAAGCCGTAAATAGGTATGAACGAGCCGTGAAAATAAACGGCAAGGACGAACCTAAAAATTTAAAGGTATTTACTAGCCGTGAAAAAGTTATGACGAGCCCGGCGGAATCCCTCTTATTGAATGTTGAATCCCCTATATTGAATGTTGATTGTTGTTTCCCTCATAACGAAGCCGAGAATGACGACAACAACGGAAGTAAGGAAATTAGGCAGAGCGTGAACGAACCCGAGGAAACTGTGTCTGAAACCCCTAAAAACGTGAACAATTTGAGCGAAATCGTATCCTTGGCCATTGGTACCCGGGCAGTCAATTGGGCAGAAAAGAACTGGGGGCGTTTAATCCCCAAAGGTGAGACTGACATGATTATGGCCTATTGTGATGAGTTTTTCACTCGGGGAAGTCCGGATCCGGACGCGGTTGTAATCGAAGCCCTTAAGTGTTGCCTTGATGCTAATGCACGAAATATGCACTATCTGAGGGGCGTACTCAAAGACTGGCGTGAATCTGGAATCTTGACCGTTGATCAGGTTCATGCTCGAGAGGCTGAGCGTAATCGCCAAAAAGACTACAAACGCAATAGAGACCCAGGGGACAAGACTCCTGAGCCGCCAAAGCCGGGGAAATACGATGCATTTTACCTGTAAAAATAAGAATTGGAGGGAAAGAGATGGGTTACGAAAAATCACCTCGAGTTCGAGAAATAGCTGAGGCATTAATTGATGATCATCACCCACATCTCAAGGATGCCAAGGAACTTATAGAGTATTACGTTCGGGATGACAGCGGTGTTGACTGGACAGGCAAATGCAAGAAGTGTACAAGCTTTGAGCGATTCCTAACAGGCAAGATGTTCCACATTTTTATTATTGAGCTAGCATTTGAGGCGTGGCAAATAGAAAAGCTTAAAGCCCTGCTCGACCATGAGCTCTGCCATATTCAAAGAAAAACAGGCATGGAAGTCATCAATCCTTCAACCGGTAAGATCATCAGAAAAGAATGGGCCAAGAAAGATGATCCGGACAATTGGTATCTTCGCGAACATGACGTAGAAGAGTTTTCCGACGTCATCCACCGGCACGGGCTTTGGGAACACGGGATTGAGAAGTTTGCTGAGGCCGTTAGAGAAGCCGAGTATCAAATGACGATCTACGATGCTGAGCACGAACAGGAGTTGAAAAGAGCGCAATGACAAACAGTCGAGAAAAGGGTGCAGCCGGTGAGCGCGAGTTTGCTCGGCTCTGTAGGGATCAAGGATATGATTGCAGACGTGGCCAGCAATTTAGTGGGCTCGAAGGAGACGATGTCGTTGGCCTCCCGGGGATCCACATCGAATGTAAAAGAGTCGAAGCCCTCAATATCGAAAAAGCCATGATTCAAAGTCGAAGGGATGCCAAAGAGGGTGAAATGCCCATTGTGGCATTTAGACGAGACCGGGAACGTTGGAAAGTCTGCATGGATGCTGAGGATTGGTTCGCGATTTATCGAGAGTGGGAAGCTGGTCAGGATTTGGCAAGGAGGGAAAAGAATGTGTCAATGCCGCAAATGTAAAGCTGGCGCTTGTCAGTGCAAAGATTGTGTGGAAAAGGATAAATGCAAATATGTGTATACGGACGATTGCCGGTGGGTGCGGATCGGAGGCAAGAAAGGTGCTTAAGTGTGGACATAAATTCTGCTGCAATCCGGATAGGAAGACTGAAAATGATGTCCAGGAGTGCAGGGCAAAAAGCCTTGCTAAGAATCCGAAGATGAAAAATTGTTATTACCACAGGGAAGGTGCTGGCTGCAAAGAGTGTGGGGGTAAGACTGTCAAGGTTGGCGCTAGTATGCATTGCTTTGCTTGTGGGTCAAGTGAATAACTCTAAGGACAGGATGTTAGTTAAATGAGAATAAGGAGGTAAGGGGCTTGGAGACAACTGAAGCCGCAACTGAGGAAAAGAAAAAGCGTGTAAAGCCGTTGTGGTACCGACAAACAATCCGTCGGTTTACGACCTACACGCAGGACAAACTTCGTCTACAGATACTTAATGCACAACTTGAGAACGAATTTCCTAGTAATACGGCTCAGATTAGCCTAAGCCCTGGACGTTCCGTTGGAAAGACAGGCGATCAGACGGGCAGCTATGTAGATAGGAGAGTGGAGCTTGAAACCGAGATTAGGGAGCTGAGGCACAAGATCCATGAGGTTGATATAATTCTTGGCTCCTTGGGGAAAACGGAGAGAAAGCTGATAGAGCTTAAGTATATGCAGCGGTTTAATAAGGATTTCTGGATAGCCGGGGAAATTGGGATGGCTGTAAGGTCGTATTACAGGATGAAAGAGGAGTTGATAGTGATGGCTGCTCAGATGTTTGGATATGTTAGTAGGGAGCAGATTAGTTTCGAAGAGTGGGGATGGAATGAATTTACTCTTTCATAGACGCCTTTCCGCCTGTTTGTGCGAGTCTTTAAATTGCATTCACTTAAGTTAAAGAAATTTTCTTCATCTAAATTTGAATAATTATAAGTTGGCTGGAAAATTACTAGCCCTAATATTGTTGGATATGAGAGATGGTAAAAAATTTGGTTAAAACAGCTATTATAATTTTACTACCCTAAATGTAATTCGGATGTAGTAAAACAACTATACGGGGTAATGTTTGTCATGTTACAAGACAACTAATCTTTTTTCTTAAATTTCTTAATGGTAATAAACAAGAAATAGCTTATTGGCAGAGTAGCCAAACTCCACATTATAATATTACTGAATACATTGTATAAAGGATCATTTTTATTTAATGTTTTCCCTATTAACATAAGAACTGTAACTAAACCAATATTAAAATATGAATGTAACTTGAAGTAAAACGATAAACTCGGATTAAAAAAATTAAAAGGCATATTAGCCATAAACATAAAAGGGATAGCGATAAAAACCATTATTAAAACACTCATCAAAAACTCGGATTTAATACCATAATGACTTATCCCATAATATATTATTAGTAAGAGACAACTGAAACCAGATAATATATATAACAATTGCGTGCTTGAAATATCTATTAGATGTTGATAATTACTTATTTCTGACCTATTTTCGATAGTTTCAGATTTTAAAGTATGTTGTTGTTGTATAGTCTTTGAAAGAGATTCTAGAATATATCTTTTAACCGAGGTACTAACAAATTCCTGTTCTTCTATGATGGAATAAGTTCTTGTAATTATTTCATCAATTTCTTTATCGTTTGGTTCTGATAGTATATTTGTTCTATTAAACTTACCCAGAATACTTAATTTTACTGTTTCTCTTGATAGAATGATTTCTTCTTCTTCAAGTTTCATTTTTACTAAGTTCTTCGCAAGAAAATTACTGTACTCTTCTTTTATCCGAGCTCTTTCAGTTTCTAATGCTTTAATGAACTTTTTTTCACTTTTATCATAATAATACTTAGTTGCTAATATACCAAATATAGCTAGAATAATTCCTCCAATGCTTAACACAGATTCCCATGTTCCCAAAAAATCCATAATCGTTCTCCTTCAATTTAAACTAAAACCCTAAAGCATTAACGCGCAATGTCCAAGGATTCCCAACGCATCCCAACCGGGATGTATCTTCCTCTAAGTGTCGGGAATCCCGTGTTAGTCTCCATCATTTAACTTTGTAATAGATTATTTCGTTTATATAGTCCCTACTAAAATATTTGTCTATAATTTAATGTGAGCTCAGATAAATCTCTTATATCGCTAGAAGTCGCTTAAAATATCCTGCACGGTTCATTTCCTGTATTGTTTTTTCGAAAAAACCAGTACTATCAGATCTCTTAATAAGGTTTCGTGCCTCACCAAAAGACATCCCCCATAATAACATATGCATTCTAATTGCATGCATAGTGTTCTCGTATCTCTCAAATGTTGGGTTATTAGATATTTCCCTTAGAGAATACCTAGCCGTTAATAAATTAGGATCCATAGAACTAAAACTTGCAACAATTTCATTATAGTTCCCTGGATTAACAGATTGCTGACCGAGTATTGATCCCCCAACTCTATTCCATGGTGGCAAATCCCCATGTTTTATTCGGTATGATTCAATAAGTATACCTTCAACTCTTCGAATGTCATCCCTAACCAGGTCATCACGGTAATCTTGAACATCAAACATCTTAATATCAAGTCCATTCCATAGTTGTTTATTTCTATGAGTAGCAGGTTGAGACATTGAGGATTGTACAAATATTGTATAGCCAAGTTTATCGCATGACCCAAAATATTCCTCTATCTTATCCTTTTTGCATCCGTTTGGATCCATAGGGATTATACCATTATGCTGCTTAAATCTTTCCGTTAGGTCTACAGCTAATCCAATGTAAAGCAATTCTTTGGTGTAATAGTTCCAAAAACTATATATACCTGCTGAAGCCCAACCATAGTTATCTAATGGATTGACCAATTCATCCAAAGCCTCGATAATTTCCATAGTTTCAGATTTAGTAAACGCATCTAGAATTATTGTCCCAAACAAATAAAGTCTCCTTTCTTATAGTAGGTTTTATTAATGGTGCCTGACGTTCTGTGAATTTGCGAAGTTTGGCTATTACATTCATATCCTCTCAAGTTTTGCAAATTCACTGTTTATGTGAAGTTCCCTGTCCCACGAACTGACAAAAATAGTTATTTGTTAATACTCATGAAAATCCTCATCTTCCTCTGAATTGAATATCGAAAATTTGTTAACTGCTTTTCTCTCACAGGTGTCGGAAGATCACTCTATGAATACAAGACATGTGTCGGGATGCTCCCATTATCAGCACATGAAATAGTAGATACCAATAGCATAATAGTTCAGTTTTTCTAGATAACCATCTAAAATATTTTCTACAATAACTTTCCAATTCCTTTGATAAATGACAATACTTTTAGCTAAATTTTAATTGTTCATCGATTGGCAGTAAGATGGCATAAAGGTGGCAGTGCCATGGCACTAAAAGACCTCGATTATATGTTAATGTATAGCTGTGAAGATTTTTGAAATATGTCTTTGATGTGTTCACTAATACCAAAGGGATCAAGAGCCGAGAGGCTCTTTTTTTTCTTATGCCTAAAAGGAGGGCAACATGGCTAATGAGGCTCTAAAGAAAAAGCCAATTAAACCTCATCCAAAGATTAAGTTCGAGGATACAAAGGGATTTAAAGCGCTTGATCGGTTGATGAGGTCGAACAAAGGTATATCTGGGCCAATGTAAATGGCAAGGCATCCAGAAGTCTACAAGAATAAACAATGGGAACCAGCGAGGCAGTTTGTCATAATCCGAGCTAACGGTCTTTGCGAAGAATGCCATGCCAAAGGCATCATTAAGCCAGGCAAGGAAGTAGATCACATTATTGAGTTAACCGATGCAAACAAGCATGACTGGAACATAGCATATAATCCGGAAAACTTGCAATACCTTTGCACTGATTGTCATAACCATAAAAGCGGAAGAAGTACAGGATTGCAAGACTTTTTAATACCGCCAATTAGCCAAGAAGGGAGTTGATATATTAATGAGAAAAGACGGATTAACGGAGCATGAGGGCAGAGTTATGGATGCGCTTCAAGCAGCATGGAATGAGTTTGCAAAACTAGAGATAACTCACACTTCAGATATGACTGATTTTACAAATGGGATACATCAATGCCAACAGATACTAGGTATGCGTGTATTACAAAGGGACTATCCAGAAGGATATCCAATCAAGGTCAAGAAGCTAAAGCCCACGCATAAATGCATTGATTGCGGATATACAATCAGCCATAATAAGCCATGGATAATAGATGGATTAAGATGTAATAAATGTTCGGGAACAGTAGTTCCTTTAAGTATGTTGCCTAAGAAATCATCCCCCCCGGGTTCTGAAAACAAATAATAAATTCCAGGGACCGGGGAGGGAAGGTTATTTATTACGCGAGTCAGATCTGTATAGGGGGGTGTGGTGGGGAGGTGATAAAACCATGAAAAAGGAACTTCAAGACTTATCGAAAGAAGAGCGAATTAAGAAAGAGATCCAAAGACTTAAGCGTCTTTTCAAGAATATGCCCAAAGATACCATGAACCGAGTTTTATCGCTGATCACCAACGCCGCCTTCATGACGATAACCCTTGAGGATCTGCAGGAAACCATCAACCGAGAAGGCACAGTCTCTGAATATCAGAACGGAGAAAACCAACACGGAACAAAGAAATCGCCTGAGGTTGAGATCTACAACACGATGGTGAAGAACCACATGAGCATAATCAAGCAGCTGACAGACTTAACGCCGCAGGGTCCTCCACCCAAAGCCTCGGAGCCGGATGCCTTCGAAAAGATTATCCTAAGGCGGGGGAAAGGTGGCTAAGCCTAAGGTTATTGCTCCGGAATATATAAAAAGCTGGCATGATTATGTTGATCGAGAGCCCAAAAAGCATTGTAAAGACATCAAAAAGTTAAAGAAACTCATTGAATCCTTACTTAAAAACCCAAAGGTCTTCTACGACGATACCGACGTAGAGGCCTTTATTGATTTCTGCAAGCTGGTTAAGCACAAGGAAGGCCGGTGGGCCGGGCAGCCCTTTGAATTGTCCATTGAGCAAAAGTATATCTCCGCCTGCATCTTTGGTTTTAAGATCTACGACACCGAACTGCAGATGACGGTTCGATACTTCAAGGAAATGATCCTATTCGTGGCCAGAAAATGGGGCAAGTCCACCTTCATTTCAGCCATTGCAGACTTTCTCTTAATGGCCGATGGAGAACCGGCTGCTCAGGTCTGGTGTCTGGCCACCATGAAGACTCAAGCAGCCATCGTCTATGAAGCGGCGAAATCGTTTTTGCAGACTAGCGATGTTCTGACCCCCAAGGATAATCCCAAAAAACATTGGCGGACTAAGAGGGATAAAGACAACACTGAGATGATCCTGTTTCCTGCCACCAACTCATACATGAAAGCCGGCAGTAAAAATAGCGAAGGACAGGACGGTTTAAATCCTCATGGAGTTGTCATCGATGAGCTTCATGCCATCAAAAACCGTAACACTTACGATGTCTTCTCATCGGCCCAAGGAGCTCGAGCTCAACCACTAAATGTTATCATCTCAACCTTTGGCTTTGTCCGCGAAGGAATCTTTGACAGCATCTTCGAGCGCTGCAAAAAGGTCTTAAACGGAAAAAGTAAAGAACGTGTCTTCCCGATGATCTTCCGGATCGACGATGACGACAAGCCGGAGGATCGTAAGTGCTGGATCAAGGCTAACCCAGGATTAGGGGAAGCCAGACCCACTATGAGCTACCTCGAAGGGGAATATCTAAAAGCCCTGGAAGATCCAGCGCAAATGCCATCGTTCTTGGCTAAGCATCTTAACCGGGCCAGCTCCTTAAGCATGATCTATTTTGATCTCCCCATTGTTGATCAATGCGCCATCGATATGATCGAGGATATGATACAGGATCGCTATGCTGTTGGTGCCAGCGATATTTCCGAGACCACAGACCTTTGTGCATCCTCGGCCCTGGTACCGATCCAAGGTAAGCTGTATCTCTTTCAAAAATATTTCATTGCCCGGTCAAGGATTGAGCAAAACAGCAAGGCCGATAAAATGGCCTACGAAAGCTTTACCAGCACTGGGGCAAGCGATGGACTTAACCATGAGCTCTTGCATATCTGCGAGGGAAGCATGGTAAGCAGGAAGGATGTTGTCCAATGGTACGTTGATCTGGCCGAAACCTATGGGGTAACCTTCTGGAAGATCGGTGCAGACCGCTGGCACTATGAGGACTTCGCCAGCGACATGGAGATAGCAGGCTTTCCGCGAGAGAACAAGGAAGGTCGCGGTGTGGTTTTTTCCGTGGCCATGGGAGCAAAAAGTCTTTCCCAACCCATGAAGGAAACGAGATCGCTCTTTGAGGACAAAGTGGTACAGTTCAGCAGACACAATGGCCTTTTCCGGTGGTGTACCACGAATACGGCAGCTAAGATCGACACCAACGCAAACATTCAGCCGGATAAGGCAAAGAGTAAGGCGAGAATTGACGGGTATATGAGCTATTTAATGGCCTATATTGCTTATAAAAAAGTACAGGATTTATTCGAAGAATATCAGTCGTAGAAAGAGAGGAAGGTTTATGGAATATAAAGCCATCATCGAAAAGCAGATTGAAGCCTTGGAGAAAGTACAAGATAGTATCTTGAAAGCAAAGTAACCCCTGAATGCAGAAGCAGCCTGCTCTGTCGCAAACACCATAGAGCGCCTATGCATAACGGCTCATGGTTGGCCAACGATTAGCAAGGGATAAGTTAGAGTTCAGCCGTAGAAAAGAGGTGATCATTTGGGTTTTTTAAGATATGTGGCCGGTTACTTTCAGAAAGAAAAAGTAACCGCTGCCAAGGTCATTGATTTGCTGAACCGGGGATATTCTCTGACGCAGCTCTTCGGGGGGAATATTTACAACATCCCGGAAATCCGGACAGCCATTAACTTTATCGCCGAAAAAGTGGCCAGCATTCCCTTCTACCATATCCGGGCAGACACGGAAGGTAACATGAATCAAGTCAATGACCGCCTGGGGTTTGTCCTGAAGGTAAGAACCAATCCTTATCAGTGTCCCCAGGTTTTCTGGACTCATTGCATGACGAAAGTGCTGTTGACTAATAACTGTTTTATTATGCCTGAATGGGATGAACATAGCGGCAAATTGCGCTGGCTTTGGCCACTACCCTTTACGCTTGGTGAGTTCAACCAAGATGCCCAGGGGAGAATTATCGTCACGTTAGGCGGAAGCTATCCCTTTTATTATGACGACTTAATTCACCTGCAGCGCTTCCCGGACGGTAAACAAGGATCTAGTAAACAGGCCTCCGGAAACTATGTTCAAATTGTCAACACCATGCAAAATCAAGCAGTCAAGGACAGCGAAAACAGCCAGAGAATTGCTGCTCTGCTGCAAGTTAAATCTCAACTGAAGAGCTCAGACATGAAGAAAAAGCTGGATGAGTTTAAAGAGCTGTTTCTCACGGCTGAAAACACAACCGGTTTCGGAATGATCGGCGCTGAGTATGAAGTCCACAATCTTGACATGAAGCTCAACCCTTTGGATACCAAGCTGCTGGATGACATCACCCGAAAACTCTATAACTACTTTGGAGTCAGTTACGAAATCATTAACGGAACCGCCTCAGAACTTCAGTTTGAACAGTTTGTGGACAACACCATCAAACCCTGGGTGTGGCAAATCGAAGAAACCTCCACCTATGCCTTATTCAGTGAAACAGAAATCTTTCACGGAAATTGCGTTCAGGCAGAATTGGTGGACTTGGAAATCAGTACCCTGGCGGCTAAGACCGCCTTTTACAAAGAAATGGTCTATGGAACCATCATGAACCGCAATGAGATCAGAAAACGGCTCGGCATCACCAAAGGGCCGCCGGAATTAGACAAGTTCTTGGAAAACAAAAACTTTCAAGTCCTAAGTCCCGGGAGCTATGTGGTAGAGCAGAAAGGAGGAGAGAGCGATGAGCAAGGAAGCGGAGAAAAAGTCACCCCTGAGTCAGCAGTCTAAAAAGCGCATGCTCTTTGATGATGATCGGTCAAAATTTCGAGCGATCAGCGAAGAGGTAGATGGCCAAAACGTCAGGAGATTGCGGGGGTACCCAATTCTCTTCGACACACCGGGACGCCCCTATCGCGGGAGTAAGTGGATCGAGAAGGTTGATAAGAAAGCTTTGGAAGGGGTTGATCTTTCAAAGCTTGTTTTATTGTGGGATCATGCCACGTCCTGGGTGCTCGGTAGAGCAGGGAAGAATATGAGGACGGTTGTAGACGAAGTCGGCCTGTTCATTGAGGTAACCTTAGGAAATACCTGGTTGGACGATTACGTCTTTGACCGAGTTCAAAATGAAATTGTGGATGGTATGTCCTTTTGGTTCGATAACAATGCCATGATCGCCACGGACTGGGAAAACAAAATTGACGTCATCCTCAAGATTAATGATGTCTATGAGGTAAGTATCGTCGTTTTCCCGGCGTATGAAGAAACGGTCATTATTACCGAAGAGCAGACGCCTGAGACACCTGCACCGGCTGACGATACTGCTCTTAAATTGGCCTTAATGAATCTGATCAGTCAGTTATAAACCCTACAAGATAACGAAGAAAGAGGAGGAACGAATCCATGAAACTAACCCAAAAAGAGGCGGCGGAACTCCGCAGAGAAAAGTCAGAGTTGGAACAAAAGCGGTTGGAGCTGAAGAGCAAGGTTAAAAATCATCGGGATATGTCCACCGAAGACATGAACGAAGTCGCCGACAACCTTAGAAGTATGTCTGAACGCTTGGACGAGATCAATGAAAGGCTCCAGGAAGCACCGGAGACCGAGAAACGAGGAGGATTTATGTTCGGTAAGCAAAACCATAGCGATCTAACGGAAGAGAACTATCGCTCAAGCGCAAAGTACAGGGATGCTTTCTATCGAAGTTATCTCAATGGGAAAATCAGTGAAGCAGACGCCGACATTATGGCCTTTGGTAAGCGCTCTGTAACGGATATGAACGGCGAAAGTGTGGCCAGCGGTGCTGAATACCTGGTTCCCCAAACCACTCTCGATAATGTCTATTCCGTCATCAAACAATACGGTCGACTGTACACGGCTATCACAAAGTTTGGCTTTACAGGGGACGTGTCCCTGCCAATTGGTACCACGGAGGCACCGACGGAGAATCCCGACGGCACAGTAACCCTCAACTTCACCTTTACCGAAGTGAAAATTTCACAGCAGGCCGTTGTGGCAACGATTGTTGTTAAGAATCTGCTGCTCAGAAACAGCATTCCGGCCTTTGAAAAGTTCCTTGCCATGGAAATTGGTAAGTACATTGGGATCTTACTTGAAAACTACGTGTTAAACGGCGCGGTGGATACCTCGACCTTCCAAGGAATTATTGCAGCCCTTAAAGTTGCACCCTCAGCCGCCAAAACCTATTCCTTGATGGATTGGCAGCAGATTGCTTTGATCTGTTCAGAGGTGGAGAGTCCCTATGGAGATAATGCTACCTGGGTCATGAAGCGCAGTACCTTCTTTAAGCGGTTTTTCGCAATCACCGATGCCGCCGGGAAGCCTTTAGTATCCGTCCTTCCAGTGCAAGGCGGTCCTGGTCAATCCAATTACTTAATTGCCGGGCAGCCGGTGGTGTTTACTTCCCAAATGCCGGATACGGACTCTGTGCTGTACGGTGATCTTTCAACCTATATTGTCAATGAATCAGAGGCTTTTGTCATCGAAGCCAATGCTTCTGAGAAGTTCTCCGAGGATAAAACCGTGTGGCGAGGCAAGCTGTACTCCGGAGGTAAACCATTGTTTGCTAAGAACACCTTTGCCTATTACAGCTACTCCGGAACCTAATTTGTTTAAGGACGGTGGCATAAATGGCTAGAACTAAAAGCAAGACGCCTGAAGCTGTTGAAGTAAAGCAGACTGAGGGCGTTCTTTATTTGAAAGCAACAAGGCCACTCACGGTCCGGGAGCATGAGGAACTATCTCAAAAGCTTCGATATGAGATGGAAAAAACGGGGCTAACTATTGTCTTAGTCCCGTTTTCCTTAGATCCCGCAGAGGGTGAGTAAATGACGAACGAAGAATTACTGGAGAAAGTAAAAACCGGTTTAGGGATTACTGGCGAGTATACAGATTCGACTCTCTCAATCAAAGCAATCGCAGTAAAACAGTACATGATGAATGCTGGAGTAACGATTGAGAACGTCGAGAACGAGTTAGGGATTGCAACGCTTACCGTTGGCGTAAATGATATTTGGTATCTAAAAAGCGGAGAAGTAAAATTCAGCTTAGCATTTGATATTCTTATGACTCAACTTAAAGCGGTGAGTATGCCATGAATAGACCGGATCAAGCAATCTACCTGATTAGTACTACTATCAGCGAAAATGATATGGGCGATTTTATCGAAGCCAAAACAAAGCGCCTAGTGTTTGCCGAAAAAAAGTCAATACGCCAGTCTGAATTTTACCAGGCGAAAGCAACCGGCCTTCGACCAGAACTAAGCTTTGTTGTGTGGACTCGTGAATATGCAGGAGAAGGAAAGCTCGAATTCGACGGCAAGGAGTACAACATTATTCGCACGTTTGAGCCTAACAGCGAGGACACAGAGCTTACCTGTCAGGGTCTTGTGAATGGGGTGGTGTAAATGGGTGTGCAGTTTGAGTCAAATGCCCGAGCCGTAAAAGGGGCCATAGCGAAGTTGGAAAAACAAGCACTTAGGGAAACCGCAAAGTTTTTGAGAAAGGAAATCAAGAGGACAGTTCCTATTCATGAAGGTGTGCTTAAAAAGAATGTTGGCTCATGGGTAAAAGGAAGGGCGAATGAAACCCCCGTTCTTCAAATCGGAGTCTACAGCAGGGCGAGAGCTAAGAAAAAGGGTTATAAATATGCTTTCCATGCCCACCTAGTGCAATTCGGTACGGTAAGGATGAAGGGAACCGATTACCTTCGTGCTCCTGTTCTCAGTAACCTTGCCAAAATTCGCGAACTGCAAGCTGACTCTATCAGGCAAATCGAGAGCCTAAGAGAAAACGGCTTACCAGAGGTAGCGGATGAGGAGGCGGATTCATGATCGCACTAAGGAAATCCTTAACGGCTTTCCTCAAAACAATCCACCCTCGTGCCTACTTCCAAGAGGCACCATCGACAGCGGTTTTTCCTTACCTAGTGTTCGACTTCCAGCTCTATCCTGATGGCGAAGGGTTCGAGTTATGTACTCTAAGTGTGGATGGATGGAGCAAAAACCCTGACACTACCGAACTAGAGAATCTTATGACCAGCGTTAAAACCCTGGACAAAACAACGGTCACAAACCCTGAAATGGCAATAATTTTTTACCTCGAAAATATGCTCCCGCTGATCGATGATGACAAAACTATCAAGCGTCGCCAGTACAACTTCTCAGGAAAACTATTTAGGAAAGGGTGATAAATATGGCACTTACACAAACTCAACTCGAAAACGTCCAAGTCGACTACGGAATCGTCTTTGCGGACTACGGCCTAGCGACACAGCGCAGATTAGGACCCACTAGAGGGGGCGGGGGCTTTAAGGTCGATGCAACAATCAGGGACATCGAATATGACGGAGGCAATGGCAAAAGCAAGGGCATGCAAGTCCTAGAGAGTGTAACGGCAAGCCTGAGCGTTACGGTCCTAGACACAAGCATGGAAACCCTAGCTATCGCAATGCCCTGGGCGACCTACGACGGCACGGCGAAAACAATCACAGCCAAGAGCGCAAATATTGGCGGGATACAAGACACCGCATACTTGGACAATGTGACTATGTTCGCGAAGCTCATGAATAACGAGTACAAAAAAATCACTCTGTATAACGCGATGAGCGAATCCTCCTTCGAGTTGGCTGCAAAGCCAAAGGGCGAAGCTGAGATTGGGCTTGAGATCATGGCGCATTGGGATGCGTTTGATGATGCCGCAGACCTGTACAAAATCGAAGATGTTGCAGCGATTGTAGATCCTTTTGTAGCAGGATAACAAAAGGCGGGGACCCCCCGCCTAATTTTGGAGGAATTAAATATGTTAACAACGGAAAAAGCCTTTGACATGCTCCCCAATGTGGTGGATCTATACGATAAACTAGACCTCGACGGATACCGCAAAAAGGTTGCGGAAGAAAACAAAGGCAAGAGCCTTGACCAAATGAGTGCAGGGATTAACCTGTTTAAGTTTGTCCTTAAGAACTCAGGCAAAGTTAAAAACGAAGTCTTTGAGATTGTCGCTGTTTTCGAGGACAAGGCAGTCGAGGAAATTAAGGCACAGAACTTTATTACGACCATGAATTCTTTCAAAGAAATCTTCTCAGATAAAGAAGCCGTTGGTTTTTTCAAGGATGCTATACGGTAGGTTATCCAAAAACAATCAACCTACTGTATAGCCATTATGGTGTTAATTCAGCCAGCAAAATACAGCTCAAACACCTGGTGCGCTTACTTGCAAAAGCTGTTACCAAAGAGCAAGAGGAATGGGCTTGGGATATGTGGAACAGTCTCTATCCTTATATGGTACTGGGGTATATCCACCCTCAAAGCTTTGAGGATTATAAGAACGAATTATTCAAACCACAACTGAAGCACACAGAAATAACGGCCGAGGAGATTATTGATGAGCTGCTACCGATTATTGTAGCGCATGAAGCCAAAAAGCAATGACACAAAACAAACAACCTTTTAACAAGGGTTGTTTTTCTTATGCCATTGAATGGGAGGTGGTAAAAATAGAGATATTTAGACTGTTTGGATCAATCTTAATCGACAATGATGCCGCGAATGCTCGTATAGACGACACCGACAGACGCGCTCAGGGCACAGCAAAAACATTCGGCGAAATGGTGTCCAGCGCTGCGAAGGTGGGCGCCGGAATAGTCCTGGCCATGGGTACGGCGGCTCTGGCGGTTGGTGGACTTGCAGTTAGCTTTAGTGATGATTTAAAAAAGGCACTTAATGGAATTCAAGCCGAAACCGGGGTAACCGATGAAGCCATGATCGGCATGAAAGATACGTTGCTTGAAATTTACAATGCTAATCTTGGCGAGAACTTTGAGGACATCGCTAAGGCAATGGCAGAAGTCGGAAAGCAAACTGGTGCAACAGGCGAAGAGCTTGAAGACATGACCAAAGATGCTTTAATGCTGCGAGATACCTTTGAATTTGAGGTCGCGGAAAGCACAAGAACTGCAGACATGATGATGAAGCGATTTGGGATTACTAGCGATGAAGCATTTAACCTTATAGCCCAAGGTGCACAACAGGGTCTCGACAAAAACGGGAACCTCTTGGACTCTATTAATGAGTACAGTGTTCATTTCGAACAGCTTGGATTTAATAGCGAAGAAATGTTCAACATGATGGCGAACGGGGCAGCTACCGGTGTTTTTGATATCGACAAACTAGGCGATGCCATGAAAGAGTTTGGTATACGTTCCAAGGATGGAAGCAAAGCATCTACCGAAGCGTTTCAAGCGTTAGGTTTAGATGCTGGCAAAATGTCACTGGCCTTTGCTCAAGGTGGAGATAGTGCAAAAGAGGCATTTGACAAGACGGCTCAGGCAATATTTGCACTTGAGGATCCACTTGCAAAGGAAGCAGCAGGGGTCGCTCTCTTTGGAACCATGTGGGAAGATATTGGAGCAAAAGGCATGGAGGCCCTAACGAATACTCAGGGGGGAATAAGTAAGACAACGGATGCACTCGGAAAAATCAACGAAGTCAAGTATGATACCTTTGGTCTCGCAATTCAAGGCATAAAACGAAACATGGAAACGTCTATCCTCATCCCCCTTGGTGAAAAAGTAATGCCAAAAGTTAATGAATTTACGAACTTGATTATTACCAATATGCCGCTGATCAAAAATGAGATCGAATATGCGTTTACCGTGGCAGGGAGAGCCATTGACGAAGCAGCAAAAACTATTAGTGGGATTATTGATTGGTTTGTCCAATACCAGGCTATTATAGTACCTATTGTTGGAGCGGTCGCTGCGGTCGTGATTAATGCCTGGATAGTCATGGGGATTGAAGCAGCAAAAACAGCAATTGTCAATGGAATAGCATCTGCCAAGGTAGTTGCAGATTGGCTTTTAATGGGCCTAAAGAGTACTGCGCACGCTTTAGTGGTTGTAGCATCATGGGCTGCAACAGGAGTGGGAGCAGTGGCAGCGGTAACTATATTAGTAGTGCAGTCAGCCATCGTGGTGGCAAAATGGGCATGGATGGGCGTACAGAGTTTATTACACGCCGCAAAGATGGCGTCGGCTTGGGTAATGGCTATGGGGCCAGTGGCATGGGTCACGGCAGCAGTAATGGCACTTGCAGTGCTGATTATTGCGAATTGGGAAACGGTCAAGACCAAAACTATTGAGATCTTCGGGGGTATATCGACTTGGCTCAGTACCACTTGGGAGGCTATTAAGGCATACATTTCGGCGAAGGTGCTCGAAATAAAGACAGATATTTCAAATGCCTGGGAAGCGATCAAAACAGCTATCTACAACAAAATGGAAGCTGTCAGAACAACCATCGTTGAAAAATGGAATCAATCGCAACAATTTCTTCAAGATATTGACCTAATGCAGATCGGTCAAGACATCATTCGGGGCTTAATTAATGGAATCAGCAATAAACTTGCATCACTAAAAGGCACCGTAGAGGAAATGGCTTCATCCCTGCCTAACTGGATTAAGAAAATACTGGGTATCCACTCGCCTTCAACGGTACTTCAAGAAGTTGGTCAGTACACCATTGATGGCTTAATTCTGGGCATTGGAAATAAAGCCTCTGCCGTGGGTGCCGCTATGGATAACATAGTGGGCACGGTCACAAGTAAAGCGTCGGCCTTTGTTACTGCCGGAACAACCATTGGCCAACAGTTTTCCGAGGCATTGCAATCTAGTATCAAAGAACCAACTTATTCTTCTGGATCAGGAGGAGGAAGCAGTGGAGGCTCAAGTGGTACTAGTATTACTAATGTCAAAGGTGTAGGTAATGTTGTTGAAACGAATGGTCAAGTAACCATTAACACTAAATCTGGTTCGTATAATGAAAAGACGGGTCAATATTCGATTACTAATTATAAAACTGGTCAAACTTTATACCGAAACGGTTCAAAAGAAGAGTATGAAGAAAACTATGCGAAGTTCCACGAGGGTGGGTGGGTTGGACTAGACCTTCGACCCGATGAGGTTCCGATTATCGCCCAAAGGGGTGAATTTGTTCTTAGTAAAAAAATGATTGAAGGTCGCGTTAAAAGTTCAGCCTCTGCAGGAAATGCCGATAATTCGAAGGCTATCAATCAAACGGTGAACATCTACAGCCCTGCAGCTGTAAGCCCTGCCGAGACAGCAAGGCAAAACAAAAGAGCCCTGCAAGAGTTAGCGTTAGCATTCTAGGGGGGGTATTGTGCGGAAGGTGACCTATGTCAATGCAAAAGGGGTAAGTATTGAACTATCAAATACTGCTCCTTTTTTGCTGCAGAAAATTGAGACGACTAACAATGTAACCATTTATAACTCTAAAGGGGTTAACCAGGATGGGAGGACATACCTAGGCAATACCTTAAACGAGAGGGACATAACCCTTACTGTTATGTTATTGGCTAAATCTAAGGACGAACTGACGGCCTATAGAGACGAAATCAACGCCATATTTAACCCGAAATACGGAGAGGGGTATCTAATTTACAAGGATAATGTTAAGGAGAGAAAAGTAAAATGCCTCATTAACAAGATGCCATTTTTCAAGATAACGGACACTTCATACGATGACTGCTTAATCTCCATGACTGCCAGTAATCCTTTCTGGACTGATATCGATGAATCAAAGGAAGAGATCGCTCTTTGGGTGGGTGATTTTAGCTTTGAGCTAGAGTTAACTGAAGACGGCATTGAGATGGGACATAGAGAACCGTCTTTGATCGTGAATGTATTTAATGGCGGCGATGTTGAGTGTGGAATGCGAGTAGAGTTTAAGGCGCTTGCAACCCTTACGAATCCATCTATCCTCAATGTGAACACTCAGGAATTCATCAAAATTAATAAAGAAATGATTGCTGGCGAAACAATTACGGTCTCCACATACTTTGGCAACAAAAAGGTTAGGAGTGATTTGAATGGTGTCACAACGAACGCTTTTAACTACATCGACGTTGGCAGTACCTTTTTACAGTTGGATGTAGGGGATAATCTTTTTAGGTATAACTCAGACACAAATCTAGACAACCTTGAGGTAACCATTTACTACATGCCTCAGTATCTGGGGGTGTAATGATGGATTTGTATATCTACAATTCAGACCTTAACCTTTTGGGGGTTATGGATAATTTCACGTCCTTGCAGTGGAATCGCCGTTATTCTAAATGCGGCGATTTCGAGCTGCATTGTTCTTTAGATGCTTACACACTTGATATGCTCCAAAGGGGGAATGTCGTTTGGAAGAATAACGATGATGAAGCAGGGTACATTGAATTCAGGCAAATGGATCAAGACGTGGAAGGTAAAGAAATTCTCGTCGTTAAGGGAAAATTTCTCTCGGCCTATCTGAACAGACGCATTGTATGGGGCCAGGAGATACTTCAGAGCACAGCAGAAAATGCCATGAGAACCCTTGTAAACAAGCACAGCATTACTCCAACGGATAATAAAAGAATCATACCAAACCTTAGTTTAGGCACCTTAAAAGGCTATTCTCAAACAGTTAACTATCAAGTGAGTTATAAAAACCTCTTGGATGAAATTGAGAACCTATGCTCACTCTCTGATTTGGGATATAGGGTTAGCTTTGATACATCCAATAAAAAGTTAGTGTTCGATGTGTACGCGGGATTAGATCGTTCCATAAATCAAAGCGTTAATCCGCGGGCGGTCTTCAGTAAAGAGTTTGAGAACATTCTCACGCAACAGTATACCGAGAGCATCAATAACTATCGGGATACAGCCCTTGTAGGGGGTATGGGTGAAGGTACAGCTAGAAAGCTCGTAACCGTTGGATCCTCCACAGGGTTAAACCGATTCGAGGACTTTGTGGACGCCAAGGATCTTACGAACGTTGTTAATGGCGTAACTTTGTCGGATGCAGATTATTTGAAAACTTTAACGGAGCGAGGTAATTCTAAGCTCTCTGAAGGAGTAGAGAACCGAACCTTTGACAGTGTCATAAATCTAAATGCTAACCTGGTTTACAAAACTGACTTTGATCTTGGGGATATAGTGACTTGTGTTCGTAAAAAATGGGGCGTTACTATAAATGCACGAATCACTGAAATTCAAGAGGTCTACGAGGAAGCTGGAGTAAGGATTAATGTCACCTTTGGAAACAGCATCCCAACATTACTCGATAAAATCAAACAGAAAATGAGGTGATAAGAATTGGCGGAGAAATCAAGTTTTTTTAATTCAGTCAGTGGCGATCGAAAATACCAAGCATCTGACTACGCGGCGTATTTTAACAGCTTTATTACGACCGGCGTATTCCCCAACCCAACGACAAGCCTTCAAGCTATGGCCAACGGGGGGATGTCTGTTCTCTTAAAAGCGGGCAAGGCATGGATAAACGGGTATTATTACCTTAACGATTCCGATCTAGTAATCCCAATAGATGTCGCTGACGGTGCTTTAAAGCGGAAAGATTTATTAGTGGTCAGGCTGGATACCGTTCTACGAAAGATCACATCGGTTATAAAAAAAGGCGTGTTTGCCAGCTTGCCGGTGGCCCCGGCGATTCAAAGGGATGCTGATATCTATGAATTGGCCCTGGCTGAGATTTATATCGGTGCCGGTGCAATAGAAGTTACACAAGCTAATATTACTGATCTGCGAATGGATACCACCAAATGCGGATGGGTCAACAGCCTAATTCAAGTAGATACCACGGCAATCTTTAACCAGTACATGGATTGGTACGCAGCTAAGCAAACAGAATACGATGGGGATTTTAGCACGTGGACTACCGACAAAAAAGATGCTTATGACGCCTGGGTATTAGCCATCGAGGCTGATCAGGATGCTGTGGAAGCCCAGTTTCAGGATGATTTTATCATTTGGTTTAACAGCATGAAGGATCAATTAAGCGTTGATGCCGCTGGAAACCTCCAGCTCCAAATTGACTCACTTACCGAAGACCTCGATGATACTTCGGATGTCATCAACGCTCACATGGTGACTTCAACTCCCCACAGAAAGGGACTAGCAGGTGGCATTACTCCTCTCGGAGCTGATGTACAAGTTCCTCGGGAGTTCCTAAGAAAAGCCCCCTCGATGAAGATGTTTTTTGCTAATCAGATGGGATTACTTCGGAGAATATTAAAATTAGAGCTAGCCCCAAGACACTATTTAAAGGCCAAAGGTACTACTACCTTTACATCGTATGTTGGATGGAATACCGTAACCTTCGGCAACACCATTAGCGACGAGGAGTCACTTTTAACAAACGGGCAATTTTATACTGCCCCCGAGAATGGATATTACTTGATATTATCCAACCTTGATTTTATATTCGATACCACTACCGATAGGTATGAGTTTAATTACGGGTTATTTATTAATGGACTCATGGAAAGCATTGTGGATACCATCTGGATCTCTGACCCCCCAACAGCTAGTGGCAATAAATTTATGTTTAAAATGCACCGGGTAGTCTATTTGAAAAGCGAAGATAAGGTAAATACCGCTGTCAATTCTCCGGCCACCAACGCAGGCTACAAACATGGGGGAGCCAATAGTACCCTTGAGATTATTAAATTATAGGGGAGTGAATAAAATTGTATTACGGAAGTGGAATACTCGGGGATGTAACGATCTCAACGCATAAGACCCTAACGGACTCAGTCTATCATTACGATAATTTAACCATCAACGCTGGAGTTACTCTAACCTTTCCCCACAGGTCTGTGGTTTTTGTGAAGGGGACCCTAAGCGTAAACGGAACTCTCACCGTGGCCCCAGGACCCCTCGGAGGTTTAGCAAAAAACGGCTTCTCATACGCTGGACAGGGGGGAGCTGGTGGTGCTGCTGGAGGATCATTAATAATTATTGCCAATAGCATAGTTGGTACTGGTATTATAACCGCCAAAGGATCAGTTGGAGGTAATGGTAGTCCTGGATCCTATTCTAACACCAATGACAACTCTAATCCCCAGGCGGGCAATCCCAGTTCCGGGTGCTCGATATCAGCCCTGGGGCTGAAATCAGCCCCCAATAATGCCGGAGGAGCCTCATATAGTAGCATAGGCAGTAATTCTTTTCTCGGTATAGCTCCCGAGGGGTGGCTATGGCAATATTTAAACTACCTGTTCATTCCAGCCCTAATAACCACTCAGTTTCCCGAGGTACCCATCTCGGATGGCGGTGGGGGTGGATCCGCCGGGGGGACTACCAGCTCTAGTAACTCTGGGGGTCAGGGTGGACCCGGGGGGGCAGGAGGATCCTTCGGAGGTGCAGGCGGTAAAGGTGGATGGGGATATAATAGTAGTGGAAATGGATCCCTCACTTACGAGGGCGCTGGGGGAAGTGGCGGAGGTGGAGCGGGAGGATTCCTGACTGTCATATCCCCCTCCATCGTCAATACCATCACCCTTGATGTTAGCGGAGGCAACGGGACAGCTGGTTCCAATGGGGCTAATTTGAACCAGAATACCTGGGGTGCTTCGGGTGGAGGCGGTGGAGGCGGTGGGGGAGGACTCCTAATAACCATTACCGACTCCGATATCCTACCGTCACAGATTGTCCTAGATGGTGGGGTTAAGGGCGTAAATGGTACCTGCAACGTTAGCACCGTTCCGGCTGTGTCAGCAACTAATGGGGGAATGGGAATCCTCATTGAATACCAGCTAAGCTCTTTGGAGGCGATGCTATGAACTACGTAGAGGCTGTATCCCATATTTACCCCCAGGCTAAGCATAATGTTGACTTCATCGTAATTACCACCAACGACATCACAACTGTGACTATGCTTAACCATGACCTCCAATTGCCTTCACAGGCTGAAATGAAGGAGGCTTCGGCACAGGTGGAGGCAATACATGAGGAGCAAGAATTACTGGATAGCCTTATCCCGTCCAGAGATGAAATTGCAAAAGCTGAGACAGAGATATTGATTATAAATATTTTGATGGAGGTAGGATTAATATGACAGCAGTTCAAAAAAGACTCGTAAACGCCTATGCGACGTTAGTAATGGGTAAGAGAATGACCATCGAAGACGTACCCAATACCGAATGGGAACTTTTAAACGGAACAAACACAACATTGAGAACCGAGGTAGAGATGGAAGTAGCTACGAGGGAGATAGCCATACTGGGCTAATGCATAGTGAAGATTCCAGAGAAGTTAAATGCCTTGGGGCGTTATTTTTATTGCCTAGAAGATACTAATGCTGCTTTATATCTCGAAGAAGGGCTTAATTAGAGTGTTTTCACGGATTCCGAATCATCAACATACTATGCCATAGAAGGAGAACAAGCCTTATTGGTTTGTGAAGGAGTGGTAATCTATGGCAGCTGAACTGATAATATTGATCGGATTTGTCTACGCAATTGTAGAGTCTCTCGAGAAGTTAGGCTTAAGTAGAAGAATCGCACACTTGCTCGCAATTCCTTTAGGTATCCTCAGCAGCTTTGGCCTGCTGCAGTGTGCCTCAATATTAGAGTGTTTTGCGAAAGGGTTACTAATTGGAATCTGTGCAGTTGGAACTTGTGATACTGCATGCAACATTTTGGCTAAGTTTAAGGACACCAATAAATCATAAAGCGCACAATAAGTTCCCAAGGCCAAGTTAACGGTATTGGGAGCTTGTTGTTGGTAGCAATAATCAAAGAAGGGGTGGGGCTATGGTGGGGGAAAACTTAGTCACCGAGCAATCCTGTGAACGAACTCATAAAGGCTTAGATAAGCAACTTGAGGTAGCTGAACGCAGATTAAACGCGCACAGTGAGACAATAACAGATTTAAAGATCATTATCACTCAGCTTACTCAGCTGTTAGAGACAACCTCTAAGACATTAGAAACGATGGAAAAGCGGATTTCAACCTTAGAAACATTACACGAAGAGTCATCAAAAGAAGCAGGTTTTTGGCAAACCCCAGGGGGACAATGGATCATCAAGGGTTTTGTAATTATAGCCATTATTATCACGCTTGCAGCCATTGGACAGAACGTCAACCCTGAGTTTTTAGCTAGCATATTTGGAAAGTGAGGTGAGTAATTTGGCTGAATTGAAAATATATGACCTGGTCTTCGACCCGGGCCACGGCGGCCCGGATCCGGGAGCAGTAGGCCCAACGACCAAGGAAAAGGATAACGTCTTAATGCTGGCCAAGAAAACGGCGGCGATCCTCGAAGCAACCGGCCGCTTCCAAGTAAAGTTCACTAGGGCTACAGATAAAGACTTCTGTGAGCCAGCACCATACAATGATGATCTCGACTTAAAGAATCGGGTAAAAGTGGCAAATGCCTTGGGCGGCGATGCATTCTATTCCTTCCATAATAACTCGGCAGCTGTGAAAGCTTACGGGAACGAAGTCTATGCTTTAGCAGCCGGTGGTGAAGGAGAGAAGATGGCCAAGGCTATCCGGGCGAGAATGGCTTTACTGGGAATGGTTGACCGCGGAGTTAAATATGCAAATTGGTATGTATTAAAGTGGACAGATATGCCGGCCGTGCTCATTGAGTACGGTTTTATTAATTCTGAGGAAAGCGTGATCTTAGCCAAAATAGATCAGGCTGCTCTGGCCATCGCTCAGGGGATTGGTGATCATTTTGGCGTAAGTGTCAGCGCGAATGTTATTAAAAAGGAGGTCTATGAGATGAAAGAGGCGGTCTTAGCTCATGGAATTGAGGATTACCTGGTACCGGCGCGAAGAGAGTCAATTAAGCTTGGAAACTGTGCAGTGTTTCTCAGGTTTGATGATAAAACTCCCCCGGCAGACATTTATAAGGCAGAGCATTTAACTATCGTTGGCGGGGGATCCGTTGGCCATCCAAACGAAACGATTCTCTCCGGAAAGACCTGGGGAGATACTGCAGCTGCAGTCAGCGCTACTGGAGCTTAATATTCCCAAGCGCTTGCCAATTTACTTAAAAAGGAGGAAATAAGATGAGTGTTCAAACGATTACATTATTAATTGCTGGTTTATCATTGATGTGTTTCTTTGGGACGATGTACGGTATCCAGACGTTAGTCAAACAGGGCAGGGATACAGGGAAGCAGCTGCAGGTTGCAGGTGCTGTCGTGGATACCGTTGAATCTGTACATGCAGTATTAGAACCAATTATTCCTGATCCGGTAGATAACGTTATTGATACGATCCTCAAGGTTACACAAACTGGGGTACATTCGGCGCAGCAACTTTATAATAGTGGGCAATTACCTCCGGAACTGAGAAAAGATCAGGCCACCGAATATGCTATGAATATGATTAAACTTACTGGCCGCGAGATTACTCCGGATCTAAAACAAGTTATTCGTAGTACGGCTGAGGCGGCTGTCTTTGTGATGAAGCAACAAGGGCAGAAGCCAGATCCTGTGCTATCTATATCGGAAACACCATCGCAGGTGCTTAATCTGGAGTTAAAACCAGTACAACAATCTGTATAATTATTATGACAAAAGCCCTCTTCAAAGCGAGAGGGCTTTTTTTAATTTATAAGACTAATTTCGTGGGAATTCGTCATTAACTTTATGCCATAATAGTATATTGTAAATTATTGAACTATTATAAACTTATTAAAATTTTAAGGAGGCCTAAAATGATTTCGCCTTTTTTGCCGCCTTTATTAGAGGCTGAAGTTATATCATTATTTCCTAACCTTAAATCTGTTGATAGTCTTAAGCCAGGGGCAGAAGGAGCTGTCTTTAAAGCAATTGATAATAACTCACAACGCGAAATTTTGTTGAAAATTTATGGTCCTGATCATCAGCATCGTAGAACTGAACTTGAAATTGCTAAATTGAAAGAAATTGATTCTCCTTACCTCGTAACTTTATACGGAAGTGGAAAAAAGGTAATAAGGGGTTTAGATTGCTATTATATAATCACAAACTTTATTAGTGGCGATAATCTCCAAGCACTATTGGAATCGGGAAAAAAGTTATCTGAACAGGAAACTATAAGATTGATTCATTGTATTTCTCTAGCGATTGAGGCATTATGGGCGGTAGATGTGGTTCATTGTGATATTAAACCTGAAAATATTATTCTCGATACTAATGGAGACTTTATATTGATTGATCTCGGGCTTGCAAAACATCTTGATGCCGATGCTGAATCACTAACTGAATACGGAATTATTTTTGGGACAAAAGGGTATCTTGCTCCGGAACAGTTTCTTGGGAGAAAGAATCTTACTCTTCGGGCTGATCTGTACGCACTTGGGATTGTTGCATATCAATGCTTGGCTGGGTATCATCCCTATAATTTCAGGCAGGATATTATGTTGAATACCCCTATACCGAAGTTTCCGCAAGAAGTAAATATTATTAATACTCTTGAAAAGGTTATTTATAAATTAACAGAACTTCGTGCTTTTAAGCGACCAAAAGGTTGGACGGAAATATTTGATATTTTAGGAGTTGAGTGACATTGTTTTTATATAATCGAGGTCATTTCGGTACAATAGATGGGGTAGACCCTCAGGGGGTTATAATGGCCAGCTCTTCAATTAATAGCGACAAGCTATGTAAGAGGCAAGCGTATGATTTATCTACTGTACTGCTTGATCCTCAATATTACCTTCATGGTATCGATAAGGATAGATGTAAGAAAACATTTTCAAATCTTTGTTCTTATCCTTGGTATGAAAAAACGAAGAGTTCAAAGCCAAAAGTAAGAACGACCAAGAGTATATCTGGAAAGATTAATATTATTTCTTCAAGGGATTTAAGTGTTAGTCTATCATCGTATTCTTCCGAATTAGAAATTCAAGAATGTATAAAGTCCTGCTTTGCTCTTCAAGAACTAGTTGGAGTTACAGATCTAATTATTCCCACACCACTTGTTGTTAATCGCGAAGATCAGTTCAGTGAACAACTTAAATGGCTAAAGGCAGCAAGTAAGCTGAAAGGTAATTACAGTAAGCCATTCCTTGCAACAATTGCAATATCCGATAAGGCTTTACTTGATTGTGATATTAATGATAATCAAATGGTTCAAACATTATTAGACAATGCGTCTGTTTTATCAGAAATAGATGGGTACTATATTGTTGTAGAGCAGAGTACTTCTTCGCTCCAGATTGTTGAGGCCAATATTGCGAGGGTGCTATTAGAACTCTCATATAATTTAGGGTACGTGGAAGATAAAAAAGTAATTATAAATTTTGCAGATGCATTCGGTTTATTGTGCTTGGCTGTCGGTGCAACAGCATTTGGAAGTGGATATTCAACTAAAGAGCGAAGATTATGTTTGAATGACTTCGTAGATAAAGATGGAGGCATGTCATTACCGAAGTATTATTCAACAAGTCTAATCGGGGATTTTTATTCAGAAAGAGATCTTAAGAAAATTGTTAATTTAAAATTATTAAGGTACCTTAAGTCAGATATTATAACTATTCATAGTGATCCACTACTTCAATCACTAGGAGTAAAAGGCAAAAAAATTGTGGTTCCACCATCTTGGACAGAAAGCCGTAGTAATACAAGTGCGGCTAGTAAGCACAGAGTAATTAGTTTAATTCAACAAGCAGAGCATATTCGGGAAATACCTTCTATAGGGGATAGAATAGGGTATCTTCAAACATGGCTTCAGGATGCAGAGGCAAAAATGGAATATATGAAGGGCAGGCTGAAAGGAAATCCCTTAAGTGAAAATGGAAATCATATAAGTGTTTGGCGAGAAGTTTTGGATAATTTTGTGGATGAATACCTATAAATAAAATAGGAGAACCTACAGTAATTTACTTAGGTTCTCCTATTTTCGAATACAAGTACCATTTTTGACTTGAGATAATACTTTGCAGTATTTTCAAACGTTGCATTGTGTATAAACGTTTATCAATTTTCCGGTTTTTCTTAGGATTAAAAAGTAGTTCAATATTACCATCATCTGAAACGGATAATAAGCCAATATTTCTACTATTAAAAAATGGAATCAAATCTACTCCATTATTAGGAATTCTAGCTTTGTCGAGGGCAACATATGAGTAATCAGAGAACATAAGGTTATATTCTGCTTGTCCTAAAGCTTCTCTCCAATTACACAACTTAAGTTCTATAGATATCATACCAAGACTGTCTATTTTAACCAAATCATTAATTTGATATGACATTCGTGATACTTGTTTGATTAATTTATGCTTAATAAGCTTATATAAAAGTTTTTCTAATTCATCCGGGTTCATGAAGAGCTCTTTCTGGAGACGTTTTATTGTAACTTGAGGGTACAAGTAAAATATAGATAGTATTTCCATAAGGATATTGTTGATATATTTTAATGGGCTATATGATTCTACATTATTGAAATACCCATCGGGAAGAGCGTAGGCAATTGCCATATCAATAAGACGATATTTCACTGGTAATTCATAGGTTAAAGCTAGATTCTCGTGATTTGCAATTCTTTGAGAAAAGATCCCTAGATTATTTGTTACTACTGGTGTCATCTCCTTTTCTAATTCGAACATTTTTTCACCTCCAAAAGAGTGGGAATATATTACAATTGTATTATAGGTATATATCTTATAATATAACTTTTTATTACTATTGCAATAAATACTTTGTTGTTTTAATTTAATACTCAATTTTATAATAACGTTGTCCAATTCAAGTCCCAGCCTGTTCGAAAACGCCCCTTATGGGGTCTTTTCTTTTTCCTTGAAATACCCTATAATAGAACATATGTTCTAGTATAGGAGGAACAACCATGAACAGTCCAATCAAATGGATGGGTGGCAAATATAGATTAAGAAAGACCATCGTAAAAATGATCCCGGAGCATATATGCTATTGTGAACCGTTTGGTGGAGCTGGCTGGGTACTCTTTGAAAAGCCTCCTTCCGAAGTGGAGGTCTATAACGACATAAATTCTGAACTGGTCAACTTCTTCCGAGTCGTAAAAGAAAAGCCCGAACAATTCATTCAGGCCTTTGATTATTTGCTTATTTCAAGAGAGATCTTCCAGAAATACAAAGCATTAAGCCTCGCCGGTACATCCGATGTAAATAGGGCAGTCAGATTCTATTACCTACTTCATTTCAGCTTTGGAGCATTGATGAAGGACTTCATGATTACTCCTTTGAAAAAGCCGCCAATGGTTCTTGAGCGGGTAAGGGATAACATTACATCCGTGAGGGACAGACTGGTAAATACAATCATCGAAAATAGAGATGTCGAAAAAATTATTTCCAGTTATGATCGAAGCTCAACGTTTTTCTATTGCGATCCGCCTTATTACGGCCTAGCTGACTACAAAAGCCAAGGGAGCAAACCATTCACGAAAGAAGATCATATCAGGCTTAAGGAATGCCTTGCAAAAATTCAAGGAAAGTTCTTGCTGAGTATTAATGACCATCCGGAGATCCGAGAGCTGTATACCGGGTTTAACATTAACCCGATTGAAGTAAGATATTCGGTCTGCAGAACTGACAAAAGTAGTAAGGCCGGGGAGTTACTCATTAGCAATTACGAAGTGGGGGTAGAAAAGTGAAACTCTTAGCAGCCCCCATCGAGGTCTTAGCTTGGTTTGAGAACGGCAAACCCCACCCCTTAAGATTCAAGCTTGATGAAAAAGAACTTAAAATTGATAAAGTAGTTTCCGTGTCCGAAGAAAAACTTGCTGGCAATCGTATGCTCATCTTTAAATGTCAGAGCGAGATCAAAGGTGAAGTACAAATTTTCGAGATCAAATATGAACTTAATACCTGCAGGTGGCTTTTATGGAAGATGTGAGGCATAACTGGGTATACTAATCCTCAAAACTAATCGGAGGATACTGTATGCGCGAGCTAGAGGAGATAATGAAGCAGATTGAAGAATTACGATTAAGTATGGTCAGGATAAAAGATGGGAAAACCACCCTCACGGATCAGGAAGTTATCACTGCAAGCCAGATGCTTGATGCGGTCTTGAATGAGTATTATAAAGTCTTAAAGTCGCTAGTAGATAAGAATAAGGGAGTGTAGAAAGGAGAGCTTAGCGGCTCTCCTTTTTTCGAAAGGATCTGGTTACTATGGTTGTCATCCAAATGCCGGATTGTCCAATAAGGTTACAAGCTTAGGCTCTCGCTAAACGGCGGGGGCTCTTTTTATTTGTCAAAGATCAAATATATAAAGGGGAGTTGTACTCCTCCCTCGAAGCGGGATCCCGCGACCTCCCCAGTGCTTGTCCGGATCGGTTTCGACCACGTCCCTGGTGGCCATCGTCAGGCGGGGTTAAACTACTTTGAAGGTGACTTCATTACTGGGGTTTTCCTTAACCAGCAGAGCCTTCATATCAGTAACCGTCATGTTATTATCCAACGCTCCCTGTATCACTTCGACCAGTCTTTTCCCATCCAAGTAAGCCCAAATCTTTTTCCGTTTCATGCATATCATCCTTTCTTTCGCGCCGGGCTCAGCTGCCCGGCTTCAGCTTTTCCTCCGCTATGCAATTTTACTAATGCGCACTACCGTAAATACTTCTGATTGCGATTGTGTTATGCTAACGCCCTCATTTTCCGTATCAATTTCTAGTTCCAACGCTTCAAGAATCTGATCCTTCCAAGTTTTTCGGCGTTCCTCATACTCAGCCTTATGTGCTTTCCATTCGGCGTCACCTTTCTCGCCGTCTTCGTAGCAATCTCGGGTATAAATATCCAGGCGTTCAGGGCGATATGGTTTAGGCAGACAGTGGTTGCCTCTACTAAATACGAGCTGTCGACATAAGTCCCTTTGTCTACAAACGCTCCTTTTGCGATCACCTGTAAGGCAAACTCATTACCTTCAAACTTTACTGTCATTTCCGTTTCCTCCCTTATTTAACCATTTTGTTGGTTAATTTAATTAACTTGTTATACATAATATACGTCTAAACCACTAAGATGTCAACTAAAACAATTAACTTCTTGACTAAATTTATTAACTTTGTTATTCTTGGATTAGGGAGTTGATTATATTGGTCGAAAATAGATTGAGCGAAATCATGGGCCGCAAACGGCTTAAAATATCTGATGTGGTTAAGGGCACTGAGCTTGCGAGAAATACAGTTGTTGAGCTTTATCATGGCCGGGCTAAAAGGGTTGATCTCGAAACCTTAGATAAGCTCTGTAACTTTTTGGATGTTGGAATAGGTGAGATATTTGAGCACAAAAAAGACGCCGGGTGTTAGCCGGCGCTTTGTCACACTTTTATGGACATGGTCATATAGTGTAGTAGATCAGTTGGAAGTTTTTTCTTAGGGACAGAAACCTGGTGTGTGGTGGCACCGGGCTTCTGTTTTTTAAGAAGAGCTTTATTTGCTCTCCTTTTTGCTTATCCTCATATTCAGCTCAATGACCGACCTCTCTATTTGCTTAACTGACTCAAGGATTTGCTGATTTGCCTCGCGCACTCCGTTAGTAACAGCTGTCTTGATTAAATAGTAGAGTAGGGCAAAGGAGAAAATCCAAACAATCAAAAAGACGATCTGGCCGGCTGATCTAAGTGAATCTTGCATAGGATCATCCTTTCCAGAATATTAGCCCCCGGCGGTGTTGCTGGGGGCCTTTTAGTCTATTTATCGCTCCACATAGATTTCATCATATCCCTAATTATTGCTTTTCTCTTCTCAGTCTCTTCAGGTGCAACTGAATATTTACCATCATCAAACAATAGGCAATCACCTGGTTTTAAGCTACTTGGAAGATTATCTAAGGGAACATCTTTTGTTGTTCGATCTGGAAACTCAATTACTGCAAATTTCCCTTCGAATCTATCAACTACAACTATCATGCAGCCCTCCTTATTGGGGATATCTCGATACGACTTGACCTTGTGAATTATATAATGTTCCGGGATCCCCACTGTTATTCCATATATTACTCTGCGTCCAAAGTAGAGTATTAGCACCTGCTGCTGCGTTAGGGCCACTTACAATCATTAAAGAACCACCAACCGGAATCTTTGTGCCGGATGGGAATGCAAAGGTTTGTGAACCTTGCTCACTTATGAGTTTCCAACCTGTCAGATCAACCTCGTGGGGTCCCGCGTTACTAATAGATACAACTTCCGCACCTAAGTCAATACTTGTAATTTTAACGGAATCAGAAGACACAGGAGATGTTGCAGGAGTAGAAGGAGTAGTTGGCGTAACGGATGGATTAGTGTTAAATGAAACTGAAGTTCCGTTGGTAGTGGCTACAATTGTTCCAGATATATCTGTTCTATAAACACTAACTCCATGCTGACTTAAACGATTTAGGATTTCATCGGTGGGGTGCCCATAACTATTAGATCCTACTGAGATGACGGCGTATTTCGGATTAACTGCATCAAGGAATGCTTCCGATGTTGAAGAGTTTGATCCGTGGTGGCCAACTTTAAGTACTGTGCTTTTAAGATTGACTCCGGATGCTATCATATCCTTCTCGGATCCAGCTTCAGCGTCGCCGGTAAAGAGAAAACTGGTTGAACCATATTTTAATTGAAGGACTGCAGAAAACTCATTTCCCTCGTCATATGAGTCTTTAGTTGGCCCAACGAAATTTGCCTCTATGCCAGTTTCAAGATCTAGGGCGACACCAGCCTTTGCTAGGTTAAAGGTTAAACTCTTTGATTGCATAGCGGCCAATAAGTCCTCAAAAGTATAGGTGTTATTAGTTACGTTGGGCATGTAAACCTTGCCGATAGTAAAGTCTTTGATGACGGAATCAAGACTTCCGATGTGGTCGGAATCAGCATGTGTTGCAATGACATAATCGACAGTGGATACTCCGACAGACTTTAAGTAGTTTTCAATGGTCGTGGTTTGATCGGTTTTACCTCCGTCGATCAAGACATTCTTCCCTTTGGGTGTTTGTATTAGGATGGAATCTCCCTGGCCAACGTTTATAAAAGATACTTTCAGATCCTGTCCACTGGGGACTGTAGCTGATGATGATCCAAGGATTGAGCTTACTAATGAACTGGAAATGACAGCCTCGCCGCCGAGAATAGCTAGATCTTTAGATGAAGATACCTTAGTCCTTAAATATTCTTGAGTATTACTAGAAAGAGTATTCTTATCAACCAAAACTATTGGAGCCGAAATTTTTGCCGCATAAGCAGTTCCTGAAAGAGCATCAGCAAATCCATTACCTGTAGCCATGAAGATGGTACTAAAGTTATAGTTGGAATCGAAGTGTCTCAAAATGGCGATGTTTCTTGCATATTTATCGTTTCCGGATATTCTTTCAGGGTAAGGAAACCTGCTTGATACTGACTCGCTAATCTGATATGAATTGCCAACAATGTTTGATCTTGTTATTTTTGTATTTGAGCTTAAATATGAACTTACACTCTCGGGAATGTAATCACTAGGGACTAAAATAATTGGTACATTTTTTACAGCACTTACTGAGGCAATAGATAATGCATCAGTAAAGTCATTACCCGTAACAACAGAAATTTCTTGAACGGAACCCAATTGTTTGGCGATCTCTATAGCGGTGTCGTATTGGTCATTGCCGGCGAACCTACTAACGGTAACCCCCATTGCCTTTAGTTCATTTTCAACATTTGAAGAAACCACTGCGGTGCCGCCTACGATAAAGGCATTTTTTACATTTAGGCTCTGTAGAGTTTGTTTGATTACTGGAGTAAGGGCTTGTTTCTCGGTTAGAAGGATCGGCGCGTTGTATTTTTTGGCCAACGGTGCTGCAGCTAAGGCATCAGGAAAGTTCTCACCATAGGCCAAGACTGCATAATCAGATTGGGTCCATCCTTCTTTGGCAATGTTTGCAGAGGTATCGTATTGAGTGTAGCCGGCTATTCGATGATTAGATGGGGAGGCGAAAACGTTCCCGATAAAGATCATTTGAAAGAGCAATGTGAATAGAAGTGCTAATACATAAAAACGATTTCTTAATCTTGGCCTGCTTGGCCGTACTTTTACCACTTATGACCACTTCCTTTGTTTTTTTAAGAAGTTTCAATAAAACACAGAATAATCCTGCCAGTCGACAGGATTAATTGTTTTGCGATCATTTACTTCAGGTAACCTCTGAAAGTTCGTTCTTGCAGTCTTTAGCGAAGATATTTTACCTCATGGTTTATGAACTATGAAAATTAAGAAATATTGCTATTAGAAGGAATATGTCATGAAATGTAGAATTATTTTGACACTGCATTTTTGAATTTGAGAGAGAAGGAGAGACAATGTCATTTTCACTAGAAGAAAAAAGAGAGATTTTAGGTAAAGAAATTACAGAGATTTATGAACGATATCTATTAAGCAATAACGCATATTGTTTTAGTCAACAAGCAAATATGGAATCCATTAACAAATATGATCAATTTAAAAGCGATGTAGCCAAATTATTAGATGTACATAAAAGTAATGTTCATATATTTGGAAGTGGAAAGCTAGGATTTAGTTTAAACCCTGTGAAGAACTTGAAGGATTTTGATGATAAATCAGATATTGATATTGCAATAATTAGTGACACACATTATAGAATGTTTAGAGAAGCATACATTAAGGGATTCTATAATAATAAGTATAAGTATAATAAGCATTGGAAAGTAACCAGTGCGATATTCAGAAGGTTTATTATCTTTGATGGATTTACAGAGAAGAATGAAGAGTATATTAAGTGGATCGAGAAAACAGGAAGCTTCAAATCCGATATACAGATACATTATGAATTAGGTAATGATATTAATTATAGAATATTTAAATCTTGGGATGCAGTTAAATCTTATTATGAAAAGTCAATAAAAGAATGTAAGGAGAAAATAAATTGAGAATAATTGAAAAAATGCAAACAGAGATCAAGACATCTAAATGGCTTATTGATGCACGAAAAAATGGAACGCTAGTAATTGATAACTCATTTCAAAGAAATTATGTTTGGTCAAAAAGGGATCAGGTTAAGCTTGTTGAGACCATTTTACTAGGATATTCAATTCCTGAGATATATTTATATAATGTATCTGTTGATCCTAACTCTGGCGTGATGATAACTAGCATTATCGACGGCCAACAACGTATAGGGTCAATTTCAGACTATATTAATAATGAGTTCGCCTTATCCTCGCAATATCTAAGCGATTCTAATGCATCGTTTTCAAATAAATACTTTAATGAATTAAGTGTAGATGAGAAAAAAATAATTTGGAGTTACCCCTTCACTTCAAGAGTGATTAATACAGAAATTGATAGAGAGCATATAGTGGAGTTGTTTTTAAGATTAAATGCAACAGATAAAACATTGAATCCTCAGGAACTTAGAAATGCCGAATTTAACGGAGAATTCATAAAACAAGCTGAAAGAATTGCCGATTTAGAATTTTGGAAGTGTATTTTTACACCAAGTAAAACTAGACGTATGCTTGATATTGAATTTATAAGTCAAATACTAGTTTATTTTAGATTTGGAATCGAAAACGAATTAAGCCAAGAGGCAATTAATCAAGCATACGATATGTTTAATGAAAAATATGATAAAAAAGATGAAGATTATGTAAGATTTACCAAAATAATTTCTGCATTACAAGATTTTGTAGATACTCCGGTAATTGATAAGTTTATGAAAAGGGTGACACACCTTTATACTTTGATAATAGTTTTGGATTATTTTTTGGGAAAAATTCCCGAATATGTTAAGGATGAATCATTCAAGGTTAGATTGCAAATTTTTGCAGATGCAGTAATTAATAATAACGACAGTTATATAGAAGAATCAGAATTAGGAAAAATTAACGAATATAGACAACTATCCTTAGAGGGAACTAAAAGAAAAGACAATCGTATAAAACGTGTAAATTTACTTAAAAAATTTCTGACTAATTAAGTGGTAAACGGTTTTTAAGTGAGTTAATATAACTCTGCAGTTTAGTTCGCTAAACTCCCATTTAGAGAATGTTGCTTGTTTTCAACAGTACATAAAACTACTAACGGGCATGACAAAACTTTAAGATGCATATAAGAGGGTGGGTTTTAAAAGGACGAGAGGGTATTTGTTTAGGGATACCAGCAGTACCGCCTCGCCTCCACCATCTAAACCCTCGAATGTGGTGGAGATACATAAAAACGAAAGCCTTGAGGTACATCATCAAAATTGTACTGCTCAAGGCTTTTTTGCATTCTAGAATGAAATCAATTTTAAACTGTCCATTATTAATTATATTATGATTTATCACCTCACGTAGTTATGCTCTTTCGCTTGATTTGGATACGCCGGCAGGCGTCAACTTGTAGCCCTAAACGCCAGTATTGAAGCAGCTCGAGCGGGTGAGAACGGCAGGGGCTTTGGGTCTGCTATAAATTTGGTTTTTTGTTGGGTTTGGGTGAGTGAGCCACGCCTCGATATTCAGAGGAAAGAGGGAACTATAATTTAAAGCATTATCTCTGGAGGATCACCGCCGGGTTTCTGCTTAAATTCGGAATCGATTCCCAATTTGAGCTACATCCAGGCGATGATCCTTTGGGGAGTTCCCGAGGAGAATTGCTCTGACCGCCAACCAGGGTGAAGTCACAGAAATAACCTCTGAGCGGGATGAGCTGAGAAAACAGGCTTATCCGACCCCGTTAACTGTTACTGGGCTAATATCCCAACTTCCGTCATAACCGCCGGGGAAATACTGATAAGTAGCTGCTTCTTTGTTTTCACCTGTCAAACGGACTGCAAAGGCTGAGCCGTCGGATAAACTGCTGACAACTGAAACACCGATTTCCGGAGTTGCCGCGATGACCTTACTGCTAACAATGGAGATGTTTTCTGGCAATAATTGGGTGATGTCTGCTAGGGCCTTCTTTTCCCAAGCCGGATCCTGGGGATTTTGACTGATTACGTCAGCGTAGGAGAAGTTATAGCAGCTGGCAGTAAGGAGTGCCCCGCTCACAGAGTCAACCGAAGCTAAGTACCTTTTGGCGCTCTTGTCATCGTTGGAGGTGTGGAAGACGACGGTCCAATTGTCTGAATTAGGCACAGAACTTCTGGCGAAACTCGCTTCAGCCGTATAGCCGGTAAAATCCACTCTATAGGCTTTTACCAGGATTTCGGCCGCATAAGCGGCAGCTTGTTCTGCGGAAATATCTTTGTCGCCAGGAATGGTATTGGCAAGAACTGCCTGGTATTTTTCCTCAATTTCTTCTGGGGTAAGATTCTTGTTCAGGCTTAATTTAGTTTTAAAAGCTTGTTTTCTTTCCGGATCAGGGGAACCCTTGGATAGATCAACAAGATTGTAGCCAAGAGTAACTTGAGGAGCAGTGGGCTGAGTCTGGTCATTCGTCTGGACGGCAGTGGATAAAGCTGTACTTGCTGAGGCGTTGGCAGGTATATTGTCGTTGAGAGCATAGACCATAGTTGAGCTGCTGGCGATAATCATGGCGGCTGCTGCCCCGTAGATCCAGAACTTTTTAGCATGAGGTATAATCTTAAACATGTTTTAAACTCCTTTTCTCTAATTTGTTTGTAGCTACATACAGATCATACCTCGTCAGGCATCAGGGAGTTTTCAGCAGGTTGTAAAGGAGTCGTAAAAACCACTTGAGCCGTAGTTCCTTTGCTGAGAGAAGAGTGAATTCTCAGCTCCCCTTCATGCAAACGGGCAATCTCCCGGCAAAGGGACAAGCCCAGGCCAACACCGCCGGAGCTGCGGGAACGTGCTTTGTCCACCCGGTAAAAAGGTTCACAGATCAAGGAAAGCTCTTCGGCATCCATACCGCTGCCCGCATCTCGGACTTCCAGAACAGGAGCGGAGGAAAAATAAGCGGAGAGTTCAATGGTGGAATTCTGAGTAGAGGCCTTGGCTGCGTTGTCGATGAGGTTCAACAGCAATGACTGCAGTAGAATAGGGTCTCCTCTTAATTTATTTAAGGTGGAGTGGACAATCAGGCGTTGGCCATTCTCGTTTAACTTGGCTTCCGCCGCCGCTTTAACCTGATTAAGCAGATCCAGGGGAATAATCTCCTGCAGCTCCAGTTTACTGTTTCTAGCCAAGGCCAGGTCCAAGAGCTTAAAGGCTAAATTCTTCATTCTGTCAACTTCACTGATGATATAGCCGGCGGCTTTAAGGCGCTTAGGTTCACTGGTATGGGCATTTTGCAGATATTCGGCATAGCCGCGGATTGCCGTCAAAGGTGTTCTTAATTCATGAGCCAGATTGTCGATGAGACGTTGCTTGTCTCGGGCATTTTGATTAAGTTCGTTAATCTTCTCCTGGATACTTGAAGTCATCTGATTGAAATTATCGGCCAAATCATGGAATTCGTCCCGGCCCGGGATAGAGATCCGTTCATCGTATACTCCCCCTGCTATTTTGCGGGTAGCTTTTTGCATAATGCTGATTGGGCGAGTGAGTCTCTTTAGGATGAGCACAAGTACCAACGCGAGCACTGTTTCGACCAAAGCGCTGATCGTAATCAGATAACGGGTGAGCTGAGCGTGAGCTTTATACAACTCCGAGAGGTCACGGAAGTATGTGAGGGTATAATCCTCATACTGCCCGCCGATGCTTCCTGCGATGGACAGGTAGTGAATGCCGTTATTCTGCAGCACTTTTACAGTATAAGTATTCTTAGCACTGTCCTCCGCCTTCACATCGGCTTTGGCACCAAAAGGGATATTGCTAAATAGTGCCTCTCCCGACCGACTGAGCTCAAAAAAGACGTTTTGCTGTTGATAGTAATCAGCATAGGAACGCATGAAGCTTTCAATGGAAGCAGCTGTCGGGAAAGCGTCTTCCCGATAGTAAATGCTGTTCATCGTATCCTGAACGCCATTGATAATGAAGTGATACTCACCCAAGGCTCGGTCACTATCGCGCTTAAGGTTGAGAGAAAAGCTGTAATTCGAAGTTAGGTACAAACAGATATTGATGGAGATAATGAAGACCACCAAAATTCCTAAAAAAGCCTTCTGCCAAAATTTCACGAGTCTACCTCCAGCCGATAGCCTAATTTATACACCGTCTTTATTCGGTTTTCCCAGTTTAATTTCTTGCGCAGTTTTTGAATGTGCACATCTACGGTGCGCGTTTCTCCTAAGTAGTCATAATTCCAGGCCATTTTGAGGAGCTTTTCCCGAGACAGAGCGATGTTTTTATTTTTAATGAGGATTTCCAATAATTCATATTCTTGCAGAGCCAACTCAATCTCCCTGCCCTCCACTGTCACAGTCCTGCTGGCCAGATTAACCACCGTATTATCCAAGGTAAAGACATTCAACTCCTGATGGGTACGGCGAAGCACGGCTTCAATACGGGCCAGCAGCTCGATGGTTTCAAAGGGTTTTACAATATAGTCATCTGCTCCTAACTTAAATCCTTTAACCCGGTCTGCCAGATTGCCCATAGCTGTAAGGAAGATTACGGGAGTTCTTTCCGGGACATGCTTCATCAAGTCAAATCCGTCCAGCCCTGGCAGCATGATGTCCATAATGATCAGTGAATAAGTATGTTTGTTTATATATTCAAGTGCTTCATCCCCTGCCAAAGCTTGCTGGCTGGTATGTCCAACTAATTCAAGATTCATAGCAATCAGATCATTGATTGCTTTTTCATCCTCAACAATCAGAATATGTGCCATTTAATCACCTCGACCATAGTTTAACACGTTCCCTTCGGCAATATTGTAAGGGAGTTGTAAATTTCTAACCAAGCAAGAATAAACGGCCCACTGCAGTATGCGGATAGCAATTCTTTGCCTCCTCTGTCACACCACTCCTATCGAGGGGCGTTTTTCGTTTTTTACCCTGGGGATAATTCTTTGATAGGGTTCTTAAGGTATTCAAACTGAAGTTCGTTCAGCGCAGCAACTCTATAAAAGTGGGCATTTGCCTCAGGAGCTAGAACAGACCATTAGAAATACTGCAGAAGCAGTTGTGTGTGTTATGAAGTTGCAGGAATCCAGAGGGTTATTGACTATCTACAGAAAGAGGAAACTAATTTTTAAGCATTATCTCTGGAGGATCACCGCTTGGTTTCTGCTCAAATTCGGAATCGATTCCGAATTTGAGCTGCCATGGTCGCAGCAGGGCCGAATCTTTATTTATAACAGCGGCCCTAGGCCGCAAAATCAACAGCCATCGGCAGGCGAGGCATTTTCCCCTCTGGTAGGCTTTAATACAGGGGCGGATCATACAAATCGGTTGTTGTTGAATCTGTTATTTTTATATCTTTTTGTTGATCAATTCACCGCCGGTTGTGAGAAACATATTTTTGGAAATAATCAGTTCCATAGCGGCCTCAACTTCAGTGGCGATCAGGGCTGTCCGTGGTGCCGGCAGCGCAAGGGTAAATGTGCTTCCCCATGTTTGTAACAAAGGTCAGCCGAAGGGTCTTCTGCTGCGTATTTGCATACCAATACCCTCGTATGATTGATTGAATGGGGATCTATTCCTCAGTCAGGTCAAAGCGTTTACTCCGGGTTGCGGATATCAAATCGTATAATGTGGTTGCTATTTCGTAAAAATCCTCATCGGACACGTCCATCTTCAGCCCGGAAAGGCTTTTTTTCGGAATACCGGGGAATCGTCGGCAGTCATACCGATCTGATAACGGACAATCATCTCGGTTTCCAGTCCTGACGAAATGATAGCCATCTATAAATCCCCCTTGTTCTGGATTTTGACTGGCCACGCCTTGGTTATTCCTTTTTATCTTATGCACCTTGTCCGGCAGGGGTTACCCCTGTCTAGGGTGTTTAAAAAATACTGGCAAGAGCGTAAAGAGCCTAGGCGCTTTACGCTCTTACCAGTATTTTGTCACAAGTGAGAGCTTGAACACATAAACTATGAGTAAGATTGTTCAAATCCATCTTGTCTTATGGGAGCTTTTCCTCCGGAAAAGCTTATGAATAAGCAGAGGAGCTCGAAAATCATGACGAAGGAAATAAGCGAGCGGACGCCGCAGATTATCGCGGCCGAAAATTAACAGTATTAAAAATCAGACCAACAGAATGCTGCTTTACAGTTCAGTCAAATCGGAGGGTGCCTGACGGAGGCCAAATCCATGATCAATCATGGAGAATGGCCAATTAACTCATGCGCATCTTTGAAGAGTATGGGGCCAAGCTCACCGCCGAACAGGACAGTTCAAATTCGGAATCGATTCCGAATTTGAGCCAAAGAATTCGAAGAGCTGCTGAAGGAACTGACTAAGTAGCCGAAGGATCCGGAAGCTCATGAAGAGTATAAGAGTGAGGTAAGAGGGAGCTGAACACAATTTTAATATTCTTCCCAAAGTGACTATTAAAAAATTTTCTATAATTCTAATAAGAGAAATGTTAAGATAGGCGCACAGTTAACTAAGCGTCAAATTTATAAATGTATTAATGCCAGCAAATCAGGGGAGAGGTAATAATGATATTATCAAATTCAGGAGGGACCTTGTTTTTAACGGATAAAAGCCAACTATTCTAATCAACTATCTAAATAGTTTCTTGATTTTTTTTGGAAAACAATGAAAAGAAAAAGTTGGACAAGGATGGATAAAGAACTATATGAGCAAACAACAGTTGCCCTACGCAATTACCCTGAACCGTTTTTTAGAATTTGTTGATTTATATCCTGCTGATCCCAATGAATCAGCAGTGAAAGAATGTGAGCAGTGGTCGGTTCAGAAGTTTGAATTTAAAGATCACGGCCATATCACCTTGCCATGGATTGGTCATTTTGTCAGCCTCCAACCCGAAGACGGTAACATAAAGCTTAGTATTATAAAAAAGGGTTGTGACCCTTCAAAAGATCCAAACAATGGAATTGTTTTACAATGTGCCTTTAACAAACAGATGTCTTGGGAGGCTTTCTGTGAACGTGCAGTGAGCTGGATTGAACGTGAACAGGGGAGAATTCTTGCGGTAAGCGAACAATATTTTCAGGAGTTGGCAAAACAATTGGCCCATGGAAGAAGTTTTGCCATTCTGCATAATCTGCGTGAAATATTAGGGTTTGATCTATTTGTCCTCAATAAACAGTTAGAGATCTTAGAATGGGCAGGTGGAAACGAGCTCCCTGAAAACCCCCTACCCTTCATATCTCCTAAGCGGTCTTTGCCAAATTTATGTGACCCCGCCGAAGAACTTTTTTCTGGCAAATGGGCTGAGCCATTCAACGTCCCTCTCACATGGTATCCTTTATTAGGGGGGCAAGGGATACTCGGTTACCTAGGCATGGCCACTTCACTAAACTCCCTGGGCAGTATCGAACGGCTATTTTTAGATAAAACCGCAACTCTCTTACTTCTTGAATTGGCCAAAGCCCAGTGCGTCCAGGAAAATGAACGGCATTACCATCGGGATTTTCTTTTTGACTTACTTTATAATAATTTTGATTCTCTGGAGGTCATTATATCCCGAGGTAAATTATGGGGATGGGATTTTTCTAAACCCCACCTAGTTGTGGTAGGGGAGATCCCCGGTTTTGACCCCGACTCACCCCAACAAGAGATTTTCGAGGATATTATGTCAGAAATCATGTCTGTTTTAAGAAGCTACCGCCCCAAAACCATTTGCCTGGAACGTAATGGCCAAATTGTTATGCTATTCCCCCAAGCAGACATGATTCCAGCAAACTTATGGATTGAACAAGCTCAAACCCTTCTGCGGCCTGTTTTAAAGTTGCTGGCTGCTTATCCTAAAGAACATCAGCTTTCTTGGGGAATGGGAAATCTATATCCTACAGCCCGGTCTATTCATCGGAGTTTTCAAGAGGCACGCTCGGCCTTGGAATTGGGTCAATTGTTTGACTTGAACGAACCCCTTATTGCCTTTCAAGATCTGGGAGTAATGCGCTTGCTCTATAGACTGGATCGGCAGGAATTGGAGGATTTTCGCAATGAGATTCTAGGCCCATTGTTGAAATTCGATAGAGAAAACAATTTAGCCTTAGAAGAAACTCTACTAGTTTATTTGACTTCCAGTACGGATCTTAATGCTGCCGGGGAAAAGCTTTTCCTCCATCCCAACACACTGCGCTACCGCCTAAAAAAGGCCACGGAGATTTTAGGCCGTGATTTATCAGTTCTGGAAAACCAAATGAATCTATTTATCGCTTTGAAAATCGGCAAATTAAAAACCTTGTGGCCGGAATAAACTTTAATAAAAACTTCTCGCTTTCGGCGGAAGCCTTTCAATCTTAGGGTTGAAAGGCTTTTGTAGTTTAGTGCAAAGGGTGGGGAGTATTTTCAGTTTTTCTTACAAAGGAAGAAATCAGGGAAAACCGAATTACAAGGGAGGAAGTGATTTGTGGTACAAACAAAAGGGGAGGTGTTTTTAATGAGAGAATGTGCCAAGCAAAGAACCCCGGAGAAATATCGAGCTAAGATTAACCTATTATTAGCCTTAAGTCGATTTTTCGACCAAGGCGGAGAGCAGCTGGCAAAGACTTTAGAACCGTTAACCAAGGCTGCAGCGGTCCTCCTCCAAAGTGAAGGTCCCCAAGAAATGGAATCCGCTGTAAAAATATTAGAGGAATACCTAAACAGTAGTCCGGAAGTATACCAAGCTTTAACCTATGAGTTTAATCGTCTATTTGTGGGCCCAGCTGCCCCCAAAGCCCCTCCCTATGAATCAGTCTATCGTTCGGCAGAAGGTTTAGTCATGCAAGAGCAGACCCTGGCGGTACGAAAGATGTATCTCCGGGAAGGGTTGCATTCCCAAGAGCAGGGGCATGAACCGGATGATTTCATAGGTACTGAATTGGAATTCATGGCTTATCTCCTGTCCAGAGCTCTTAGCTCCGAGCAAGAGCAAAATCTATCTGGAGTCCAGTATTATTTGGAGCTTCACCAAGAGTTTTGCTCCAAGCACATGGAGCAATGGGTAGAAGCTTTTGCCCAAGCCATTGGCAAGTCAACCGACTATCCACTATACACGGCCCTTAGTAAAATCCTCGTAGCCGGAACACAATCAAGCTTTTGTAAGTAAGGAGGTTCATTATGAAATTATCGCGTCGTCAATTTATAGGCGGAACTGCAGCAGCAGCGGCAGGTGCTGCGTTATTCAACTTTAATCTATTAACCAAATCTGTTACAGCAGCCGACGACTCCCTCGAAGAGATGAAAACCTTTCGCAACGTCTGTCCCAGAAACTGCTATGATACCTGCGGACAAATTTCCTATGTGCAAAATGGAATTCTCAAAAAGGTTGAGGGTGACCCTAAGCATGGTTACACCAACGGCAAGCTTTGTCTTAAAGGGTATACCTATACTCGGCGGGTTTACAGTCCGGATCGGGTCAAATATCCCATGAAGCAAACTCCCCGGGGTTCAGGCAATTGGACACGCATCAGTTGGGACGAAGCCATGGACACCATCGCTAAAAAGATTCTTGAACTAAAAAGCCGCTATGGCTCGACTCTCCCGATTTGCTTTAACAAATATTCCGGGAATTTTGGCATCGTGCATTATGGAGCAGAGGGCACCATGTCCAGCATCGGTTACACGACGCGCGCCTTGGGCACTCCTTGCTGGCCGGCAGGGATCGATGCCCAAACCTACGATTTTGGAACCCTTTACAGCAATGATCCAGAGGATATGGTCAATACCAAATATCTTATCCTGTGGGGGCAAAATGCTGCCTGGACAGCAATTCACAGCCTTCCCTTTATCAATAAGGCTCGGGAACGCGGTGCCAAGCTGGTTGTAATCGATCCGGTTCTCACCTCAACAGCCTCTAAAGCGGATCTGTATATTCAAATTAACTCGAGTACGGATGGTGCTCTGGCCCTGGGAATGGCCCGACATATTCTGGACAACAACTGGGTCGACTGGGATTATGCTCGAAACAATAGTGTAGGGTTCGATGAATGGGTGGATTATCTAAAGACTAACATTACCCTTGACTGGGCTAGTGAAAAAACCGGCGTTCCCCAAGATATTATCAAGGAAATTGCCCGGGAGTATGCGACAACCAAACCGGCCTCAATGTGGGTGGGTTATGGTATGCAGCGGCATATCAACGGCGGTCAGAACGTACGGATCATCGATGCTTTAGGTGTGATGACAGGGAATGTAGGCAAATCCGGCGGAGGGGTCAATTACGGTCATCTGGAAACCTGGGGCTTTAACTACAACGCTATGGTTAATCCAGCACCCAAAGGTTCCAAAGGATTTATCGGATCTGACGGCAAAGAGGGTGACCGCAACATTAACATGAATAACTTTGCCCATGATGTGATGGCGCAAAATGATCCCCCGGTCAAAATGCTCTGGCTGGCTTGCCGAAACCCAGGTTCCCAAGATCCGGATACCAATGCTATTGAGAAAATGTTTGCAGCCATGGAATTTGTTGTGACTGTTGATTCCTTCTTTAACAAAACCGTGCAAATGTCCGACATTGTTCTCCCGGCTACAACCCATTTTGAAGATTGGGATGTCATGGCCAGTTATTGGCACTATTGGATCGGAATCAATCAGCGGGCTATTGATCCCCTGTATGAGTCCAAAAGCGATGTGGAAATCGCCATGCTGCTTTCGGAAAAAATGAATGCCTTAGACCCCGGTTCCTGTACCTTCCCAACCAGCGGAACTCCGGAAGAATGGGTCGCTAAGGAATTTAATCCGAGCATCCATAGTTTACTCGGAATCAGCGATTATCAGGAATTAATAGAAGGCCCCCGCAAAGCGAAAATGACGCCGGCATCCTGGGCTGACGGTAAATTCCGTACCCCCTCTAATAAAATCGAGATACACAGTAATTTAGCTGAGAAGAATGGATTACCGGCTTTGCCGATTTGGGTCGAAGACATGAAGGCACCGGAAAAATACCCAATCCGCCTTTTTACACCTCACCCCCAACACGGCCTTCACTCTCAGTTTCAAAATCTGGACTGGATGATGGCAGCAAACCCTGAACCGAAAGTTGAAATACACCCTGTGCTTGCAGCAAAATACGGAATTTCTGAAGGAGATAAGGTTAAAATCTACAACGATTTGGGCTCAATTATCGTTAAAGCCCATTTAACCAGGACGACTTCGCCGGAGGTGATTGTTTCCTACGAGGCCTGGTATAAGGATTCCAATTTCAATGTTAATTACACTTTGAAGGCTACTCCCAGCGACATGGGAAAACAAGCCACCGGTAATAATGGTGTGGCTTTTCATGACAACTTCGTTACGATTGAAAAAGCTTAAGGAGGGATCTAAATGACTAAGCAATTAGGTTTTTTGCATAACTCAGAAAAATGCGTAGGCTGTCGGGGGTGCGAGATGGCCTGCAAAAATGAATATCAAACGGATGCAGCTCCCCGTTGGCGTCAGGTTTTCCAACTTCGTGAAGAAGATTATTCCCTGCCCACCCGGATGTTCTTCTCTATGGCCTGTAATCACTGTGCTAATCCGGAATGTCTGAGAGTTTGTCCGGTCAAAGCCTACACAAAACGGGAGGACGGGATTGTTGTCCACGATCATGACCGATGTATAGGCTGTCGTCTTTGCCTCATGGCTTGCCCCTATGATCGCCCACAATTTAACCCTGCTCAAAAGAAGGTTGAAAAATGCAATTTGTGCTATCAAAGGATTGATAAAGGAGAGAAACCTGCCTGTGTCGCCGCTTGCATTCCGGAAGCCTTACAATTGGTTGAAATTAATGAGGGCTTGGATCAAAAGATGGGTGTGCTAAAAACCTTACCCGGCCTGCCAAGTCCGGACATTACTCAGCCGGCCATTCGTTTCATCGGACCAAAACAAGGCAAGCAGATTAGGAGGGATTAAGCCATGGGAACTTGGGAATGGCCTTTAATAGTGTTTACGGTACTCAGTCAGATTTCAATTGGTATAATCGTTGGCCTTTTAGGCCTGGATCGCCGCAATCGGCTCAAGGAAAAGCTATTCAAGCAAGGTGTCGTGGTCTCCGGAATTCTCTTAATGATTGCCTTACTGGCCTCTCTATTCCACTTAGGGCATCCGGAGGCGGCTTATCGGGCAATCACTCATCTCGACTCCTCCTGGTTAAGCCGGGAAATCCTTTTCTTTATCCTTACCTTTGTCGGCTGGCTCTATCTCTTGCGGCTGTCCTTTCATCCTACGGGTAAACGTCGGAGCTCCTTGCTGATTACTTCAGTGCTGGGGTTATTAGGTATCATCAGCAGTGCCATGATTTATGTTCTTCCCCGAGTGCCGGCTTGGAATAATGTTGCACCTGTATTTTTCTTCATCCTGACAGCCGGATTATTGGGGGCTCTGGCTCTAGTGATTTTAGGGGGCCAAGAGCTTCAATCTGAGCAAAAGAAGAGTTTGCTGAACTGGTCTTTGGGCTGTATCATTGTAAGTATCTTTATGTTTGTTTTGTACGCATCCCTAATTAAGGTTAATGCTGAAGGTGCGGCAACTGTCCAATTCCTCCTCTCAAGCCCTCTGTTCTGGCTCCGGGCCGGGTTAGGTTGGCTAGTACCCTTGATTCTGCTGCTGACAGGGCTCAAATCTCAGGAAATATTTGCGGCTAATACCCTTTACCTGGTGTTTGCCTTGGTTGGAGTAGGGGAAATTCTCGGACGCGCCCTTTTTTATGTCAGTGCAGTAGGTATCCATATCTCAGCGTTGTTCCAATAAAGACTTCTGAGCTTTTTTATAAGTTATCCATAGCTCCTGATCATTTTAGTAAATGGTTCGGAGCTTTCTTCCTCCTGAATTCCCAAAACAGATTATAATAGTATTAAATAGGAAGACTAGTTAAGGGAAGGAGGTAACCCTATGTATCAGACCCATCGGAATATTTGTCCGCGCAATTGTTACGATACATGCAGTATCCTCAGTACTACGCGAAATGGAAGTTTGATTTCCGTTGAAGGGGATCCTCTCCATGAATATACCAAAGGCAAATTATGTGCTAAAGCCTTGGAAGATGTCAAGAAAGTCTACAGCCAGAAACGTGTACGTTACCCCATGAAGCAAAGAGGTCGCTTCAGCGGATATTGGGAGCGGATTTCCTGGGATGAAGCCCTGAATCTGATCGCCGGCAAGATACTCCGGCTCAGGGAGGAGTATGGAAATGCCTTGCCCCTGGCTATGAATAAATATTCGGGGAATTTTGGGGTTTTGCATAATGCTATGGAAGGCCTCTTTTCCGGTCTTGGTTCAACAACAAGAGCTATCGGATCCCCTTGTTGGTCGGCAGGTGTCGATGCCCAGACCTATGATTTTGGGACGTTTTTTTGCTCAGATCCCGGGGATATGGAAAAGTCTCAGCTGATTTGGCTCTGGGGCGTTAATCCCGCTTGGACAGCTGTCCATCAGATGCCCCTTCTTTTAAATGCCATGGACAGGGGAGTAAAAGTGGTTTGTTTTGATACCTACTTTAGTGCGACAGCCGCACGATCCAGCCATTTTATTCAAGTTCGTCCGGGAACGGATGGTCTATTGGCCCTGGGGTTTTCTAAGGTTATTGTGGAAGAAAATCTTCTTGATCCCGACCTGGCTTCCTATTCCTTAGGGCATGAAGAATTTATTCAGTATCTCCGTAGGCATATTGATCTGAATCACTGTGCAGAAATCACTGGAGTTCCGGTTAAAACCATTCGGGAGTTAGCGGCAGATTACGCTAAAACTCATCCTGCCTGTATATGGGCGGGCTTTGGTCTGCAACGCTACACCAATGGAGGACAGATTCTGCGGGCTATTGATGCCCTGGGAGCTTTGGCTGGACATATTGGCGAACCCGGCGGAGGGGTGCAATACGGTCAATTTAAAACTTGGCAGTTTGCAGGCCAGCTCCAGGGCCTTCACCCCAAACAAACCCCAGAGTCGAAGGGGCTGCTGAAGTCCGTCTCTCAGGATAAAGAGAAACGAGAAGATCGCTTATTAAGTATCAATAATTTTGCGAAACAAGCTCTGCAATGTTCAGAACCTCCGGTAAAAATGCTCTGGATTTCCGGCAGAAATCCTTTATCCCAGGATGGGGATCTGCATCTTTGGAAGGCCTTGATTCAAAAGCTGGATTTTATTGTTATCAGCGATCTTTTTCATTCTAGATCTTCTCAAGCTGCAGACCTTTTTCTTCCCGTTACAACTCATTACGAACATTGGGATCTTCACGCCAGTTATTGGCATTACTGGGTTGGGGTCAATGAGCCGGCTATTGCCCCTGTCGGAGAATCCCGCTCGGATCTCCAAATCGCCTGGGCTGTTTCTCATAAACTGAATCAACTGGCCCCGGGGAGCTGTGCCTTTCCGACGGGTGGAGAGGAAAAGGAGACCCTGCTCAAAGAACTTGGGCCAGACATGTTGGAAATCCTGGGTTTAGAAACCCCGGAAGAAATTTTCAAGGGCCCTGTCCGCGCTCGATTTCCTGCCACTGCCTGGGAAAACCGCCGTTTTAAAACCCCTTCCGGCCGTTTTGAATTTGGCTCGGCGAGGGCAGAAGCCTCAGGATTACCCGCTTTCCCAGTTTATAGACCGCCTCTTTCACCCCCTGAAGAATTTCCCCTTCGCCTCTTAACCCCCCATCATGCTACGACGATTAATTCCCAAGTCTACTCCTCGGAGACTGAGAAGGAAGACTTTATCGTTCATCTTTCTCCTGAAGTTGCAGAGCGCTATGCCTTGCAGACAGGGGAGAGGGTACTAGTTTGGAATAAGCTTGGGAGACTGGAGGGGATTGTCCAAATTGAGAACAGGCTTCCAAGAGAAGCCGTCATTCTTTATCAGGAACCGGTGAAATCTAACCTGCCCCTCAACAGCCTAATGGGAACGCCTAATACGGACATGGGGAATTTAGCCCTGGGAGCACCGGGCTTTGCCCTCAATGAAACCTTCATTAATCTGCGTAAACTCAATTGATTCTCTCCAATATCCTAACTAAATGAGGTGTTCCAGAATGGTTAAGCAACTGGGTTTTATCCTGGATACGAACCGTTGTCTCGGTTGTGGTGCTTGCATCAAAGCCTGTCAAATCAATAATCAGTTACCTGCGCCATTGAAATGGCGGCAGATCCGGCAGGTTGAAAAAGCAGGCGATAACCAGATTCAAAGGTTTTTTTTATCAACAGCATGCAATCATTGTGCTAATCCTGAGTGTTTGAAGGTTTGTCCTGCGGGAGCCTACTATAAACGACGGGACGGTATTGTCTTGCATAACTCGGAGAAGTGTACCGGGTGTCAGTCCTGTGTGGGATCCTGCCCTTTTAATGCCCCGCAATTAAACCCTTTCACGCAAAAAGCGGGCAAATGCCAGCTCTGCTATGACCGCCTTGACCAAGGCAAATCTCCTCACTGTGTTCAAGCCTGCCTAACCGGTGCCTTACAATTACATGAAATACGGCAAACGGAAAATAATCAACTTCTGCGTCTAACAGCACAAACGCCGAGTCTTCGTCTTACACAGCCCGCGGTCTTTTATAAACCGCCAAGGCCGACAGAATTATAAAAGTCCTTGTCTTTTGTAACTTATTACAAAAAAACAAGGACTTTTTTGTTCGATTTTACAAATGGACTAAGAATTAAAATGCCTGATCCAATGTTGATTGTTCAATATAATGATACAAAACAATCTGTATTTATGCAACTGTTTCATTGCTTATTGTTAAGAAGCGCAGTGGATTATATTGAGTAGCCTTAGCGGGGTCTTGTATTGACAAAAGTCCATGGTTCAAATACATTTAGTCAAGATAAAAAGGAACCTCATTTACCAGGATTTCGTGGAACGATAGAAATAAAGCATTCTATTCCTGGGGGCATTCGGTTTCTTATACCTGCCTTAGTTAATTTTTCGACCTGGAAATAATTTCTCGAAGATAAAATGTGCACAATTGAGGGTCTAGAAAAAGTAGAAGCCAAATGATTAATAATCAAGTTTACGTTGCAGCTCCAACTGAATAGACAAACCTAATAAAAAGATATCATGGAAAAGCCTATGATATTTTTTTATTGGGTTTGTGGCAAGTATACATAAGTTAATAATGTGGCCCGTGTAGAAAAGAAGAGGGGGAAAAAGAGGATAAACGTTAATTGAATTGAATATTTGTTGTGAGGGATAGAAGTAGGAGATGTACTACATGAGTTTATTACAATTACAACAGATAACGGAAGACAATGAAATCGCCATTGAAAAGATAATAACCTATCAAAATTTTAATCTAACACGAAAATTTTCAATTGTTTTGTTCTTATTAAACTTAGGGTTACTTTCGATTGATTATCTAAACATAACCAGGGGTCTTTGGACTATTAATAATAGTTATTACTATTTATTCCTTTCTCATGTCAGTTTGGGGTTGGTGTCAATTCTATGTATTTTAGTTTCCTATAAAATAATGGTTCAAACCGCTAATGAGATAACTTTAGCTCACAAATTTTACGTCGTGTTTTATTCTTTTTTTCTCCTATTTGAAACAACAGTAGTCTCTGGTATTGATCAAAAGATCCATGGGCAAGTTACAGTTTACATAATCGGATGCCTTATTGTAGCCGTAATCTCAAATTATAACCTAAAGCTCAAGGCATTTTTGTATGGTTCATCTTTTGCTACGTTAACGATTTTCCTAACTATTAATCAAGAGAATCCGGACATTCGTCAGGGAAACTATATAAACACTTTTTCAGTAGTTTTAATATCATATTTTATATCCTTTTTGCTTTTTAAGCTTAAGCATCAGGATCTGCGGCATAAGTATTATCTTGAGGATTTAGTTAAAGAGCGAACTAAAGAATTGCAAGCAGTTAATGAATTACTTACACAGGAAATCTTAGACCGCAAACGAGCTGAGATGGAGATTGTCAAACTTGATAGATTAAATTTGATTGGTGAAATGGCAGCTAGTATTAGTCATGAGGTTCGAAATCCAATGACAACAGTAAAAGGTTTTCTGCAATTGCTTAAGAGAAAACAAGAGTTAAAGGACAAGGAATACTTTGACCTTATGATAGAAGAACTAGATCGAGCAAATTCAATTCTTTCGGAGTTTCTTTCAATCAGTAGAAACAAACCAACTATGTTGGAATGGCATAATATTAACGATATAATCACATCTACATTGCCGCTGATTCAAGCAGATGCTAATACTAACGATAAATTACTAACTACTGAGCTAAATACTGTTGCGGATTTACAACTTAATTGTGGGGAAATTCGTCAGTTGTTATTAAATCTTGTTCGAAATGGATTTGAAGCAATGTCTAAAGGCGGACATTTACTAATAAGAACTTTTACTATTAAAAGCGAAGTAGCCCTGGTCGTAAGGGACGAAGGTAATGGAATTGATCAGAGTACACTTGAGAAGTTAGGCACACCATTCTATACGACGAAAGAGCAAGGTACAGGTTTAGGGCTGGCTGTATGTTATGGTATAGTTGCACGTCACAATGGCAGGATAAGTGTTGAAACTGGACCGGCAGGTACCAGTTTTTACGTATACTTCAAGTTAGAGAATAAGGAAGCCTAATGTGACGAATCGGATAAGACAGATCTATCAGCCCTAAACGGAGGAAAAGCATCAATTCAGTAATCAATCAGGTATCTGAGAAAGTGAGAGAAATCTCAGCTTCATCGAACATATAGCTAGTGGAAGTCGGCAAATCACGGTCTCAGTTCGGAAGTTTCCAATGTTTGCGTCAGTACAGCAGATCAGGCGCGTACCGTCTCTGCGACTACTCAAGAACAAACTGCCTCTATGGAACAGATCGCAGCATCGAGCCAAAACTAATATGGCTGCAGAATTACTAGAAAGTATACATAAGTTTAAAGTCTAGGCCTATATTTTTGACAGTTAATAGTTAAGGGCTGTTTTTTATTTTGTAGCTAAACTTTTTGGCCGTCTTTACATTAACCCTGTGCTGACACTGCTTAGCATAGGGTATCTTGAAATTTCATGATTAGGAGAAGATAATTTTCCCGTGTAGTACTTTTATGCTACACAACAGAAGCAGGGCGTGTTAGATTAAGACAATAGGAGAAGAAGTTCGAAAGGAAAGCAGAATTTATGACGAGATCATACCTGAAATACATATTGTCGCTGCTTGTTTTTGGTTCAAATGGCATCGTGGCCAGTTATATTTTGCTCAGCAGTTCGGAAATAGTCTTATCAAGAACCATTATAGGCAGCCTGTTCTTAGGCCTTGTTTTTATAGTCGGAGGGAAAAAACCACATTTTGAGCAGATTAAAAAACAATGGTTTTATTTGCTAGGTTCCGGATTTTCTATGGGGCTAAGTTGGATATTTTTATTTGAGGCCTATCGGCTAACCAGTGTTAGTACCGCAACTCTTGCCTACTATTGTGGACCTGTGATTGTAATAGCAGCTGCGCCTTACATATTCCGGGAAAAAATGACGATCAACAAAATGATTGGAATTATCCTGGTTGTTTTGGGTATGGTGTTCGTCAACGGTTCGGATTTTCTAACAGGGGGAATGTCCTGGGGACTGATGTGCGGAATAATTTCCGCATTGCTTTATGCTGCAATGATAATTTCCAATAAAAAGGTGAAAGAACTTGATGGACTGGAAATAACCCTTGTTCAACTGATTACCTCCTGTATGATAGTAGCTCTCTACACTTTATTGATGCATGAAAGTATAATTTCTATAACCAGGTCAAGTATTATGCCGATTTTAATTCTTGGGATAGTTAATACTGGAGTTGGCTGTTATTTGTATTTTTCCTCTATCCATGAGCTCCCAGCCCAATCAGTGGCTATCTGCAGTTATATTGACCCTTTATCAGCTCTGGTGTTCTCAGCAATTATTCTCAACGAACATCTGAGTATGGTTCAAATCCTTGGTGCGATTTTGATTTTAGGTGGTGCTGCATTTGGAGAGTCCTATCATTTCCGTGGACGGGGTGCATTAAGTGTGTCACAAGGGGTTAGGGAAGAATAAGGTTCTACTAAAAAACTTAGATATTTAAGTCAAATAGCTAATGTTAATCAATTCAGAGACACCCACTTCTTCAAGTGGGTGTTCCTTAGTATATTCGGTGGTGGACAACCCCACCGAAGTCTCGGTGTTCAGCTTTTCGGAGGAGTTCACTTAATCATGAGGCGGAGATTTAGTGATCGCTCCGTTTTCACATTTATTACCCCAGGCATCAATGATTTGATCTTCTCTATAGATGCAGATAATTTCACAGTTGTTAGAACATTTTTTGCAGTCATACCCTACTGTTTTAAATTCGATATCAGTGATGTCAAAGAAGAAATCCTTTTCAACTCTTGATTTTTTTGCTAGCAGCGCTACCCCAAGAGCACCGGTCAAATGACTATTAGGACCTACTGCGACGGGCATTCCGAGTAATTCCTCAAAAGCTTTAACAACACCGACGTTCTTGCTTACGCCACCTTGGAAAACAACAGGAGAAGTGATCTTCTTTCCCTTACCTACGTTATTAAGATAGTTAGCAACGACGGCCTGGCATAAGCCGGCAACGATATCTTCTTTCTTATGACCAATTTGGGCTTTATGCACAAGATCAGATTCTGCAAAAACAGTGCAGCGGGCGGCAATAGGTGTGGCTTTAGTAGACTGCAGGGCAATTTTTCCGAAATCCTCAATATTAATGTGCAGGCGCTGTGCTTGGCTGGAGAGGAAAGCGCCGGTTCCGGCAGCGCAAAGAGTATTCATCGCATAATCGATAACAATACCGTTTTCGATTAGAATTATTTTTGAATCCTGACCTCCTATTTCGATAATCGTGCGGACCTCGGGATGAACGGACATTGCCCCGATGGCTTGGGCGGTTATCTCGTTTTTTACTACTGTAGCCCCTGTCATTGCTCCTATCAATTTCCGGGCACTGCCTGTAGTTCCGACGGCGACAATGCTTATTTGACTGTCGGCAAGTTGGAGTTTTAGAGCGGACAATAGCCTTTTGACAGCTTTTAGAGGGTCGCCCTCTGTCCACAGGTACTCACTTGCCTTAATATTATTCTTTTCATCGATGATCACCCCTTTAGTAGAAATTGAGCCAATATCGATTCCTAAATATGCTTTGCTCATTTCTTTGTTTCCTTTCTCATGATGATCATGTCATAAAAAGCTTCAAGACGAGTATTGAACCCTGTTTCACTGGTTTGAGTGTCAAAGGTAAAATAGAGAATAGGAATTTTATAATCTTTACTGATATTCTGGAGAATTGGCATGGCATCGATTTCCGGAGTACAGCCGAAAGACTTGACATGAATGATGCCATCATAGCCCTTTCTGGCAAACTCTAAAGCTCGGTCTATGGTTGCCATGCTGGTAGCCACCCAAGGATACTGAGCATAGTTTTTTATGCGTTTTTGTATTTGCTTTTTAGGATAATGGATCAAAGTGTTGGTTACGTTCATCCATCTGTCAACCACAATACCCATTTGGGCCAGTTCTTTCTCCAGATAATGATTACTAAAAGGCTCCATTATGGTGTAGTATTCTCCGATGATTCCTACTCTAAGAGGATCAGCAGGCTTGTTTATTTCGATTCCCTTAAAGAGCTTCATATAGTCCCGGTAAGTGTTCTTAAGCTCTTTCTTGTTACGGACGGTGCGCAGATCCCTCAGAAAGGCAGCATGAACTTTCTCAAAAGCTCCTTTGTTGCTTTCGAAACCAATGTTCTTGCGGATAAAGTTTTCCGCCTCGTCGATGTATTCAAACATCTTTAAAACAACAGGCAGAATTCTTGCGATTTTTTGCAAAGACATCTGAGGGTTTATCTCTTTTAATCCGTTGTAAAAGGTAAGAGGATTAGTGTCTTGAACCTTGGACATGTTTACGAAATGAACTTTATAGCCCAAATCCTGAAGAATCTGCTCGTGAAGTTCTCCGTAATATTGTAACCGGCATACTCCGCCGGTTTGGACAAGGGTGTTTGCACCTGCCTCAATTGTCTCGATAAAGTTTCCCAGGTGATATTTAAAAGGTGCACAAACGTAGTCCGGGCTGTAACGGCTTCCTAAGGCTAAGGTTTTTTTGGTAATAGGCGGAGGAACAATATACTTGACATCAAATCCTTCAGTGAATAAGAGCTCTAGAGGAGTGCAATAATTCCCTAGCTGAGGATAGCTGGCCTTAATTTCTTCCATTGTATTCATCCTTTTTAAACCGGATAATATCGATAAAGCTTTCCAAACGGGTCTCCATTCCGGCCTTTCCCTCTTGTCCGTCAATCATGAGATTTAGAATAGGTTTATCCTTGACTCGTCGGATAAGGATCTCGTTAACTAGGGAGTCTGGTCCACAAGGAAAGGCACTCATAAGGATAATACCGTCGACACGGTCTTTATAAATGGGTATGGAGCCGACAAGCTCCCTATTGCAGACCCAGGGCAATGTCTCGCTGATCTGGGCATAATTGGCTAAGGCCTCTTCTGGGGGAGCGATATCGCCAATAATCGGAACAGTCTCTTGTTCTCGTAGAATATTGAGGATAGGTTCGCCAATATATTTGTCACAAATATTATAGCGGTGAGCTATCACTAAAATCTTCGGCTTATTTTCGTGGAGCAGACACTCTTGTTCAGTTATCTCTAGCAAATGAGCCTTTTTTTCTGCCTGTTTGGCTTTCAGGTAGGCATATAAACTTTGAGACTTCTTTTTGTCCAGGATTTTGCCCAATTTAAGAAAGGCGGCCATTTCAACATGAGTAACCTTCGGATTAAGGCTATAAGATAATAAATTAATAGATCTGTCTCTGAAAATATTGGCTACTAAATCATAAATCGCGAGAAACTTGGGACATACCGTGCCATTTCTACTATAATCTGAATAGCGGGGAACGAGAATATAGTCACATTTATCCAACAACCATTCCACATGCCCCAGGTAAATCTTAGAAGATAAGCAGGATTCATCAATCGAGTAGGTTGAACCTTTGCGAAGAATTTCTTTGTTTGTATCCGGACTAACGATATAATCGATGCCTAATTCCTTAAAAAAACTTTTCCAGAGGTGCTTGTATTTGTAATATAGAAGTGCTCTGGGAATGCCAATTATCATAGTGTTTGCCAGCCCTTCTAATGGGAGATTAAACCTGAGGATGTCATTCATTTATATACTAAGGTATGTACTATGGACTATTTTTGGGACTAAACTTATGTGTCGTACCGGCCGGAAGCTATAGTATCGCAATCTAAAAAATTGCTAAATAAAATTATTGTAACAATATGTAGATATATGTTATATTAAATTGCGATTTATTATATTAGGTCACTTGGATAGTTCCAATAATGGATGTAAATAATTTTATATTCTGCGATAAGAGCAAACCCAGTGAGAACTGGGGACGCAAAGCCACGGGTCTTCATTTATTTATAAGATAGCCGGGTTACCGAACAAAATCTGTCGCCGATCGTTTGATTTCGGCGGCTTTTTTATTGGGAGGACTAGTTTAGGATGTAAATGAGATTTGAAGGAATCTTGTTTTTCAAATATCTAAAACTCTAGGAAGGGGAATAAAAGTGATAAGGGATTTAAAACTAAGGAACAAAATATTACTCTCAACAGGCATGGTCGTTTTAGTTTCGTTTGTTTGCGTTATATTGCTTGTATCGACAAAATCTGTCGAAATGGCTAAGAATGCTGCTTATGAAACTGCTACACACACTGCATATGAATATGCTAATCAAGTAACGAATGAGTTAAATGTTCCTATGGATACTGTGAGAACTTTAGGCTCAACCTTTGAAGGCCTTAAGGAGGCAAACAACATTGATCGTGGAACGATGAATTCTATGATCCTAAGCGTTTTAAATGACAACCAAGATTTTCTGGGAACCTGGACAGTATGGGAGCCAAATGCCCTGGACGGGAAAGACCCGGATCATGTAAACCAACCAGGCCATGATGAAACCGGCCGATTTATCCCATATTGGAATAGAGCAGCAGGAGAAATTAAAGTCGATGCTCTCGTGGATTATGATACGCCGGGTGTAGGGGATTTTTACATAACTCCTAAAAAAACTCAGGAAGAGACTGTTACTAATCCTATCCAGTACACGGTGCGTGGCAAGGAAGTCCTTATGATTAGCTTAGTTGAACCTATACTGATTAATGGAGACAGTACATTTGTTGGAGCGGTTGGAGCAGATATAGCTTTAGACACTATCCAGAAGACAATTTCCGAGATAAAACCTTTTGACACCGGATATGCGTGCCTTGTTTCAAATGACGGTAAGTATGTATCAAACCCTGACCCTAATAAAATAGGTAATGATCTTGATGATTTAGCTGCGTTGGAAACAATTAAAGCAGGGAAGAATTACACGATATCCAATAATGAGTATTATAGATTGTACGTACCAGTGACGATTGGTCGAACGACAACGCCCTGGTCCCTTGTTATTAATGTTCCAATGGTGACGATCTTGGAGCAAGCCAATTCCATTCGGAACTTCTCAATCATTGTTGCTATGGTCGCCTTGTTCGCAATTGGGCTGGTCATATTTATAGTTTCAGAAAGAATTACTAAACCTATTGTGAAGACGAGCGATGTGTTAAAGGATATCTCACAAGGAGACGGCGACTTAACTAAACGATTAAATATTATAAGTAATGATGAGGTAGGTAAACTTTCGGAACACTTTAATCAGTTTATTGGAGATATTCATAGTATTGTCAGGGAAGTTGCCGACACTGCAAGTACTCTGGGCGCTACGAGTGAAGAACTATCGGCTGCCGCAGAAGAAGCTACAGCTGCCAGTGAACAAGTCGCTGGTACACTGGGACAACTGGCATCGGGGGCGTCAGATCAAGCTATTTCAGTGGGGGAAACCGGAAAAATAATCAAGCAACTTTCCACACATGCCCAACAAGTTGCGGAAAATGCTGAGATTGTCAGTCATAGCAGTGATAACGCTGCTCAAGCGGCAGAACTGGGTGCCCTTCAAGCAAGAAATGCTGTGGAGAAGATTGAGAAAATCCGGGAGGTTAATGACCAAACTGCAGAAGTTATTTCTCAGTTAGGTGAACAGTCCAGCCAAATCGGACAAATCGTTGATGTGATTACCGGGATTGCCTCACAGACCAATCTGTTGGCCTTAAACGCTGCTATTGAGGCAGCAAGGGCGGGGGAGCAAGGAAGAGGCTTTGCTGTAGTGGCCGAGGAGGTACGGAAACTTGCAGAACAGTCTTCAATGTCCGCTGCCCAGATCTCCACTTTGATCGGAAACATTCAGTATGATACTGAACGCGCCGTTGGAGTTATGCAAAAAGGGAAGGCAGAAGTATCTGCCGGCGTAGAGGCTGTTGCCCTAGCAGGGGATTCGTTCCAGACTATTGTTTCGGAGATTAATACGGTGGTTGAGCAAATCCAGCAAGTTACCGAAGCAACTAAATTAATGGCTGAGGGGAGTGAGCAGGCTGTTAGATCAGTCGAGGAGATTGGAGTTATTGCTGAACAAACGGCTGCAAGTACCCAAGAGGTTTCGGCTTCCTCAGAGGAACAGGCGATTACAATGAATTCAGTAAGCCAATCTGCAGAGGCTTTAGCTACAATAGGCGAAAACCTTTCCTATTTGGTTGGTAAATTTAAGATTTAAGCAATCTTTTATTTTAGCTATTTAAGCTAAGCTTAAAATGAACATAATTAACTAGAAGCTTTGAGACCATAAGGATTAATGGTTTCAAAGCTTTTTCATAATTATCTAAGCGAAGATATCAGAGGTGCCTGAGCAGAATCTTGTAGGAGTCCTTATTCTACTTCGCTGGAGGTAGGCAATGAATTAATAATAAGCCAGAACACCTTGGCAAAGATGGAAAAAGGTTAAGTACGGCCACGGCAGAAATAAAATTATCTGTATTTTAATTACATGTTATAATCTAAGGAGAAAGGATGGTAATTCTGTGGGAAGAGTTATTAAATCAAGGAAGATATGGATAGGAATTGGATTATTTCTGCTGGGCATATTGATTCCGTTTTGGTTAAAGCCACAGCTTATCGGATTAGATCAATTACTCCAAACGATGAACCAAAAAACAGATGGTAGTGCGTTAATGTTTAATGCTTTTCTCATTGTGTCAATTAATACCATTGTTTCAATCCCACAGTTCCTAAGCGTCGTGATGTTAGGTGACGGGATGGCGGAGGCCTTAAATTGCCCGAGATTCAAAACCATCATTCCCCTGACAGCTGTTCCCCTTGCTTATATAATCGTTAATCAACTTACCCCTTTAAACTATAGTTTTGGAGCCACAGATATTTTTCTTTGGATATCGATTGTAGTGATGCAGGCATTGAGCAAACAAAAATTAAATATGGGGATGAAACTATTGGTTTTCTCCCAATTAATTTTTGGTGTTGCCTGGTTGAATCAGGTTCCTTTTCTGACGCCTTATGGTTTCGGACAAGGTTCACTATCTATTAAAATAAAACAAGTAGCTATACAGATCGGATTTGGTCAAGTTCTAACACTTTATGCCAATGTGTTATTTTTTATTTTTGTTGCCAGTGCCATAACTTTATGGATTTACTTGATATTATATATGGAAAGGTGGGCAATATCTCAAGATTTGCTTCGTGCTAAACTTGAAGCTAATGAATCTCGCTCGGGACGTGAAGTTCTCCATCTTGTTCATGATCTCAAGACTCCCCTTGCAACTATTGAGGGGCTGGTGTCATTGATGGAGACCAGATGGCCTGATCCTAAGATGCAGGAATACTGTCAAACTATCTATGGCTCCATTACTTCAATGAGCAAAATGGTTTCGGAAATTTTGTACGAGGATCGGAAGAATTGGTGTGAGCTTAAAGAGCTAATTGATTATATTCGGGCTAGTCGTTTAAGCGGCACAAATTTATCGGTAGATATAGAGTTGGATGGAGAGCCTCAATCAAATCTATACATTAATAAAATCAGATTAACTCGGGCAATTATAAATTTGATTGATAATGCCTTGGATGCCATTCAAGATCAAGAGAACGGAAGGGTTGTTTTACGCGCCAAAACATTAGAAAACTCTGTGGAATTAGAGGTAGAAGACAATGGGAATGGTATTTCGGAAAATGACGTAAAACGAATTTGGAAGACAGGATACAGCACTAAAAACCACCCCGGATTTGGTTTGGCTTTTGTGCGACAGGTTGCGGAAGGACATGAGGGATATGTTAATATAAAAAGTGAAGTCGGTCAGGGAACAAAGGTATGGATAACCCTGCCACTGGGAGAAAGCCAATGAGAATAATAATTATGGATGATGAGCAGTCATTGCGCTATACTTTAAGCGAAATATTTACATTTGCCGGATGGGATCCCGTTGCCTATCCTAATGGGAGAGCGGGAATTAAGGGATTCCTAAGTCATGGAGCGGATATTATTTTAGTGGACTATCATATGCCGGAAATGGATGGCTTAGAAACAGTTCGCTTGATCCGCGAAAAAGATCAGCAAATACCTATTCTAGTACTGACAGTCGATGAAAGGCAGGAAATTGCTGATCGTTTTTTAGATGCAGGGGCCACTGATTTTGCCCTTAAACCTGTGAAAGCACCAGACTTAATTGCTCGCGTCCAATTGCATATGCGGTTGTTAGATATGACCAAGGCAGTTCAAGCACCTCCAAAAATGCAATACGAAGTCTTTGTAACTAAAGGAATTAGCAAATCCACCCTTTCCTATATAGAGAGATATCTCACTGACTGCCAACAACCTACTACAGTGGAACAGATAGCCAAAGAATTATCGTTAGCTGTTCCGACAGTGTACCGATATCTTACCTATCTTGTGCAAAATGGTAAGGTGCAGTCAATTCCTAGTTATCAAAAGATAGGAAGACCGAAGAATCGATATTGTTGGATCTGATTTCACGAAAATCCCCTAAGGAAGGATCCTCAGGGGATTTTAATCTCTTTAGATTCGACATGTAATAATCAATTATACTTTTTCTCTTTTTTATTTCTTTAGTTGACCTAGGCATTTTGTTATAATTAGGGAAAACATTTAGGGGTGGGACTACAAATTCACAGAAAATATGAAATATTTTCTAATTCAAAGAAAAAGTAGGAGGAAGAAAATGAGAAAAGTTAAGAAAATCATGGCCCTTGCTCTATCTGCAACCCTTATCCTAGTTTCCTTGACGGGTTGTGGAGGCAGCAAAGCAGGCTCAGAGGGCAGCACCGCACCAAAAGCTAGCGATACCCTAATTTATGCTCAGGGTGCTGAGCCTAGAGGACTGGATCCTGCACTTGTTGACGATGGTGAATCGGCAAAGGTGATGAGCAACATTTATGAAGGTCTCTTAAAGTACAACCAGGATTCAACCAAAGTAGAACCATCCTTAGCGAAAAGCTGGGAAGTTAGTCCCGACGGTCTTACCTATACCTTCCACCTTCAAGAAGGGGTCAAATTTCATGATGGCACCGACTTTAATGCTGAAGCTGTAAAGTTTAACATTGACCGTCAGTTGCCTCCACAAGTGACCGAAGATATGCCTTATGCACCTTTCGTTTACGGTTCTGTAAAGAACGTCGAGGTTGTTGACGCTAATACAGTTAAAATTAATTTAACATCTCCCAGCACACCGCTGCTCAATAATTTAGCAATGATTATGGGTGCACCTGTCATCAGCCCAAAAGCCTTAAAAGAAAATAATAATAATGTTAACCAAGTACCTGTAGGTACCGGTCCGTACAAATTTGTCAAATGGGAAAAAGATCAAAACATAGTCTTAGTGCGCAATGAAGAATACTGGGGTACCAAGGCAATTACTAAAAATGTCATCTTCAAATTCATTAAAGACAACTCAGCTCGTGTTGTTGCCTTAAACAACGGTGAAGCTGATATCATTGATGGTATCGATTCTACAGTTGTTAAACAGATCACAGACGCTGGCAACAAGATCTTCCAGGCTCCTGGAATGAATATTAACTATATGGCTTATAATGCTTCTAAGAAGCCGTTCGATAATTCAAAAGTTCGCGCAGCCATTTCTCAGGCTATCAACGTTCCGGAACTTGTTAAGAGCTTGTATCAAGGTTATTCCGAACCAGCTAATTCTATTCTGCCAACCTTTGTAGAAGGTTATGACAAGAGTATCGCTCAAGTATCTTATGATCCAACAGCTGCGGCTAAGACCTTGAAAGAGGCCGGAGTGACTTCAGTACACATGATCACTTATACCAACCCAAGACCTTATAATTCAGCTACCGGACAATCTTTAGCTGAAGCAATTCAAGGCTACCTTTCTAAAGTCGGTGTTACAGTTACAATTGATTCTTTCGACTGGACCACCTACAAGCAAAAAGTTAAAGCCGGAGATTTTGACTTAGCTTTCTACGGCTGGATTGGGGATAATGGAGATCCAGATAATTTCTTAAATCTCTTATCAGTTGAAGACCCAACTATGAACATTGCCCGCTATAAAAATGAGCAATTCAACGGCTTAATTGCCAAAGGTCTAACCATTCCTGCAGGAGCAGATCGAAACGCAGTTTACACTCAACTGGAAAAAATAGCTGCTACAGATGCTGCTTGGCTCCCAATTTCTCATGCTCAAACACTTTGTGCCTACAGACCTAATGTCGAGAATTTCTATTTCCATATGACTGGCATCACTCCGTTTGCCGGGGTAGCGAAGAAATAAGATCTTTGTATACTTCTAAATAATTTAAGACTGCCGAGAACCGGATAACTCCGGTTCCCGGTTTTGTTTTTGTCGAAAGGTTGTTGCTGATGCTCAAATATATCTTAAAACGAATCTTGATGTTAATTCCCGTGCTGATAGGGGTATCCATTATCGTTTTTCTCATCATGCGCGTGTTTTCACCTGATCCCGCCCCGATTGTTTTGGGACAGCACGCAACGCAGCAAACTGTGGATGCCTGGCGTCAGGCTAATGGCCTGAATGATCCGATCTACCTACAGTACTTCAATTATCTGCAAGGTGCCCTGACAGGTGACTTAGGTACCTCCTACTATACTAAAACCTCAGTGACTAAAGAGATTTTGACGCGTTTTCCCGCCACCATCGAGTTGGCTCTTGTAGCAATCGTCCTAGCCTCCATATTTGGCATCATTATAGGTGTAATTTCTGCGGTTAAAAAGAACTCTATTTTTGATAATGCCGGTATGTTGTTGGCGCTGGTCGGAGTGTCCATGCCTATTTTCTGGCTAGGTATTCTGCTTATCATCCTTTTTTCGGGGGTTTTACACTGGCTTCCCTCCAATGGGAGGATCGATCCCCTCTTACAGCCTATCCGAGTTACGGGATTTTATTTGGTGGACAGTCTGATGACCGGTAACATGGACGCCTTTAAGGACGCTTTGCGGCACATAATTTTGCCTGCCAGTGCCCTAGCCATGTATTCTATGGCCATAATCACCAGAATGACTCGTTCCAGTATGTTAGATACTTTGCAGCAGGATTATATTCGCACTGCCAGAGCTAAAGGAATTGATGAAAACCGCGTAATCGTCAGACATGCTTTACGTAACGGATTAATTCCAATCATAACAGTTATCGGTTTGCAGCTGGGGAGTTTACTCGGTGGAGCTGTGCTCACGGAAACGGTTTTCTCCTGGCCGGGAATTGGTGCCTATACTGTGGCCTGTATTCTCAAGTCGGATTTCCCCGTAGTACAGGGTGTGGTCTTGCTTGTAGCAACTATCTTTGTCCTAATGAATTTATTGGTCGATGTGGTTTATGGATTCCTTGATCCGCGTATTAAATATTCTAAGAAAGAGGTGTAGCTTGTATGAAGACAAAGGATAGTTCGAATCCTAATGAAAATTCGCTGCAGGCTGCAGAATACGTGGAGAAACCGGAATCGCAGCTGAAAGTCATGTGGGAAACTCTCAGACAGAACAAAGCTGCAGTAGTCGGCCTGATAATAATTGCATTCCTAGTGCTTATAGCTTTTACAGTCTGGGTCAGTGAGCTGATGGGCAAACAAATATTGCCTTATGATCCTAATTATTCTGATATGAGTAAAGCCTTTATTCATCCTAATTCCACCCATTGGTTTGGGACAGATCAATTAGGCCGAGACATGTTCAGCCGAATCCTTGATGGGACGAAAATATCTCTTTTTGTTGGGGTTGCAGCGGTTGCTATTTCCCTGACAATTGGTGTTATTCTAGGTGCTGTGGCCGGTTACCGAGGTGGCAAGACGGACACGGTCATTATGAGGGTAATGGATATGATGCTGGCTATACCGTCGATTTTGCTGGCTATTGCCTTCATGGCAGCTTTGGGTAAAGGATTGGACAAGGCGATTATTGCCATTGGCTTGGTGTCCATTCCCGAGTATGCGCGAATTGTACGAGGCAGTATTCTCTCGGTTAAAGAGAATGATTTTGTACAAGCAGCTAAAGTCATTGGAAATAAATCAAGCCGCATTATCTATAAGCATATTTTACCGAATGTCATTTCTGTGATTGTCGTCAGAGCTACTTTAGGTATTTCCAGCGCAGTGCTGGATACCGCAGCTCTTGGTTTTTTGGGTCTGGGCGTTCAGCCTCCATTCGCTGAGTGGGGTGACATGCTTGGCCGGGCGAGAGGCTTTATTTTTACCGCGCCTTATACACTGATTTTTCCCGGTATCGCCATCACGATCACTGTGCTGGCCTTTAACCTACTCGGGGACGGGCTGCGGGATGCCATTGATCCCAAATCCAGAATAAAATAAGGGCGGTGTACAGGATGTTGCTGGAAGTTAAAAATTTAAGTACGGAGTTTAAGCTGAAACGAGGCATTGTCAAGGCAGTAGATAATATCAGCTTTACGATAGATAAAGGCGAAATTCTGGCCATTGTCGGCGAGTCCGGTTCAGGAAAAAGTGTAACCTCCCTTTCCATTATGGGTCTTTTACAGAAGCCCGGCAGAATTGCTAATGGGGAAATTCTCTTTAAATCTCAGGATTTAAATAAGATGAGTAATAAAGAACTGAAAAAAATTCGTGGCAACAATATATCCATGATTTTTCAGGAACCAATGACTTCCCTGAATCCGGTCTGGCGCATTAAAGATCAGATTATGGAGAGCATTATGACCCATATGCAGATCTCCAAGAAAGAGGCTTTGGCTCGGACAATTGAAATGCTGGATACGGTAGGAATACCATCAGCTGCCCAACGGGCAAACGATTTTCCTCATCAGATGAGCGGTGGTATGCGTCAGCGGGTAATGACAGCTATGGCTCTGGCCTGCGAGCCTGAACTGTTAATAGCAGATGAGCCTACTACTGCCTTAGATGTTACTATTCAAGCCCAGATCCTGGAATTGCTCTATCGTATGAGAGAAAAGTTCAATATGGCTGTTTTACTAATTACTCATGATTTAGGCGTGGTTTCCGAAGCAGCCGATCGGGTTATTGTTATGTACTGTGGAAAGATTGTGGAAGAGGCAGATGTCAGAAGCTTGTTTGAACGTCCCTTACATCCTTATACAGTGGGGTTGCTGCAATCTATTCCTCAGATTGACGATGACAGTGATGAGCGCTTGTATATGATTAAAGGCATGGTTCCCAACCCCCTCAATATGCCGTCGGGATGTGCTTTTTCCGATCGCTGCGATCACAGTACGGAACGCTGTACTAAAGAAATCCCTGAGCTGAGAGAAATGTCGGGACGCAAGGTGCGCTGCTTTTTATACGAATCAGAAAGTATAACTTGTGGTGGCATAGGTGCAACCTCAGCTTCTGTCGGCGCAATGGAAGGGGGATTGGCTATAAAATGAACGAAGTGTTGATGGATATTCAAAACCTGTCAAAACATTTCATTATTGACACTAACTTTTTTGGCAAGCCAGTAACTGCCTTAAAAGCAGTTGACGGAGTGTCGTTTACCATTAACAAAACGGAAGCCTTTGGCTTGGTTGGAGAATCTGGCTGTGGTAAAACAACCCTGGGCAAAATCCTTGTAAATCTCTACAGACCGACAAATGGTAAAATATTATTTGAAGGTAAGGATCTAACAGTTCTCGATGAGGAGAAGCGTCGTTCCTATTGCAAGGATATCCAGATGATCTTTCAGGATCCCTATGCTTCTTTGAATCCTAGAATGACAATTGGAGATATTATTGCTGAACCGATTGTCATCAACAATCTGCTGCCGAAGAATAAAGTTGAAGAACGAGTTATTTATCTCTTGAACTGTGTAGGACTAGCTCGTCACCAACGTAATCGCTACCCTCACGAATTCTCCGGCGGTCAGCGCCAGCGTGTAGGCATCGCTCGTGCATTGGCAGTGGAACCAAAGCTGATTGTCTGTGACGAACCGGTTTCAGCTCTAGATGTATCCATTCAAGCCCAGGTGTTAAATCTCCTAAGTGATTTGAAGGAAGAGTTTGGGCTTACCTATCTGTTTATCGCTCATGGCTTAAACGTAGTTAAACATATCAGTGACCGAGTGGGGGTAATGTATCTGGGTAAGTTGGTGGAGATTGCACCAAAAAAGGAGCTTTATGCTAACCCAATGCACCCTTATACTCAAGCCTTGTTATCTGCTATTCCGGTAATTAATCCGAAAAATAAAAAAGAACGGATTATCTTGCAGGGGGATGTACCAAGTCCAATTAACCCTCCCGCAGGCTGCCGTTTCTGTTCTCGATGTTTTAAGGAACTTGATCAATGTAAGCACCATGAACCGGTGTTTAAAGAAGTTTCTCCGGGACACTTTGTTGCCTGTCATTTGTATAAGTAATAATCTAGTTATCTCAGTTGATTAAGGCTGTCGAGGGAGCCATATTCGCATAAGAGTAGCCTTTGATCAGAAGTTTTTCGCAGATGACCAAATGTGCTATTATGAAAATTACTAATAACAGTCCGAAAGGACTGTTTTTTTATGAAGTTTTGACTTTTATTTCCTAAAAACCCAACTTCTGATATAATTGAATAGGATACGAGCTGTGAGGATACTCAGGATCAAGAAAGCTAAGTACTAATTGCTAAATTAAATGATATACGAGGAAGACTGTATCTATTTAGGAGGTTCAAAAAGGGATGATTTTAGCAAAAATCAAAAAAATTGTTGACCAGCAGTTTATTTACGAAGGAGAATTAAATGAACGAACAAAAGTAATCGATGACCTAGGCGCTGATTCGTTGGATATCCCAGTCATGGTTAATGCCATAGAGGATGAGTTTGCAATAGCAATTAGTAATGAAGAGCTATTTAAAATTAGAACCATCGGTGATTTAATGAACATTATCCAAGATAAAATACCAGAAGGAATGAATTATGGGAAATGTTAAGTCTGTTGATAGAATCTTAAGTAAAACTGCTCAAATACTTCCAGATAAAACAGTTATGTATTATGAAAATGAGAGTATTTCGTACAGTCAATTAGATAAGGAAGTAAATAACCTAGCTCAAGGGCTCATGGACTTTGGGTTGAAACCAAATGAAAAAGTTGCTCTGGTCCTGGGCAATTGTCCTAATTTTGTACGGATGTATTTTGCCATTCTTCGAGCAGCTGGTACTGTAGTGCCACTAAACCCTTTATATAAAGCTGATGAAATACATTACATCTTAAATGATGCCAAAGTCAAATTGCTAATAATAGATCAGGAATTGCTACCTATGATTAGAGAAGTAAGAGCTGAGAAATCTGATTTAAACATAATCGCAATCGGTGGGAGAAAAGAAGAGGGAATTGTTTCTTTTGAAGAGCTCCTAAAAAAAGAAGCCGAGCCAGTTGATAGGAATGTTGAAGAAAGCGATTTAGCAGTTTGTCTTTATACCTCGGGTACAAGTGGCAGACCAAAAGGTGCCCTTTTATCGCATGGTAATCTGATATTTATTACCTATGCCTTAATAACAAGGATGGATATTAGAGAAGACGATCATAATTTGTGTGTCATTCCTCTTTCTCATGCATTTTCACAATTTACGAATATGTTAATGCCAATTTTCATAGGCGGATCTTTTACAATCTTACCTCGGTTCATACCAAATGCAGTCTTAAGTGAAATAGCTTCAAAGAAAATAAGCTATTTCTGTGCAGTTCCGGCTATGTATTCGGCTTTATTAGCAGCTCTTTCCCAAGAACACAATTATGATATGTCCTCCTTGAGAATTTGCCTGAGCGGAGGAGCGCCTCTCTCCGTAGAGATAATAAAGGAATTCACAAAAAGATATGGTATTCCCCTTGTTGAAGGGAGTGGCCCTTCTGAGGCCGTTGCATGTATTGGGTCATATCAGGCCATTAAACCTGGTTCTGTAGGACCGGCCTTAGATGGCGTTAATGTGAAAGTTGTCAATGATCATGATCAAGAACTTCCTCAAGGAGAAATTGGAGAGTTTTGTGTTCAAGGACCTAATGTAATGCAAGGTTATTTAAACCTGCCCGAGGCAACTGCTGAAGCATTAAGGGGAGGGTGGTTCCACACCGGAGATTTAGCTAAAATTGATGAGGAAGGTTATGTATATATTGTAGGAAGAAAGAAAGACATGATACTCGTTGGAGGCATGAATGTTTATCCCGGTGAAGTAGAGCAATGTCTTTTTAATCATCCTCAAGTCTTGGAAGCAGCAGTGATCGGAAGCCCTGACAAAGAGAGGGGTGAAGTACCGAAAGCTTTTATAGTATTAAAACGGCAGGAGTCTGCAGAACCTAAAGAATTCATACTATACTGTCGCAGGCACTTAGCAAATTATAAATGTCCTAGGCAAGTCGTCATTTTAGCTAGTTTACCTAAAAACCCCACCGGAAAAATTGATAAAAAACAGTTAGCTTAACATCTTACATAGGGAAAATCATTAAGTATTTTCATATCTGAAGTACGCAAGGTAGGAATCAGCATGAAAAAAGAGATAACCATCTATCCTCTAACTAGTGCCCAGAAGTCAATCTCAATCATAGATAAATTTTACCATAATCCTAGTTATGTAAATTTAGGGATTACTATACGATTTAAGGGCCAACTGGACAACAATCTTTTGAATAATGCGATTAACCTAGTAGTAATGCAAAATGATGCGTTGCGTACTCGGCTGAAGAATGAATCTAATGATATTTTTCAATACTTTCCGGAATACAATGAGCATCCCGTTGAATTACTGGATTTTAGTTATAAAAAAGGTTTGGAAGATTACTATCAGTGGGCTCAAGATGTCACCACAAGAGCATTTCAATTTTATGATTCCGATCTCTGTTATTTTGCAATGCTTAAGTTTAGTAACAACGAAAGTGGATTGTTTATAAAATGTCACCATATTATTGTAGATTTTTGGGCAATTATTTTATTAGTAAATCAGGTTGCTAAAAATTGTCAACGCTCAGTCAATGAAGCGGTTCTTGAAATTCATGAACCTTCTTATGTTGAATATATAAAAAAGGAAAATAATTATTTATCCTCCTCGAGGTTTTTTACTGACAGGGATTATTGGCAGCGGAAAATCGAAGTGCTGCCCGATACTAATTTGTTTATGAAGAGAGGATCTAGCAGTCTTGAAGCTAGAAGAAAAAGTTACCGTATACCGCTAGAGATTTCTTCAAGGATAAATGAGGTGTGTAACCAAAACAAGATTTCGCCATTTATCCTTTTTTGTTCAGTTTTATCAATTTATTTCTGGAAGAAAGAGGGCCGGGAGCAAATTGTAATCGGTACTACTGTCTTAAATAGAACGACTCTAAAAGAAAAAAATACTATAGGAGCATTTTTTAATAATTTACCTTTTATAGTTGATCTAGATCCTTCTTTAAGCTTTAAAGAATATTTGAATTATTTGAACATTGAATGGCTTACAATGTTGAGGTACAGTAGCTATCCGTATGTAAATATACTCAAACAATTTCGGAAAACACAGAAAGTTAATGACAACTTATTTGATTTTACGCTGACTTTTCTTAACGCAAATCTGGATCCGGGTCAAATAGAATTTGAATTAGAATCCCACTTCAATGGTCAAGAGGTCAATGCTTTACGCGTGAATATCAATGAAATGAAAAGTATCGGATTATTTCATCTAGATTATGATTACTCAACAGATGTACTGAAAGAAGCAGAGATAGAGGATATCAACAGATCTTTATTAAACCTTGTTCAAGACGGTATGAAATACCCTAATAAAAGTGTTGGTAATTTGAATATGTTGTCTGACTCAGAACAGCAGCTAATTCTAAGTATGTTTAACCAAACGGAAATGGAATTCCAACCAGAGAAAACTATCATTCATCTGTTTGTGGAAACCGTAAGAAAGATTCCTGAAAAAATTGCTCTTGTTTTCGAAAATAATCAATTAACCTATCAGGAATTAAATAATAGATCAAATAAATTAGCCAGGTTCTTGTTAAAGAAGGGTGTCGCCAAAGAGGAGATAGTTGGTTTTAGCGTGGACCGATCCTTTGATCTGGTTGTTGGAATATTAGGCATATTAAAGTCTGGAGCAGCTTATTTGCCTATTGATCCCAGCTATCCCCGAGAAAGAATCGAGCATATGTTAAGAGATAGCAATTGTCGCTTCCTCTTGACTAATTGTTCTAACCATAATCACTTGAAGACAGAGGTAGAAGTTATTGATCTTAGTAATTCGGAAATATGGGAAGGCACTGCTGATGGCTTAGTCTGTACCCTGAGGCCCAATGACTTGGCCTATCTTATTTATACCTCAGGATCGACTGGAATGCCTAAAGGTGTAATGATCGAGCATAGGGCTATAAGCAATTTCGTCCATTCTATAACTAAGGAAATTGACTTTACCTATAAGACGATAATTTCAATAACTACTCTATCGTTTGATATATTTTTTATGGAAACATTATTGCCTCTAATTGTAGGTCTGAGAGTGATAATCGCCAATAACGAGGAACTAGCAAGCCCACGCTTGTTGTCTGATTTGATAGTAAGATACCAAGTGGACGTGCTACAAGCAACTCCTGCAAGGCTGAACATAATGCTGAATTCCTCAACTTGCCTAAACCAGTTGTCGCTAATAATGGTTGGGGGTGAAGTTTTCCCTCAATCCTTATTATCAAGGCTTAAAAAGATTACGAAAGCCCAGATCTACAATATGTATGGACCGACGGAGACAACAATCTGGTCTTCAACAAAAAGACTTGATGATGCAGACCAACTTACCATCGGAAGACCTATAGGGAATACCAAGTTTTATATTCAAGATAAATATCAGACGCCTGTTCCCATCGGCATATTAGGTGAAATATTTATCGCAGGGGAAGGCGTTGCACGGGGTTATCTTAACAGGCCTGAGTTAACTAATGAGAAATTTTTATCCAACCCCTTTTTTCCAGGGACGAGAATGTATAAAACCGGTGACTTAGGAAAGTGGCTGGCAAATGGCGAGATCGAATATATTGGGCGAAATGATAATCAGGTCAAAATCAGAGGTTTTCGTATTGAATTGAGTGAGATAGAAGAATGTCTATTAAAAAATGAAGATATTATACAAGCTGTTGTTACCACATATCAACATCTGGATAGGGCATTGCTTTGTGCTTTTCTGGTTGGCAGTGTAGAACTGCCCGTATCTGAGTTGCGACAACATATGATGGGTTACTTGCCTGAATTTATGATTCCCAATCGGTTTATTTGGCTACCGGCACTTCCTTTAACCCCCAACGGGAAAGTTGATCGTAAATCATTGCCAAATCCTACTTGGAGCGAAGATGTTAAGGCTAATGAATATATTGCACCGCGGGATGGTATCGAGCAACGAATGGCTGATATATGGAGTAAAACTCTTAATGTAATTAAAGTAGGAATTGATGATGATTTTTTTGAGCTCGGTGGAGATTCTTTGGCAATTCTAGAAATACTCTCCTCTTCATTATCTGAAGCCTGGAAGATATCTGCCCAAGAATTTTACGAACATCCCACCATCAGAAGCCTTTCTTTAGAAATTAAGGAACGGGATTATGTTACCTATCAAAACAAAAAAACAAGCGTTTACATGAGTCATGTTCCGAGTTATTTTGAAGTCTTAAATCGGTTTATTGTTCAAGGCGAGGTTAACACTGGGAGTATCTTATTAACGGGAGCGACAGGATTTTTAGGTATCCATATTCTGAAAGAGCTTTTAAATAATCAACTGGTGGCTAAGGTATATTGTATTGTGCGAGGGGCAGACTTTGAAAGAAGATTTAGAGATTCGCTTTACTTCTATTTTCCTCAAGTTGCCAGTGAATTGATCAATCAAAAAATCATTCTGGTGAACGGGGACATCACCAAGAAAAGATTTGGACTTCTATCAGATGAGTATCAAGAACTAGTTGGAAATGTAACATCTGTGATCCATGCTGCTGCTATGGTCAAGCATTATGGCAGTTATTCAGATTTTGAACGAATAAATGTTAATGGTACTCAGGAAATAGTTGATTTTTGCCGTGAAAATGATATGCATTTGAGCTTTATCTCTACCACCAGTGTCTCAGGCAACTTTATGAGTGAGAAAGTATTTATAAAAGACTTTACTGAAAATGACTTGTATAATGGTCAGGACTACAAAAGCAATGTTTATGTAAGAAGCAAATTTGAGGCGGAAAGCCTTATATTGGAAGAAGTTGAAAAAGGATTAAAAGCTACAATATTTAGAGTGGGGATCTTAACTAGCCGTATCTCTGACGGACAGTTTCAGGTCAACATTGAAGAAAATGCATTTTATAGAAATTGAAAAGTATCTTTACAATCAGGCTTTTTCCTGAAAATATTCTCGACGAATACATCGAATTCACACCTGTAGATTCCTGTGCAAGAGCAATAATTTCTATATTGCAGAGTAGTTCTCCAAAACTGCTTATATTTCATTTGTTCAACCATAAAACAATTAAAGTAGAAAGTTTCTTGAAAATATTGGAATTATATGGGATGTACATAAAATGTATATCCCTGAAAGAGTATACTGAAGCTATCATATCCCTATCAAAATCTGAAAGTGACCAAGTAGTGATAAATGGAATTGTAACGGATTTGATTATGAAAGGAACGTTAACCCTTACTCCTTCTTTCAACGTTAATTCGTTAAAAACTATTAACTATTTAAAAAGCCTTGATTTTGAGTGGCCTGATTTGACTCATGGATATCTTGGGAAAATTATTGAAAACATGAAACAGGTAGGGTTTTTGCATGAAAACCCAAAAAGTGCAAACTCGAAGTTTGAATAAAAAGAATAAAGAACAATAACCTGATACCCATATACATGGACATTCGGAACGAGTCGCGAAGTTTCCTATGGCGCTTGCAGAGAACCTGAGGTTAAGTGATAAGGAAAAGGTTAATCTATGAAGGGCAGCTATCTTGCATGACATTGGGAAATAAGTATTCCCGATGCTATTTTAAATAAGCCTTCTGCGCTAACCCAAGACGAATGGTCTATCATGAAATCTCATCCTGGACGTGGTGTGGAAATATGTTCTAAGTTAAAATTTGCTCGTGAAATTTTACCAATTATAAAATATCATCATGAGCGTTTTGATGGTAGAGGTTATCCAGAAGGCTTAAAAGGGGGTTCTATTCCATTTTTAGCCAGAATCGTAAGTGTTGCAGATACTGTTGACGCGATTACTTCCCCACGAAGTTATAGATCACAACCAAGAACAATGGAACAGGCAATAGCAGAATTGGAAAGATGTTCTGGTGCCCAGTTTGACCCTGTCCTGGTAGAGCGTTTTATTGGAGTCTATAAATCTAATGCCATTGAACCCTTAACGTGATTGGCGACTATTAGGTTTTGGACAGAATTCACTAGTTAAAAATGTAGGGTGCGTTATGAATAACGCACCCTACTAGTATATTCGCTTCACGCCAGTTACTTCGGCGCTCAGAGAATCTAAGGCAACTAAGTCATCAGGATTTAGCTCTTTTAAGGACGCCTTTCCAAGGGCACGCATGCCTTCTTCCATTTCTAAAACCATAGAGGTTATGACGTTAACGACACTTGTCGCTGCCTGTTCAATATCAAGTTTACCCTTAGAGGGAGAGTCATAAAACACTAATGTCGTAGGAGGCTCCCAGGGTATTACTTTACTGACCTGGCTATGAGTCAGGGCTAGGAGAGGAACAGTAGCCATATAGACTGCATCTGCACCTAGAGCCATAGCCTTTAGACACTCTCCGGGAGTAAAGAACCCTCCGGCAATGATTAAGCTTATCCGGTCTCGGGCGCGTTCTTTCTCCAAAAACCGTACAGCCCGAACTAAAGCAAACAGGCTGGGGATGCCAAAATCATCTTGTTTAATGGGGGTGGTGGCGTGGGAGCCGCCTTGGGCACCATCAATAATAACTGCATCAAACTTTAGTTTAAGTGCAGCCGCCAAATCATCCTCAAGGTGTCCTGTTGCCATAATTTTCAAGGCAATAGGAATGCCGTTAGCTTTTTCCCGTAGACTTTTCATGAAATTAGGCCAATCTCTTTGTTTTTGAACACCGGGAGGTGCCGGAAAAGCAATAGCCATTTCATCAGGGGCTAGGCCCGAGAGTTCTTGCGCCCGACCTTGAAATTCTACGGCATCGATAGTGACTGCCCCCATATCAGAACCTTGCCCCATTTGAACTTCCAACATATCGGCAGAGTCAATTTGTTCCTGAGTCCTAGCCCCCCAGGCCCAGCGGGAAATTTGCAACGTGTATTTTCCTGCTTCCATTCGCTCCTCGGGCAGAAAGGGGCCTTCCCCAGAACAGGTGGAAGTCTTTAGAGTTTTAGCAGCTCTAGCTAAAGCTCTTTTGGCTTCTTCACTGAGTGCTATGCCATAAGCCATTGCCCCAATTATAATGGGGATATCGAGAGTCATGGGCTTATAAGCTTTTGGACCAATAGTTACCTGCATGTCTATCTGAGTACCTTCAGGTAAGGAGAGCCTTGTCATAATCTGTGGAGCAAACATAAGACTATCGAAGCCGGGAAAATGCTTAGGGGAACCAAGAGGCCGGGTTATGATTTTACCATTCTGAGCACGAAGGCCTATTTCCAGAATGTTTAAAACTGAAATTCGTTTTCCTGCTGGCCACAATTCCATGAGATTTTGAGTATATTTATCAGAAAGGAGTCTGTCCGAAAAACCCTTGATCTGCAACCCTATTAGATAGCGCAAAAAGGGTTTCGTAATAAGGATAATTACCAGAAGTAATTGAAGAGCTATCAACAGGATTAATAGCAACAACCAGAATGAACTTGTTATGGTAATCTGCATTTCTTAACCTCGTAACTGACGTTGAATTATTTGCCTTCACTACTTATGAGACTTTGTCGCCCGCCAGACCTTAAAAATGTACCAAGATAAAAGAAGATCCCCCAATGCAAACATAGTCCCACCCAGCACTCGCACGATCAAATAGGGATTAAGGAGCAAATGGACATCCATAAAATCCATACCTAAGACCCGCCAGAGATAAGTCTCTTTGAGGCCAGCAGCCAGTAGAGCTGAGGACATGATTATCAGGCCAATATTGAGAATTATCACGGCCAGAACTCCGCCCTTATACTCTTTGAGTGTTGGTTCACTCCCTTGGCTCAGGACATAATAACACCCTGCTAAGACTACGAATCCTAAGCTTCCGAATAAGGCTAAATGAGCATGACCAGATGTAAAATACGTTCCGTGCATATAAAGATTAACCCAAGGTATGGTAATAAATAAGCCTAGAAGTGATGCACCCGTAATATGATAAAACACGCTGCTAAGCAACAACCACAGAGTAAGCTTTTCTCGCCGACTGCGAATTTTTTTTGATTTTAAACCTTTATAAGTCATATGTACCAACATGCCCACAGGAATAACCTCTACTAGACTTACTAACGAGCCCAGTACTAACCAAACGGCAGGAAACCCGATCCAGTAATAATGATGTCCGGTACCATACAACCCCCCGACTATTGCTAAAGCAGCCTCTAAATAAAGCCATTTTTCAATTTGTGTACGATTGGCTAGGCCAGAAACAATGAAAAAGGTGGCAATAAAACCTACGGAAGTCAATTCAAAGGCCATTTCCTCCCATAAATGAACAACCCAGAACTTGGTTGCTTCATCTACGATTGGGTTGCTGAAAGTGATTGTGTTAGGCAGCAACAGCAACAACAGGAAGATCATTCCTACAGTCATAGTCGCAGCAGCAGGAGTAATGTTTTGTCTATCTGTTAATAAGGTTCGGATTAGATTGTATGAGGCCAGTGTCAATGCCAGACATATGCCGAGGTAAAAAATGGGTTTCCCTTCGAGGAATTCTCGGCCATTACCTAGTCTTAGGGCTAGGGTTCCAAAGATAGAGAGGGTAAATAACATGACTACCCAGTATTGCCAGCGGGCTAACCTGGGAGAATGGATCTCCCGATTAAGCTCAGCCGTGATGAAAAAGTAAACCATACCCATAGTACCGATGAGTGGCCAAAAATCTGCCAGAGCCAGATGAATTGCTCTTCCGTACTCAAAGGGGATAGGCGAAGGCAAATCGGATATCACTAAATCCAGTGCTCCCATCAAGGCCACAACGCTTTGCAGGGCAAATAAGCATACTGCGGATAAACAATACCTACGACTAATTACTTGGGCCAAAAATTTCTGCTTTGAGGCAATGGATTGATTCATGAGTCATCCTCCACTTGTTCTTGTTGAGGAGGCCATCCCAAAGTGGGTATAGTGTGTACAAATTCCAGATAGTTCACTAAGTTCTCGGCATCAATTTCATCCAAGGCCGGGTGACGGGCGTATTTATGAGGGCGCATAACAGGAGCCTGAACAAGATAGTTGATAAGGTATTCAGAAGTCTCCGTAGCGGTAATGTGTGTTAAATCATCTGCTTCATAGCCACCATGACCAAATAAAGTGTGACAGCTGACGCAGTTGTTTTTTTGCCAGATGAGCTTTCCAGCCACAGCTTGTTCCGGCATGGAAGCTGGGAGCCTTGCTGAAATTAAGGTAATTCCTACAAATAATATGAAGGACGGGATGCTTAGTAATAACAGAGTGCGTAACTTCAAAGAGGTTTCCTTCCAATTCTCTAGAGTATACATGGTAGTATTTTACATAATGGCAATACTATACATTTTTTAACGGGAAGGTTCATAAATCTCAAATACTATTGAATCCTTAAGCTCAGTGAGCTGGGATTCCAGCTGGAAAAAAGGGTGAATATAGGCCGGAGTAAGTATTCTTAATGCTCGATGTATACTCCTATAAAACTTACTACTTATTGGCAGGATATATAAAAAATTCGTAGAACGCTTGACGAGGGGTTGAGCTCCCCCCTCCATAATTGTAAGAATCCACTGTGCGAAATGCTCAGAGAGTTCTTACCCTTTACTTTGCTAGTTTCACTGAGTTATTTCTTTATTTTTTTACCCGCAAGCCCACTTCGTCATTACTATTGGCGAATTGCGATTTGATATTACCAGTATCTTTCACAAGAATCGTATTATGTTATTGGCAATATTCATTTCTGGTGCCTCAAATCATATTTGGAATAAAAAGAATGGATCTTGTAGAAAGGAGGTAGATTGAATGGTACAATATAGTAATAACCATGTGCGAAATATATGTAATGGGGGCTTCATATGAGGGGAAAAGGGCTGATTCTATTCGTAGTAGCAGCAATGTTGCTACTCCTTCCCGGGTGTAATCTCATTCATCATGACAAAGAACCACTGGATCCTTCGAAACCGGTTACAGTTATTGTATGGCATTATTATAATGGTCATATCAAAGATACATTTGACGCCTTAGTGGCAAATTTTAATGAAACAGTAGGAGTGCAAAGAGGGATCGTCGTGGACGCACAAAGTTTAGGCGATGTAGAGCAACTTGCCAACGCAGTTTACGACGCTGCCAATAAAAATATTGGTTCTCAACGGTTGCCGGATATTTTTATGGCCTATCCCGACAATGCCTATCGAATCCAAACGGTTACCGAACTGGCAAATCTGGAGGAACTTTTCTCTAAAGAGGAATTAGAACGATACAGAGCAGAGTTCTTGAAGGAGGGGCGCTTTGGAAAAGAACAGCATTTGAAGATTCTCCCCATCGCCAAATCTTCTGAAATATTGTATGTTAACAAAACATTTTGGGACAAGTTTTCTCAAGAAACAGGTGCTGATATCCAAAAGTTGAAGACCTGGGAAGGCTTAATCGAGATTTCTAAATTGTATCGGGAACATACAGGCAAAGCATTCCTAGGTATCGATTCCAGCGCAAATTATATGCTTCTATCCGGAATGCAGCTGGGAACGGAAATCTACAGCTTTGAAGATGACTCAGTTCGCCTGAATTTTACTGAAAACGTGGCCAAGACTATCTGGGATTACTATTATATTCCTTACATAAAAGGTTATTTTGAAAAGAGTGGCCGTTTCAGCTCTGATGACGCAAAAACCGGCACTGTGCTGGCTTATACAGGTTCTACGGCTGGATCCGGTTACTTTCCCACGGAAGTGACGGTGCAGCAGGATGAAGTTTATCCCATTGAACCTATGACATTGCCTTATCCTTATTTTAGCAAGGGTAAACCCTATGCTTTTCAGCAAGGTGCTGGGATGTGTGTGACTAAGAGTGACAAGGCCCATGAGTTTGCTGCCGGGGTCTTTCTCAAGTGGTTTACGGAACCCTCACAAAACATCGAGTTTGCAGTTTCCACCGGTTATTTCCCGGTTATGAATGAATCGCTAAATGGGAAGCTGCTGCAGGAAGAACAGACAAAAATAGGTTCAAGCAATAGAGCTATCCCGGAGATGATAGACTCGACTCTTCAAATGTTTCAAACACACATCTTATATTTCAATAAACCTTTTAAGGGAAGCTATGAGATGCGATTGCTTCTGGAAAGTAATCTGTTCAATAAAATCACACGGGATCTGGAATTGTTGGATAAACGTGTCGCAAACGGAGAAGAGCGCACAAAAGTTATTGATTCTTTAGTTTCAGATTCTCAATTTGACAGGTGGTATGAGCAAATAAAAAAAGAAGGGTCTTTGATCTTGGGTGAGTGATGAAAGAAAAGCTTGTAATGAAGAAAATTGGGATGGATAAAAAATCAATATTATTTCGTATGACCAGTTTTGTTATTGTATTGATAGTTATTCAAGCAATTCTTTTGACAGGAACCTTGATAGCAGGAGGGGTGCTCAGTCAGGCCCAAGAGAATGCTTACCAGTCATTTTATGACAAAGTTCACAATCGTAATGATAGTGTCCAGAGGGAAATGAAAAACCGCTGGACTAATATGACACCCTTTATCAATAAGTTTTCCAGAAATCTCTCTGATACTTCATCGAGTAAGGCCTTTTTCGATGAATCAATTGACGAATTGATTAATATGCTGAGGACGACTCAGACCACGGGTGCCTTTATTATTTTGAAAAAAGAAGAATCGGAAAAGTATCCTGCCCTGTATATTCGTGACTATGATCCACTTTGGAATGATTATACAAGTAAAGATTTATACCTGCTTCTTGGGCCTTCAGATTTGGCAAAAAAACAAAAAATACCAATGGATCAATCCTGGAAATATGACATGAAATTTGATGAAAGCAACAGAGAGTTTTTTGAAAAGCCATTTTCTAAGGCTCCTCTAACCTTTAATGCCAACTTGTTGGGCTACTGGAGTCCTCCTTTTAAACTTTTTCCTGATGATTTGCCGATAATAACATACACAATGCCGCTTTTTGATGCGGATAAAGTTTTACGAGGTGTCATTGGTGTAGAAATATCTGTGAATTACTTTGATCAATTTTTACCCGCCATAGACTTACAGCCCAGGGATTCAATGGGCTATTTGATCGGCTACAGCAATGCAGGAGCTAACAAAATTGAGCCGATTTTAATGGTCGGTGCCTTACAAAAACGGATGATCAGAGCAGAGGAATCATTCGCCTTGACTGAAGTTGATAAGAATCGAAATATTTATCGTGTAGAAAATCACAATAGTGAAGAAAAGATATACGCTTGTCTGGAACGAATAGGACTTTATAAATTCAATACACCCTTTGAGGAAGAGTCTTGGTACTTAGTAGGCTTAATGACAGAAAATCATCTTCTTAATTATGTCCATAAAATCCAACAAATCCTAGGAATGTCCCTATTGGCATCCATTGCAATTGGAATAGTTGGAGGGTATTTCATCAGCTATCGATTCACAAAACCAATAACTCAACTTGTTAAGCAGGTGCGAGAAAGCGCTAACAACAAAGCACTTAGGCTTAACCCAACGGGGTTGACCGAAATTGATGGTTTGTCCAGCGCAATGGAAAATGCCAATAATGAATTGCTTGAGTCTACCGTCAAGATGTCAAAAATAATCGATTTGGCTGATTTCCCAATTGGTGTTTTTGAAATTAAACGTGATTCCAGCCATGTGTTCATGACGGATCAATTGCCATCAATTCTTGAAATAGACAGTGCTCTCATGTCTGAGATTATTCAGAATAAAGAGAAATTTATAGCACACATTAAGCAAAAACTCAATAATCCAGAAAAAGAGGATGAGAATGTTTACCAAATAGGTGCGGATCCCACTAAATATGTCAAAGTGAAGTTGGTAAAAAACGAGAATAGTACTATGGGTGTTGTAAGCGATGTAACACAAGAGATTCTGGAGAAAAACAAGATTAAAATGGAACGGGATTATGATCCCCTGACCATGATATATAATAGAAAGGCAGTTCAACGCCGCATTGAAAATATTATAGAAAGCGCCAGTTCACAGGGCACGGCCGCACTAATCATGTTTGATCTTGACTATCTTAAGCAAATCAATGACACTTATGGGCATCAATGGGGAGACTCGTATATCAACAGAGCGGTATTACATCTTTCTAAAATAGGAGGAAAATCCAGTGTTTTAGGGAGACGTTCCGGAGATGAATTTGTTCTTTTCCTATTTGGCTTTGAGGATAAGGATGCTATAAGGATGGAGATGGATAACTTTTACGAGGGCTTGACTAAAGATTTAAACGCATTTCCAGACGGTTCCCTCAAGCCAATAACGATTTCAGGCGGACTTTTATGGATTGAGGACTGGACCCTTAAGTACGATGATCTTCTGAACAAAGCGGATCAAATATTGTATGAAGCAAAAAGTAGAAAAAAAGGTTATTATGTTGAGAGCGCCTAGACAACGCTCTTATTTTTGTGGAAATTCAAACCCTAAATTCTTGCGGCAACTTCTTTATTCTGCTTGAGTGGGTTGCATGGAAAAAATAAACCCTGCCATATGACAGGCAGGGTAACAGATAGTGTTAAGTTCAATAAGAATGGCCCAATGTTTTTCTGAAGCTAAGAATCACTTGATCCCGTAACCATACTGGCTATAGAGCACTGGGGAGATTGGTGGACAAGTCTGATATTTTTTCGAAAGCGCTCATACCTAAAACAACAATATTCCAGAAAATCTTCGCCATTGTAATGTCTGATTAAGGCCCAAACTGTCCAAAGTAAATCTTGGGCCATCATAAACCCTTTTATTTTAAGTTCCTCCATTGTGGTAAGTGAATAGCCAAAGTAGTTTTGGACTAAATACTGGATAGCTTCTTCGGTTAGTTTTGATTCAAGAATATAGGCTGCTACATCCCAGCAAGGATCGTTCATTCCGGAATATTCCCAGTCGACCAAATACGTTCGGCCATTGCCATCCATAATAAAGTTTTCCGGCACTGTGTCATTGTGACATGGCGTAAGAATTGTACTTTCGATATTTTTTTGGACAAAGAAGATTAGCTGTTCCTTTAAGTATTGATAGTCAAAGAAAAAACTCCCGTGTAATTGTTGGATGATCCCTTCGTACTTAGAAAGCTCCTTTTGCCAATCAAAATGATTTGTAAAACCTCTGGGAAAGGAATGTATTTTTTTCATGATGCTGCAGACCGAATCCAAGTTGCGGAAAGAACCGGGATCGGCCTGAGCCATATTACAGCTATTCTTTATATAGGTACTTATCTTGATTCCGCTTGATTCATCAAAAAAAATGCAATCAGAGTTCACACCTAACTCTGAGGCAATATGGTTATTGACCCTTTCAATCTTACGATCAATAATTTGTTCGGTCATACCGCCAGGCTGCCGGATAACATACTCGATACCATTAATAACCATTATATAATTGTAGTTAGTAAGCCCGCCGGCAAATCTTGATTTGTCGAACACAATTTTTTCGTCGTGAAAAGCCTGTCGCAGCTTTTCTTGAACCAATTCTTCCATTTCCATACATATCTCCACCAAGTTTAATTGAACTTGGATTTTGTGATTATTTGTAATTAACTTTAGCAAAAAAAAATAGCAAAATCAATGCATTTGGAATGCTGTATTCCTATGGTTAAACTAAGCTAGTTAAATTTAAATTGTACAAGATTTTAAAAAGCAGTAAAAACCATTATAGTTATTGGTTTTACTGCTTTTTAAATAACAATTTTGCAAGTATTGATTGTTATCCTACGCCAGGTCATAAGTTTATATTCTTATGTAACCCTTTTATTTACTTTGTACATAGGGATGTTTAAAAGTTATGACAGGGCAATCCAAGAATATTAGTCAATAAAGTGCTAGAAACAATTATAAGTCCAATAAAATATTTTTGCTGGATATAATAATGCAATTAGACATATTGATTCTTCAAAAAAATAATATGCCTATGCGATATTATAAAAGTACATAATTTGTTGAAAAAGACAATAATGCGACAATCCTTGTGCGTTAAATTATAGAAAAGTGGGGTTGTTTCGATGAAATACTTTGGGGAAGAAGCACTTGGTCTTGTGGAAACGAGAGGTATGGTGCCGGCAATTCAAGCAGCAGATGTTATGTGTAAAGCAGCTGATGTTGTTCTTGTTTCTTATGAAAATGTTGGTTCGGGACTTGTTACAGTGATGGTTAAAGGGAGCGTAGCCGCAGTGAGATCAGCTGTAGAAAGTGGTGCAGCGGCAGCAGCAGCCATAGGCGAAGTGACAGCCTCCCATGTGATGCCACGTCCCGTCAGTCGGGTAGGTAAGATTGTTTCGGTTCATGACATTGATGAAGAGTGACATTGTTTTTTGGAAAGGGGAGTCCGCGTGGACACAAATGGTGCCTTAGGGTTCATAGAAACGTATGGCCTGGTTTCGGTGCTGGAGGCTGCAGATGCAATGTGCAAAGCAGCAGATGTGGAATTAGTAGGATATGAGAATGTGGCTTCCGGTTTGATTTCTGTAGTAATTCGCGGCGATGTGGGTGCGGTGAAAGCAGCAGTTGAAGCCGGCGTTAAAGAAGCTAGCAAAGTCGGAAAAATCTATTCCTCCAATGTCATTGCCAGGCCGCACCCTGACGTTGAAAAAATTATCGCCAGATATGTTCTTGATTGGTAAAAGGGCACTTGAGTAATATAATTCAGCCGTTGGAAAGGGGGAGTGATTGAAAATATGAATAGAATAGACAACGATTTGCTCTCCGTCCAAGAGGCTCGAATTCTTGTGGAAAATGCCCGTGAGGCTCAAGAGATACTGGCAACCTTCTCTCAGGAAATGTTGGACAAAATTGTCGGACATATGGCTGAAACGGTATATAAATATGCCAGAGAACTGGCAGTTCTGTCTCAGGAAGAAACAGGCTTTGGCAAGTGGCCGGACAAGCTAGTTAAAAATATTTTTGCCAGTGATTTTCTCTACAAGAAGATCAGGGATATGAAAGTTGTCGGTATTATCAGTGAAGACAAAGAAAATAAGACTATAGATATAGGCGTACCTGTTGGAGTTATTGCTGCCTTGCCACCTTCTACCAACCCTGCCTCAACCACAATATATAAAACCCTGATTGCCATAAAATCCGGCAATGCAATTGTTTTTGCACCTCATCCGAAAGCCAAAAAAACCATTACGAAGGTGCTTGATATATTAATTCGAGCCGCAGAGGAAAAAGGCTTGCCAAGTGGTGCCATTGGCTATCTGCGAACCATTGCTGTGGACGGAACAGTTGCTTTAATGAACCACAAAGACACATCGCTTATCTTAATTACGGGTGTGCCCAAGATGGTCAAGGCCGCATATACATCCGGAAAGCCAACGATTTATGGCGGGCCGGGCAATGGACCTGCGTTTATTGAACGTTCCGCAGATATAAGAAAGGCTGTAGCAGATATTGTCAGCAGCAGAACCTTTGATAACGGAATTGTCTCAGCATCGGAACAATCTATTGTAGCCGAAGACTGTATTGCCGATGAAGTAAGGCGTGAACTCAAGAAAATTGGCGCATACTTTATGACTGGACAGGAGGCAGAACAACTTAGTAAGCTGTTTTTTCGGCCTGATGACAGTTTGAATCCGGAGATTGTAGGAAAGACCGCTGTTGAGTTAGCTGGTCATATCGGTATCTGTGTTCCGGAAGATACCAAAGTGTTAGTTTCGGAACAAAAATTTGTTTCATCCGCTAATCCTTATTCAAGAGAAAAGCTTTGCCCGGTTCTGGCATTTTATGTAGAAAAAGATTGGATCAACGCTTGTGAAAAATGCATTGAATTGCTGGTCAATGAGGGGCGGGGACATACTCTGATTATTCATTCAAAAAATGAAGAAGTAGTTCGTGAGTTTGCCTTAAAAAAACCGGTATCAAGAGTGCTTGTAAATACTCCTGCCACCTTAGGCGGGATAGGAGCGACAACTAATCTCTTCCCGGCCTTAACCTTGGGTTCCGGAGCAGCAGGCGGTGGGTTCACTTCCGATAATGTAAGCCCAATGAACTTAATTAACATTCGAAAAGTCGGTTATGGCGTTCGACAGCTAGAGGATATAACCAATGGCACACAGGTGGGGAAAGACGCTAAAGTAAGTAAGACTAGTAGTTTGTCTGATCAGAGTTCCACTGATCTGGTTGAGCTGCTTGAAAAATTACTAAAACAACTCACCTAACTTAAGAAAAAATGACCTGCTGATGACGAAAGAGGGAGGATAAAACGTTGGATATAAAAGAGTTTTCAACTAAATTTGCAGATGCCACAAAACACTTGTCACAAGATGAAAAAGCTTTGGTTATGAAACTGTTTGAGGGTATTTCCAAGGGACTGGCCGCACACCCTGCAACGACAAACAGTGTGACAAAATCCCCAGTCTATGAAGGGGAAATTACAGGATTAACCCCTCGTTTAGAGCGACTAAAAGCAGCTTATTTAAAAGTTAAGCCAAGTGTCAGTACCTATCGGGCCCGGGCTTTCACTCAAGTAACTAAGGAAAATGCCGGGCTGCCTAAAATTCTCCTGCGGGCTAAGTGCTTTAGAAAAGCTTGTGAGACAGCTCCCTTGGTGATTCAAAATGATGAATTGATTGTGGGTCATCCCTGTGGAAGAGCGAGAGCAGGTGCAGTATCCCCGGATATCGCCTGGCGCTGGATTCGGGATGAATTGGACACTATGTCAACCCGGCCGCAGGATCCCTTTGAAATCAGTGAGGAAGATAAGCGGATTTTGCGAGAAGAGATCTTCCCTTACTGGGAAGGCAGAAGCTTAGATGAAATATGTCAGCAGCAATATGAAGAAGCTGGAGTATGGTCTTTTTCAGGAGAATCCTTCGTCAGTGATCTCTCTTACCACCAGGTAAATGGCGGTGGGGACACTTGCCCGGGTTATGATGTCATACTCGTTAAAAAAGGTATTAATGGAGTAAGACAGGAAGCCGTTGACAAACTGAGCAAATTGTCCATGGAAAATCCAGAGGACATTGATAAGATTTATTTCTATAAAGCAGAGATCGAAACATGCGATGGAATTTTGGCTTATGCCAAACGGCTGTCGGATTATGCCAGGGAACTGGCCGGTAGAGAGTATGACGCAGCTCGGCAAAAAGAACTTTACAATATTTCCGATATTTTAACCCGAGTACCGGCTAATCCTCCCAGCACCTTCCAGGAAGCACTTCAGTCTGTCTGGACACTAGAATCCTTGTTTGTAGTGGAAGAAAATCAGACTGGTATTTCTCTCGGACGTTTAGATCAATACATCTACCCCATGTTCAAAGCCGATATGGAAGCCGGCAGAATGAATAAACTCGAGGCCTTTGAATTAATAAGCAGCTTTATTATTAAATGTTCGGAAGTCATGTGGCTTTCCAGTGAATTGGGTGCTAAATATTTCGCCGGCTATCAACCGTTTATCAACTTGACCATTGGCGGACAGAAGAGAACCGGTGGTGATGCAACTAATGAACTGACCTATTTGATCATGGATGCCGTTCGATTCACGAAGATGTATCAACCTTCATTAGCTTGTCGGATTCATAATAAATCCCCCCAAGAATATTTGAAGAAAATCGTTGATGTTGTTAAAGCAGGACTGGGCTTCCCTGCCTGCCACTTTGATGATACTCATATAAAAATGATGCTGGCCAAAGGGTTCTCCATTGAAGATTCACGGGATTATTGTCTCATGGGTTGTGTTGAGCCACAAAAATCCGGCAGAATTTATCAATGGACATCCACAGGCTATACCCAGTGGCCCATTGCCATAGAATTTGTTCTCAACCGCGGTATGATGAAATGGCATGGTACCATGCAGGGAATTGACACGGGAGATCTGGACAACATCAAGACCTACGAAGAATTTGATGCTGCCTGCAAGCAACAGCTTGAGCATATTATACGATTGTCGGCTATTGGAACTGTCGTCAGCCAGCGGGTACACCGAGACCTGGCCCCCAAACCGCTGATGTCTCTCTTGGTAGAAGGCTGTATGGAAAAAGGCACCGATGTTACCCACGGCGGAGCGCTCATCAATTATGGTCCGGGACTTATCTTCTCCGGTTTAGGAACCTACGCCGATTCCATGGCTGCGATTAAAAAATTGGTCTTTGAAGACAAGAAGTATACACTGAAACAAATCAGGGACGCCGTAGGTGCGAATTTTGAAGGGTACGAAGCCATTCGGACAGATTGTCTCAATGCACCTAAATACGGGAATGACGATGATTATGTCGATGAAATAGCTTCAGATATCATCATCTGGACAGAGCGGATTCATCACACCTTTAAAATGCTCTATTCTCACTTGACTCATGGTACCCTGTCTATTTCTAATAACACCCCTATTGGAGAAATTACCGGTGCGACAGCTAATGGAAGACTGGCGTGGACACCTCTTTCAGATGGAATCAGCCCGACGCAGGGGGCGGACAAATTAGGCCCAACGGCTATCATTAAATCCGTCAGTAAGCTGAGCAACGAATCTATGAATGTAGGTATGGTGCATAACTTTAAACTTCTGCGAGGCATTCTGGAAACGCCTGAAGGAGAAAATGGCTTGATCACCTTACTACGAACAGCATCTATCCTCGGCAATGGCCAAATGCAGTTCAGCTATGTTGACAACGAAGTCTTAAAGAAAGCTCAAATTGAACCGGACAAGTATAGAGACTTAATTATTCGTGTCGCCGGATACAGCGCTTACTTCGTTGAACTGTGCAAAGAAGTTCAGGACGAAATCATAAGCAGAACCGTCTTAGAGCATTTTTAATTGGATATAGATTAAGATCTTTATGAGCTGCAAGATGGAGAATACTAGGGATGGGGACATTATGAGTACAGAAACCGTTAAAATCTTGGAAAGAAAAGCGAAAATCTTCAATGTCCAGAAATACTCCATTTATGATGGGCCGGGGGTTAGAACATTAATTTTTTTCAAAGGCTGTCCCCTCAGATGTAAATGGTGCTCAAATCCTGAGGGGCTTGAAAGAAAGTATCAAGTCATGTTCAAAGAGGATCTTTGCATTGATTGTGGCCTCTGTATTACTGAATGTCCCGTCCAAATCCATTATTTCCAGGACGAAGGAGAGAAGCTGCGACAACCTAAACCTAAAACAACTAGGCATAGAGTAAATCGGAGCATTGACTGTATCGGTTGCCGAAAATGCGAAACTGTCTGTCCTAAACAGGCACTCTCCATTGTCGGTTCAGACAAAACAATTTCTGAAGTTCTGGAGATCATCCAGCAAGACATGCTCTTCTACCTGAGTTCAGGTGGAGGAGTGACTCTTGGGGGAGGGGAAGTCACAGCTCAGCCGGAATTTGCCACCAACCTCCTAACCGAGTGCAAGCGTTTAGGTATTCACACTGCCATTGAAACCTCAGGCTATGTGAAACTGGATTCCCTGCTCATGATAGCCCAGTTTACGGATTTGTTTCTCTATGATATTAAGCACATTGATTCTGATCGGCATCATGAACTTACCGGAGTACGTAATGAACGTATCCTGGACAACCTAAGAGAGCTCGTACGCCGAGGTTTTAATGTTAAAGTCAGGATGCCTCTCCTTAAGGGATTAAATGATAGTGAAGAAACTATCGTCAAAACCTTGGAGTATCTAAAGCCCTTTAAAAACTATAGGAACTTTCAGGGTGTTGACTTGCTCCCCTATCACAAATTAGGGATCAACAAATACAAGCAATTAGACATGAGTTACTCGATCACCGAAGATTTAAGCTACAAACCGGAAGAATTAGATAAAATCGAAGAGTTAATCAAAGGGTATGACTTTCAGGTGGAAGTTATAAGACATTAACGATGATACCGGGACAGGAGGGATAAAATGAGTATGGCCGATGAGTTTGACAGAAAACGAATTATCCAGGAATCTGTACCAGGCAAGCAAGTCACTCTGGCTCACATCATAGCATCACCTGTCCCAGATATCTATGAACGTCTGGGAATTGAGGAAACAGGAGCCATCGGGATATCAACCCTTACTCCAGGCGAGACGGCTATTATAGCTGCAGACATTGCCACAAAGGCCTCTGATGTAGAGATAGGTTTTTTGGATCGTTTTACAGGTGCCCTGATTATTTCCGGTGATGTAGCAAGTGTCGAAGCAGCAATGGGTGCAATTAATGACACTTTAGAAAAATTATTGGGCTTTACACCGGCCAGAATTACACGCACATGAAGAAGCGAATTATGATCGTCGGGCCAACCCAATCCGGAAAATCCACTTTAGCCAATGTTTTAAACGAATCCAGCAGGCCTCTAAAAAAGACCCAGGATATCATCTACGGGAAAAACACCATTGATACACCGAGCTCCTATTTAGAAAACCCTTCGATGTACAAATACCTAATTGCCACTGCCCAAACCGCATCTCATTTACTGATTCTTGTTGATCAATCTAAATTGATTGAAGTATATCCGCCCGCTTTTGCCAAATCATTTAACTGTCCTGTACTTGGAGTAATTACCAAGATCGATTTGGCTCAGGAATTTGCCGATTTGAGTATTCAACAGTTGAAAAGAATTGGGGTTAACGAACCTTACTTCAGAATTTCTTTAAAAGACAATAACGGCGTAGAAGCCTTGAAACAATATATATTTTCTGAATTCTAGTTTGCAGAAATGATAGTCCGGGAGATTTATCCGAAAGAGATTCAAGGAAGGTGAGGTGAGGCAATGAAATTCATCACAGAGATGGAACTGCGAGATTTATACAGACGAGAGCCCTTTACAACTTATTCTTTGGAACCGGATACCAAGATTACACCCGGAGCTCGGCAGTTTCTTGTGGATCGACGAGTCACGCTGGTTCAGACTCAGTCAAATGTTAACAAGACACAAACTATTGACAAGGCCAACCAGGCACAATCAAGGGAGAGTTGGACAATCCTTAGATTGTTAGGCAAAATAGATTGTCTGGAGTCGTTATTCCTGCTAATCGCCGCAGAACTATTCCATTTCGGAAATGCAATCCTGTCTGAGGAAGTCATAGAACTGGGAAAATGCTTCCAAAATGTGAAAAAGGCTGAACGAGAGCAGGTTACCTCGGACAGCATTCAATTCTGGGGATGGTCGGAAGAAGAAATCAACGAACGCTCCGCTAAGCTGGAAAAGCAAGTTGACCTTAGTGAGTTTCAAGTTGGATCGGAGAATAGCAAAGAAGTTGCTTTGTTAAACTACTTGCGCGCCTCCCTACGAGAGATCGAACCAGCAATCTTAGAAGCCTACTGGAACGAGGAAAAGCAAAGCTGCTCACGACAAGACTTAATTGATTCAGTTAATCTGATCATTAACATACTCGGTATGATGATCTGGAAATGCTTGGGGGGGAAGAAATGGATACAGTAAATTCAACCTTTCTATACTGCGACCAGCTTGTTAGTGATTTTGAGAAGGTTATTGAAACACCCATAATCAATAAATCCTCAGTTTATTACACAGGGGTTGATTTAGGAACAGCCTATATTGTATTAGCTGTCCTTGATGAGAATTATCAACCGGTTGCCGGTGCCTATCGCTTTGCCAGTGTGGTTAAAGATGGTATGGTTGTGGACTATATCGGAGCTATTCGCATCGTCAAAGAGTTAAAACAAGAAATTGAAGAAAAACTTGGCACTGAACTGATTTATGCAGCAGCAGCCCTGCCCCCAGGAACTGATACTCTGGACTCAGGAGCCATTAAAAATGTGGTACAGGCGGCAGGTTTTGAAATTACCAATATATTAGATGAACCAACAGCAGCTAACGCCGTACTAAAAATTAAAGATGGTGCGATTATCGATATTGGTGGGGGAACAACAGGGATTGCCATCTTGAAAGATGGCAAAGTGATTTACGTCGCTGACGAGCCGACAGGTGGTACTCATTTTTCTCTGGTCATTTCCGGAGCCTACAAAATGAGCTTTGACGAAGCAGATGTTTATAAACGTGATTTTAAAAACCACAGAGAATTGATTCCGGTAATCCGCCCGGTTATAGAAAAAGTCTCAACCATTATTAGTCGTCACATTAAAAAATATTCCGTAAAAGAACTATATCTGGTAGGCGGAACCTGTTGCTTGGAGGGAATTGAAGATATCATTGCCAAACAAACTAAACTCCCTACCTATAAACCTCAGAATCCTATGTTTGTAACCCCTTTGGGAATTGCCCTTAACTGCACTCAAGAAGAACTATAGGCAGGAGTGAGGTTTAACCATGGAATATCGAATTATAAAATCTCCGTCCAGTGGTACCTTAGATATTCTCTTTCGGCGCAAAGGCTCAGCTTCAACAATCCCTATTGAGAACTATGATGCTGTGGGTTTGGTGCAGGGGCGGTTGATTGATATGGTTTTTGCCGCTGATGTAGCGGAAAAGGCAGCCGGAGTTACAGTCGAAGACATCAAAGGGCATTGTCCCCAAAATCTGATTATGATTGCTATCTTTGGAGATACGGCATCGGTAGAAGCCGCTATTAATGAGATTCAATATAAATTAAATAAAGATAAAGTCGGTGAAATTCGATGATTGCAGCAAAAGTAATTGATAGTATATGGTCGACACGTAAAGCCGATTCCCTCATAGGTCTGAAATTCATGTTGATAGAAGTCTTGGGTGGAATTGATGCCGGTCGGATCATGATAGCAGCCGACACCATCGGTGCCGGAATTGGAGAGCGAGTACTTGTCTGTAACGGCAGCTCAGCCCGTAAAATGTTTGATCGTGAGGATATTCCCATTGATTCCGCAATTGTAGGAATTATCGACGAAGACTGTACGTTTTAATGAAACCGGAGGTGGTAGACGTTGGATCTACTAAACATTGTTAAGGAAGCAGGAGTTATTGGGGCGGGAGGAGCCGGATTTCCCACACACGCTAAACTAACTTCGAAGGCTGAATATATTTTGCTTAATGGAGCTGAATGTGAACCGCTGCTAAGAGTGGATCAACAGCTGATGGAGATGTTTCCAGATCAAATCATTAAAGGGATGGAAGCAGCCGGAAAATACGTGGAAGCTCGCAAAGCCATCATTGGCATAAAAGGCAAACACAAAAAGGTCATCGTTCTCATGAGAGAAAGAATCGCTGCTTTAGGACTTTCCAATTACATGGAAGTTATGGAACTAAGAGATATTTATCCCGCCGGAGATGAACAGGTTTTAGTTCATGAGCTGACTCAAAGAATTGTCCCGGAAGTGTCCATTCCTCTGAAAGTCGGCTGCGTCGTTATCAATTCGGAGACGGCCCTCAATATCTGGAACGCTCTGGAAGGAAAACCCGTGACAGAAACCTACATTACTGTGGCTGGAGATATTCCCCAACGCCTGACCCTAAAAGTTCCGGTAGGGACGGCTATCCGTGATGTTATCGCACAATGTGGGGTTAAAAATCTGGACGACTATGCCGTAATAGACGGCGGTCCTATGATGGGCTCGGTCATGAACAACATTGATGGTTATGTCACTAAAAAAAGCAAAGGCTATGTACTCCTCAAGAAAGACCACTTTCTAATTCGTAAAAAAACCGTAAGCCTTGAGCGCGCCAGAGTAATAGGAAAAACGGCCTGTGAACAATGTCGCATGTGTACTGATTTGTGCCCTCGTTATTTACTGGGTCATAATATGCAGCCTCATAAAGTCATGCGAGCCTTGAGTTACAACCTAGAGGATGTCAAAGAACAACAAATTGCTCAATTATGTTGTGAATGCAATGCCTGTGAATTATACTCCTGTCCCGTCAATCTACATCCCAGATCCGTCAATAGTTTGTACAAGCAAAAGCTGGCAGAACAAGGGATCAAGTATCAGCCTGTTCAGATGGATTTTCAAGCTAGGTCTAGCAGAGAATACCGCCTTATCCCAAGCAAACGTTTAATTATCAAAATTGGCTTAACAGCTTTCGATAAGCCGGCACCTCTGACTCAGGTTGAGTTTCGGCCTAAAACCATTCGGATCGCCCTTCGACAACACATTGGGGCAGCGGCAATACCTACCGTCGCAGTAGGCGAAAAGGTAAAAGCCGGACAGCTTATCGGCAAAATTCCGGATGGCAGTCTCGGAGCCACGGTTCACGCTAGCTGCAACGGAACTGTGAAAGAAATTAAGGACAATTCTATTTTGATAAAGGTGGGTTCGTAATGTATAGTGCAATAGGTATGATTGAGCTTACGAGTATTGCCAGAGGGATAAATGCCACAGACTTGATGCTTAAAACTGCCTACGTTGAAGTGGTTAGTGCAACCCCCGTTTGTCCCGGCAAGTATATCGCTATCATTAAAGGGGATGTTGCTGCCGTGGAAAGCTCAATCAGTGTCGGCGTAGAAACCGCAGGGGAATATCTGGTAGACAGCTTTGTTCTTGCTAATGTTCATCCGGGGGTCTTTCCTGCCATTACTGCAACGTCAATGCCTGATGGAGTAGGGGCTTTGGGAATTATGGAATGCTTTTCAATGGCCTCCATGATTATCTCAGCTGATGCAGCCCTCAAAGCTGCCGATGTCCAAGCTCTGGAGCTGCGTTTAGGCAGCGGGCTGGGGGGCAAAGCTTACTTCACCTTTACCGGTGATGTAGGTGCCGTAGAAGCAAGCATCGAGGCCGGAAAGGCTATCGCTACGGAAAAAGGCTTGTTAGTGGATACTGAAATAATCCCTGCGCCCTCCGACAGATTATGGGAATCCTTATTCTAATTAAAGCTAATCCCATAACTTTTATAAATAATTCCAGCGAAAGGAGGTGCGGCCTTGAAAAAACTCATTAGTGCAAACGAAGTAAAAGATGCAGCAAAAAAGGGGCAAAAACAATACTTCGTTGACAGTAATACTATTATTACTCTGGCAGCTAAGGATTTGGCTAGAGATCTGGGAATTGAATTTACGACGACAGAATCAACGGCAAATCCAATGACTGTAGGTAATCCAATTTCTAATAACAGCGTAACTCAGCAAAAAAGCGTTGGTGAAAACGAGATTGATCCGGAAATGATCTTTCAAGTTGTCAAAGCTGTATTAACCAACAAGCTCATGGCAGATATTCCTGCTTCAGCTCCCGAAACACCTTTTAGCAGTGATCGCGAATCAAAAAGCGGACTGAAAGTTGTACGGGGCAGAACCGTGAAGCTTGAGACCTTTGACACAGGTAGTCCCGGCACCAACGTAGCTTATCGTGAAGTGATCAGTAAAGACGAATCTAAGATGAGCGCAGGTTTTTTGACCATTGAGAAATCCACCTTTGAGTGGGAGTTAGACTATGAAGAGATAGATGTAGTTCTCGAAGGAAGCCTGTCCATCACCATCAATGGAGAGACTTATCACGCTCATCAGGGTGATGCCCTCCTGGTACCTAAAGGTTCTAAAGTAACCTGGAGTTCATCAGATTATGCCAAACTTTTTTATGTAACATACCCGGCAAACTGGGCTGATCTTAGGGGATAGAGGAAATTACAAACTAAGAATAACCCAGGCACGAGTACAAACAGTAAAGAGTGTTTAAAAAAGCCAAAGATAGTGTGAGGAAGGAATAGTAAATTGGAAAACTTTGATTATGATTTACAATCCGTACAAGAGACCAGAAATATTGCTCGTCAAGCTAAACTAGCTCAAAGTGAGCTGGCAAAATTTAATGCTGAGCAGATTGATAAAATCATCCGGAATATGGTCAAAGTAGCTGAAGAGAATGCAATTTCACTGGCAAAAATGGCAGTAGAGGAGACCGGCTTTGGTAAAGTAGAGGATAAGATCTTTAAAAATCGTTTTGCTTCTACAGAACTCTACGAATTCATCAAACCCATGCAAACCATTGGAGTCATCAAAGATGATAAGGTCAATAAACTTATCGAAATTGCTGAACCGGTAGGACTACTGATGGGAATTATCCCATCAACGAATCCCACATCTACGACTATCTATAAATCGATTATTGCAATTAAGTCCCGCAACGGGATTGTATTCTCCCCCCATCCTTCGGCTCTGAAATGCACCCTCCAAGCTGCAAGACTAATGAATGATGCAGCCGTCGCTGCAGGTGCTCCGGCCAATATTATTGGATGCATCTCTAAACCCTCCATGGGTGCTACCAATGAGCTGATGAAATGTGATGAAGTGGCCTTGATAATTGCGACAGGTGGCTCAGCCATGGTTAAGGCAGCTTATAGCGCGGGAAAACCAGCATTGGGTGTAGGCCCAGGCAACGTTCCTGCTTATATTGAGAGAACAGCAGATATCCCGAAAGCAGTCAAAAATATCATAGCCAGTAAAACCTTTGACAATGGAACTATCTGCGCTTCTGAGCAATCGGTTATTGTTGAAGAATGCCTTCGTGACCAGGTCATGGAAGAGTTCAAACGTCAGGGCGGCTACTTCATGACACCTGAGGAAACAAGTAAAGTTGCCAAAAACCTATTTACTCGCAATCATGCCATGAACGCCAAAATGGTAGGAAGATCCGCGGCTGTTATTGCAGAAGGTGCCGGCATTACAGTTCCTTTGGGAACAAAGGTTTTGCTAGGAGAACAACACGGTGTTGGTGAACAATACCCCTTATCCTACGAGAAATTAACCACCGTATTGGCATTTTATACCGTAAAAGACTGGGAAGAAGCTTGTGATCTGTGCATTAAACTCTTGAATAACGGTGGTGTCGGACACAGCCTTTCCATTCATACTCAAAATCCTGAAATGGCTCTTAAATTTGCCGAAAAACCTGTCTTCAGGATCTTGGTCAATACAGCCTCCAGTCAGGGCGGCGTAGGTGCAAGTACAGGTCTTTCACCATCCTTTACACTGGGTTGCGGTACTTGGGGCGGAAGTGCAACCTCCGATAATGTAACCCCCATGCACTTAATCAATATTAAACGTGTTGCCTATGGAATCAAAGATGTTACCGAAAATCAACCCCCCGCCTATTCAGCTTGCGAAGCTCAAAGCGGCATGCCTGGCGCTATCAGTGACGATCAGATCATGAGCGTTGTGAATGAAGTCATTTCTCTGCTGAAAAAAAGAGGTGATAACTAAAAGTGGCAAACTATGAGGAGTTAGCAGCACTGGTGCTGGAAGCAATCAAAGAAGGGGGTTATTTGAACAAGGACTTAAGTTCAATACCGGTAGGAATATCAAACCGTCATATTCATCTATCCCAAGCAGACTTAGAAACCTTATTTGGGGCAGGATACCAATTGACAAAGACCAAGGATTTATCCCAACCTATGCAGTATGCCTGTAAAGAAACTCTGATCATAGCTGGACCCAAAGGCGCTATTGAAAAAGTGCGTATCCTTGGGCCGGCAAGAAGTGAATCACAGGTGGAAATACTCCAGGCAGATTGCTTTAAACTTGGCATTACCGCTCCGGTGAGGTTGTCTGGAGATCTGCAAGGAACTCCTGGAGTCACACTCATTGGCCCCAAAGGAAGCATTCTTCTGACCAAAGGTCTGGTCATTGCCCAGCGGCATATTCATATGAGCCTGGAAGATGCTAAAAACTTTGAGGTAAATGATGGGGATAGAGTAACTATTCAAATAGACGGACTTCGAGGAGGAACTTACTCGAATGTCGTCATCAGAGCTACCAATACTTCAGCCCTTGAGTTTCACATTGACACTGAAGAAGCAAATGCTATGGCTCTCACATCAAGTTCAAAAATAACGATTCTAAAATAAATTATTAGGAGGAAACAACAATGAATAAATCAGACGCTTTAGGATTAATCGAAACCAGAGGTATGGTAGGAGCAATTGAAGCAGCAGATGCTATGGTTAAAGCAGCCAATGTTACGCTGATGGGTTATGAAAAAGTCGGTGGTGCTTTGGTAACTGTTATGGTAAGAGGAGATGTTGGGGCTGTAAAAGCTGCAACTGATGCCGGTGCTGCTGCCGCTCAACGTGTTGGAGAATTAATCTCAGTTCATGTTATTCCACGTCCACACGGTGACGTAGAGATGATGCTTCCCGGTGGTAAAAAAGCTTAATAACCTATAAGACAGAATTTTACGAAGGTCAAATCTCTTGGCGAGGTTTTGACCTTCGTTTTATTTACATTTTAATGACGGTGTTGTATTATGAATTGAAATGTTTCTGAATCTGTGACATATATCTGCCCGTAACGGCAAAAAAAGTGGTTATGTTACAAGATTCTTTTATGAAATCCGGGTTCTGATGTATCTGATGAATTGAACTACTGTGGCGACAGTGGTTGATTCTTTTTTATTTATTAGGGGCAGATTGACAAGCATAACTCAGCAGGAATCTGAAAAAACTTCAATTTAAGAAGCCTGTTTATCCGCTAGGAGAAATTAGAATCAATCATCGAGAAGGAAGTTTTGCTAAAACCATGGACAAGACAAATGAAACTTTAAAAAACTTATTAGATGCCAATCTGTATTCAAGATATAGTGGTCTACTATCACTTTCTAATATATCCCTGCAACTGATTGATACTAATGGACAAATATTACTTGAGTTTAATCCCTCTCCGGATTTCTGTAAATTTATCTGCCAGGAAGATGAGACTCGAATATGTTCAGACTATAACTCAAGATTAGAACCAGGTAAGAAATTACGCTTCAACTGCCGGTATGGACTGGCGAATATTCTTTTGCCGGTTGAGATTAATAACCAAACCATAGGTTATGTTGTCGGAGCTCAGGTTTACTCAACAGACAGTGAGTATCAGAAGTATCTTATTGATATAAACGAATTGGCGAAGGAGAAAGAACTAGCACCGGAGTTTATCGCAAAATCGATTGCGGCAATACGGACGATTGAAGAAAATAAAATTGAAATTCACGAACAAATTTGCAACCATATTACCCAAAACATAAGCTATGATTTTTCACAAAGTATTAACACTGCAGATAAAGCGATTGCGCGCTTATCCATTGAAAAAGAAATGCTGGAAAAAAAGATCATCGATCTTGAAGCCAAAAATATGTCCTTGCTCATTAACCCTCATTTTTTATTTAATACCCTAAATTCTATTGCCAGAATTGCCTATTTCGAAAAATCTCATACAACAGAAGAACTAATTTACTGTCTCTCAGATTTATTGCGCTATAATTTAAAGCAAGACGATGAGTTACACACCATTGGGGCAGAGATAGATAACATTGAAAAATACCTCTATATTCAGAAGATAAGATTTAAAAATCGTTTAGAATATGAGATCGATATTGCGGATAATATTAAGCCCTATAGAATACCTAACATGATCATCCAGCCGGTTGTTGAGAATGCACTTATCCATGGCATTACTCCTAAAAGGGATGGGGGTAAGATAAAAATTACCGCTGAAAAATATAAAAATGATATTAATATTTCGGTCATGGACAATGGTAACGGTTTTCCTAAAGAAGTCTTACAAAGCTTGCAAGATTCGGAAAATAAATTGGGCATAGGTTTCCGCAGCACGGACAACCGATTGAAACGATATTTCGGGGAGAATTACGGCTTGAAAATTGCAAAGTCCGACTATAGTGGAAGTACTGTCACCATCTCGATTCCCACCAAACCTAATGCGAGGAGATAGGGATGAGCGTAGTTTTAATTGTCGAAGATGAATTACTCGAATTAGAATTTCTCAAATCGATTGTAGCAGAAGAGCTGCACCCTGAAGATAAACTGATCACCTGTGATAACGGTATTCAAGCAGTCAAACTTGCCAAACAATACCGTCCGGATGTTATAATAATGGATATACTCATTCCTGAGATGGATGGCTTGCAGGCCCTTCAGGAAATCAAGAAATTCCTCCCCCAGGTATGTGTTGTGATTCTATCAGCCTGTTCGGACTTTTCCTATGCTCAAACAGCAATCCGGCTCCGTGTTCAGGACTACCTCTTGAAACCAATCAAACCCTCTGTCTTCAAACAGGTATTTCACGACTTATTAACAACAGTTGCGGACAACAAGATTGATTCTGACGAGGAAATTGTGGAACAACAAACAGATCAGATTTATCTTATCGAGAAATCCTTAAAATACATTCATGATAACTTTAAACAAAAATTGCCCCTGCAGTTAGTTTCCTCGAAAGTATTTTTGAACCCCCAGTATTTTAGTCGTATCTTTAAAAAAGAAGTTGGAGTCAGCTATATAGACTATGTCAATAAATTAAAGATAGAGTATGCTTGTAAATTATTAGAAACAACGGATTATCCAGCCTATCGAATTTCTAGTGAGTGTGGCTTTACAGATCCCTCATATTTTAATCGTGTTTTTGTACAGCAGATGAACATGACTCCTAAAGCTTACCGCAGAAAACATCTGTGTGATAGTGAAGTGTGAAATTATCAAGAATACCCCGTATTTTTTGGATATGACAATTTATCCAAGAAATACGGGGTATTAAAATTTATGAAGAGCTCTTCCTTTCCGGATAAGCCGCAAACATTAGGGTGATCAACTATTAGATATGGCATCAAATTTGCACATTTTCTAAGGGACTAAAGGGACTAACCAAATCCAACGAGTTGTTATAGCCAATAATATATTTAAGTAATTGTAATACCGTCAGATTAGAGACATAGTTTAAATCCAGAAGCATCCCTAAAAACAGGGCTGTTTTTGTTATACTATACAGGTGCCCAAAAAGTTTTCTTTATGATTAAAGTCTACTTTTTTTAAAGGGCATAGTGTAAGTAGTTCAGCTTAGTGTGCTTAAGTATCAAAAGAAAACACTTTTGGCTATTTTTAGTATATTAAATATACATAAAATTGCTGTATACTAAAATAAAGAGGTAGACTAGCCGAAAAACCTAAAAATCCGATTATATTTTTAGCAATCAGATTTAAAAAATAAGAGGAGAGAACTAAGATTATGAAATTAATCTCATGGAATGTTAATGGAATTAGGGCTTGTGTAAAAAATGGTTTTTTGGACTTTTTCCAGAAGGAAAATGCGGATATTTTTTGTCTTCAGGAAACGAAAGTTCAGGCAGATCAAATCCCCTTTAATTTGGAGGGCTATTATCAGTATTGGAATTTTGCTCAAAAAAAGGGCTACTCAGGAACGGCCATTTTCACTAAGAAGGAGCCGATGAAGATTTGCTATGGAATAGGCCAGGAAGAGCATGATAAAGAAGGAAGAGTTATAACTCTGGAATTTGAAAAACACTATGTAGTAACGGTATATACTCCAAATTCTCAAAGAGGGTTAGCACGACTGGAATACAGAATGAAATGGGAAGAAGAATTTTTAAAGTTCATTAAAGATCTCGAAAAAAACAAACCCGTCATCTTCTGTGGAGACTTGAATGTTGCCCATGAGGAAATTGATCTTAAAAATCCGAGTTCTAACAGAAAGAATGCGGGATTTTCAATGGAAGAAAGAAATAAATTCGGAGAAATCATTAAGAGTGGCTTTATAGATACATTTAGGTATTTTTATCCGGATAAGACAAATGCCTATACTTGGTGGTCTTATATGTTCAATGCAAGAGTCAATAATGCCGGATGGCGCATTGATTACTTTTGTGTATCAGAAATCTTAAAAGATCGATTGAAAGCTGCAGTTATTTATAATGATGTCATGGGTTCAGATCATTGCCCTGTTGGCTTGGAAATGGAAGAATAATCCTGATTATTGTTCGCTAGGAGATTATTTCTCAAGTCTCTATTAAGAAACTCTATTATGCTGCTTAAGTAATAAAAGGAATTATAATATGTTTTAGCGTATAGATATATTAAACTAACAAAAATGCAAGTTTAGGTCGTTTCTGTAAAGTCGGGATAATCCTCCATTTCGAAAAGAGGTGAAAGTAAATGTATATTACAGAGTATGAGATGGCATTTAGACTTTTTATAGCATGTGTATTTGGTGGTGTGGTTGGTTTTGAGAGAGAAAAAAATGATAGTCCCGCAGGATTTAGGACTCATATTTTAGTTTCCTTAGGCTCTGCTTTAGTAATGATATTATCAATGTATGGATTTAATGACTTTGCGACAGTAAATAAAGACCCTGCTCGCCTGGCTGCCCAAGTTGTTTCCGGTATCGGCTTTTTGGGAGCTGGTACAATCTTAAGAGATAAGACCTCGGTTAAAGGCTTAACGACGGCAGCTTCGTTATGGGTAGTTGCGGCGATAGGGTTAGCGGCTGGAGCAGGATTTTATTTCTCATCATTTTTTGTAACACTTCTAGTTTTTCTTACCTTAGAACGTTCTGTGGAAACATACTTTTTCAGGAATAGTCAAACTATAAGAGTTGAAGCTATTAATGGAACCTGTAAAGTAAAAGATATTAATCGTTTGCTTGAATCTCACAGTATTGTTCCGCAAAACATTTCTATGACCCTATTGAAAGAAGATCACAATAGAACTACCATTGAATATAAAGTAAGGACGCCCTTTCGGAAAATTGACATGGAGCAAATTATCGAAGACATCAATGAAATTGACGGGATATTCTCAGCAGAACAAGTAGGAAATACTGATAGTTCCTTGTTAGTATCTATGACTAACGTGTTTACTCGATTCAAAAGACCTAATAAGCCTTCGCTGTAATATTGGGTGAGGTTTGTTCTGATTTTCCGGTCTCCGTTCTCTGAGATATCGTTCTGTGTCTTTTATACAGAACGATATCTTTTTTGCTTACAATACACCTTTAATATAGAGAGGAGATCCTCGTAACCTAAGAGAGTGTTTCACACTATAAAGATTAAATACCTTTGCTTACTAAACAGTAGTTATTTTATATCTTGGCCGCTCCTTGACAGTATTTTAAGAACAACGAATGAGAAAATGCAGGAATAGTAATATCACGCGTCGAAAGATGCATGTTATTGAGGTTTGCGCTAAGGAGGAATAAAATGTTTGACGAAAAGATGCTCTTAGATTTACAAAGTACATTAGGTTCTCACGGAATTTTAATCAGCTTTTCTGGCCGTTTTTCCCAAGGCATTATAGAGGAGCTTGGGGAAGCTATTATGGAACATATGAAGGCAGAGGATCGTCCCCGGAATGATATCTATAATGTTTTCGCGATTTTCGTTGAAATTACGCATAATATTAAAAAATATGCTCAATCAAAGCTAGGTAGTGATTTTTATGATCAGATATATAGTTCGGGAATTGTGACTATCGGTCGAAATGAAGAAGGATATTTTATTTGCTCGGGAAATTTAGTTGAGAAAACCGATGCAGAGAAGTTGGCAAATGCCCTGGACGCTTTGATTCCCTTAGATAAAGACCAGCTTAAAAAGTGTTATAAAGAACAAAGAAAAAAAGATCTTCCGCCTGGAAGCACCGGAGCAGGTCTGGGCCTCATTGATATAGCCAGAAAATCCAGCAAGCCTTTGCATTATTCCATGCGGGATATGCAGGACTTAGAATTCTTTACCCTTACAGTTATGGTTTAATGAGAGGTGGAAACTATGGAAAAGCTGTTAATAGAGTCAACAAAAGCAACGCCCCTAATAGATTTTGATTCAGATAAGAGCATGCTGGTACTTAAAGGACAATCTTATCCAGAGAATGCCTTTAAATTTTATGATCCAGTGTTTAATTGGATAGATTCTTATTTAGCCACTAATCCTCATGAAATTCACATTGAAGTTCGGCTTAGTTATGTGAATACCAGTAGTTCTAAGTGTATCATGATGCTTCTGGAAAGCTTTGAGAAGGCATTTCAGCGGGGAGTTAATCTCCAACTTAATTGGTACTGTGATATGGAAAATGAAAGTGAAGTTGAATGCGCTGAAGAGTTTAAAGAAGATATGACTTTTCCCTTTGAAATAATACCGGAGGCAGAGAAGAATTAGTAAAATATGATTTGTTGGTAGGGCAGAAGAATAAATATACGGTAGGACAGGAGTAAGAATGTGAACGAGATTAAAAGATCAGGCCTATATGACAAAGGGACGATGTGGGTTATTATATTGGCTTGTCTTAGTATTGCCCTCTCCATGCTTTTGACAGGTTCCTTAAGCTATAACATCACCAAAAAGGCTGTGATTGAAAAGCTTAAGACCAAGGATTTGTTTTTTATCGTTCAGTCGGCAGCCAGCAAAATCGATGGTAGGATGGCCAGGGCTAAAGAAACGTCCTTAACAATGGCTCGGGATCCTTTTTTAATGGAATGGGTTTCCAACGGGGAAATTGATCTCAACGCTCGAGAATTAGCCTTGAAAAAGTTAAACAGCATAGCAAAGGATTATGATTACAGCAATACTTTCTTGGCCAGTGTCAAGACACATACTTATTGGGCCGAAGGTGGAGTAGCAGGCAGATTATCTGAAGCTAATCCAGAGGACAAGTGGTTTTTTGAAACGATTCGGTCAAAGAATCCTATCTATGTAAATATTGATTACAATAAAGAACGGAAAAACACCTTTGTCTTTATTGATGCCTTAATGGGGAATCCTGAACAACCTATCGGTGTAACAGGTGTCGGATTGGATCTTGGTGATATTTCTAAGGAATTATCCTCTTATCGATATGGAGAAATCGGAACTATCTGGCTGGTCGACAGCTTAGGAAAGATTCACTTGGCAGCTAATTTAGAGGATCAGGGGAAGCTGCTAGAAGATATATTGCCGGCAGATATTTGTCAAATGGTTTTGAATGGTGTTAATAACGGCATGGATCAACCTGAAATTATGGAATACAAGAACTCTGACGGTGAACTTATTGATCTTGTGCATCAGACCCTAAAATCCACTGACTGGCAGTTAGTTTTGCAGGTTCCCAGAAAAGAAACCATTGGATTTTTACAGACCATTATGACAAATACTATTCTTGCGGCAGTATTAGTTCTGGTGCTAATAACTTTTGTCTTCTATCTGGTTTCCACTCGAATAGCTAATCCTCTGAAACGAGCTATTAAGATAAGCCAGGAGCTTGAACGACAGGTTAACGAAAGAACTCAGGAGCTAAAAGAACAAAATATCAAGATTATGGATAGCATAGATTACGCCAAGAAACTACAAGAGACAATCATTGCCTCAGATCAAGAGATGAGTGAAGCATTTAAAAGCAGTTTCGTTTTGTGGCAGCCAAGAGATATTGTAGGCGGTGATTTCTATTGGCTTCGGAAAATGGACAATAAAGTCATTTTAGCAGTGGCAGATTGCACCGGGCATGGCGTGCCCGGCGCCTTAATGACCATGGCAGTAGCCCCCGTTCTTGATCATATTGTTCAGGCAGAGCAACATTTGAGTCCCAGTGAAATTATCAAGGAACTCAACCTCAGAATGAGATCGGCAATGAATAAACAGGGTACTTGTATTACGGATGATGGTTTGGATATAGGGATATGTATATATCAAGAAAACACCTTAGTATTTGCAGGGGCCAAAATTGATCTGTATCACAAAACCCCAGGAGGTGTTCTCAGGATTCAGGGAGATCGGCATAGTATTGGATACCTGAGATCAGATCCCAACCAAACATTCCGTGATTGGGTTGTAGAAGTCTCAAAAGATGATTTCTTTTATATGACAACGGATGGATTTCTTGACCAGAATGGAGGGTCAAAAAACCATTCATTTGGACGCAAACGATTTTTATCGTTGCTAGAGAAATGCGGTGATCTTAGTAGCCAACAACAACGAAACCTCGTTAATCAAGCATTAGTTGATTTTCGTCAAGAGGAATCTCAAAGAGACGATATCACAGTAATTGGCTTTCAGGTTTAGTGAATTTTTGGCTAAAGCCGAAGATTAATCTTCCGAGGGCTCTATCTGTTTTCCGTGGATAAGAATAAGACCATGTTCCCAGCTAAAAATAGAAAGGACTTCTCTAATGATCGAGAGAGATTTTCAGAGACAATTGTTTGATAAGGAACTAAGGGTTTTAGAACAGGCGTTATTCGACATTGCTGACGGTAAGTATGAGGGAAATGAGTTTCTAACAGATTATAAGTTGATTGTAGCAAATTACGAAAAGCTGCTAACCTTTACACGTCGAATTTTTAAAATTAGCGATATTCAGGCCCACAATCTTTTACAAAGAGAAAATGAAATCAAGAACATTTTAAATAACGCTGGTCAAGGTTTTCTCACTTTTGGGCAGGATCTGATTATTAATAGAGAGTACAGTGTAGAATGCGAGAAAATATTTGGCTTTAAAATTAGCCGACTGAATATACTTGATTTACTTAGAAGCGAAGACGAAGAACAAAATGCTCTTTTTGCAGAGGTTTTCAGAACAGTCTTAGAATCCACAGAACATGAGATATTACACCAAACCATTAGTAAACTGCCTAAAGTTATAAAAAGAGAAGACCAATATCTTTCTATCGAACTGAAACCAATTCCCCCAAGCTATGAAGATGACAATCTTCTATGTATGTTGATACTTACTGATGTTACAGAGAAGCATAAGGCCCAGGAACAAGTTGCTTTTTTGAGTTTCCATGATAAACTTACGTCCTTGTACAATCGGGCCTATATTGATACCTGGTTGGAAGAGCTTCAAATGGAGGATACCTTCCCCTTGAGTGTTATCATGGCTGATTTAAATGGCCTAAAATTATCTAATGATGTATTTGGGCATATTCAGGGGGATGAACTTTTAATACGCCTGGCAAAAGTACTGCTGCAATGTACTAGGAAAACTGATATAGTGGCTCGTTGGGGAGGGGATGAATTTTTAATCCTATTACCCAGTACAGATAGTCAGGCTTGTGAAAAAGTGGCAGAACGAATAATTGCCAGCTGTAATCAGCAGGAGGGATTACCGACTGAGCTTAGTGTTTCATTAGGTATGGCGACTCAGAAAAAATTCACAAAGAATATTTCGGATTTATTCCGTGTGGCTGAAAATAGAATGTACAGTGACAAATTGTTAAAAAGCAAGAATGTACGTAATCGACTGATTCTAAGTGTAGAAAGAGAACTGCATAAAAGGTTTTTCGAAGACCCGGGGCATGTTGAGAGGGTTGGATATTTGGCCTTTAATTTGGCGAAGGCAGCTAAATTGAGCCCGGGGTCACTTGATCTGGATAATTTAAACTTGATGACAAGGCTTCATGATATAGGTAAGGTTGGCATTCCCAAAGAGATTTTAGGTAAGGATACCGAATTGACCAATCAAGAGTGGGAAATCATGCAGAGGCATAGCGAAATTGGCTTTCGTATGGCCCAATCTATCGACGAATTAGTTGTCGCGAAAGCAATCTTGGCTCTCCGTGAACACTGGGATGGATCCGGGTATCCGCGTGGATTAAAAGGGGATCAAATACCGGTGCTTTCACGACTGGTTGCGATAGTGGATGCCTATGATGTAATGACCCATTGTCGGCCATATCGACCAGCCAAGTCTAAAGAAGAAGCTATCCAGGAGTTAAAACAAGGAAGCGGGAAACAATTTGATCCCTCACTAATAGATCTTTTTATTAGTGAGTTAACGAAACCAGCTAAAGGGGTTAGCTGATGAACTTAGCCCTACAGGTATAAGTCAGGAATACGCCTAGTTTGTCTTTGTACCAATGCTTATTTCTGATTCAGAGCAGATTCAGTCTTAGCGACATAACGTTCTGCTGCTTCACGCATGGCTAATATCTCATTTTCCGTAAGATCTCTTACTACTCTTGCCGGAACTCCCATCAGCATTACCCGGGGAGGATAAGTCTTATTGCCGGGAACAAGGGTTCCGGCAGCAACAGATGTTTCCTCATTGAGAACAGCACCATCAAGAACAATGGCTCCCATGCCAACCAGAGATCCTTTGCGGATCGTGCAGCCGTGGAGAATGGCTGAATGACCGATTGTAACATAGTCCTCAATGGTTACGGGTTGATTTTTACTGACGTGAATGGCAACTAAATCCTGGATATTGGAACATTTGCCAATGCTGATTTTCGACAGGTCACCTCGAATGACGGAGTTATACCAAACACTGGATCGCTCACCAATATGGACATCTCCGATCACTTTACAGCCCTCAGCAAGATAGACATTGTCAGCTATTTGAGGTTTTTTTTGATCTTCTATCATGTATTCCTTCCTCCAGTCAAAACGCAGATATTCAAAGTTCGGTTAAGTACTGCTATTGTTAATGAAATACCCTTGGACAGCGGATTTTAAAAATTTTAGCTGGGCGATAGGAAAAAACACTCTAATTATAAATCGACACGAACTAAAATGCTAGGCACTTTGTAAGCATACAAAGATAAGAGTCTAAGTAAGTGTGATTTATCTCACACATGAACTTGGCTTCTAATCACAGTGTTTCTATAGAAATTACTATAAACTAACCTTAGTCAACGAGAGTTAAACAAAAAATTTAAATAAAAAACTTTTTAGGGGGAACAAATATGAGTATGTTTTGTTATCAGTGTCAGGAAACAGCAAAGGGAACCGGTTGTACAATTAAAGGAGTCTGCGGGAAAACTGAGAATGTTGCTAACTTACAAGATCTTTTGATTTACACCTTGAAAGGAATAGCCCTTTATGCTGTTCAAGCCAGAGAAATTAATCTTGTCCGACCGGATATTGATAAATTCATCATGGAAAGCCTCTTTAGCACTATTACCAATGCAAACTTTGATAAAAGTCGTTTTGTAGAACGAATCCAAGAGGGTCTTGCCTTACGTGATGGACTAAAACAAGAGATTATCAAAGCCGGTGGTACTATTCCGGCGAATCTGCACGATGCGGCAACTTGGACTGAGGAGGCAGATCAATTTGAGACCAAGGCTGCAGTAATTGGAATTTTAGCAACGGCAAATGAAGACCTTCGATCACTCCGCGAGTTGCTTACCTATGGACTAAAAGGGATGGCCGCCTATGCTGAGCATGCCTATACACTCGAGTATCAAGAGACTGGTATTTTTGCTTTCATTGAAAAAGCCTTGGCAGCTACCCTTGATGATACACTTGAAGCTGGTGACCTAGTGGCCCTCGTCTTAGAAGCTGGAAAATTCGGTGTCGATGTCATGGCTCTCTTAGATAAAGCCAATACAACCACTTACGGAAATCCTGAGCTCACAAAAGTCAATATCGGAGTCAGAAACAACCCAGCTATCCTCATTAGCGGCCATGACTTGAAGGACCTCGAAGAATTACTGATACAAACGGAAGGAACCGGAGTTGACGTTTATACCCATGGAGAAATGCTCCCAGCCCATTACTATCCGGCCTTTAAGAAGTATGATCACTTTGTAGGCAATTACGGAAATGCCTGGTATAAGCAAGACAAAGAATTTGACTCTTTTAACGGACCGGTCTTCTTGACTACCAACTGTCTTGTTCCTCCGAAGGAATCTTACAAGGATCGAGTCTATACTACCGGAGTTGTGGGATTTGAAGGAGTTAAGCATATCCCTGATCGTGCTGAAGGAAAGGCCAAAGATTTTTCAGCTTTGATTGCCCATGCCAAGAGCTGTCCGTCACCAACAGAAATTGAAACCGGAGAAATTGTTGGAGGATTTGCCCACAATCAAGTAATGGCTCTGGCAGATAAAGTTGTCGATGCAGTAAAATCCGGAGCTATTAAGCGGTTTTTCGTTATGGCTGGTTGTGACGGACGCATGAAGAGCAGAGACTACTATACGGATTTTGCTAAGGCCCTGCCTCAAGACACTGTAATCCTAACAGCAGGATGTGCGAAATATAAATACAATAAATTAAACCTTGGTGACATCGGAGGTATTCCAAGAGTACTTGATGCCGGACAATGTAATGACTCTTACTCTTTAGCAGTAATTGCCTTAAAACTAAAAGAAGTATTTGGCCTCGACGATGTCAACAAACTACCAATTTCCTATAACATTGCCTGGTATGAGCAAAAAGCTGTCATAGTGCTGTTAGCTTTACTCTACTTAGGTGTAAAGAACATTCACCTAGGACCAACCCTGCCTGGTTTCTTGTCTCCGAATGTGGTTAAAGTTTTGGTAGAAAACTTTGGCATAGCAGGAATCTCCAGCGTTGAAGAGGATGTTAAGATGTTTATGGCTTAAGAAGAATTTAATCCTTCAGATAACAGCCCCCTCTACAGAATGATATGCTCCCTGTCAAGTTACTACAAGGGGAGCATATCAGAATCGGTAAGGGGCTGTTTTTTTGTGTCTTTTTAGGGGCCTCAATCGGTTAAAATTTGCAAAAAGAATATGAAAAGTTAGCATATTGCTAAAAGTTTAGACTTTGACACTTTTTATATGGTATTAATAAAGGAAAATACAAATAGACGTCGAAAATATTCAATTACATTTAAATAGGGCTTGCTAAACCAACCTCTTTTTTGTCAGTTAGGTACTCCCCTGTCGGGGAAGTCAGGCCAAATGGTGCATTGATGCACCATTTGATTTAACTCCATGTGTAGGGCTTTTGACCCCAAAGGCTGGTTTTTCATTCGCATATTTATTAAGACACTACCCGTAACCCTTGTGAAGTCTGGATTTTTCGATAAAATAGCAAGCCCTAAATAGGAATCAGAAACTAAGGAGTGTTTTCATGTCAGAAACGCCTTATCCAATTAAAGATTGGGAGCAGGCCATTAAACAGGTTAAATCCGTAGTTGCTGCTCGCATTAATACTAATAGTCAAGGGATAATTGAAGAGGTACATGTTCTTGCCGGGGCGGGACGAGCACCTAAGCAGATTGTTCGGGATGTTGAATCGATTTTGGCAGCTCAATTTGATTTGCAAATTGATCATAAGAAAATAAGTGTTGCCCAAGTAGAAGAGGATGAAGAAGGGACTTCAGTTGTAGAAGTTTCAGCCCGGCCTAAATTGGTAGGGGTAACCCTTAGAACTGTTAACGGGATGGCAGAAGTGAAAGTGGAATTGCTAAAGGGAGATAAGTTAATTGAAGGGCTGGCTGAAGGTCCTTCTTCAGCTCATAATAAATTGCGGTTGTTTGTTGAGGCTACATTAAAGGCCTTAGAGCCGCTCACTTTAGGGAAACTTTTATTTGTCACTGAGGATGTAGGGATAACCCAACTTGCCAAACAACAGATTGCGCTGGTTTCAATAACTTTAATTGCTTCTACGGGCGAACAATCCCTTACAGGGTGTGCCTTAGTTAAAAATGATGATCGGGAAGCCGTCGTTAAGGCAACTCTTGACGCTGTTAATCGAAAGCTGAGGTTTCTCAGCAGCAATTAATTTACTAATTTTGGCCGACCAACTTAACAATTAGATCCTAGAGTACATCTGTTTTATTTCACTATAGCGAAGCGAAAAAACAGCGGAACGGAAAGGGAGCGAAGCGGTAATACTGTCCTTTTGATAAAAAAATCAAGGAGGTTTACCGATATGAGCAAATTATTCAAAGCAATCTCTGTTCTTGTTACTCTCGTACTCGCCGGTGGCGCAACTTTCAGATGGTAGAACGTGTTAGATAGTTAAATACAAAGTAGCATTGTTCTTCTCTGAAGAGCGGCTACGGATCTAGATAGTTAAGTTGGCGGCTGAAATATATTTGAGGTGGGTCGTGGAAAGTTCATCAAAAGAATTTAAACTGTTTTTTGCAATAATAACCTTGTCTGCCTCAATCAGTTTAATATGGAATATCTACCATACGAATTGGACCATGGAACAATTATTAAATCTTTTGATCTTTGGCATTTTAGCCATCTCATGTGAGTCTTTACCTGTTGCTTTGCCCAAAGGAGGGTATGTAACTGTCAGCTATTCTATATTTCTATCATCACTTATTTTATTCCCGTTAGGAGTCACATTGACTGCAATGGCTTTATCCGGGTTACTGATTTTTGGGAAAGTTGCCGTTGAGCAGCCATTATACAAAAGGGTTTTTAATGCATCCCAATACGTTATATCCCTGACCGTCGCCTATACTGCTATATATTTTTTTAAAATAACTTCGTTCCAATTTGACTTTAAATCAATCCTAATTTATATTCTAGCAGCACTTATCTATATGATAATGAATATGACAATTGTTGCGCTTGTTCTTGGGTTTATATCTAATAAATCCCCTTTGGCTGTATGGGTAGTTAACTTTCGTTGGGCCTTGCCTAATTTTATGGCACTCGTTCCTCTAGGATTTTTGTTAGCTCTGCTCTATAAGAACTGGGGCCCCTTGGGACTTTTTTTACTCTTTATTCCCTTATTGATTTCTCGCCATGCCTTTCAACTCTATATTGACATGAGGGAAAATTATCTGGATACAGTCGAAGCTTTAGTACAAGCTTTAGAGGCCAAAGACAAATATACCAGTGGACACTCTGCGAGAGTTGGGAAGCTTGCAGTTGCTATCGGAGAGGCAATCAAAATGAGCGAGGAAAAAATTGAGTTTCTTAAATACGCTGCAGTGTTGCATGATGTCGGCAAAATAGGCGTTAGCGAAATGATCTTAAATAAAGAAGGGAAACTTATTGATACTGAGTGGGAAGCAATTCGTAGTCATCCTGTGATTGGGCAAACAATTATTAAAGGCATTAAATTCTTATTTGATATAGGTCAAGTTGTACGTCATCATCACGAGCGTTTCGATGGCCAAGGTTATCCTGATGGGGTTCAGGGTGAGGAGATTCCCTTGGAATCACGGATCATTGCAGTTGCTGATACCTATGATGCGATTACTTCGGATCGAAGTTACCGCAAAGGAAGTACGCATTCTGAAGCAATAGCCGAATTAAAACGAGTTGCCGGAACTCAGCTGGATCCCAAACTTGTAGAGATCTTCTGTGTTGTGGTTACAAATGAAGTAGCCCTGGAAGTTCATGCAGAGCATGTGCAACCGGCTTTATCCTAGTCTAAGAGGTGAAATATGCTAATCGAAACTTTAATTATTGCGTTGTTATTCAGTTTGTTTAGCGGGGGGAAACTTAGTCGGTTAGGTCAGCTTGCTCTACGAGAATCTTGGCTGGTTCCGGTTGCCCTGATAATTCAAAGTGGTCTCTACTGGGTTGCTGTTAAAGAAATTGGGCTTGCTTCTAATTGGCTCACTCAACTTCTTGGAACAGGATCCTATTTTTTATTGCTGTTTTTCACATGGCGAAATAGAGCATGTCCGGGCATGCGCTGGATTGCTCTGGGGATTTTTTTAAACACTATCGTAATTGGTTTGAATGGAGGGGTAATGCCGGTGGATCCCTCGTTTCTTCCGGCAGAAAGTCGCAAAGCTTTACTGGAAGGGCAGGGGACTCATGGACTGATGACTGCGACGACACACCTGAGTTTTTTGGCGGATCGCCTTTATCTGTCCATTATAGGAATAGGCAAACAAGTTTTTAGTCTGGGAGATCTGCTCGTTGATTTAGGGATTTTTCTGCTGGTATTTAAAACTATGGTGAGAAAGCAAGACAAATCTACCCCCAAAGCACACAATTCTACAACTGCTTAAACTTGAGCAGTTGTAGAATTGTTCAGTAAATCCCGAATAACCTCTCCGGCAATAAGGAGACCCACAACAGACGGGACAAAAGATATGCTTCCAGGAATCTGACGTTTCACAGCACAGGGGGCATCTCCACCCGGGCAGATACAATTTGTTGAACAATCTTCATCGGAAGTGAAGGGGGTTAATGGCAGGTCAGGACTAAATACAACTTTTACCCCTTTGGTGATACCTTCTTTACGCAGAAGTTTACGCATAGCTTTAGCCAGGGGGTCCCCACTTGTCTTAGAGAGGTCGGCAACTCTATAGTTCTCGGCGGTAAGGCGATTACCGGCCCCCATACTGGAAATGAAAGGTATACCGCGAAGTAAACATTCTTTGGCCAAACTAACTTTACTCGATACAGTATCAATGGCATCAACGACGTAGCTTAGATTGCTATCCAGAAAACGGTCGGCATCTGTCACTGAATAGAACTCTTTAAAAGCTTCTACCTTGGCAGATGGATTAATCTCTTGAATCCGTCGTTTCATGACCTCCACTTTGGCCTCTCCAACTGTAGAATGGAGGGCATGTAGTTGTCGGTTAATATTTGTCAGACATATATCATCAAAGTCAACCAGAATTAAGTGACCAATTCCGGCACGGGCCAAGGCCTCGACTGTAAAAGAGCCAACGCCACCAATCCCAAATATCATCACACTGCTTTGCTGCAGCTTTTCTTGACCGGAAGGGCCAATAAGAAGCTCTGTTCTAGAGAATTTGTGTTGCATATTTCCACCACTTTTCAAATAATTACCCTTAGAGTTTATCATAACCTTTCTAATATAAAAATACAGGGATGGTCTGAAAACTTGGCTCTCTTAATTTAAAGGGGTTAATGCGATTCAAATAAGCGGTCTGTTTTCACTGGCACTAAAAAGTAAAGTGAAAGAGACCGCTTTTGCTCTGTTGTTTTTATAGAAGTAAATGTGGGAGATGTGAAACGAGATGTGCCAGTCTGGCAAGTTTTTGCAAGTTTTAGGGCAACCACTGTCAAACGGCGGAATTTTAGATTTTTGGGCGCTTGGTAAAGCTAGTATGAAGTAATCGATGAGCTTTCTCTCCGTAAGGTTCGCCGATATAATCTCTATATAACTTGAGAACCGCAGGGTTTTCATGGGACTTGCGCAAAGGTTTGGAGCGATCTTCTTGGTAAATGGCATTAGCACGGGCTTCCAGGATTGCTAGGTTTCCATGATGATAGGGTTGTCCTCCGCCCCCGATACAACCTCCGGGGCAAGCCATTATCTCGATAGCATCATAATGACTTTCCCCTGATTGAATCTTCTCAAGAATGGTTCGGGCATTGCCCAGGCCATGAGTAACCGCAATGCGGAAGTCACGCTCCCCGATGGGAATAATGGCTTCCTTAATTCCGTCCATCCCTCGAAGAGGCTCGAATTCCACATTTTCTAAGGGTTTTCCCGTTAACCATTCATAAGCCGTTCTTAAAGCTGCTTCAATAACCCCTCCGGTTGTTCCGAAAACCACGGCAGCACCGGTGGATTCCCCTAAAGGATGATCAAAATCTTCTTCCTTAAGATGATCAAAATGAATTCCAGCTTCCCGGATCATTCGGGAAAGTTCCCGGGTTGTGATGACAATATCCACATCCGGAGTGACAGGGTCTTGGCCCAGCTCCGGACGAGCTGCTTCGTATTTTTTAGCAATACAAGGCATAATTGAAACTACGGTGATTTTCTGAGGATCAATACCATAAGTCTCAGCGTAATAGCTTTTAGATAAGACTCCTAACATTTGATGCGGAGATTTGCAGGTTGAGGGGATGTCCAATAAATCCGGAAATTGATGTTCAAAAAATTTCACCCAAGCAGGGCAACAACTTGTCAGAATGGGTAGGCGTCCGCCGTGTTCAATACGATGAATAAGCTCCGTAGCTTCTTCCATAATTGTCACATCTGCTCCAAATTCAGTATCAAAAACCCGGTCAAAGCCCAGCCGGCGAAGTGCAGCAACCATCCTTCCAGTGACAATGGTTCCCGGTTCCAGACCGAAGCCTTCTCCAAGGGCGACCCGGACTGCAGGGGCTGTTTCAACGATGACATAACGAGTTGGATCGTTAAGGGCCTTCCAGACTTTATCCACTTGATCGAGTTCCATTAAGGCACCGGTGGGGCAGACAGCTACACATTGTCCGCAAAACGTGCAAGACGTTTCGTGTTGAGGCAGATCAAAGGCGGTTTTAACAACTGTTTCAAAACCCCGGCCCACCGCAGAGTAGACTCCTACAGTTTGAACGTCGTTGCACATTGTTTCACAGCGTCGACAGCGAATACATTTGTTGGGGTCTCGAATAATCGCCAGACTGGATTTATCAATCGGAAATTCGGATTCTTCCCCCTCATAAGTAATATTTCGGACTCCTAGATCAGCTGCCAGAGCCTGAAGGTCACAATCCAGATTTTTAGGACAAGTTAAACATGATTTAGGGTGATCTGAGAGCAGGAGTTCCACCATAGTTCTTCTACCCAGTACAGCACGCTGAGTATCTGTCTTAACCACCATACCGTCAAATACAGGAGTAGAACAGGCTGGCGCAAGATTTCGCCGGCCTTCAACTTCGACAACACAGACTCGGCAGGAAGCAATATGATTATTTAGTCTCATCTCATGAAGATTGAGATAGCATAAGGTTGGAATATCAATGTTTATAGTTCTGGCTGCATCTAAGATGGACATTCCTGCCGGAACAGTAAGCGGTATGTCATTGATTGTAAGTTGTATATCCATGACAGAGTCCTCCTTTGGGGGTAACTTATTGGTGTACAATGGCACCAAAGCGGCACTTTTCCATACATACACCGCACTTGAGACAACGCTCTTCGTCGATGATGTGAGGTTCCTTGACGGAACCGCTAATACAATTAGCCGGACAATGTTTGGTGCAAAGAGTACAACCCTTGCATTTATCAGTAATCTTGTATTTGACTAAACTCTTACAGACTCCAGCCGGACAGGATTTATCAACTATATGAGCCAGGTATTCGTCTCTAAAATACTCTATCGTAGAAAGAATGGGGTTAGGAGCACTTTGGCCGAGTCCACAAAGAGAGGTGTCCTTGATAATCTTGCTAAGTTGCTCTAAACTATCTAAATCATCTAAAGTTCCTTTGCCCTCCGTTATTTTAGTCAGAATTTCGTGAAGACGTTTTGTACCTACTCTGCAGGCTGTACATCGACCGCAAGACTCGTCCACAGTGAATTCTAGGAAAAACTTGGCGATATTGACCATGCAATCGCTATCATCCATAACAATTAATCCCCCGGAGCCCATCATAGAGCCAATGGAGATTAAGGACTCGTAGTCGATCGGAGTGTCTAAATACTTGGTTGGGATACATCCACCGGAAGGCCCCCCGGTTTGCGCTGCTTTGAAACTCTTATGATTCTTGATTCCTCCGCCAGTATCGAAAATTATTTGACGGAGGGTGGTTCCCATTGGGACTTCAACCAGTCCAACATTGTTAACTTTTCCAGCTAGGGCAAATACCTTAGTTCCCTTGCTTTTTTCCGTGCCAATCCCTGCAAACCAGTCCGAACCTCTTAAAATAATAGGAGGGATATTAGCAAAGGTCTCTACATTGTTCACACAAGTTGGCTTACCCCACAGACCTTCTTGAGCTGGGAAGGGGGGTTTGACAGAAGGTTCTCCGCGCGCACCTTCGATGGAATGAATCAAGGCAGTTTCTTCTCCGCATACAAAAGCCCCGGCTCCATATTTAATGTCCACATCAAAACTGAAATCACTGCCTAATATCTTTTCCCCCAGCAAGCCATACTCTCTGGCTTGGTTAATGGCAATTTCTAAGCGGTGAATGGCCAGGGGGTATTCCGCCCGGATGTAGATAAAGCCATGAGTTGCCCCAATGGCTGAGCCGGCAATAAGCATGGCCTCTAAGACGCTATGAGGATCCCCCTCCAGGATAGATCGGTCCATGAAGGCACCCGGATCCCCTTCGTCGGCATTACAAATAATATAGCGTTGAGCAGCTTCCCCTTGACTGGTTAATTCCCACTTCACCCCGGTAGGGAAGCCGCCGCCTCCCCGCCCCCGGAGGCCGCTTTTTTTGATTTCTTCAATGACTGAAGCAGGAGACATGTTGAAAAGGACTTTAGCTAAGGCCTGATATCCATCGGCGGCTATATATTCTCGAATGTCCTCAGGAGCAATATAACTGCAATTGCGCAGGGCAATGCGGAGCTGACTGTGATAAAAAGGGAAATCTGAGGCTAAACGCTGTTCCGAGCTGGGGTCAACATAGAGAAGACGTTCCACTTGTTTCCCTTGAATGAAGTGTTCCTCAACAATATCAGCAACATCTGTGGTGGAAACTTGGACATACATAATATTGTCAGGATGGATTTCAAGAATGGGGCCTTTTTCGCAGAAGCCAAAACACCCTGTCTGCAGCACTTCTACTTGATCAGATAACCCTCGCTGATTGAGCGCCTCTTTAAGTAAAGCTGCAATTTCCGGGCTTTCCGAAGCATGGCAGCCGGTTCCTCCACAAACCATAATGTGTCGAGGTTTTCCTAGGGCCTCAAGGGTTGTTAGGGGGCTGGAAATACGCCGATTTTTAAGAAGAGCAAGGCTTTGAGTTTTCAATTCATTAAGTTCTGCAGTGTCTTTGAGTTTCATTTGGATCCCTTCCTTTTACCATTCCAAGAATTGCACCTCGCTCAAATATTACTATTTGTACCTTTGGCCTCTTCAGGCGTCCCTTCAGGGCGATATTTTGCAAGGGCTTGTTTTATGTCTGCAGTAGTTTCTAATCGTCCATGGACTTTTCCATCCACTGTCATGACAGGAGCAAGGCCACAGGCCCCAATACATCGTACCGAATCCAAAGAGAAAAGCTGATCTTCAGTGGTCTGTCCGGTTTTAATCCCTAACTGGCTTTCAACTTCCTTTTGCAACTTTTCAGATCCTCGGACAAAGCAAGCTGTCCCCATACAAACATTCGCCACATGTTTTCCCCGGGGCTTCATAGTAAAGAAGGAATAAAAACTCACAACGCCATAAATTTTAGCCGAGGGGAGATCCAACTTCTGAGCAATGTGCCATTGAACTTTATCTGGTAAGTAACCGAAAATTTGTTGAGCTCTATGTAGTATTAGAATAAGGTTTTCTTTTTTATAGGGAATGCTGTCAATATAGTCATCCAATTGTTGATAGGGATCCTTAAGTAATGGGTTGTTACACATGAGTGTCCTCCTTAATAAAGGTAAATAGACTGGTTAATCTGATTCATTGGGGGTAGAACTTTATTTATAGTTCCCCATTTTCCAAGATTTACGTATAGGCTAAGCATTAATTATGAAGTTTTATTTGCCCGGAGGTTGGCGCAATTCCTGCACATCCAACGAGCCAGGGAACGCAACGAGTGTGAACGGGCAATTAGCCCTTACTTTTACCAAGACCCTAAAATCCAGACAAAAAAACTGCTCGCCCGTCTTAGAGAGAGAAAGACAGCTTCCTCTCCTAGAAAAGGTCTTGACGTTAACGTAAACTGGTGTCAGAATATTTATAATATTACTTACCTAATTAATTATGAAAGGAGTGCAATTATTTGGTTGGTCAGCCCCTCGTGAGTATTTCTAGTTTGGCTCAAGAACTATGTATTACCCCCAGAACTATTCGTTATTACGAGGAAATGGGTTTGCTCACTCCACTACACCTTGAAAAGATGAGCCAGCGCTTATATGGCCCTCGGGAAAGGGCCCGCTTAATCCTAATTCTGCGAGGTAAAAGGTTAGGCTTTTCTCTTGCAGAAATTAAGGAAATGATCGATCTCTATGACATTGATCGTACAGAAGGGCTCCAGCTGGAACGTGCAGTAGCTTACGGAGAAAAGCGGCTCCGAGAGCTTGACGAAAAGATCCAAGAGCTAACTCTCTTGAAAGCGGAATTATTAGACTATCAGCAACAATTTACTGACTTACTTAAGAAACGTAAGAACAAAAATGCAAACACTGCCTTGGAAGACTAACAGACAGTCACTAATTTATGAGCTGATCGACCTATCAACGGGAAAGGTAGCTGTGTAAAATCTGTCCAAAAGGGGAGGATATTCGAATGTTTGATTTTCTCTTGACTGAAGCCCAGAAAGAACTACAAAATGAGGCTATAGCCTTCGTTAAAGAAAAAGTTCCCAAGCAGTTGATTCTGGATATGGATGAAGAAAAAGTCGTCTACCCAGTAGAATACCTAAAGGATCTGGGCCGGGCTAATCTCTTAGGCTTGCGTTTTTCCCCGGAGTATGGCGGCCGTGGCCTAAATTGGGTTGACGAAATTGGAGTATTAGAAGAAATCGGGATTCTAGGAACAAGCCTTGCGTGCCTTTATTCCCTCCCGTCTATTGTCGGAGAGGCTCTAGCTCGTTTTGGTTCGGAAGACTTAAAGCAGCGCTATCTAAAGCCAACCTTAGAAGGGAAAATCTATACTGCCGAAGCCCTGACAGAACCTCGAGGGGGATCAGACTTCTTTGGAGCTACTACTGTGGCTGTGCGTCATGGCGAAGACTTCATTCTCAACGGGCAAAAGCGGTTTGTAGTGGGTGCGGAAGGTGCAGATTATTTCATGGTTTATGCCAAGACCAACCCTGAGGGAAAATCCCACGAAAGCATGAGTGCTTTCATCGTTGACCGTGGCCCTGGGGTAGAGGTAGGGCATGTCTATGGACTAATGGGAACAAGGGGTGGGGGAGCGGGGAGAGTTGTCTTTAAAGATGTTCGAATTCCCGGTAAGAATCTCTTAGGCCAAGAAAACCGAGCCGCTGAGATCTTCTATCAAATGATGATTCCAGAAAGAATGACAAGTGCGGCGGGGGCTTTAGGAATGGCAAGAGCCGCACTTCAAGTAGCAACGGCATATAGTACTAAGCGTAAGGCCTTTAACCATACAATCAAAGATTTTCAAGCAGTGAGTTTTAAGGTCGCGGATTCAATAACTCGCTTGGATGCTGCTCGTGCTTTAGTTTACACTACAGCCAGAGCTATTGACTCTGGAGTTCCTGCAGCTCAGGGCAGACGCTTAGTTTCAGAGGCCAAAAAATTTGCAACAAACACAGCTTGGGATGTGGTCAACAATGCTATGCAAATAATGGGGGGGATAGGTTATACAAATGTATTTCCCATAGAAAGGTTATTACGGGATATACGGCTAATCATGATATGGACAGGAACTAATGAAGTTATGGATTTGATCATTCAACATGAATATTATAAAGAATTAAAAACAGAATTATTGAATCATCGGCTCATTGAAGAGGATGCCCTAAATGCCCATTTAAGTGAAGAAAAGGTTTATGAGTAAGCTTAAGCTTTTAACATAACAAAAACACAAAAAAGACTCTGGCTAAATATTGGCTAGAGCCTTTTTCTCTGAAAAGAGAACTACAAGCAATTAAGTTTATCGCTGCTGATTTGACAACCTATGTGAAGCTTACTCTATAACGCCATTGTCAAAGCTGTGACTGGAGTGTTTAGGGTGGAGACTTATGCTAACCAACATTTTCCTTGATCAACTGGTACTATATTCTAAAATAGATTAAAATAAGTTGGAAAGAACCTTAATTTGTCGATAAAGTTATTGTAGGTGAAAGAAATGATCAAGAAAAATAATACTCGGAGTGCAAATCTGACTCTGGGGGGTATTACTCTAGGCTTCTTCGTAAGTTATCCCTTTTATCTTCAAGGGAGCGTTATTGGAGGACTTATCTCAAGTGGCTGCAGTGCAGGGATGATTGGAGGGCTTGCTGATTGGTTTGCTGTAACAGCTCTTTTTCGGCGACCGTTGGGTATTCGCCCCAGTAGGATTTTGCGGACTGAGATTATTCCTCAGAACCGAGAACGTATTTTTGCAGCTTTGGCAGATATGGTACAAAATGAATTAATCTCACAGGAGCTGCTTAAACGTAAACTCTCGGCCTGGGATTTTTCCGGCGTATTACTGCGTGTTTTTCAGGAGCAGGAAGTTCAAGCAAAGATGAGTAATATGCTGGTTAATTTGCTGCAAGCTATCCGGAACCGGGAGAATCAAGAAGAACTTAGAGGACAAATTAAAGAATTGCTTAACGATAACCTAAGAGATTTAAATCTTTCCCAAACCCTGGCCGAGGTTATTGAGTTTTCAATGGAACACCGAGATATGGATAATGTTTTGCAGGCTATTTGCCATACAATCTCCGGTATCATAGATCAACCGGCGGTTCAAGATGCCCTGAAAGACATGATTGAAGCGGCCTTAAAAAGGTACGAAGATAATAACTCAACAAGAAAAATGATCGGCATGTTTCTGCCATCCTCAGCTGAGCTTGCCCAAGGTTTGCAGGCAAAGGTTAAAGTGACTTTAGAGGATGGGACAGTGCAAAAGTGGCTTAGGGATTTAATACTTAAATTTGCTTTGGAACTTAAAACTAAGACTTTACTTCAAGAACGAGTTGATGGCTTGATTTTTGCAGCCTTAGATTCGGGGTTGAAAACCTTGGAGATAAATAATGTTTTTGCTGGCTCCATAGAAACAGGCTATTTAAACCACAATTGGCCCAGACTTCTGGAAAAATATAAACAAAATAGTGATCTGAGAGGGAGGGTTAATCAAGAAGTCAAGAGCTTCCTTGATAAACAGATTAATAACCATCATAATGCCATCGGGCGCATTGTTCGTGAAGGCTTAGACCCTTTGACCGATGACAAGCTAGTTGAGTTGATTGAGGATAAAGCAGGCAACGACCTGCAAATGATCAGGATTAATGGCTCAGTTGTGGGTGGTTTAGCGGGAATGTTGATTTACATACTTGGGATGGTGTTACGATAATGAATTATCACAAAAAGGCTAATCTCACTTTAGCAACGGTTTTTATACTCTTTATTGGTGCAGCGGTAATACAACACTACAATCCCAATGACTTAAAGATCAGGCTAGTGAATTTTGTTTTAGAAGCAGCATTGGTAGGGGGAATCGCAGATTGGTTTGCGGTGACAGCGATTTTCCAAAAGCCCCTGGGCTGGGGTTTTCACACAGCTCTTATTCCTCGGAACCGAGAAAAAGTTATCGAAGCGGTTGCTTCCATGGTTCAATCTGAGCTTTTGCGAATGGATCTTATTCGTCAGAGGATTGAAAAGGTTCCCGTTATGGATTCCCTTATTAAATACCTTGATCGGAAAGGTGGTTCTGAATATCTAGCGGAGAAGCTGGCACCCTATCTTCAGGGATATTTAGAGAAACAAGCTCCCAACCAATTAGCAAAAAGGCTTTCAGACTTTTTACAAGCTAATTCTCAGGCCTGGAACTTAGCCGTGAGGCTGCAGGCTGGAAGCCGATGGGCATTAAATAAAGGATATATTGATCAAGGCCTGGATCAGATAGCAGAAGGATTATGGGATAAAGCCTCTCAAATGGAAACACGGCAAATTATTATTAAATACCTTGAAAAAATAAAACAAGAGAAAGTAAGCAACGGAGGAGCAATATTTCGTACTTTGTTAGGCTTTGTTGAAAAGTCAGACGGTTTAAACCTGGATGAAGCTGCTGACGCTTTGCAGGTTGAGTTGCTTTTGACCTTACGCAGATTAAAAGATCATAATAATCCTTTGCGTCTCAGTTTAAAGGACAAGCTGGTGGAAGAAGTGGAGTTGTTGATCGAGGATCCGGAATTTTGCACTTGGATGGATACTTGGAAAGAATCAGTATTAGCTGACCCATTGACAGAGCGCTTCTTGGAAACTGTGATTAGTACAGCCATAAAGTCTGCAATTACGCCATCGAAAACCATGGAGCCAACTGTGCTGGAGCACTTGCTTAAGCATTATATGGAGAAAATCTGGCATAACCTTAAAAACGATCAAGCTTTTTGCCAGGAGGCCAATTCCTTTCTCGTGGATATCCTTTGTCGAGTGATTTACAATGAACATGATGTCATCGGAAACATGGTGAGGGAGACGTTAGCAGAGTACACGGATCAGGATCTCAATCAGTTTGTCCAAGATAAAGCCGGGAACGACCTGCAATGGATTCGGATCAATGGTTCAATGATCGGTGGCTTTGTAGGGCTTAGCTTATTTCTATTCTTAGAGTTTATCTATAATCCCTTCGTCATGCCTGCATTGATGAATTATATACCAAAAATCTATTAGGCAACTAAGATAGATACGTTGCCCACTCCTTTGTTCGCTAGATAATTAACCTCCGGCCTCCGGCTTCTGACCTCTGTTCTAGTAGGTATACAGGATTCTTAGGAAGAAAGTATTGTAATTGGTTTGACCTTTATGCTAGAATACCTATCATAAGGTTGTGCACAACCAAAAATAAGATATCTGGAAGTTAGGCAAAGCAATGGCGCTTTGAGATACTCGTAAAGAGTACTCTCAAAGCGCCTTTAGTTTTGACGAGGGTAAGGGCCTGTTTCTTAAGCCTAGATTAAGTCGGGTTGCCTTATGCAATCGAAATGTATGGGTCTTTCTAAGATTTTTTCTGGAAAAATAAGTGGGACTAAGAATATGCCTATGGGAGGGCATGGTGTAACTAGTTTTCTATTAAGGAGGAATAATTATGGATACGGGAGATACAGCCTTTATACTAGTATCCTCAGCTATGGTTTTGCTGATGACCCCTGGTTTGGCGCTTTTCTATGGAGGTATGGTTCGTAAAAAGAATGTTCTTGGGACATTTATGCATAGTTGGATTACTATCGGACTTATTTCGCTGCAATGGATTTTAATAGGGTTCACCTTAGCTTTTGGAACTGATCAACATGGTTTAATTGGAGGGCTAGATTGGTTGGGTTTAAATGGAGTTGGAATGGATCCTAATCCAGACTATGCTGCCACTCTTCCTGCAATTGTCTTTATGGGATTTCAAATGATGTTTGCTGTAATAACCCCTGCTTTAATTAGCGGCTCAATTGCGGAACGGATGCGTTTTCCAGCATTTATATTATTTATTCTTTTATGGGCAACCTTTGTTTATGATCCAGTAGCACACTGGGTTTGGGGTATTGGCGGGTTCTTAAGAAATCTTGGAGCACTTGATTTCGCAGGAGGAAATGTGGTTCATATTAGCTCAGGATACTCAGCCTTAATTGCTGCCTTAGTCCTTGGAAAGCGTAAAGGCCTGGGTAAAGAATCCATGGCACCCCATCACCTGCCAATGACTGTTTTAGGTGCTGGGCTCCTGTGGTTTGGCTGGTTTGGCTTTAATGCCGGGAGTGCCTTGGGTGCAAATGGGTTAGCAGGTATGGTCTTTGTTAATACGAATACAGCCGCCGCTGCAGCTGCAGTCGCGTGGGCCTTAGTAGAACGAATGCATAGGGGAAAAACCACGATGCTTGGTGTAGCCAGTGGAGCTATTAGCGGTTTAGTTGCTATTACTCCGGCTTGCGGATTCGTAACCCCCCTCGCCTCTATAGTAATAGGTTTAATTGGCGGTTTAGTTTGTTACATTGCTATCAGTATACTCAAAGCAAAATTCGGCTATGATGACGCGCTTGATGCTTTTGGATGTCATGGAATCGGAGGCACCTGGGGAGCTCTGGCAACAGGACTCTTTGCGACGAAAACAATCAATTCCGCCGGCGCTGATGGACTGCTTTACGGAAATCCTGCCCAGTTAGGAATCCAAGCGACAAGTGTTTTAGTGACAGTGGTGTTTGCTATCGCGGCTACATTCATAATCTTAAAAGTTATTGGTCTGGTAACCAAGCTACGGGTAAATGAAGAACAAGAGGCCAATGGCTTAGATTTATCACTACACGGAGAAACTGCTTATTCAGAGTTTATTTAACTTCTAGATTAGGAACCACCTAAGTGCTTGATTAAAAGCAAAATAAATCAGTGGAGGATTTATTATGAAAAAGATTGAGGCTATTATCCGACCCGGAAAATTAGACAATGTTAAGGATGCGTTAGGGTCTAATGGAGTCAATGGTTTAACTGTGACTCAAGTAATCGGATGTGGAAAACAAAAAGGGAATACCCAGGTTTATCGGGGAGTGGAGTATACAATTCACCTCATTCCAAAGGTGAAGATCGAAGTTGTTGTTCGTGATACAGATGTTGATAAGGTCATTGAAATAATTACAAAAATAGCCCGAACTGGAGAGATTGGCGATGGTAAAATCTTTGTATCCTCAGTAGAAAATGTCTATACAATAAGAACAGGAGCGAGTGGAGACAACGCTTTATAATTCTTAATGAACAAGAAGGGGATATTATCAGAGTTCAAAGGTATCCTGAAAATAATTGGAGCAAAAATGATTCTCAGCTGTAAAGATCGTTCTCATTATGGGAACGGTCTTATTTTATATTTAATCTGGAGATTCCCGCTTTAAGTGGGAGGGGAGGACAACTTTAGTAAAATAAGTTTGCTAAAAATTTAAAAAGAAAATAACTGAACTATATCCAATACATGTTAACAATTGGAAAAGTAATTCGTATATTGTAGAAAGAATGAAAGGGGGATTTAAAATGGCATTCGGAACTGGCGGAAGTGGCGGACTTGGAGCTGGCATTGCGGTTGTAGTTGTTATTATTTTGCTCCTCATCGCAATGGGAATTGTATTTTAGCCCCACACTTATATCTATCACGATTTTAATCTTCATTGCTTTAGGAGTTATCTTCTAAGTTATCTAAAGGACGGTGCTTCCTGATGATTAGGAGGCACCGGTTTTTGTTATCCCCTTTGTAAGCTGAAATTAATAAATAAGGAGGGTGAAGAATGTCAATCAGAGGATTTAAGCTGTTTGATAATCCTAATGCTTTGAACCTTAGGCAATCTATGGGACAAAGCCCATTGCCCATGAGAGGCCTGGAGCGCTTTATGCAGAAAAGAGGAATGACTTTCCCAAACTCAAACTACCCAGGCCCTAATCTGCCAGGAGAGATCAGGGGTCAATTGAAGGATCTTAAGGTGCAGGAACCAACTGAAAAACAGGGAGGAATTAAAGAGTTCCTTAGTCGATTTACTCGTAAAAAAAGTTAATAGTGAAAGTAGACCGTAATACAAAAAGTTCCCCCTCAATTTGGGAGAACTTTTTGTATTACCTGCCCGTCTTAGAGTATGAGCTAGAGCTATTCATGTATTAACTATTTAGGATTTTTTTAGCAAACTCATCTTGGAAATCAGTAATGAAAGGAATCCCTGTTTCAATTTCCGTCTCGCGGTTAGCAGAGGAAATATCCGTTCGAGCGATTTGACTGAGTGAGAACTTGCGTGCTCCGGCCATGAATTGCTGGAGACCACCGGCTAGTTTATCCGCTAATGTCCAGACTGCAATGGCACCATAAGGTATGTTCTTCATGGCATCTGCACCAATTTTGTTTTGAATATCATAGTAGCCCGCAAAAATTTCTTCAGCTTTCGAACCGTGTTCCAACACAGTCTTTGGCAGGCTATCCCAGTTGCCATTTAACAGGTCTTTACGTTCGGGATGAAGGGCACCCTCAATGTTTGCACCAACAAATGCTGGGATCATGACCCCTCTACCCATACAGACTAATTTCGTAAAAGGTGCCCCCAAAGCTAGGGCCTTAAAGATATGATCCTCTCTGGCTAAACCGCCGGCAAAGGCCATATCGACAACTTTGTGGCCTTTAGCTGCGAGAATACTGGCGTATTCATAAGCTTTTGCGTGGAGAAGGATGGAAGGAACCCCCCAAGTCTCCATCATGTTCCATGGGCTCATGCCAGTACCGCCGCCGGAGCCGTCAATAGTTAACAAATCAAGTTGAGCGTCAGTCGCCAATTTGATAGAGGCAGCCAAAGCTTCCATCCCATAAGAACCTGTCTTGAGAGAGATTCGTTTGTAGCCTAGACTTCTGAGATAATCTACGGATTTCATGAAATCGGCCCGAACCTCATCATAATTGGAAAGATCGGTATAGCCCAGGCGGCTGTGGCGTGCGAAAGACTTAAGGGCACCATTTTTAAAAGCTTCTTGCACCTCAGGCTTAGTTGGATCGGGATCAACCACATAACCCCTATTTTTTAAGAACAGAGCGTAGTCTAGGCTGGTTACCTGAATTTCTCCGCCAATGTCTTTTGCTCCTTGTCCCCATTTTAGCTCCAGGATAACATCGTTCCCATATTTATTAATAATATATTCAGCAACTCCATTGCGAGTATCTTCAACATTCATTTGAACAATGATAGCTCCATACCCATCGTAATAATTGAGATAGGTTTGAATTCGACGGTCTAATTCAGGTGCTTTGATAATTTTCCCGTTTTCCAGTACAGACTCTTTATCAACCCCGACAACGTTTTCACCGACGACTATCGGGAACCCGACTAAGGCAGCACCGATAGCAAAGGAATCCCAGTACTTAGCCGCAATGAAGGTTGAGCCTAAAGCTCCGGTCATAATAGGTACTCTAACCTTCGTCTTAACTTGGGCACCAAATTCTGTTTCAGTAGTTACATTCGGGAAAATGCAATCATCGGCACTCTTTGTCAAAGAGCCTGGTAAACCATATGCCCCATAATTAAAGCCTTGAATACGAAGGGAATTATAATTTACGCCGATATGGGTCGTGTTCGAACTACCGGCAGTTACTGTACCAAAATCCCGCGGGTACAACATTTTTCTGCCTTTGAGACTTGACATCCAGTTTTCACATTTTCCTTGGCAATCGGCTCGACATAGAGTACATAGTCCTGATTCACTTGGATTTCCTCGATTTGCAGTTCCTAAAACATCATTAGATTTACGCCATTGTAACATCTGATAATGCCCTCCTTAAAATTTTTATTAATTCCTTCTAATGATACCTTTATTGGCACCTGAATAAAAATACCTTTTTGCCATGTATACTGAATACATGGTAAAAAGGTATTTGTGTGGAAGAATTTTTACAATAGCTACTAGTCGACTTTCTCTACCAGAAGGAGAGGAAGCGCAGTTGCCATCACAAACACATAAAACATAATCTCGATAGTAATCAAGGCGCGTGCTGTCAGATTGTTGGGCTGAATGTCCCCTAAAGTTCCGGTAGCAATTGTTGTCGAACTAAAATATAAGAAAGAGAAATACTGTAAGCATAAGTCATCTCCGACCTTTCCCTCAAAACTCGAAGGCAAATATCTGTAGAGAAGAAGGTATTCGGAGGTGAAAAGTAGTATAACTCCCACCAGTGCTATAGCAATCGGTGTAAATAGATTATTATAGGAGGGTCGAGATTCTTTTACGGCCTTTGTAATTGCATAATAGGCTGCTGCCAAAGCAAAGATTGAATATCCAATCAGACTGATCTTTAAAAGAGTTCCCTCATAAGGATTATGGTGATTTTTCTTTTCCTTCTTTCCTTCGATAAAAAGGCTTAAAAAGAATGCGACCGCAGCCCCACCAAAAGCAGGTGTTAACAATTCCCAATATCCTGGCGTAAACCTAGGTGTCGGACGGAGAAGCGGTGCACAAACAGTCGGAGAACTATGGGTGCCTGAAGGCTTATAAATTCGTGAATTGGGGTTTAATGGATAGGGCATAAAATAGGGCGGATTTTGCGGAGGCTGGGTTTTTGATTGAGCCACTTCTGATTCGACCGCCTTTCTAAAGTATACTCCATTATATTCCTTAGAAAGAAGATGGTTAAGGATGGAATACGTAGTTAAAATATATTTATATCAATAACAAAAAGAAGGATTAAAGTGGATTAAAGAGAATTATAAAATTAAATGTAAAATAATTACGTTATTAGTGACAGGAGATAGCAATGGTACAGATTACTAGAGTACAAAGAAATCTCGTTTTCACAGAACATCAAGAAGAGTTCTCTAAGTATAAAGTTATTTCAAATTTTTCCCGTCTGAGAATTTTAGCAACGGTGCTACTCGTTTTAGACATACTGTTTTTTTTTACAGATTATAGTAATTATAAAGAGGGCCTTTGGATTAGCACTCCCGGCTATGAGTGGTTGTTTTATTCGCATGTTGCATTAGGATTAGGGATGATAATAATTTCAGGACTATACTGGCGAACTAACCTAAATTCGGTAGAGGATGTCCGTCCTGTCCATAACACTTATGAGATCTTATTTGCGGTCTTTTGCTTAGTTATCTCTGCAGTGATCACTGGATGGATTGATCAAATGCTCCACGGACAACTAACGGTTTATATTATTGTCTGCTTCATAGTAGCTGTCTTTTTCAATTTGAGTCCAAAAGTTAGCTTTTTGGTTTATTTTCTATCCTATATAATTGTCATTCTGGGAATACAAAGATATCAGCCTAATTCTCTGATACTAAATGGGCATTACCTTAATACTTTGCTCCTGATATTTGTTTCGTGGGTCTTATCACTGACCCTTTATAATGCTAAGGTTAAGGATTTTCTACATAAAAACCACCTTGAAAGATTGGTTAAAGAACGCACGAAAGAGATGGAAAACACTAATCAACGACTAATGCTAGAAATGGCAGAACGCAAGCAAATTGAGAGTAAGATTTTCCGGTTAGCTTCCATTGTAGAGTCCACGGAAGACGGCATTATAGGAATGGATCTTGACGGAGTGATTATCGATTGGAACAGAGGTGCTGGGTGTATTTATGGGTACTCTGAGGAAGAAATAGTGGGTCAGTCAGTTAGGAAACTTTTCCCCCCAGATAACAAGTCCGAGTTAGATAATATTTTGCTAACCATCTCTCAAGGGAAGGCAGTTTCACATTATGAGAGTATTCGGCAAAGGAAAGATGGATCAATTATTAATGTCTATTTAACTGTATCCCCGATTAAGGACGATCAACAAAGGATAATTGGAGCATCAACAATTGTCAAAGACGTTACTGCTCAAAAAAAGATAGAAAAAGAAATGACACGAATGGACCAGATGAGTCTGGTTGGTGAAATGGCCGCAAGTATTGGCCACGAAATTAGAAATCCCATGACAACAGTAAGAGGGTTTTTACAACTTCTGGGCGAGGATGGCAATTCTTCAAAATACAGTAACTATATTCCGCTCATGATTAGTGAACTTGATCGGGCCAATCAAATTATCTCTGAGTTTCTATCTATCAGTCGATCAAAAGTAACCGAGGTGGCAGTACATAATCTTAATAATATTATTAAAAGCATCCTTCCTCTTGTTCAAGTAGATGCGATCAGAAACGATAAGGGGGTAATAACTGAACTAGAGGAGATTCCAGATCTAATATTAGATGAAAAAGAGATGCGCCAGATGATCCTTAACTTAGCGCGAAATGGACTTGAAGCCATGGATCACGGTGGGGTGCTCAGCATAAAGACACTTATGAGTAATAGCGAAGTTATCTTGTCTATCCAAGATCAAGGGACAGGTATCAAGCCTGAAATAATGGATAAGTTAGGAACGCCTTTTTACACTACGAAAGAAACAGGTACAGGATTAGGCCTAGCAGTTTGTTATGGAATTGCTGCTCGTCATAATGCCATGATCACGATACAAACGTGTCCGACTGGATCGACATTCTTTGTAAGGTTTACAGTACCTATATCTAATAACTAAGAATAATTAAATAACTCAATGAAGGCTTGAACGATAATAGGATCAAATTGAGATCCCTTTCCTTTGAGTAATTCCTCTAACGCATAATCGATGGTTCGACTGGGCCGATAGGAACGCTGTGAAGTTATTGCATCAACTGCATCCGCGACCGTTATAATTCGCGCCAAAAAAGGAATTGTTTCTCCTCTTAAAGCATCTGGATAACCTGTTCCATCGAATCGCTCGTGATGATGGCGAATAAGGGGGAGAAAATCACGAGCAAAACTAAGTGTAGAACAAATGGTTTCTCCCATTTCAGGATGTGAACGCATTATTTCCCATTCTTTATTATTTAGTTTGCCAGGTTTATTTAAGATTGAATCGGGTATTCCGATTTTACCAATATCATGTAATTGGGCTGCCCGCCAAACAGTTTGTTGTTCAGGCACTGAAAGTTTAAGGGCCTGTGCTAGCTGCAGAGCATAGTTTGCAACTCGCTCAGAATGACCTCGTGTATATGTATCCTTAGACTCCAAGGCCGAGGCTAAGCTGAATATTACATTTTGAGATTCGTCTAAAGCTTGCAGAGACTCTTCAAGACGATTATTAGTTACAATAAGGTCGTTATTGTATTCTTCTACCTCTTTAGTTTTTTGTTGAATTGTTTTTTGGCTAATAAAATCTTGAATCTTCATTTTATATAATGTATAAGAAAGGAACCAAGCAAAAACCATTAAAATTGTACCATTAATGTAATTTCCTTTAAGGACGTCTAAATCCGTTTGCAAATAGCTAATCCCAATCATAAATAAGACCCATGCAATTGCAAAGGTGATTAGACTTATCAAAGGTTTTATGTAATTGTTAGCTGCAATTATAATAGATCCGAGAATAAAGACAGTGATCTGATTGTGAAGCAGTTGGTCATTTATAGATATGCATGAACTGAAAACTATGATGAAAGAAGAAAAATAAGTACCTAAGAAGGAATGCCAACGAGTTAAGTTCTGATCATCTGTTTTTAACCTATTGACCCAGGACATTAGAAGAAAAACTGATATAACAAGTCCTAAGAATAGATGAAGATAGAATAGTGCCGAATATCCAGAGAGGGTATCCCAATCCCAAAGACCTTCCTGATAATTAATTATGTCGAAAACAAGAAAGAAAATATTGAGGAAGAAAAGGACTCTTGCAAGATTACGAGAACGAATAAAGTTATGGCGCGTTATTTCATCAAAAAACTCTTGTTTATACTGTTCAGGTAGTAGTTTTCTAAAAGGAGAAAGCATCTGCAAAGCACCTTTCTAAAATGACATTTATGAGATACAGCCAACATTTTAAGATTCGACATAATTAAACATCTTTCCTTCCTAAACGAGTGATATATTTTAAAAAATCTTTGAATCTAAGTTGCTGACCTTACAATGTAGGGGATAGTTTCTTTTATAATTGAAAATGGTGAGATTGGCCGAATAAAGAATATTAGGAGGATGAAATGAACAATCAGTTGCTTTACCCTCTGACTTTTTCACAGCAATCTATTTGGGATATTGAAACGTTCTATAAGAATACAAGTTATGGAAACCTAGGAGTCGGTGTAATTTTACGAGACGATATTAATATAGATATGCTTGAAAAAGCAGTGAACATAATTCTACAAGAGCATGAAGCCATTCGTTTAAGATTCATTATGGTAGATGGAGAGCCCCGCCAGTATGTAGCAGTGTTCAAGGAATATCGTCTTAATCGACTGGATTTTAGTCATCAACACGGACTAGAAGAGTTTGAACTTTGGAAGGATCAACAAACAAGGATACCTTTTAACCTTTTAGAGAATGACTTGTTTTATATTGCCTCTGTGAGATTAACTAACTTTAAAGTGGCAATATATTTTAAATTTCATCATCTTATTTCAGATGCGTGGAGTTTAACTATGATTATAAAAGAAGTCCTTAATGCTTATAAGAGATTAATGAACTGTGAACCCTTTATACCTGAACAAAAACCTTCTTATCTAAGCTATATTTTAGAGGACATTGATTATTATAATTCTCCTAAGTTTATGGAACGGAAGGTTTTCTGGCAACAGGTATTTCAAGCTAATTCAGAGTTTACTTCGGAGGACAAAATTCACGGCAGGAAGGATAGCCGAGCTAAGAGAATGACATTCACAATGGCCCATGACCTCAGCGAAGCCGTAAAGCTTTTTTCGAACAAACACAATGTTTCGGAATTTATAGTCTTCTTCGCAGTATTTGCCCTATACCTATCAAAGGCAAAAGGGAAGCAGGATTTGGTTATTGGCACGCCTGTACTTAACAGGGCAAATTTTCAACAGAGAAATACCGCTGGAATGTTTATTAGCAACGTACCCTTTCCTATAACGATAGATTTTCAATGGGATTTTTTGACCTTCATAAACCATATTTCTAAGGTGTGGAAAAAAATATTAAAAAATCAACGCTATCCATACAAAGAAATTCTGAGAGACCTTCGAGTAAAGCAAGGTTTTTCTGGGGCTATAAACGATGTAGCTTTTTCATATCAGATTTCTAAATTAGATGTCGAAGGTATAGACCTAGAACCCTTTTGGAGTTTTAATGGTCATGAAATTAACACACTATCTTTAAGCATAAGTGATTGGAAGGACGATGGAGAGTTAAGGCTTGATTACGACTACTTAATTAAAGCTTTAAGCGATAAGGATATTGAACGAATTCATAGTTATTTGATAACTTTTTTGAAGGAATTAATTAATGAGCCAACCATACCGTTGTCAAAGATTTCTCTTTTAACAAGTCAAGAAAAGTATGAACTTATTCATGGACTAAATCTCACATCGTTAGATTACCCAAAGGAAAAGACCATTCATCAGTTGTTTGAAGAACAGGTGAAGAAAACGCCCGAGCAAATAGCCTTAGTTGTCAATGGTCATAAATTAACCTACATTGAATTAAATGGACGGGCGAATCAAATAGCTAAAAGGCTAAGACTAAAAGGCCTAACCCCTGATAGTATTGTAGGAATTATGATGAATCGTTCTCCTGAACTAATGATTAGCATTCTGGCAGTCCTTAAAGCAGGAGGCGCTTACCTTCCAATCGATCCTCTGTATCCTCTTGCTAGGATTGAGGAAATGCTGTGTAATAGCAGGGCGCATTTGTTGCTGACAAACCCAGTAAGTATTGAAGAAAAAGAGCTTTTCGACATGTTTTCAAAGAACTTAGAACTAGAAATACTAGATCTTAAGGATTCGTCCTTATACACAGTATCTAAATCGGACTTGATCAATTTTATCAGGCCAAATAATCTAGCCTATGTTATCTATACTTCGGGGTCAACAGGTGCGCCTAAAGGGGTAATGATTGAACATCGCTCTGTAAATAATTTAATTCACGCTTTATGGAAGTTTTTTTATTTCTCTGAGAAGAAGGTAATTGTCTCACTGACCACGGTTGCTTTTGATATTTTTGTTATGGAGACCCTCGTGCCTCTTTCTTATGGGTTAACCTTAGTAATAGCCAACGAAGTTGAACAAAAAAGCCCTGCACTATTGTTTGATCTTATCAAAAAGAATGATATTGAGATGCTTCAAGCTACACCGTCTAAAATTCAGTCTTTGTTAAAAGATCCTCAATGTTCAGAAGGATTGGCACCAATAATGGATATGTTTATTGGCGGAGAACCACTTACTGAAACTGTCCTCCATAAACTGCAAAATGTGGCTCCTGCTGCAAGAATTTACAATATGTATGGGCCTACTGAGACAACAGTATGGTCAATGTACAAGGAGTTAACTTCAGAAACTCAGATAACTTTAGGAAAACCCATCGCCAATACTCAAATTTACATCCTTGATCAAGGGAAACAAATAGTACCACAAGGAGTCACGGGGGAAATTTATATTGGGGGAGAGGGACTTGCCCGCGGGTATCTCTATCGTAACGATCTAACGCAAGAAAGATTCATTCCCAATCCTTTTCATGAAGGACAAATCATCTATAAAACGGGGGATCTTGGACGATGGACAACGGAAGGAGAGATAGAATATCTGGGGCGAAATGACGACCAAGTTAAGATTAGAGGGTTTCGTATTGAGCTGGACGAAATTAGAAAAGTCCTAGTCGAGCATGTGGATGTTCAGGAGGCAGTTGTTATTTCCCATGTTGATGGGAAAAAGAGGAACTATTTGTGTGCTTATTTGGTTGGGGATAAGGATTGTTCTGTTTTAGACATAAGAACTTTTTTAGAGCAAAGGTTACCTGAATACATGATTCCGGCAAAATTTCTTTGGCTGGATGCGATTCCACTTACTCTAAATTTGAAGGTCGATAAAAGGAGCCTTCCTGCCCCAACAGCGGTGATACAAGATACCAAACTGGCCCCACCTGAGAATCTATTTGAAGAAGAATTGGTTAGGCTATGGACTAAAGTATTAGATGTAGAGCAGGTAGGAGTTGAAGATAACTTCTTTCTCCTTGGAGGAGATTCGCTGGCTATTATCGAGATTTTGACCGAGGTTTGGTCCAAAAAGTGGGATTTAAAGGCTCAGGACTTTTATGATTATCCAACAGTTCGACAGCTCTCTGACAAAGTAAGAGGAAAGCTCAAGGGGCAGAAGGTTGTAGATTCTAGGAAAGATTTCCCCCGCCCGCCGTTGCACTATGAACTTCAAGGGATGCCTGATTCTAAGCCGGAGTGGCAGGGGAATGTGCTCTTAACAGGGGCAACCGGATTTCTGGGGATACACTTACTTTGGGAGTTATTAAACAGTACCTCAGGACTAATATATTGTTTAATGCGCGGAAGTGATCTGGAGAAACGGTTTCAACGCTTATTTGACAGCTATTTTCCCGGTAGGATTCAAGCATACTCTCAGCGGATCAAAATTATAAAGGGAGATATTTCGCAAAAGCATTTTAAAATGACCCCTGAAGGATATTCTGAATTGGGGAAGAATGTTCATTCGGTGATTCATGCAGCAGGGCTTGTTAAACATTATGGAGAGTACTCTGATTTTGAGAAGATAAATGTTCAGGGGACTCAGGAAGTAATCGATTTTTGTATAACCTTTAGCAGGCCTTTACAGCATATTTCGACAATCAGCATTGCCGGAAATCGCTTAACCGGGGATTACACTAATGGGCATTTTGACGAAGTTCAGCTATATATCGGTCAAAACTATCTGGATAACTTATATATTAGAAGCAAATTCGAGGCGGAAGTACGAGTTTTGGAAGCGTCAAGGTTAGGATTGCATGCTGCAATTTTCAGAGTGGGGATACTGACCGGAAGATATTCTGACGGACATTTTCAGGAGAATATCCAGGAGAATGCTTTTTATCAGAAACTAAAATCTTTCCTCGAAATAAAGGCCATATCTCAAGATATGCTGAATCAGGAGCTTGAATTTACACCCGTGGATGCTTGCGCTCAAGGAATAGTCGATATAATAAGGACAAATACTCAGCCCAGCCGAGTGTTTCACATGTTTAATCATAAAAAGCTAAAGATGACGAAACTGATTGAGATCCTCTATTTACTAGGTATTAAAGTTCAAATTCTGGATACGAAGTCCTTTTACCAACTGATAGACAGTTATGTACAATCACCCCATTCATTGAGTGGGTTTGTTCTAGATCTTACTGAAGATCAGGGAATTGCAGAAAGTATTGCGGTGGAGAGTACAATTACTCAAGCCTATCTGGCCCAAATAGGATTTCAGTGGCCGGAGATCACAGAAGGTTATTTGACGAAACTAATAAAATATATGGTTAGTGTAGGTTTTTTACTACAAATCATTTGACCTTAACTGACCTTTTGTACTAAAATAAAGTTAATCGGCAAGAATATAATAGTTAAAGTAAGGACGCCTAATAAGAGTAAATAGGGGGAATTGAAAATGGGTTATCTGGTTCCAATGGTCGTTGAACAAACAAATCGTGGGGAACGCTCCTACGATATATACTCCCGTCTTCTCAAAGACCGGATTATTTTCCTGGGGGGTGGCATTGATGACGATGTTGCTAACCTAGTCGTAGCACAAATGCTTTTCCTCGAAGCTGAAGATCCGGAGAAGGACATTAATCTTTATATTAATAGCCCTGGGGGTTCTATCACCGCGGGAATGGCTATTTATGACACTATGCAATACATTCGCTCTGACGTGCGGACAATTTGTATTGGAATGGCTGCAAGCATGGGAGCCTTTCTGCTGGCAAGTGGAACAAAAGGAAAACGAGTCGCTTTACCAAACTCGGAGGTCTTGATTCATCAGCCTTTAATCGGCGGGCATGGACTTTCCGGACAAGCGACAGAAATTGAGATACATGCCAAGCAACTGCTGAGGACTAAAGCAAAAATGAACAAAATTCTTGCCGAGAGAACCGGTCAACCCATTGAAAAGGTTGAAAAGGATACAGAACGTGACTATTACATGACTGCCGAAGAAGCTAAAGAATATGGTCTGGTGGATCAAGTGCTGGAAAAGCTTGAAGTTGCTACAGAAAAGTAAATAATAAAGAGATTATATAAAACGCAAGGCGCTAGTTTGCCCTTGCGTTTTGTTTTGCCTGCGCAAAGCTGAAGGTTCCCAAAATCGAGACATACAAAACTTCATAGAAATTGATACCACAAAAAAGCGGTCTCCTTTCAGTGTCATGGTTAAGGAGGTCGCTTTTGCTGTTCAACTTAGAGTCAAGGGATTCATAGTATATTTTGGTGGATTATGATGAAAGAGCATATATTTTATATTATTTTACATATATTTCTAATTAGGAAGGTAATTAATATCTTATGTCGAAATCCTATCTTCGGAAGATAGATCTAATTATTTCAAAACTCAAAGATATAGTTAATAAGTGCACATGTAGGGTAAGCATCTTGATAATTTTAACATCAGGCTGAGGTAACTGAAGCCTGATGACTCCACATAAAGTGGGAGCTTAAACGTGGATGAAGGGAGACATTAGCATGCGCAGAATTCGTAAAGCAGTCATACCGGCAGCTGGGTTGGGAACTCGATTTTTACCGGCCACTAAAGCCCAACCGAAAGAGATGCTGCCGATTGTGGATAAACCAACCATTCAGCACATTGTAGAAGAAGCTATCCAATCCGGTATAGAGGACATTATTATCGTAACAGGACGAAACAAACGTGCTATAGAAGATCACTTTGACCGTTCTATGGAACTTGAAGGGTTTTTGGAAAAAAACTCTAAAGATGAGCTCTTAGACCTTGTTCAGGATATTGCTCGAATGGCTGATATCTATTACGTTCGGCAAAAGGAAGCCTTAGGCTTAGGTCACGCAATCTATAGTGCCCGGAAATTTATAGGTAATGAGCCTTTTGCGGTTCTCTTAGGTGATGATGTAATTTACTCAGAAGTACCGGCGTTAAAGCAAATGATTAATCATTACCAGCGCTACGGAGCAAGTATTGTCGGGGTACAAGAGGTTCCCTATGAGGACACAATCAAATACGGGATAGTCGATGGAGAAAAATTCGCCGATCGACTTTACAGAGCTAAGAACATGGTGGAGAAACCCCGTCCGGAAGAAGCACCGGAAACTCGTTTAGCCATCATGGGACGTTACATCTTAAACCCGGAGATATTCAATATTCTAGAGGAATTACCGGCAGGCAGGGGCGGAGAAGTACAGCTGACAGACGGTATTAAAGAACTGGGTCGATTTCAGGAAATACTCGCTTATGAATTTGAGGGTCGCAGATATGATGTTGGAGACAAACTGGGGTTTGTGGAAGCAACCATTGATTATGCCTTACGGAGAGGAGATCTTTCTGAGGATCTGATTAATTATCTGCGGGACATTGTTAGGAAAGCCGATAAAAGTAGTTAAGATGATGACCTCACCGCTTAAGGTGAGGTTTTTCTATTAATAACTTCAACACTTTAGCCGAGAAATTAGCTAATTATTTTCCATAATGCTGCGCCTTAATCGCGAATTATATGGACAGCATGAGGGCTTGTGACTTTTAATGGAAATTGAGAACGGAAAATGAATCAAACTCTACAGCGAAAGCGACACTCTTCTCTCCCAATAATTGGTAAAATGCACTTGTACTAAAAAAGACTAAAGGAGGGAAGAGACTAATGATACCAATCGACAAAAAGAGGATAGTAACCCTAGCAGGAACCTTGGTTCTTGCAGGAGCTGTTGTTGCAGCAGGGGTATATGGCCCTAGCGTCTGGAAAGTTTTCCGGCAGCAAAGTGCTATCACAGATCAGGTAGTTATTCAGACACCAACCGTTGATGATAAAAACATTAGCGGTACTAATGGCACGATGTTGCCGGAAGGGACTGCTCCACCTGCAGTACAAGGAGCGGCGGAAACCACACCTACAGTAACAACAGTACCTAATACTCTCAATGCACCTCCACAAAGTGATTCCGGATCAAAGAATAAGTATAAAGAGCCGGACACTAAGCAGATAGACATGGCGCCGTCTATCGCTACTTACTTTGGAGAAGCTGCATTAAGTAACGATGCTAAAACATTAGCTTTTGGATCTGCCTGGAATATCCACCAGTATGTAGATGGCTATCTCTATGGACCGGCAGCAGGTCCACAGATGAATGAGGAAGATATTAAGAAGTATATTGTTTTCCATAAGACATTATTGGACAAGCAGTATAAGAACGAAGCGAATATTGCTAAGGCAGCCGCCTTTACAGGCTACCTGGATGTACTTTTGAATAGTGGAATCGATGCCTTTGATTCGAAGGATAAAACTCGAATTGAGCAATTCCACCAAGGAATTCATGATCTCGATGCTCACTTATTGCGTAATGACACAAGTTCTAAAGTATACGGGGCGACGCCATTTGCAACCAAACGAACATAATTTTAGGCATCTACTAAAGCAATAAATCTAGGAATGGTATGAAGCTTATCTACAGCACTATCCTTTACAACTACTACGCTAAATTATATTCAAGGTGCACAATGGCCTCTTGTATTTAATTTCATGTTAAAAGCTCATGACTGGAGTCGATGAGCACTATACTCGGATTTTAGATAGAATGATCCATTAAATTGGTTAGTTTATGGATTAGCAGATCCGTAAAAGATGGAGGGAGCGCCGAAAAAAATAATATAAAACCAAAAAACAAATAAATAAACATTGTGGTTAGTAGGAATTAACCTGGTTATGGCGAGGTTTATACTAACCAGATGGCAAAACTGAATATGTTTATTACAAGACCAGTCTTTAGCAGGCTGGCCTTGTTGTTTAGGCGGGCATTTTCGGCGGATTAAACAAATATTCTCAGCTAAATGTCTAACATCTCCTTCCTTTGGTCAAGATACTAATAAAAATCATTCGAAGGAGATTCTGGTCTTTATGCGTAAAATGAATTATCTGATTGGAGTATTGTCGTTAGGTGTTGGTGTACTTGTTGGGACACTGGGTGTGTCTTTACTCACGAATTCGAGTTCCCCAACCTCATTCATCTCCAAATTACGTGGCCAAGATAAGATACAAACAGTTTCCGGCACAGTTAGTGATCCGAATCAGACCTTAATCCCGGACTCAGATTTGGCACCAGATAACTTAACTGAAAGCGATTCCCATACCCTTTCCAATAAACAATCACTCTTGGCCCAACAAGTCATCACTGATTATAAACAAAACATAGGAACTTTTTTTGGAGCTTGGAAATCAACGGATATGGCTAGCTTCCGTCTTAAACTTGGCAAAGCGTACACGGGAGATTTGTTTGAGAAACACGCCCGCCGGGCAGAAGAATATTTGGTTCAAGGGATAGGGCTGGATGTAAGTCAAATAGTCTTTGATCAAATTGACGTAGAAAGTGTCACGGATAATACAGCTACCTTGAGAGTTGATTATCGCTACACAGCTAGAGATTACAGTCTAACGGATGGCACTCCCGTCGGGGAAGAGCATGAACAGATTGTTCAAGTTCGGGTCAATCTTATAAAACAAAACTCCCGGTGGTTGATTACCGGCGAGAGTACAATACAGTAAGAAAAACTGAGCTGCAGTCTTAATGACAAGCAGCTCATTCTTATTTGTCTGTGCATAAAACCAAAGCGTATGATACACTATAGCTCATAAAACATGCTTTGTATCTGATGGGATTCTCAAACCGTTGACACTAGGAGGATCAATAAATATATGGGGGATATATTTTAAATGATTCATAGCAGAGCTAATCATGGCAAACCGGGTATGATCGAAGAAATCGGCTATTTAAGAGGGTTTGGGGTTTTGGCGGTCATAGCCATTCACACAACCGGTTATTTTACGGAAGTCAAAGAGTTTAATACCCTGGTATTAGTGAATTTATGGACAGATATCTTTTCTCAATTTGCCGTGCCCTTGTTTGTGATGATATCGGGATTTGTATTAGCCAAGAACTATTATGGTAAGTTTTCGTTAGGAGTTTATTACAGAAAAAGAATGCGTTCAATTGTTCCGCAGTACTTTTTGTTTTCTGTCTTATATACAGCCTTTAACAATTGGATTGTTATGAATAACAACTCGTGGGGCAAGAATCTTGAATTAATTGCTAAAAATATTTGGCAGGCGGAAGCCTCCTATCACTTATGGTTTTTTTCAATCATCATCCAATTATACCTTCTCTACCCTCTAATCGTAAAACTATATGCTTTTTTCAGGCAGAGAGACAAAGCGGGATTGCTGGTTGTAATATTCTTAGTTATCCAGACTGCTTATATGGTTGGTATTCATTCTTCCTATTTGGCAGGGACAAAGCTGAACTTTATGGGCTTTCTTTTCTATTTTAGTTTGGGGCTTTATTGGCAGGACTATTTTTCGACCTATAAAAAAAACTTTAACCTGCCGATTTCCATCTTATTTGCCATGTCCCTGGCTTTAACATTAGGATGCAGCTTTTTCATTATAATTGGCTTAAAGACAGGGCATTCCTATAGTACAATACCGGAATACTTCTTTATGGGGCCGGAACTGATCTACCCGGCATTTAGAACGATAACATTTCTCCTGCTTTTCGCTGTTTCAAGCAGCCTTTTGGAAAAAAAGAAAAGTGTCATTGCCAGAGTCATTAATAAAATTGGAGATTATTCTTTTGGGATATACTTAATCCATATCTTTTTCAATCAATCAGCTATAAAATTTCTCAGGAACTATCAAATAGATTTTGATAACTGGGCTTTTTACATAATTGTTTTTGCAGTCACACTTATTCTAAGTTATATTAGTGTAAGATTGATCAGTTTTATTCCCTATAGTTATTATTTAATAGGATCCCAGAACAAGAAGAGATGACTCTGGAATTAGACTGCAACTTGTTGGAAAGAGGTAGTGAACTATGATCAAGTCCTTGCTTCACTGTCCTCTGTTTTAGTTGTAAAAGCATGTAAGTTGTAGTAAACTTTAGAACGATAAAGTTTAATGTTGGTTTATCGAGAAAGGGTTGAGCTACGTGTTATTCCGCAAACGGACGTTGATTTTAATGCTGATTGATGCTTTGTTAATCAACTTGGCAGCTTTCGGCAGTTTTTATTTGCGCTTTGATGAAGGCATACCTCTGGACTATTATCAGACCTATTATCACACAGCCATCGGGGGAACTATTTTATATCTGGCTGTTTTCTATGTCTTTGGGCTATATAACCGTCTCTGGCAGTATGCAAGTACCGGGGAATTACTCTCGATTGTTTATGCAGTATCCGTTGGAACCGGCGGAACCGTCGCGGCAGTTTATTTCTATGGTTTATCAAATGCGGACACCCTTTCCTATATTAGGATGCCCCATACTGCGGCAGTGCTTCTTTGGCTGGCCATGGTCTTTTTAATTGGAGGATCTAGGTTCATCTGGCGGATCTTGCAGGAAAACGCCTTTGACCGCCATGTTCCGGGCTCCCAAAAGCAGGTGCTCATTGTTGGAGCGGGGGATGCAGGGGTATTAGCGGCCCGGGAATTGAAAAATCGGAACTATCGGGATGGACGTCCGATTGGGTTTATCGACGATAACCACTCTAAACAAAAGCTCCAGCTGTTAGGAATTCCTGTTTTGGGTACCCGTCTGGATATTGCCCGGGTTGTAAAAGGACATAATGTGGATGAAGTTATTATTGCCATGCCTTCAGCATCAGGGGAAGCAGTTCGCGAGATTGTCCAAATCTGCGAAAAATTAGGGGTTATTCTGAAGATTATGCCCGGCGTCTATGACATTATTAGCGGTGACATGAATGTTAAACCGATTCGCCAGGTTCAAGTTGAGGATTTACTCGGTCGAGACCCGGTTTCGGTCGATTTAGAGGAAGTAGCAGGCTACGTTGCAGGAGAGACGGTGATTATTACCGGAGCAGGGGGTTCAATCGGTTCGGAAATCTGCCGTCAAATCGCCAGGTTTAATCCCGGGAGGCTGGTCTTACTGGGGCATGGGGAAAACACCATTTTTGACATCGAACAAGAACTGCGTTCTGAGCACCCGGGAATTGACTATATTACAGAGATCTTGGATATTAAAGATCGGGAAAAAGTCTTCTTAATCTTTGAACGCTATAAGCCCGGGGTTGTCTTCCACGCGGCGGCTCATAAACATGTTCCATTGATGGAAAGAAATCCGGAAGAAGCTCTTAAAAATAACGTTGTCGGCACCCAAAATTTAGCGGAAGCTGCTGATGAAGTAAAAGTGAAGACCTTTGTTTCAATTTCTACGGATAAGGCGGTTAATCCAACAAGCGTTATGGGGGCCACAAAACGTACGTCAGAAATGATTATTCAAAGCTTAGACCTTCGTTCTCAGACAAAGTTTGTTGCAGTTAGGTTTGGGAATGTATTGGGGAGTCGTGGCAGCGTAATTCCAACCTTTAAACGGCAAATTGCCCAAGGCGGTCCTGTTACAGTCACACATCCTGATATGGTGCGTTACTTTATGACAATCCCTGAGGCAGCTCAGTTAGTTATCCAAGCCGGAGCTATGGCTCGCGGCGGAGAGATCTTTATCTTGGATATGGGGAAACCTGTTAAGATTGTAGACTTGGCTAAAGACTTAATTCGGCTTTCTGGGTTTGAACCGGATGTTGATATTAAGATACAATTCACAGGAATTCGGCCGGGGGAAAAGCTCTTTGAAGAGTTGTTGACGGCTGAAGAGGGAGTCACTTCTACTAAACATAGTAGAATCTTCGTTGCCAAGCCCAATAATATTGATGTTAAGCTCCTGGAAGAGTTAACCCATATTATTCGAGAACGGGGTAGCTTTTTAACCAGAGATGAAGTTATCAAGTTGTTGCAGACAGTTATTCCGGCCTTTCGTAAGAAAACAGAAAAAGTAGTCGTTAATCAGTAAGGGGGAAAACGGAAATGTTAACCGTTAAAAATGTAATTACCAATGAAGATGTGGTTGCCAAAACTCTTAAAGAAAAAATAGAAAAACATCAAGCAAAAATCGGCGTTATCGGCTTAGGTTATGTGGGGCTTCCCTTAGCCGTTGAAAAAGGGAAGGTAGGCTTTCCTGTACTGGGGTTTGACATCAACCCGGCCCGGGTGGATCGTGTAAACGCTGCGGACAACTATATTGGAGATGTCAAAGATGAAGACCTTAAGGCAATGATTGATAAAGGGCTGTTACAGGCAACCACCGATTTTTCAAGATTAGCAGAATGCGACGTGGTAATTATCTGTGTTCCCACACCGCTGACAATCACCCGAGATCCGGATATTTCCTATATTCAGGCCTCAACGGAAGAAATCAGAAAATCCTTGCGCCCCGGTCAAATCATAACCTTAGAAAGCACCACCTATCCGGGAACCACAGAGCAAGTTATTCTTCCTTTACTGGAAAAAACCGGATTAAAAGTGGGACAGGACTTCTTTCTGGCCTTCTCTCCGGAACGGGTCGATCCCGGTAATAAACGCTTTACTACGAAAAACACCTCTAAAGTGGTTGGCGGTATGACGCCTTATTGCTTAGAGATTGCTTATGCTCTTTATAACCAAACAATCAGCAACGTTGTTCCTGTTTCTTCACCGGCTGCTGCAGAATTGACAAAAGTCTTTGAAAACACTTATCGGGCAGTAAATATTGCTATGGTGAATGAGTTAATGATGCTTTGCGACCGCATGGGGATTGATATCTGGGAAGTGGTGGAAGCTGCCGGCACCAAACCCTTTGGGATTCAGACCTTTTATCCCGGTCCTGGAGTGGGAGGGCATTGTATACCCATTGACCCTTTTTATCTCACCTGGAAAGCCCGGGAATACGATTTTCACACCCGCTTCATTGAGCTGGCAGGGGAGATTAATGTAGAAGTCTCTTATTATGTGATTAATAAGGTCATGCGGGCCTTGAACAGTGTTAATAAGAGCTTAAAGGATTCCAATATCTTTGTCCTCGGGGTTGCCTATAAAAAAGATATTGATGATATGCGTGAATCCCCGGCCTTGAAAATTATCGAACTCTTGCGTAAGCAAGGTGCCAATATCGTTTATCATGATCCATATATTCCGGTGATTGAGCCCCATGGAGGAAGCACAATTCACTTAGAAAGCGTACCTTTGACAGATGCTGCCTTAGCTGATGCCGATACAGTATTAATCTTAACAGATCACACTGCTGTGGATTATGAGAGGGTCGTTGAGAAGGCTAAGCTCGTAGTAGACACTCGAAATGCCACTAAAAATGTTTTAAGAAATCGTGAGAAAATCGCCAAAATCTAATTAAAGGTGTAAAATAGGCGGTAATAGCGATTTCAGTATAGAGACCCAGGTTTAAGGGGAATCAGCTGATTCCCCTTAAACCTGTATATGGTTTGGACTTTGAAATAATTAGGGAAAGTGTGGTTGTATTTAAATGAGTGGAAATGACAAAACTCGGTTTGCGATTATTGGTTGTGGACGGATTGCTCCCAAACATGCGGAATCTATCGTTGCCCTTCCGGAAGCAGAATTAGTTGCAGTATGTGATATAGTGCCGGAGTTAGCTCAGGCCTTTGCCGATAAATATGGAGCTGAGCCTTATACGGATTATCTGGAAATGCTGAAAAGATCAGACATTGATGTTGTTACTATCGCAACTTCCAGTGGAATTCATGCAGAGATCGGAATTGCAGCAGCTGAAGCAGGCAAGCACGTCTTGGTTGAAAAGCCAATGGCCATGACCTTGAAGACAGCGGATGCCATGATTGCGGCCTGCCGTAAAGCCGGTGTGAAGTTAGGAGTTATCCATCAAAACCGTTTTAATGACTCCATCAAACTTCTTCGTAAAGCTGTTGAAGATGGCCGCTTTGGCAAGTTAACTCACGGACAAGCTACCGTACGTTGGAATCGCAATGATAACTACTATACCCAGGCACCCTGGCGCGGAACTAAGCTCCACGATGGAGGGGTATTGATGAATCAATCGATACATAACATCGACCTCTTACAGTGGACATTTGGCCCAGTGGAGTCGGTTTTTGGATATACAGAGACGTTTATGCGCAAAATTGAAATGGAAGATATGGGAGCCGCTGTTGTTAAGTTTAAGAATGGGGCCATTGGAATTATTGAAGCAGCTTCGACCATCTATCCAACGAATATTGAAGAAACCTTTAATGTTTTTGGCGAAACAGGATCTGTGATCGTTGGCGGAATCGCCGTAAACCGTATTGAAGTCTGGGAGTTCCCCGAGAGTGCCGAAGAAAAGGCCCAGATCTTTGCCAGCCAAGCTGGGGATCCTCCGAATGTCTACGGATACGGACATCGGGAGATCATCTCGGATATGATTCAAGCTATCCGGGAGGATCGGACACCTGCAATTCCCGGAGAAGAGGGACGTAAGGCGCTGGAAATTATTCTGGCGATCTATAAATGCCAAGAAACGAAAGAGCCGGTTGTGTTTCCGTTGGTGGAGTAGAAGGAGTCGCCGGGGTCAGGCGGCTTCGTCCACATCCTGCAAGACTTGCCAATTCGTGCGACGAAGACACTGTCTTCGCACGGGTTAAACCTTCTTGCAGCAGTGTCTTCGACACCCAGCACTCCGAGGCTTGCCTACTCGCTTAGGCGGGAGCTTCACCAAACCTCCGGGTAATACCTGGTGTGAACGCTGGCCATGGATGGCCGAGTGTCCCCGTAGCCCAAAGACACTGTCTTTGCACGAATTATTCTTCATGCAGGACGGCGAGAGGGGACCCAGTGGCTCCGCTTCCCACCTAAGCTTTGTAGGCTTTACCGCCTCTCCATGCAATGGGTTCACTCCTGTGGATCGAAGCCGCCCGTCTTACGGGTCTGTAATTCTTAAGATTGTTTTGGGGTGTTATTAGAGTAGGGAAATGGAGCGAGAAGAAATGAATCATAATCTAATCTCTCACAGTGCAACCGTTCCTTTAACAACAACCGTTGGGCCATTTTGTGTTATCGGTGAAAATGTCGTTCTCGGAGAGAATGTTATCTTAGGAGTCGGGTGTGTTCTTGGCGATGGAGCGAGGGTTGAAGATGGTGCTGAGTTTGGCAACTATGTTAGTGTCGGGGAAGGTGCGGTGATAGGTCAAGGAACTCGCATAGGTGATCATTCCACCATTTACCCGAAGACGATCCTGGGTCAGGATGGTTTCATTGGCAGTAACTCTTCAATCGGACGCTTGCCTAAGGCTTCAGCCACAAGTACGGTAAAAGCCCAGTCGGATTTGCCCTCCTTACAGATGAGCAACGGATTTACAATCGGGTGCTCGGTTGTTCTCTACGCAGGAACCACTTATGCGGACAAAGCCTTTATCGGAGACGGTACCGTCGTTCGTGAGAGGTGTTCAATAGGGCAAAACGTAGTGATTGGCAGCGGTGTAGTGGTTGAAAATGATACTAAGATAGGCCAATTCACAAAGATACAGACAGGTTCTTATATTACCGCCTATATGGAAATTGAAGAACGAGTGTTTATAGCTCCCATGGTCACAACAACAAATGACAATTATATGGGACGAACAGAAAAACGCTTTAAAGAAATAAAGGGTGCTACCATCCAACGTGGGGCCCGTATCGGCGGAGGAGCAATCCTCCTGCCCGGCGTAAAAGTAGCCCCGGAAACCTTCGTGGCCGCAGGGGCCTTGGTTACGAAAGATACCACTGAAAAACGAGTCATCAAAGGTTTTCCTGCCAAGGATCTCCGAGAGGTGCCAGAAGAAGAGCTGTTGCCCTAACTTCCGCGCAAAGTACGCGGCTCTCATTAGTGACCCAGTTTATTAGTTCGTTACTGTCAATGGTTGCGGGCGAACATATCCTCAGACATTCGGTCTTCCGGTATCCATCGCGTTCCCAGCCCCGTCGACCAGAAATTAAGGGGCCAATTGCCAAGAGAACACTTTAGTGAAGTTCACGCTAAGGCGAGTGCTGATGCTGAAGGGGCAATTGCGCCGAGGTTCACTCCTAGCGCTGCCCAGAGGTTGGCGCAATTCCTTCAGCATCTAACGAGCCAGTGAAACGAAACGTGTGTGAACGGGCAATTTGCCCCTTACTTTCTAGGACCCCAAACTAACGCTCATTCCAAAAGCCCCCTAAGACAAAACTAAGTGAAAGGAAGATGCCCCATGCGAATTCCCCTATTGGATCTTAAAGCCCAATATTTAACCATTAAAGAGGAAATCAACCAAGCCATCATGAATGTGCTTGATTCATCCGTATATATTTTAGGACCCCAGATGAAGGCCTTGGAGAAAGAGATCGCTGCTTTCTGTGGTACGGAGGAAGCTGTGGCAGTCGCTAATGGCACGGATGCTTTAGTGCTGACACTTAAGGCCTTCGGCATTGGCCCTGGAGACGAAGTGATTACCACGCCCTTTACCTTTTTTGCCTCAGCTGAAACCATTGCTATGGTGGGAGCGACTCCGGTATTTGTGGATATTGACCCGGTAACCCTAAACATGGACTTAGATCTCCTGGAGAAGAAAATAACCTCGCGGACTAAGGCTATTATCCCCGTACATATTTTCGGTCAGATGCTGGACGTTGAAAGAGTGATGGAAATCGCGGCCCGCCATGACTTGAAGGTTATTGAAGATTCCGCTCAGGCCATTGGAGCAGAGTATCGGGGGAAAAAAGCCGGTTCCCTAGGACATGCGGCAACCTTTAGTTTTTTCCCGACGAAAAATTTGGGAGCTTATGGAGATGCAGGAATGATTGTCACTAACGACAAGCATCTGGCGGCAGAACTCCGTATGCTGCGCTTTCACGGCTGTCAAGTGAAATATTACCATGATAAAGTCGGCTATAACAGTCGTCTTGATGAGCTTCAAGCAGCGATTTTACGAGTGAAGTTAGGCTATTTAAATCAATGGAATGAAGGACGTCGAGCAAAGGCCGCGGTCTACGATAAAGAATTAGCCCATTTGCCCCTCACTTTGCCGGGGAAGGATCCGGCGGGTATCCCCATCTATCATCTTTATGTCTTACGCTCAGACCGTCGTGAGGAACTTATGGAGGCCTTTAAACAAGCGGATATCGCCTGCGCTATCTATTATCCGGTGCCCCTTCACTTACAGAAGGCCTTTCATGATCTGGGATATAAAGAGGGTTCTTTTCCGATCACGGAAAAAGCCTGTCAACAAGCTTTGGCGATTCCCTGTTATCCCGAACTATCCAGAGCTGAACAAGAAGAAATTATCCGCCTGATTGAAGGAGTATACCGTGGCTAGTAGTGTTAGGAAGATGGGAATATTGCGCAGAGGAAATATAGTTCTGATCGGTGTCTTTCTATTTGTGCTCCTGGGGATCTTTTCCGGCTATAAACAGGTAAAAGGGCCCTTTGCAGAGACAGAAATCCAGTCAGCACAGACTGGAGCAACCCGGTTTATTAACGGAGAGCTAGAGATTGGCCAAGGTCAGCTTATCGATATAAAGCATTATTTCTTCGTTGGCACGGTTTATAATGTAGAAACACCTCAGGGCCCAAAAAACCTAATATCCTTTGTCACACCCCAAGCCAAACCCACCCCCGGGGAAAAGGTGGAATGGGTAGGGGTAGACAACTACACTTCCGCCGTAACCTCCGTCTCTCCTGAGGAGCAGATCATGGATGGAGAAATTATTTCTTTAGAAAGAATTTCTCCCAAAAACAATGATCAATTCTATTGTGTTGTACACGCTTTGAGCGATGACACAGTTCAGCGCTTTGTTGTAGATGCTGCTAAATTAGCAACTCTTAGAACCCTAAACAGCGTTCATGTAACCTATCACTCACCGGGAGACAGCCTTGTCCAACCCGTTGCCAACACGGAAAAAGTGGCTAAGGGCTATATTACAGATCTTTGGCTGACAAACATGATCAAAGGGTTGGAACTGGAAAGAGATTTCGACTTTGATAAATATCCCTACTATATCACTCTGGCTCCCAGGCCGAATGCCAAATATACCTGGACATTCTATCTGACGAAAGAGCAGAAGGATATGGTTAAACTCGGGAATGTTTTAGAGGTTAAATATTCATCAATATTCCCTGACAGTATCACTGTGACACGGGAGAGTGTGGATCCAGATGTCTTAGCGGGTAAGGCTGATGGTGAAAATCCATGAGCTTTGTTCGCAATAGTTTTCTGACTCTCTTTGGAACCATAGGGCGCGTTGCTTTTTCCATGATAACTCAAATTGTCATCTCTCGTGTCCTTGGACCGGTGGGAAAAGGATTGTATGCCTTTCTTGTCCAGATACCTACGGTCTTAGTGCCACTCTGTAGTTTAGGGTTGAACTATGCGAATACTTACTACATTGCCAAGAATCCCGAAGATGGTAAAAAAGCTGTCGGGAGTTCACTGGGAATGGCTGCTTTATTAGGTGGCTTTATGGTAGTGGTTGTAGGGATTGCTTATCAATTTTTGAAAAACGGCTACATGCAAGCGGTAACCCCTCTTCAACTGGGGCTTATTCTGATAGCAATTCCCTTTGGTTTGCTAAATCTCTATTGGCTAAGTGTGCTATGGGGAATGGACTATATCGGTAAGTATAATTTAGCCTTACTGGTTCAATTCATAGTGCTTTCGGCGGGAGTCTCCATAGCAGCCCTCTGGGGCGGTTTAACAGTGACCATGGGATTTGGAATATGGGTTGCCGGAAATATCCTGACAACTTTATATATGCTCCCTGATATGGCGAAGATTTCACGGTGGCGTGTTCCCAGTTTTAGCCTTTCCTATATTCGCCAAACCCTGGGTTATGGAGCTAAGTCCTATTTAGCTAATGTCATGATGGTCATAAATTATCGACTGGATCTCTTTATTATCGCAGGCTTTTTGCCTTTCTCCCAAGTTGGTCTTTACACAACTGCAGTTACTCTCGCCGAAATGGTGGGGTATGTTGGGAATGCAGTTAATACGGCTTTGATCCCTAAACTTGCTTCAGGGAAAGACAACCTTACCTTTTCCATGACCCCAAAAGTTGCGCGCCTAACAATCTTGTTAACTTTTCTTGCGGCACTTGGCATGGCCGTTATCGGCTACCCACTGATTGTACTCTTTTTTGGAGCCCGTTTTAGTGGAGCCTTTTATCCTTTGCTGCTGCTATTACCTGGGGTTGTAGCCCTTGGCGGCTCTGCAGTGCTTTCCGGTGATCTAATGGCCCGAGGAAAGCCGATTTACACCAGTATTACTTCCGGTATTACGGTGGTAGTAACCCTCATCCTTGACTTTACACTCATTCCACTTTGGGGCATTACAGGAGCTTCTATAGCCTCAAGTCTGGTATACTTATCACTTTTTACCCTGAATTATACCTTTTATCGCCGTGAAAGCGGAGAAAAGCTTAAAGCGGTTGTGATTTTTACGCGGGAGGACATAAAAGAGATGACGTTGTTTGTTAAGCAGGTCAGAAATAAATGGGTCTCGAGAGGAAGGGCGGTGCAAGATGGAAAAAAGTAAGTTAAGCGAAAATCGTCTGCTCATAATTCTCGAAGTCTTTGTGACTCTTTTATGGATATACATGGTTCTTCGCTGGATCTATTATCCATCGACTTTAATAACCTTAGGTTATCTCTGGGGAATAGTCTGGGTTGCCGTAAAACGTCCCAGATGGTTACCGGCAGTTCTGATTATTACCTTTCCTATAGAAGTATCAAAAATGTTTATTCCGGCTTACAGCCTACCTGAGCGAGTCGCTACTTTCAATGTCTCTATCTTAGACTTTTTCCGCCTTTCGCAACTAGCCATCGGATTGCGTTGGCTCTATGACTTGTGGCTGAGTCACAAAAATAATCAAGCCTACATAGCAGATAAGTTTAAGGTTTGGAAACGAATAAAAACAGATTCTCTCTTATGGCTCCCTATAGTTCTGCTGGGTGTCTACTTGTTATCAACGGCCTTTTCCATTGCCCCGGCACACTCCTTTGCGGAAACCGTGCGTTTACTTTCCTTGATTATTACCCTTTACCTGGCCATAGTTTATGTCCAAGATGAAAAGGATTTGCAGCGCTTAGGCTATACATTGATTGCAGTTGGGGCGGTTCTGGGAGGAGTTGCAATCCTGCAGTACCTTACTAAGTGGTTTTTCTTCCCCACGTCAGCTGTTGTGGTGAGTAACCGTCCTAATACTACGTTTGCTGATCCTAATATCTTTGCTCGTTTCTTAGTTGTCACCTTCTGGTTCTCTGTGGCTGAGTTTGAACGTCGCACAACCTGGTCATCTCGGGTTATCCCCCTTATTGCTATTTTGTTTCAAGGGGCGGGTTTGGGAATCACCGGCTCGCGAGGCGGAATTTTAGCCCTGGGAGTTTCTTCTCTTATCTTTGTACTGTTCATCCCGCGGCGTAAATTAACACTTTCCGCCATGGGGGTTATGATTTTGGCGATTATCGCTGCGGCCCTTTTAAATCCGTCCATCATGGCACGTATTGAGAGTCTACGGGCGGGATTGTTAAATGCTTCAGGCGGGATTCGGGAGTATTTATGGCGTTCAGGCATAGCTATGATCCGGGATCATCCTGTGATTGGAGTGGGAGTAGGGGCCTTTGGGGTAGCCTTTACTACGATCTATCCTTACTTTAATCCTTACTCGACCTTTTACGTATCTCTTTCCCATACTGCCGTAATTACTGTTCTGGCAGAAACGGGAATTGTTGGTTTTACGGTTCTGTATTTCCTGTTTGGGAAGACTCTCCAGAGAGGGTGGGGGATTGCCCGTAAACTGCAAGATGAGCGCTTGCGCTTTTTGAGTGCCAGTATAGTTGCTGGGATCATAGCAATATTCATCAGCGCTCAAGGAGAAGGCAGATTATATGAAGAACCCTTACTTTGGCTTCTTTGGGCCATGTTAGTCTCAATCTCCCAGCTGGCCAACCTACAGATAAGAAAGGAACATACTAAACTATGAAAATCGCAACTGTCGTAGGAGCGAGGCCTCAGTTCATTAAGGCAGCCTCTGTCTCTCGTGTTTTAAGAAATGACCATCAAGAAATACTAATTCATACCGGGCAACATTACGATACTAATATGTCCGACATTTTTTTTGATGAACTGCATATTCCGCGACCGGATTTTCACTTAGGAATCGGATCCGGCAGACATGGTGCTCAGACTGGAGCCATCCTGGAAAAAGTTGAGGAAGTTTTAATCCGGGAGACTCCTGATGCTCTGCTAGTCTATGGGGATACGAATTCCACTCTGGCAGGGGCTCTGGCGGCCTCTAAGCTCCATATTCCTGTCATCCATATCGAAGCGGGACTGCGCAGTTTTAATCGCAGAATGCCTGAAGAGATTAACAGAGTTTTAACGGATCATCTTTCCAGCTGTCTTTCCTGCCCCACAGAAACCGCTGTAAAAAACCTTAAAGCAGAAGGAATTACTGAGGGAGTTTCGCAAGACGGAGATGTGATGTATGACGCCTTCCTTTATAACCTGGAGTTGGCTAAAGAACGCTCAACTATCCTACAGACTCTTAACTTAGATCCCAAATCCTATATTCTCTGTACAATACACCGCGCGGAAAACACCGATGATCCGGCACGGTTAACCCAGATTTTAAAGGCCTTAGCCAAAATTTCCACCCCAGTCGTCCTGCCATTACATCCCCGAACTCGCAAGATTGTCCAGGAATTAGGTTTAAGCTCCTTACTTGAAAAGGTTAAGGTTCTGGAGCCGGTAGGTTATTTAGATATGATTACCCTGGAAGCCCAAAGTCAAAAGCTGCTGACTGATTCAGGGGGAGTCCAAAAGGAAGCCTACTTTGCAGCTGTACCTTGTATCACCATGCGAGATGAAACAGAGTGGGTGGAAACCGTCGATGTGGGCTGGAACCGCTTGACCGGCGCTGATGAAGAGAAAATTCTCGAAGCGGTAGAGAAGTTTAGCCCTCCTGCAGATCGTCCCGGCATTTTTGGCGATGGTCAGGCGGCTGAGCACATTGTGGCTACTCTCAGTAAGGGGTTAGTACGTTAATAAGGAAGGTAAATCATGCGATTTTTAATTTTAACTCAATACTTTCCGCCGGAAACAGGCGCTGCTCAAGTTCGTCTTAAAGAGATGGCCAAAGGCTTGGAGCGCCAGGGGCATGAAGTTGTTATTGTTACAGCATTTCCCAATCATCCCTCGGGAGTTATTCCGCCAAAGTATCGAGGATACTGGTCGATGAAAGATGAGGTAGAAGGATTACCCGTCTATCGGACCTGGGTATATCCTGTGCAAAGGGGACGTTTTTGGAAACGCCTGTTAAATTATTTTTCCTTTACCTTTTCTTCCTTATGGGGAATTTTAAAGGCAGGGCCTTGTGATGTCCTTTTTGTAGAGTCTCCGCCATTATTTCTGGGAATGACCGCTGTGCTGGGAAGCTGGCTTAAACGGGCCCGGCTGGTATTCAATGTTTCTGATCTTTGGCCTGAATCCGCCGTTGCCTTAGGATTAGTTACCAATAAGACCATGATCCGCATGACAGAAGGATTAGAAACCTGGCTCTATAATCGTTCTTGGAAGCTTTCGGCGGTGACCATAGGAATTCGGGATACTTGGATTAACCGGGGCATCCCTGCTGAGAAAATCGCTTTTTTACCTAACGGCGTTAACTTGGATCTCTTTCGCCCCCTGCTCCCAGATCAAGAATTCATGGATAAGTTGGGGCTGCAGGATAAATTCATCTTAGCGTATACTGGAACCATGGGGTATGCTCAAGGGTTAGAAACTGTCTTAGAAGCGGCTAATCTGCTGCGCTCTGAGCCCCAGTATCATTTCCTCTTCTTAGGGGATGGTACGGAAAAACCAAAGCTTGAGGAAATGGCCAAGGAGATGAAGCTGTCCAATGTGCAATTTCTGGGATTTCAGCCTGTTACGGATATGCCCCGTTATATGTCTTTAGCGGCAGGCAGTATAATCCCCTTAAAGAAGCTAAAGCTTTTTGAAGGGGCCCGTCCTTCGAAGATGTTTCCGGCAATGGGGTGCGCGGTTCCGATAATCTACAGCGGAGAAGGGGAAGCTGTCGACCTGATTCGAGATGCCGGGGCGGGACTTACTGTTGAACCGGAGAACCCGGTAGAGATGGCTCAGGCCATTCGCACCCTCTATAACTTGAGTGACCGAGGGAAGTCCATGGGGGAAAATGGCCGGCGTTATGTGGAAGAGAATTATTCCTGGGATAGTATTGTCAGTCAATGGCTTAAGGAACTAAAATAGGAAACTGGCCATTCAAGGCCGTGGAGAGGAAGTGATTGTATGAAACGGTGGGGCGGTTGGATTATTCCTTTGTTTTTTGCCTTAGTGCCCTGGGATATTAGTAAGGTGCTGTTTCCTCCCTATCAAAGTGCTCCGGAAACCCCGACCTCTTTAACCTTTTTGCGCATTGGGATGATTCTTTTGTTAGCCTGGGGAGCAGCCCGTTTTGTACAAGAGGGAATAGGGAAGACCGCGAAGCGCCTTAGTCAAGTTCCATTGATCTGGGCGGTCATTCCATTATTTTTGGCAGTACTTGTTTCGTTGCTATCTAGTGTGCAGCCTCAGACAACTCTGACAGAAGGACTGCGCTTACTGCTGCTATTGGCCAGCGGAGTCAGCATTGCTTTAGGTGCTGACCGCAAAGCAGTCTTTGACCGAGTGTTTAGGGTAATATTTGCCATGGCCACTCTTACAGCCATCTTCGGCCTCATCCAATACCTGAGTGGGAACTGGATTTGGGGCGGAGGGATTAATATTTCCGGTGTGCGTAGAGTGAATGCCAGTTTCATCGATCCTAATTTATTCGCCAGATACTTGGATATCTCTATCCTGGGATCTTTGCTCCTTTTTATACGTAGGGAATGGACTTTAAGTATCAGGACAGCCCTGGCACTTTTTGTTCAACTGGCGGCTCTGGGAGTTACCTTTTCCCGAACCGGCTGGCTGACTTTGCTGATTGGAATTCTAATTTTGGCTGTCAGCTCATTGCGAAATCGCCGGACCCATTGGAGTGTACTCGGATTAGGCGGATTAGGAGCGGTGGCTCTTTTTCTAATCCCAAGTATCCGCCTCCGCTTTGAAACCCTATTTACAGGGGTTGGTGCCCTGGGCCAGCGAGAGCATTTGCTTAAAGGCGGCTGGGCCATGTTTATCGAAAACCCCTTGACCGGGGTTGGCTTAGGCAATTTTCAGTGGGCCCTAGAGCAGCCCTACCATTATCTCGTGCCGTGGAGTGATGCAGTCACTCGTTCCCATACCAGTTTAATGACAGTTGCAGCGGAAATGGGTATTTTAGGAATTATTGGCATGCTCGCTTTTTTGATTGTTTTAGTGAGCATGAATTTGCGTGTCTTGAATCAGATGAATGTTTTTGCGCAAACTATATTAATGGGTGTTTTCGTGATCTGGCTCAGTTCCCAGGGAGAAGGTCGTTTCTTCGAAGACCCAATGATTTGGGCTTTCTGGGGTTTGAGCTTAGCTATTCAATGGAAACCCTGGGGAGAGGGCTGGGATGGCTAAACTTTGCTTATTGGCTAATGCAGCCAGTACTCACACAGAGAAATGGGCGACAGCTTTAGCCGAGGGTGGTTGGGAGCTGGAAATCCTCAGCTTTTTACCCGCTGAGATCCCCCAGGTCAAGGTTCATCTGATTCCTCGCCTGGCTGGGGATAAGATCGATGTAATCCTGCGTCAGAACTGGGTAAGGAAAAAGGTCGCAGAAATCAAGCCTGATCTGATTCATTCCCATTATGCAACAAGCTTTGGCTTGCTGGGAGCGTTAACCGGCAAACATCCCTTGGTAATTTCTGCTTGGGGCAGTGATATTTTTTCTTTCCCCAAAACTTCATTTTTCCATGCCCGCCTGTTAAAATGGATTTTAGCTCAGGCGGATGTTTTATGCTCCAGCAGTAAAATTATGGCCCAAGAGATGCAACTCTATCTGGATTCGCAGCAAGCTATTGAAATAATTCCTTTTGGAGTGGATACGAAGCGATTTTCTCCTCCGGAGGAGGGGCAAGTTTCTAGTCTAAAAAGAGTTAAGCAAGACACTCCTGTGGTGTTTGGAGTTGCCAAAGGCCTGCATCCTGTTTACGGGTTAGATCTTTTAATTGAAGCTTTCGCTCTGGTTCAGCGGCGTTTTCCCCAGACTCTTCTGCGGATCGCCGGAGAAGGCCCCCAGCGGGCCTCCTTAGAGGACTTAGCTGTAAGACTTGGGGTTTCTGAACATATAGAATGGTTGGGTCAACTTCCCAATGCTGAAATTGCCGGCTTCTATCAGAGTATTGATATTGTGGTGATTCCTTCTCGTCAGGAGAGCTTCGGTGTGACAGCAGTAGAGGCGTCGGCCTGCGCCCGGCCTGTGATTGCCAGCAGAATTGGCGGCCTGACTGAAGTTATTGTTGAAGGAGAAACGGGATTACTGGTTTCTTCAGAAAGTATCTCAGAGTTAAGCAGTGCTATGGAAGGTTTGCTTAATGATCCCACACTAAGGGAGAGGTTAGGTCAACAAGGAAGAGTTAATGTACTGAAGAATTATGATTGGCAAAAAAACGTTGCTCAAATGGAAGCCGTTTATCAACGCTTGCTCCACCCGCGTACTTGAAAGGAGACTTTACCCAATGCGTCAAGAGTTTTTAACCTATGGAATACCTCTCATCGAAGAAGACGATATTGCTGAAGTTGTCGATAGTCTTAAATCAAACTGGATTACCAAGGGTCCTAAAACCAATGAGTTCGAAAAGCAATTTGCTGAGTATGTGGGAGCAAAATTCGCTATCGCCGTGAACTCCTGTACAGCAGGTCTTCATTTGGCATTAGTGGCAGCCGGCCTGGGTGCCGGAGATGAAGTGATTACAACCCCCATGACCTTTGCAGCCAGTGCCAACGTTATTCTCCATACAGGAGCCACGCCGGTCTTCGCAGATATCGATCCTGTAACCATGAACATTGATGTCGATCAAGTACGCCAAAAAATAACCCCGCGCACGAAGGCCATTATTCCTGTCCATATGGCCGGGCATCCCTGTGAAATGGATGAGATTATGGAACTTGCTCGGGAAAACAATCTCTTTGTACTAGAGGATGCTGCCCATGCAGTGTATACTAAGTATAAAGGAAGACTAATCGGAACCATTGGAGATGCCACGGCCTTTTCTTTCTATGCCACCAAGAATCTAGCGACGGGAGAGGGCGGGATGGTTACTACCAACAATGAGGCCCTGGCTGATAAAATCAGGATTATGAGTTCCCATGGTATGAGCCGCAATGCCTGGAATCGCTATTCGGCAGCGGGATCCTGGTACTATGAAATTCTCCATCCTGGGTTTAAATATAATATGACGGATATTCAAGCTGCTCTAGGCATTACTCAGCTGGCCAAGCTGGAGCGGATGCAGGGAATCCGCCAAGAAATAGCTGAGCGATATAATGAAGAGTTCAGCCAGATGCCGGAACTGGAAATTCCCCCGGAAAAGGAATATGCTCGCCATGCCTGGCACTTGTATATCCTTAAGCTAAATCTGGAGAAACTAACCATAGATCGGGCAGAGTTTATTGAGGAATTAAAGCAGGAACAGATCGGTACCAGTGTGCACTTTATTCCGGTTCCCATGCATCCTTACTACAGAGATACCTTTGGTTACCAAAAAGGAGATTTCCCTCAAGCAGAAAAGACCTTTGAACGCATTATATCCTTGCCCCTTTATCCGAAGATGAGTAGGCAGGATGCCGAGGACGTTGTTGATGCCGTCAAGAGGATTGTGGAGAAGTTTCGCAAGTAATTATCTTTCCCTTGTTTTGCAGGGGGGAATCAAGGTTAGAACGAAGTAGGATCTTATCAAAAACAGAGTTAGTGGTTTTGAAAGGAGACAGTCGGATGAGTCAGAGGCTCGCGGCATCTGCAGAAAGTAATGAGCTTATTTATCCTCGGTGGCAACTTGTTTTGAAGCGTATGCTTGACCTGTTAGTTGCTGCTGTTCTGCTTGTGCTTATATCTCCCTTGTGGCTTTTTATTGTGCTATGGATTAGGCTGGATTCTACCGGTCCGGCAATCTTTACCCAGACACGTGTGGGACTTTGGGGAAAGCCCTATACTATTTATAAGTTCCGTACTATGACCACCAATGCCGATGCCTTGATGAAAACAAAGCTGGAAAAGGTGACAAGCTTAGATAACTTCGTTTTCCAGGAGAAGGATGATCCTCGGGTTACTCGCAGCGGCAAGTTTTTGCGTAAAACCAGTTTAGACGAACTTCCTCAGCTCCTGAATATTTTGTTGGGAAATATGAGTCTGGTAGGGCCCCGTCCGGAAGTTCCGGATATAGCCAAGCATTACACCCCTCAACAACGGCTGCGGCTTAATGTGCTGCCGGGAGTTACAGGCTTGGCCCAGGTCAATGGGCGGAGTGAATTAACCTTGGGAGAGACCCTGGCCTATGATGTGGAATATGTGCGGCGTTGGAATATATGGCTGGATTTATCTATCCTTTGGAAGACCTTCTTTGTTGTCTTCTCGGGTAAAGGTGCTTACTAAATGAACAAAGAATCAACAGAGCAATTAAAGGGAATCGCCATCCTTTTAGTTGTTATTGGACACCTGTTTGTGACAAAATTCATTAATACCACAAACCCGGCTTTTAATTATTTGGGAGCCCAGGGTGTGGCTATTTTCTTAATTCTCTCCGGTTATGGGATTACTTCATCCTATTTAACCAAGGGAATGGATAAGAGTTTCCTTGGGCGGCGGTTGCGAACTGTACTGCTTCCTTATTCATTGGTAACTCTTGTCTGGTTTGTCTATGATTATTTCAGGAGTACAGTCTATCCCTTGAGGACAATCCTGCTTTCATTGTTTGGGCTGGATTTTAAGCTGACTATGGACGGAACCATGTGGTACATATTCTTCATTTTAATGTGGTACTTCCTATTCTACCTGATATTCAGTTTTAGCTTTCCCAATATCCTGAAGGTTGGATTGTTGTTTGGGTTTGCTTACCTTTTACGCTATCACTCCAGGTCCAATTTAACAGAAGTGGTGTACTGGCAGTGGGGTCTTCACGCTATCATGTTCCCCTTAGGGTCACTCTTTGCTCTGGTTCCCCTGGAGAGATTTAGTAAGCAGACTTTGCAGATGGGGTTTGGGTTGATGGGGATAATGGGCTTGGCAGCTTATCTCCTGAACCTCCAGGACAATGCCCTGGGCTTGGGGCCTTATATGCTCTCGAATTTAGGCTTTGCTCTTGTTGCTTTCTCAGTCATAATCGTTTTAGGGCAGCTGGGGTATCATTCACAGTTGCTTGGTTTTATTGGTTCAATCTCCTATGAGGTGTATTTATTAGAAGCTGTGTTTATGTACAAGCTCGCTCTTCCCTATGTTTTGCCTAACAAGGGACTATCCCTGGGACTTTATGTTCTGGCGTTAGTTGGAGGAAGCTTGTTGCTTAAAAGGAGCATGAAACAATTGCTTCAGATCATCTCGCGCAAGCAGGATTTGAAGGCTGAGAACACTCCGGGTCCTTGGTTAGCAGGGTAAGGTTTATTACTGCGGCTTTATACTTTAGTTTGGTGAAGGTTTGGAAATTGTTAGGGATGAAAATAAGGGATAAATATCCAATTTATGGTTATGATATTTCAAAGAGTAAATGACAAAATGCAGGATATATCTGGAGGAACTGCTTTGCGCTTGTCGAATAGGTAAAAGACAGATCATGTGCAGGGATTTCGCTAAGGCTGTTTTTTCTTGCAGATATATTTTCACAAAACTATCCCTATACCCCTTGAAAAACCTTGATTTTTCGTTAGACAAAACCTATTGATTAGTTAGATAGAAGGTTCACCTAGGTACGATAGACAAAATTGAGACTCCGCTCAAACACGCTCAAGCCTAATAGTCACTGCTGGCACTTCCGTAACCATAGCCGTAGTTAGTTACGACATGTTCTAGAATTTTAGTAAGGCAAATTAGAATTGCCTTAGCCTTTATACCTATCATGAAAGGAAGTAAGGAGATCATGATCAGAGAAAAAATCCTTGATATACTGACGGATATTTGTGGAACCGATGAGATAAAGCGAAACCCAGACCAAGAACTGTTTAAGAGTGGATTAATGGATTCCTTTGGGATCATAGAATTATTTGTGGCTATTCAAGAACAACTGGCCATTGAGGTGGCCCCAACTGAAATGGAACGTGAGGAATGGGAGACCGCCAATAAAATTATCGCGTACCTGGAGGAGCGTAAGGGTTAATGATTCGAAATCGACTGGGATCAATGGTTGCGGCCCTGATACTTTTTGGGTTAACCATAGTTTTGATGGGCCCCCTGACCCAAAAGGTTGTGGGGCTTTTTTGGCTTAGGCCGGGTGTTACCCAAACCATTGGGGGCTCCCAAACTCCCGTAAGTTTTCAGGGTATGATATTGCAGAAAAAAGCTTTGGAATTACCGGATGTGCTACCGGTTTACGGTTCTTCCGAGTTTTCAGCTGTCTCAGAATTTCACCCGTCAATTCTCTTTGAGGGAAAACCCACTGGGTTTGCCCCTTTTCTGGTGGGCAGAGGGGGGACTCAGAACCTCATTCATGCCTTAAACCTGGGAGCCTTAGGCGGTTCCTTAAAGGATAAGAAGATTGCGGTTATCCTTTCAGCCCAATGGTTTACTCCGGAAGGAATCAGCCCCGCCTATTTTCAACAAAATTTTTCTCCTCTCCAAGCCTATCGGATGATTTTCAACTCCTCTTTGTCTGCAGAGAGCAAAAATCAATTGGCAAAACGGCTCTTAGAATTTCCGGGAGCCTTTGCGGAGACCCCTACTTTGCAGGCACTTCTGGCCCAGAAGTCACAAGATAGCAGGAAAGCAAGTCTTCGAGGTTTATTGTTAGAGACTAAGGGCAGAGTGGAAATGGCAGCTTACGAAGCTCAAGACGCCCTGAAAACTATAGACTACAGTAGACTGATCAGCCCAAGAAGCGCTTCAATAAATGCTTCAGTCACAGCACCGCCTCTGGCTCCCTGGTTAGAATTGAAAGATCAAGCAAGTGAGCAAGGAAAAACAATGACTCAAAATAATCGGTTTGGTATCTTGGCTGATTACTTTAGTGCCAATATCCAACCCGGGTTTGAAGAAAACAGGAATTCCGCTGCTCACTCCGGGTTTTATCCCTCCCCGGAATACGAGGATTTAGAACTCCTCTTAAATATTCTTCAAGAGACAGGTGCCCGGCCATTGTTTATTATTGTGCCGGTAAATGGAGCTTGGTATGATTATACGGGATTTCCTCTTGGAGAACGAAGGGGTTACTATCTGCGAGCTGAGAAGATGATTAAGGGACAAGGGTTTCAGGTGGCTAATTTCGGAGATCATGAATATGACACCTACTTTTTGCAGGACACCATGCACTTAGGCTGGAAAGGATGGGTAAGTATCAATGAAACGCTGGATCGATTTTATCATGAAGGGTTCCAGGGATAGACATCCTGCTTTAATTTGGTTTGGACGAGTTGCTTATTACTACATCATCCTGTTAGTTTTGTTTATCCTCTATCTGGTAGAAAAGCAACATACCGCAGTTCCGTTTATTTATAACAACTTTTAGGCGAATGGGGAATGTGTTTTTATGCTTAGCCAAAAAATTCAAGAGTGGTCTATCAGATGTCCGGAACGGGCAGCCCATTGTCATGGGGATAATGTTTTAACTTATGCTGCTTTAGAAAGCAGCGCTAATGCAGCGGCTGTATGGCTTCATGAACTGAGTCTTAAGCAAGGGATACCTCGTCAGACTCCCGTAGTGGTCTATGGACATAAAGAAAATGAAATGCCGGTCTTATTTATGGCTTGTATCAGAGCCGGGCATCCTTATATCCCTGTGGATTCCTCTGTGCCTCAAGAACGCTTATGGCAAATTATTGAGGCATCCGGGGCCCGGGTGGTTCTTTCCCCTCAGATGGTTCCCAAAGGGGATGCCTCCTCTAATGTCTTAATCAAAGAAATGATTTCACTGAAAGGTCAAGACAGCATTCTAAAAGGTTATCAAAGGGAAGCACCACACTCCTCTTGGCAAGTAGAACTTGATGAAGTTTACTACATAATTTTTACATCGGGCAGTACCGGTGTTCCGAAAGGGGTACAGATTACCCTGGGGGCTCTGGAGAGTTTTCTGAACTGGGTTAACACAGAGTTCCAGCCGGAAGAAATGCAGGAGGTTTTTCTTAATCAGGCACCATTTTCCTTTGATCTTTCAGTAATGGATTTATATATGTCGTTAAGTACCGGGGGAACTCTTTGGAGTGTGGATAAGGATCAAATTTCTCATCCCAAGGAACTTTTTGCCTCCCTGGCTGCTTCAAAGACCAGTTACTGGGTATCCACACCTTCCTTTGCCGAGGTATGTCTAATGGACCCCAGTTTCAATGCTGCCCTGCTGCCAATGGTCAAGAGGTTTCTCTTCTGTGGTGAGATACTTACCCATGATTGTGCGACAAAACTTACTCAGCGCTTTCCCCAAGCTAAAGTGGAAAATCTTTACGGACCCACGGAAGCAACAGTGGCGGTAACGAATTTAACCATCAGCCCGGAGATCCTTAACACTTTTAATCCACTTCCTGTAGGCAGAGTCAAACCGGATGCTCAGGTCTTAATCTGTAATTCTGATCAGCTTAACGCTGCAATTATTGCTGAGGCCAGCGTCCTGCACTCCAGACCCGAAATATTGCCGGAAGGGGAGGCAGGGGAATTGGTAATCGCCGGCCCCAATGTCAGTGTGGGCTACCTGAACAATTCGGAGCAAACTGCCAAGGCCTTTTTTAGCTGGCAAGAGAAGGGCCAAACCTGGAATGCTTACCGGACCGGAGATTCCGGGTTATTTAAAAATGGATTTCTCTTTTACCAAGGCCGCTTAGATTTTCAGATTAAACTCCACGGTTATCGGATTGAGTTAGGAGAAATCGAAGAAAATCTAAGGCGTAACCCCTTAGTCGATAATGCGGTGGTTTTACCCATTGAACGACGAGGGAAGGTTGAGTATTTACAGGCCTTTGTGACAGTGAGTAAGCCTGTAGAGGATGAGTTCCAAGAGATTCTTGCTTTAAAGGAAGATTTGCGCGGACGCTTGCCCGAGTATATGATCCCTCGGCGTGTTAAATTTCTGGCTGCGATGCCCATAACCCCCAACGGCAAGGCAGATCGACGTGCTCTGCTAGGAGGATTGTAAATGACTCCTTTTGAAAACTTCACCTTCTTTTTCTATTTACTCATTCCCTTAGTACCGGCGGCCTTGCTGGGGGGGATGGGAGTCTCAGCCAAAGCTCGAGCCACCTGGGTTTTTCTTTCCACCTTGGGGATGCTTCTATTAATCGGGCGTCCGCTGAGTGTACTCTTTCAAATTGTGGCTTATCTAATTTTTCAATGGCTGATTGTCCGGATCTATTTGTCCTATCGCTTGAGAACTCTCGAAAAGAACAGAGCCGAGGTCTTTTATCTGGGAATTTTCCTTGCTCTTCTGCCTCTGGTGGCGGTCAAATTAAATCCCAGCTTTATTGAGCTGGGTTTTTGGCAAACGGTCATCGGTTTTATAGGAATTTCTTATTTAACCTTTCGATCCGTTGGAATCATTATAGAAATCCGGGATGGCCTCATCAAAGAGGTGAATATTGTTGACTTCATTAGCTTCCTGCTCTTTTTTCCTACCCTGGCCTCCGGCCCTATTGATCGCTACCGACGGTTTGTCGGTGATCTCAATAAACCTCTAACTCGCCAAGAATATGGTGAACTTGCCATCACAGGAATGGATCTGATCTTTCGAGGTTTTTTGTATAAATTTATAATAGCCTATCTGATTAATAAATACTGGCTTGATCCGCTGAACCAGTCTTTTGGCTTTTTGCCAACCTTAAACTACATGTATGCCTATGGTTTATACCTCTTCTTTGATTTTGCGGGGTACAGTGCCTTTGCTGTGGGGGTCAGTTATCTTTTAGGTATAAAAACACCCATGAACTTTGATAAGCCCTTTATCTCCAAAAATATTAAAGATTTTTGGAATCGCTGGCATATATCTCTCTCATTTTGGTTCAGGGATTACATCTATATGCGCTTTGTGCTGGATTCAGCCAAGAAAAAGCGCTTCAGTAATCGCTATACTGCTTCTTATGTGGGCTACTTCCTGCTTTTCGGAATCATGGGAGTGTGGCACGGAACCCAGCCCCAATACGTCCTCTACGGGCTGTATCATGCAGGGCTGATGATTGGCTTTGATCTTCTCGACCGCAAGAACAAAACCAGGAAGTTTTGGGGAACAGGGCCCATCTGGGATCTGATGGCTGTGGTAGTGACTTTCAATTTTGTAATGTTTGGGTTTTTGATTTTTTCGGGACGATTGGTTTAGAGCAATGAGTTCACGCCTGTGGATCGAAGCCGACCTGTCTTAGGGATCTATTATTCTTAGGAATGCTTTGGGGTATTTTCAGAAAAGGGGCTGTGTGAAAACACAGCCGAGAGAAACCGCTAGAAATCATTAGATTTCGGCGGTTTTTCCGCGTATTTGAAAGAAAAATGGTATAATTAAGACAAGGAAAGTACGAATGAGGCAGGTGTTTTCCCTTGTCAAAACCGGGTAAGAAAGTACATAACCAAGTTGTTTTCAAAGAGTACAATCAGAATCAACTGAGCTTACCAATAGATTTGGAATGTCTTATTCCTCCCAATCATATGGTCAGAGTGGTAAACTCTGCTCTCGATCAAATGAATCTAGAACCTCTTTTAGCTAAATATCCTGGAGGTGGACGTTCGAGTTATCATCCCGTCATGATGACCAAACTGATCGTTTATGCCTATGCCGATAAAACGTTTTCTAGCCGCCGCATAGAAAAGGCAGCCCGCGAAAACATCATGTATATGTGGTTGTGCGGAGGAAATAGTCCGGATTTTAAAACCATCAACAGCTTCCGGGGCGAACGTATGAAAGATGTGTTGGTTGAGATTTTTAGTGAGGTTGTTGAACTTTTACATAAACAAGGCTATATCAAGCTGGAAAATTACTTCTTAGACGGGACAAAAATAGAAGCTAATGCTAATAAGTACAGCTGGGTCTGGGGAAAATCGACCAAGCGCTACAAAGAAAAGTTGCGGGAAAAGTGCCGAGAACTCTTTGAATTTGTGGATTTGGCCAATCAGAAAGAAAATGAAGAGTATGGGGACCGGAACCTAGAAGAACTAGGAGAAGAAAAACCGATTGACTCCCAGGCTATAGAAGAAGCGGTTAAAAAGATCGACGAACGATTAACCCAAAACCCAAAGGAAAAGAAATTTATTAAAGTTAAAAGAGTCTTGCTGAAAGATTACTTACCTCGTATGAAGAAATACGAAAAACAAGAGGAACTGCTGGCAGAGCGCAATAGTTACTCAAAAACGGATACAGACGCAACCTTCATGCGTATGAAAGAGGATGCCATGAAAAACGGGCAACTGAAGCCAGGTTACAATGTCCAAATAGGAACAGAAAATCAATTTGTCGTAGGATACTCCATCCATCAATCGGCGGGCGATACCAGTTGCCTGAAAGAACACCTGGAAGAGTTGAAGAAAAACCTAGGGGGTAAGCTTCCGGCCAACATCGTTGCCGATGCGGGGTATGGCAGTGAAGAGAATTACGAATATCTAGCTCAAGAGAACCTTGGGAACTATGTCAAATATAATACTTTTCATAAGGAAGCAACAGCCAAGGGGAAACCTGATCCGACCCTGGTTCAAAATTGGCTATATGATAAACAGAAGGATGAATACACGTGCGGGTTTAGGAGAGTTCTAAGATTCAAGTACATAAAAACTCAGAAAAGCAAGAGGGGTTACCGAAGTACCATTCGAGTCTATCAAAGTGATGATTGTCAAGATTGTCCATACCTCAAACGTTGTATCAAACAAAGTAATAATCCGGATTTCAAGAAGCAGATCTACATTAACCCTAAAGGCAATGAACTAAAAGCAGAGGCACGGGCTAATCTGACGAGCGAATACGGGCTAAAAATGCGCAGTTTAAGACCTATAGAGGTGGAAAGTGTCTTTGGAGATATCAAAGGCAATTTTGGTGTGCGACGATTTATCCTTAAAGGATTGGAAAAGGTCAAGCTGGAGTGGGGATTACATTGTATTGCCCATAACATGAGAAAACTGGCTGTCGTCTTGGGATAGACGGTCAGCCAGTTTAGCCTTCCCTATTCGAAACTTATTAAGGGGCGTGAGAAACTAAAGTTTCAACACGCCCCCTTCTTCGTTAAATTGACATCTGCGAAGACAGTGCCTGCGATCTCAGCCAAATTTTCCCTCTATATATTGTTCCGTAGATTATGGGCAGGAATCCTTTCCTTTAGTGTCGAATAAGAAATGAGATTTGTCATAGACACAGAGGAAGGGGTAGGAATATGTTGAGTGTGAGTAAAGGTGCACAGTACTGCAGAAAGTTTATGGCAGTACTTATTATCGGGTTGATTATTATGCAGCTTGTCCCGGCTAGGCCGGTCATGGCGGCAGTCGATCAGAAGGCTGCTTATTATAAGGAGATTGGCGAAAAGCTGGAGGATATGGCTAACAAATATAATATCCCCCCGGTGCTGCTCAAAGCTGTTGCTTGGATGGAAAGCGGCTGGAAGCAATATGAATTGGATAGTTCCGGCCAGCCGATAACGGATAAACCTTTAATTGGCCGGGATGGGATTGGGATAGGGATTATGCAGGTCTCCTCCTATGATCCCAAGGATACAGCAACGATTGAGAAACTAAAGAACGACATTGACTATAATATTGAAATCGGTTGTCAAATGCTCAACCAGAAATGGCGGGCCTATCCCAAGATTGGCGATGGAGATCGCAATGTCTTAGAAAACTGGTATTTTGCTGTGTGGGGTTACAACAGTTGGGCAACCAGAAATAATCCTAATACCCTAACCGGCAAATCTGCTTATCAGGATTCCGTGTTTAGTCTAATGGGTCAAAAGTACAACAGCGCCATTACCTTTGCTCCCGGAGCAACAAAATTCCCTAAAGAACTTTTACCCCCTGTAAATCCACCTTACTTATCCAGTCGTTGGAGCACTCCTGATTCCATTCATTTAGGAGATTTGAAGATTGATTCAGATCGGTTAATGAAGTCCGGTGGAGGATCCGGTGCAGAATCGGCCTGTGGTGATTATTGGTACAATTATGCTTCGTGGAGTTCCTACTATGCTTTAGGGTTTTATGTTACCGGTTATAAGAGCCCATCCGTTACAGATAAAGACCTCTTTGAAGATAGAATCCTTGACGCTTATGGGAAACTCTTAACGGAAGCTGACAAATTAGTTCTTGAGAAAAAGGACACATCCTATGCCACGGCGGCTAAATACTATTGGACAGTTGCCCAAGGGCCCAAGCTAGATACAGCTATATTAAAACGTGCTCAGACCGGGCATCTTAATGCTTTAACTAAGCTCCTAACTGAAGCGGATAAATTAGCTCTTACCGGTGCCAGCACCAGCTGTTCGACAGCTGCTCAAAACTATGAAATAATCTTACAAGGTTCTGACCTGGACGCAAATCTTAAAGAAAAAGCAAGAGCAGGACTTCTTAGTGCTTATACTAAACTTTTAGCAGAAGCTGATAAACTGGCCTTGGAAGGTACCTCAGCTTCTAACGAAAGTGCGGCTAAATATTATGCAACAGTAATGCAGGGACTGGTGCTGGATGCCAGTCTTACTGAACGGGCAAAAATAGGTTATGAAAAAATAAAGGGATCTACCCCTTTGCCAACGCCTACCCCGACCCCTACACCAACGCCGACTCCAACCCCAACCCCAACACCTACACCGCCCCCCCAACCCGGTGAAGAATTATGCATCGAACGCCTTTATGGAAATCGGGCTGAAGATACAGCCATCAAGATATCTCAAACAGGTTGGGCAAGCGGCTCTGCTCCTGTTGTACTTCTCGCCCGGGTAGATCGTTTCCAAGATGCTTTAGCCGCGGCTCCTTTAGCCAAGAAACTAAAAGCACCCTTGCTGTTAACTTCTCCTTATCAGTTGGATAATGGGGTTTTACAAGAAATTAAACGACTGTCCCCCAGTGCGAAGGTCTATGTAATCGGGGGAGAGGGAGCCCTAACCAAGCCGGTCACCAATGCTTTGGTCAAAGAAGGGTTATCTTATGAACGAATTTTCGGAGACTCCGCGGCTGATACAGCTGCCGAGATTGCCAAAAAGATTGGGCCAAGTACCCAGGTGATCTTAGCCTCCAGCACCAGTTTCCCGGATGCTCTTTCTGCCTCTGCCCCCGCCGCAGCTTTGGGGATTCCCATCTTATTAACGGAACAAGGCAAATTGCCTGCTGCCACCAAGCAAATTCTTAAAGACTTTGGGGTAACAAAAACGATCATCGTAGGAGGAAAATTTGCCATATCTTCAGCCTTTGATGCAAAAGGCGGCCCACTGGAAAGCTATGGTCCTATGCGCTTGGCTGGGGAGACAAAATATGATACGATGTTACAAATTGTTAAGCATTTTGGACAGGATACCAGTTCCCTTGTAGTGGCCACGGGAGAGAACTTCCCAGATGGTTTATCCGGCGGAGCTTTTGCTGCCTTGACCGGGAGCCCAATGCTTCTTATCCCTAAAGGGGATCTAAATTCGGATACCTCTGCCTTCTTAAAGAGTTTAAACGGCAAGACTAAAAGAGTTTATATTTTGGGCGGTACTGGGGTAATTCCCAGTAATAATGAAAAAACTATGGGGAGTCTTTTGACTTCCCAATGATCCTAAATCTGCAGAGGATGGACGTTTTGGAGAGAGTAAAGAAAAGAAAAGATAGGTTTGAATCTCGAGGATCAAACTTTATGGCTCGCAAAAAGTGGTGGGTTACTGGACTCTTGTTTCTCATCGCCCTAACGATACAATTGCTATATATAAGATCTTATAATGTTGGATATTTCATTTCGCCGGATGGACTGCACTACTCCAACATAGCCGAGAATTTCCTCAAGGGTCAAGGGCTGGTGAATACAGCGAACTTTGTTCAAAAGGATGACGGTGACATCATTAGACAAGCCATCCAAACCCGAGAGTATATAGTGGGTCCGGTTTATCCCATCCTCCTGGCAGTGATCTACGGGCTATTTGGTTTAATGAATTTCAAGATGGTTATTCTAGTTCTGCACTCTATTTTGAGTGCTGCCAGTGCTATCCTCGCTTACAAGACCGGGGAACTTCTGTTTGGCAAAGGATACGCTTGGATACCCTTTGGTCTGACTCTGGGATACCCAATCTTTGCCTTCTGGGGGATGTACGTTCTTACTGAAACCACTTACATTTTTACAATTACACTATTTCTGTATCTGTTGGCACGCTATGGGAAAGAAATTCAGCGGCCGAAATTAAGGACTATCTTGTACCTGGGAGCAGCAATCGGGGTGTCGAATCTCGTTCGTCCCTTTTTGCTGCTTTTTTTTCCGGTCTTGGGATTTTGGATTCTTTGGTCTCATGGTTGGCGACTGAAAATAGCCCTGCGGGATTTCGTCATCATTGTTATGATGACTGTGGCGGTCATGAGCCCATGGTGGATTCGCAATTTTATCAAATATCATGAGTTTATTGCCGTATCAAATTACGGTTCCTATGAATTGTACCTGGGGAATAATCCTTTGACTATTACGGATAAGTACTTTTATTATGCTCAGCCCAGCTATGACCCTGAGGTTAAAGCTCGGATCGAAAAGCTGCCCATTCCGGAACAAGAAAAGGAATACAAGCAATTGGCAGTATCTTATGTACTTGAACATCCGTTTTTATTTATCCAGCGAACCTTTGAGAAAGAAAAAAACCTCTTTTGGCAACCTATATCTCCAATAGAAGGTCAACTCTACAAAATGAAAGGAGTGTTCCTGGATAAGTGGTACCTCCTTTTGGGATTGCTAGGGGTCTTATTTAGCTTGTTCAGTTTAAAAAGATACAGCTTCCTCCTGCTCTTTGTTGTTTACTATAGCTTTATAGTGAGCATGATCACTGTAGTTGAGGGTGCTCGTTATCGTCTGCCGGTTATGCCTGCCATGATTTTGTTAGGATCTTTAGTTTTAGTTATAGCTATTAAAGAGATAGGCCGTTTAGCTGGGCTTAATAGTGGAGCAGGCAGGAGGGTAGGCTAATGTCACGTGTCCAATTGGTCGTCTTAATAACCAGTCTATTGGTAACCGGCTTTATTGTAGAGCAAGTACGACGCCGGCGCTTAGCTGTAGAATATTCCCTGATCTGGATTGTCGCAGGAATGGGAATGATTGTCTTATCCCTCTGGAAAGATGGGATTGAGTATATAGCGGATTTAATGGGCATATATTATGCGCCCTCTGCCATCTTTGTAATATTTGGGGTTATGGTATTTGTGTTATGTGTTCATTTCTCCCTGGAGATATCCAAGTTGAGTTCGAATAATCGAGTCTTGGTACAACGGATTGCCCTTCTCGAGGATGATCTAAAAAAACTAGAAGAGAATTGCGGCGGTCAGGAGAGAGAACTCATTAAGACAAAACAGATTATGGACATTGGTAAGCCAATACGGTAAGGACGTGTAGGATAAGTCATGAGGATTTTAGCAATTGTTCCCGCCTTAAATGAGGCAAATAATATTGGTTCCGTAGTCCGAAATCTGCTGACCACGTCTGCTTGGCTGGATGTCCTGGTCATTGATGATGGGTCGACAGATCAGACAGCGGAGATAGCTCGCGCACATGGGGCCAAAGTGATTTCTTTGCCGGTGAACCTGGGCATCGGAGGTGCGGTTCAAACCGGCTTTCTCTATGCCTTAAAGAATAACTATGATATTGCCTTGCAGGTTGACGGCGATGGACAGCATAGGGGAGAAGAAATCAAGAAGTTAGTAGATCCTGTCATTCTCAAAGAAGCGGATGTCACTATTGGATCTCGATTTGTTGAGAAGACATCCTATAGATCTGCCTGGCCTCGGCGACTGGGAATCTATCTGCTAAGTAAAACAATTCAGTCCGTGGTGCGTAAGAATTTTACGGATCCTACTTCGGGATTTCGGGCTTATAATAAGAAAGCTTTAAGGATTGTGGCCGCCCATTATTCCACTGACTATCCGGAGCCGGATGCAATTGTTACTTTGCTCAAAAATGGGCTGCGGGTGATGGAAATATCTGTGGAAATGGATCCCCGCCTCTCAGGAAGCTCTTCAATTACGCCCTTTAAGAGCGGGTATTATATGTTTAAAGTGAGTCTGGCGATTATACTTAATTCGATGATGAGCAGGATTTGGGATGAGTAGTTGAGATTGATCACACTCGTGAACCTTGGCTGTATACTGTGCATAAAGTAACTGTAAGAGCCTTTTGGGTTCATGAGTTTTGTTCTTATATGGATAAATAGAATGGCGGGCTGATGATAATTAAATGTGAGCAACCTCAATTATGAATCCCTTCAAATTCGTCAGTGCTGACGAATTTGAAAAAAGCATAGAGTAAATAATGATGAAATAAATGTAAATACTTGGTATAATAATCCCTAAGGGGGTGGACAAGTGACATTATCTAAAGAACGTAAGAAATATACTTATGCGGACTATTTGAAATTTCCGGAGGATGAACGCTGGGAAATTATCGATGGAACACCCTTAATGCAGTCGGCTCCAACTTGGCAGCATCAAAGCATATCCAGAGAGTTAATATTGCAGTTCGGCGAGTATTTACGTAACAAACGATGTCAGATATTTGCTGCACCCTTTGACCTAAGGTTACCTGAGATCGGAGAAAAATCTACTGATAAAGATGCAACGAATGTTTTTCAACCGGATCTTTTAGTCGTTGACTTAGACAAGGTTTTTGATTTTTAACTTGCGATACGGAGGTAGAATTAAGAACTACAATAAAAAACGAGATGGCAGGTTTAACCCTACCATCTCGTTTCGTTGTTTCATTAAAGTTCGTAATATTGCTCTATCGAAGTAAACTCATACTCCTTCAAGGTGCGGATCAATTTTTGTTCACAACTTTTAATCCCATAGTAATGGATGAGGCTTTCTTTGAGACTGAGTTTAAGACGAGGCTGCCCGGGGTCGATCTCACGAGGGTGAAGATAGACAAGCACCGGCTGCCCTTCTCTATTGACGGCTTTAATACACTGGGAGATTACGAGGTACGGAAGTACTCGGAAGTAAAAGCCTCCGGCAAAGGGAATGTTCTGGTTGAAAATACGCACTGTGGAGGAAGGAACCTCGAGCAGGCTAAGTAATCTGCCCTCATGCTTTGGGTGGTGGGGAAAGCGGGGAGAGGAGGGGAGTCCATAGAGATAAGTTTCAATAGGAAAGACACTGGCATCATAAATAAAGCCTAATTCTTGCAGGATCTCCCAGGCCCAGAGGGATTTTGGAGTAATAGACCACGAAGGAGCTCGGTAGCCTTTGACACTCTTGCCGATAATGTCTTCCACCAGTATTTTGGCTTTACTGACGTCTGCTTTGAACTCATCAGGTGTTTGCTCATAAATAAGTTGGTGCCCATAGCCATGAGAAGCAATTTCGTGGCCTGAAGCAGCAATATCCCTGATCAGTTGAGGGTGCTTTTCGGCGACAAAACCCAAGACGAAGAAAGTGGCCTTAGCATTATATTCTTCAAAGAGAGATAAGAGACGTTTTGTATTTTGGACTATACGCACTTCGTATGAGTTTTGGTTATCAAAGATGTTTTCATGGTAGTTGGCATGAAACCACTCTTCCAGATCGATGGTTAGAATATTCTTCATTGCTTAACTCTACTCAACTTTCATAAATGCTTACCGCCAAAAACATTTTAGCTAACATCTACAATTATATAGGATTGAATTGAAATAATGTTATAGATTTTCCCATAAAAAATCTTAATTCCTATTAGGCTTGCTAACAAACCTCATTTACCCTCTTAGGCAATCAGAATCTTATGATTTTTCCTCTGAATATCCAACTCAGACTTTAGGTAATTCCGATAAGAGTGTGAGGCTGCTCCGGGGCTTGTACCAAGAATCTTACGCGCGTAAGATTCTTGGTACAAGCCATCCACATATATTACGCAAGACTACCCCTAAACCCTTGAAAAGTCTAGACTTTTCGATAATTAGCAATTACTACATAACCTTTTCGATTTAATAAGAATTTAGAGCAGAAAGAGACCACAGGAAATCTAGTCAACGATTGTATTTTATGAAAACCTTAGGAAATCCCCTAGATGACATCGTAATCTCCCATTGTTAAGAACCACTGATTTAGCTGGAGAAAGGGATCAGAGCCATTTTCTCCTTCACGATTAATATCATTTGTGGCTCCAAGCTTTCTGTAAATCACGGGGAAGGGCTGAGGCTCTAAGGATTTTGGGCAAGTGAGGAATCCACTGCTCTTAAGGATACGAGATTCTTCGGTGTGGGCCAGCATCAGTGACCCGGCCAAGTCCATATTATTATCAACAAAGAAGCGAAGCAGTGAATTGACCAGACATTTTCCGGCGGCGGGGTGTTCTGAGTCCACTAAGAAATCCACAATCATCCCGGAAGACATATCGGCGACTTCAGTACACCGTCCGACAATATAGCCCAGCAGCTCTGAAGAGTTCTGCCGGCGAACACCATAAACTTTATAATCACGCAGTGGAATATCAAAATACCGCCAACGGAGATAGTTGGCATTACGAACTCCTATTATGGGATACTTGTTTTGTACCTTAGCCCAGAAAGCATCCATTCCAGATAGATCTGAGACGGAGAGGGGATAAACAACATAACGGTCATCGGAGGTATTCCTTACCTTATAGAAGAGGTCAAAGGGCCAAGCGAGTTGAGCAAGTACTGGACCCAGTTTCTTTCTGACCAAGGCTCTAGTGTTTAAAGGGCGGAGTAAGAGAGGAACCCGGCCCAAGTCCGTAAAACCCAGCTTTTTTAAGAATCCCGGATAGGAATTAGGATTGGGGAACCCATAACAGAAGCGGGATCCTTCCTCTGCACAGTCCTGATAGACCGCCTTGGCCAAACCTGTGAAGATTCCTTGCCCACCATAGATTTGCCGGGTCAGAGTGTTTAAAGAGAGGGTTCCCTGAATCAGCTCATTAAAAGCTTTAAAATTCATGGGGATGACTACATATTGCCCCGCCAGCTGACCACTTTCCACATCTCGGGCTAAGCGGATCATGGCTGATCCGGCGGGGTTCTCTTCATATTGCCATTTTAAAAACTGCAAATCGGAAATCCAAGAATCCCCGTAATATTCACGGGTCATTTCAATAGTTTCCGGTAGATTCTCAGGCTGATATTTAAGGGATTTCCACATTATTGATGCCTACTTTCGAGTGATAATAATTACGCCCAGGCAGATTACAATTACCCCGATGACTTTCGAGGCGGTGAGCTGCTCCTTAAAAATTGTTGTTCCTATAAGAAGGGCAAAAATAAAGGCCGTACTTTGAATAGGATAGACGTAGCTAAGTTCACCTTTATTCAAAATATAAATCCAAAGAACTGAAGCAACTGCATACACCATAAGTCCGGAAATCACATAAGGACTTAAGAAAAGGCGCAGGAGCTGACCGAGGCTATGTATCTCTTTCCCGGATGCCCCTAATTTCCAAAGGGTTTGCCCGGAGACCATGAGCACCGAATTAACGATGGTTAGGAGAACCAGCAAAATGTCCACCTCATACTTCTTTAATCTAGAATGGCTTCTAAAACATTATACAATTTGAGAGGTTTTAAGCAAGTCAAATGACAAATTAAGATATATAGATTTGGCTTCCGGTTGATAAACGTCTGTAATGTCTTTATCTTTTTTTCCGGCCTCCGATAGTCCTAAATCAAAGGGTGCTGCAAATACTTCACAAGGTTTACCCAGCATATAATTGGCAAACTGTCTAAGTAACTCCCTGGATATGCTCTGATGCTGCCAAGAGGGTGCTGATTGCATATAGGGCACCCCATCGATAATTTCCCATCGCTCATCACCAGGAAATAATAAGTAGTCAGTATAGGTATGCTTCCTTACATCGTTTGATCTGGTTGTAATTTGTGATAAAGATAAGTTAAAGGGGACGGGCTATTTTGGAGTGCCGGATTTAGTCATAGAGATAATCTCCCCCTCAACTGCCAAGAAGGACAGGCTTTTGAAATTTAATAGGTATGAAAAATTTGGAGTTAAAGAGTATTGGATTGTTGAGCCGGATGTGAAGCTGGTAAGTGTATTCATATTGCAGAGTAATGAGCGATATGGAAGGCCGGAACTATATATCGAATTAAATGATGTCAAAGTATCGATTCTTCCCGACCTGATTATTACGTTAAACACAGTTTTTGAGTTTTAAAACTGGACATGAGATTTCCATAATACTAAGCCGTTCACTGCGAACAATCCAGTGAACGGTTTAGTATTAGTTGCTGAGGTAAGCCATAGCGGCATCTGAGAGATTCCTGCCTTGCAGAATAAGATGAAAGGCCAGGGCGAGATGAGCAAGCAAGGATGGAGCAAAAGAGGGAGCCTCCTAAAAGGGGGCATACAAGGTCCCCCTGTTGCTAATTTACGGGCTCTATTATAAAAAACTTAACAAATAAAATTGATTTTTCATCCATGACAATCGTTACATTAGTCTTGCCGCGAAGATCCGATAAGGATTTAATGGTGATATCGTTATTGTCTACACCATCAAGTACCAAACCCTTGTCGGCAAGCCTGTAGGTGTCACCATTTGAAAATTTGACTGTTTTGTTGCCAAAATCAACGCTAGCAACTGTCAAATCAGTTATGACACGTGCAGCGTATTCTTCAGTTCCATCACTGATAATATCCGAACCGGCTGTAGCGAATCCTCGGATCAGCATATTGTTATTTCTATCAAGTCCAAGTATTATTACATCTCCTTTGGCAAGACCGCTACTGGTTTCAAATCCTGTAATCTTATCTGCTGAAAATGTTTGCAGTTTGCCATCTGCATATGCTGTAACACTAACAATTTCTTGCTTTGTATTACGAAGAATGTCAGTAGCCACAGCTTCCTCATAAATGACATCTGAAGTATCGACAGCATCGTACCAAACAGCCATTATTTCTAGATTAGCGTTGTAAATGAAGTTTCCGCTAATTATTTTAGAACCTTTGTAGTCACCGAAAGTTGATATGATGTAATCATCTGCATCGGTATCTTCATGACCTTCAGTTGCATCAAACATAAGTGTGCTGGGTGTCAACTTGTAACCTCTTAGATACTTGTCACCGCCCCTAAGGCTGTCAGCTCCCGTAATTGTGTCGCAGCCAATCTCATGAGCATTACCACTAAAGAAATCGATTTCTAGAAGATTGTCCTCATCATCTAAGTGTAACTTGACTAAACTTCCTGCGTCAGCCTCGTTATTAAACAAAATATTTACGTCAGCCTTCACAGTGGTATTATCTTTTAGTTTAATTCCAGTGTTACCAGAGATTAAAGATGCTGTCCAATCTTTTGAACCACGGTTATTGATAGCGTATTTAATGCCATCTACTGTGATTTTATCAAGACTTTCCAGATCGATATCAAAGGAAAGTTTTTCCTCATTTTGTGTCAAAGCTTTAATCTCTACTCTATCCCTAGCTGTTGTATAACCTAGGATATCCTCAGTTAGAGCCGCAATTTTCACATAACTGCCAAGATTGTCTACTTCTCCGTCAATAAAGATAAGGTTTCCGGCATAATCGGTATAAAGTTCAACCTCTCCGGCAGCTTGAAGCTCTTTTGCTGCATCAGAGTCTACGTCAGTAACATCGCCGTCTTCATCGAGGTATACCGCTTGTTGCGTATAATCGAAGTCAGCTGCCACATCATCGTCATAATCGAAATCGTAAATTTCTCCATTCACTTCAATGGAGTCGACATATACTGTGTTGATCTCGCCACTCACCGCTTGGTTATTCAACACTTCAGCGTAACCGTCACCATTATCAGCGTCATCATTAAAGAATAATAAATCTCCTTTTTTGAGATCAGCTAAGGAAATAACCTTTCCACCTTTTATAATAGACGCATTTGTTGCATCAAATGAACCAACTGAAGCAGGGCCGTCAACTCCTGTAACTTCGCTTTCGTCGACAGAATCGACTATTAAGACGTCTTTTAAAGAATAGGCACTGACAAACACAATGTTTCCATATTTGTCAAAGACTATTTTAGCAAAATTAAACTTTTTATTAAGCTGGTCAGCAATGTCTGCTTTTTGACCATTTAAGTAAAAATCAAATTTTTGATTATTTGTATTGAAATAGTTTTCCTTAGAAACATAATAAATCTTTTTTTCAGAAAGAAGTTCAATTTGATTTGCTTTGGCAACCTTTATCGCATCAGTCTTTGAAATAAAACTCGTAATTTTATAGTTAGTTAATTCATTATCTCCATCGTACCAAACTTGTACAAGTTCACCCAGCGCAGCTTGATAATCAAAATTTAGGCTATCAGGTATTTTTAAAGTAAACTTCTTGCCAGTTTTATCGTCATAAGCTGTAATTTCTTTATCCCTAACGTTGAAATCCTGTACACGAACCTTATTGGAATATGCTCGGTTGAAAATAGCTTTTAGAATGATCCCATTTGCCTTTACAGTAAAGTTATAGTCTTGGGCATATTTAAGTACAGCCTCAGTATTACTCCCTGCATACAATTCAATGGTTGCAGTCAGACCATTTGCAGACATTTGTACGCTACTGACCCCGTAACGATCTAAGGTGTCAGCGTTTAGGATAACGATGTCTGAAGCTTGAAGTCCGGTTATAGGTTTACTGAAAAAAATTTCTATGAAACGGTTACTATCGTCAAGAGCCGTTACTGATACGATTGCTAACTCTACAGGTTTTGAAACATTACCTGTAGAAACTCCAACACGTACACTTTCAGGAACAACGGCTGTACCGCCAAGAGCAGTGACGACAGCGCTAGAGTTTTTGCTGTATATGAAAGCAGCTACGGCAGGAACGGTGCTGCCATCTGTGAGTAGGATAGGGGATTTGGTTTGAGCTGCAAGTGGAGCACCCGCAAGAGCATCAATACCGGTTAAACCGTTTGCAACATAGATGTTGTCAAATGCTAGGGCAGCGGCAAAGTCCTGGATAATTTGGTTGTTGGTGTCGTAGGCAGTCATTCCAGCGTGGCGAGTAGCATCGGGAAGTCCAGTTTTTACCTCATCGCTAATGACAGCACTTCCACCGATAACGTCACTGGCAGTGATGCTGGCGTTAGCAGCTAAGTAAGCAGCTACGCCAGCAGGAAGAGCATCTTTATCAGTTAAGAGGATTGGTTCATTAGCAGCAGAAGCAACTGCAGCAATGGAAAGTGCGTCTACAACAGTGTTTGCAACTGCAACTTTAGTTACGCCAGTCATTTTCTTAGCGATGTTGACGGATGTTTCAGCACGGTCAAATCCGCCAAGAGCAACGACTTCAATGCCCATACCTTTTAACTCATCAATAACGCCTTGTTTAATAACAGCAGTTCCGCTGGTTACATAAATAGTTTTAACTTCGAGTTTGGTAAGCTCAGCTTTAGTAACAGCATCCAGTATGTCTCCTGCTCCGGTTAAGAGGATGGGGGCTTGTAGAGAAGCAGCGAGTGGACCGGCGGTCAACGCATCAACCGTACCATAGGATGTTGAAGAAGCGAGAATTGCAGTGCCTGTATAACCTGTTTGATCGGCAATTGCGACAGCAGTTTGTTCGGCACTTACACCCGCTAAACGAGTTGGAATTAGTCCATTAGCGAATGAGTTAAAAGGGGTCAATGTGAGTGCCATTCCAACAATAACTAAAGATGCTATGATTTTTGTTATCTTTCTCATAGTTGAATTTCTCCTCACAATTTAAGAAAACTATGTTTGATGTATCTCAGTTCTTTCTTAGAGACGCTTATTAGTCCTCTCTCCCGCACATAATTCTAAATGCTGCTATGGCATTAACACAGAGGGAAGAATATTAAACAAGGAAAACACCGTTAGCAAAAACAACTTTATTTTACGGGAGTAAGTAAAGGAGAGTATCCCTCTTAGTAAAGGACAGGGGGAAAGGGAACAGTCCCTCAATAGTTAAGAGAGCCTCTCGTCTTAAATGAAAGGCGAGAGACTCTCTTGTTTAGTTTTCGGAACGTTACCTATTGATGAAGGTTTGATCCTAGTAGAAACAATTAGTTTTCAATAACAAAGAACTTAGCGAATGAACCAGTTTTTGCATCTTTAACTACAGTTACATTAGTCTTGCCGCGGAGATCGGATAAGGATTTAGTTGTGATATCGTTGTTATCTTTGCCATCAAGTACTAAACCGCCATCGGCAAGCTTGTAGGTGTCGCCGTTTGTAAATTTGACTGTTTTGTTGCCAACATCAACGCTTTCAACAGTCAAGCCAGGTGTTACACGACTTGCATACTCATCAGTGCCATCATTAGTGATATCCGAAGTGGCTGTAGCAATTCCTTTTACTAACGTAGCATTATCTTTGTCAAGTTCAAGCACTACTACATCGCCTTTAACGAGGCTGTTATCAGTAACTTTATCGACTGTAAATGTTTGCAATTGACCGCCTGCGTATACAGTAACGCTGACTATTTCTTGCTTTGTATTACGAAGGACTTTAGTAACTACAGCTTCATCATAAGTGACATCTGAGCTATCTGTGGTATCATACCAAATAGCCACTACTTCTTGATCAGCATTATAGATGAAGTTTCCGTTAACGATTTTAGAACCGTTGTAATTGCCGAAGGTAGATACTACAATATCATCTGCATCAGTATCAACACTATCGTCAGTTGCATTAAACAGAAGTGTGTCTGATGTCAACTTGTAGCCGCTAAGATACTTATCGCCAGCTTCAACGCTGTTTGCAGCAGTAATTGTGGCATAACCAATGGCAGTTGAACTGCTACTAAAGAATTCGATTTCCTCGAGATTACCATTGTCATCTAAGTGTAATTTGACTAAGCTTCCAGCATCAGCTTCGTTATTAAACATGATATCTACAGGAGCTGCTACTGAAGCGTTATCGGTTAGTCGAATACCAGTATTGCCGGCGATTAACGATGCTGTCCAATCTTTTGAACCGCCGTTATCAATATCATGTTCGACACCATCTACTGTAATTGTTTCAAAAGCTTTTAGATCCATATCAAAGGAGAGTTCATCTCCATCTTGAGTTAAAGCTTCAATTTCAACTTTATCTCTTGATGTTGTATAACCAATGATATCTTTAGTTAGAACTGAAACCTTTTCATTACTGTCAACATTAACAACGTCTCCACTGATAAAGATCAGGTTACCCGCATAGTCGGTATAAAGTGCCACTTCTCCGGCAGCTTGAAGATCCTTTGCTGCATCAGAGTCTACATCCGTAACATCACCGTCTTCATCAATATAAACTGCTTGTTGGGAATAATCGAAGTCAGCTGCTACGTCAGCGTCATAATCGAAATCATAAATTTTCCCACCGACTTCAATGGAGTCCTCATAGACTGTGTCGATCTCACCGGTTGCGGCTTTGTTATTCAAAACTTCAGCATATCCGTCGTTATCATCAGCGCTATCGCTAAAGAATAATAAATCGCCTGCTTTAAGATCATTAATGGAAATTACTTTTCCGTCTTTTACAATAGTCGCATCTTTTGCATCAAATGAACCGGCTGAAGCTGAGCCTTCGACTCCAATAACTTCGTCCTTTTCAATTGAATCGACAATCAAGACATCTTTTAAGGAATAGGCGCTGACATATTCGATGTCTCCTGATTTGTCATAGCCAACTTTGGCGAAGTTAAACTTCTTGTTAAGTTGGTCGGCAATATCTACTTTTTCACCATCTAAATAGAAAGTAAACTTCTTATTTGTATTAGCATAGGTTTCGGCAGAGGTATCATATTTTTTGCCTTCTGAGAGAAGTTTTATTTGATTTACCTTTGTAATCTCAATGGCATCATTCTTAGCAGTTGAACTTACAATTTTGTAGTTAGTTAACTCTTTGTCCCCATTATACCAAACTTGTACAAGTTCGCCCAAAGCACCTTGATAATCAAACTTCACGCTATCAGGTACATCTAGAGTAACCGACTCACCGGTTTTGTCGTTATAAGCTACGATTTCTTTATCGTCTACGTTGATATCCTGGACACGAACTTTGCTGGAATAGGCACGATTAAAGGTAGATTTTAGAATTGTTCCACCGGCATTGATTGTAACGTTATAATCTTGAAGATATTGAAGTACTTCTTCAGCATCATCAGATGCATACAATTCAATGGTTGCGGTTAAACTGTTGGAAGACATTTGTACACTTTTAACTCCATAACGAGCTAAGGTGTCAGCGTTTTCAATCACAACATCAGAAGCTTGAAGTCCGGATACAGGTTTGTTGAAAGTAACTTCAATGAAACGGTTGCTGTCGTCAAGGGCACTAATTGAGACAATTGCCAAATCGCCAGGTACATTTGTAACGTTACCTGTAGAAACTCCAACACGTACACTTTCAGGAACAACGGCTGTACCGCCAAGAGCAGTGACGACTGCGCTAGAGTTTTTGCTGTATGTGAAAGCAGCTACGGCAGGAACGGTGCTTCCATCTGTGAGTACGATAGGGGATTTGGTTTGAGCTGCAAGTGGAGCACCTGCAAGAGCATCAATACCGGTTACACCGTTTGCAACATAGACATTGTCAAATGCAAGGCCGGCGGCGAAGTCTTGGATAACTTGGTGATTGGTATCATAGGCAGTCATACCAGCGTGACGAGTTGCGCTTGGAAGTCCAGCTACTACTGCATCACTGATAACGCCTGTTCCACCGATAACATCACTTGATGTGACACCAGCACTTGCTAGGTAAGCAGCAACGCTTGCAGGAAGAGCATCTTTGTCAGTTAAGAGGATTGGTTCATTAGCGGCAGAAGCAACTGCAGCTATGGAAAGTGCATCAACAACAGTGTTAGCAACAGCAACTTTGGTTACGCCAGTCATTTTCTTAGCGATGTTGACGGATGTTTCAGCACGGTCAAATCCGCCAAGAGCAACAACTTCAATACCCATACCTTTTAACTCATCAATAACACCTTGTTTAATAACAGCAGTTCCGCTGGTTACATAAACGGTTTTAACTGCGAGTTTAGTAAGTTCAGCTTTAGTAGCAGCGTCAAGAGTGTTTCCTGCTCCGGTTAATAGGATAGGAGCTTTTAAGCTAGCAGCGAGTGGACCGGCGGTCAATGCATCAACCATACCATAGGATGTGGAGGAAGCGAGAATTGCAGTGCCTGTATAACCTGTTTGGTCAGCAATTGCTACAGCAGTTTGTTCCGCAGTTACACCTGATAAACGAGTTGGAATTGGAGAAGCTGCAAAAACATTAAAAGGGATCATTGATAATGTCATGCCCGCAATGGCTAAAGATGCTAAAGTTTTTTTGGTCTTTTTCATTTAGTAAATTCTCCTCTCAATTTTGAAAACCTTTTGTAATTAACAATACTATCCACCAGTTCTTTCTAGAGACGAAACCCGGTTATCCGTCCCTCACCCCCCAATGATTAGTAGTTAAATGTTTAGACATTGCGCATTATCTAAAAATATGCTACTGGATTTCCGGAAGCGTCCCTCCCTGAAATTGCATTTCAGCCCAGCAGATACTTTTTAGAGCAACAAAAGAACTTGAAAGTTTAAAGGTTAGATTCGCTGTTTGTTATTTCCTCGTTGCAATATGAAGATTAACATATTAAACAGAAAAATACATTCCAAACATTTTGGATATGTTTCCAGTTATTGCTTACAATTACTATTTTGTAAGTTAAAGTTCAATAAACTGAAATGACATTAAAAATGGACTTGTATATTAGTAATAAAAATTCGCAAATATAAGGTTAAGAATGATACTGTTTGAATTCGTGAACATTTTGTGAACTGATCTTAAAGAGTTATTAACAAAATCATGGGGGGAGACAACCGATAAATGAATACTAAAAGGCCGTTCACTTTGGAAATTTAGTGAACGGCTTAATTATTCTTCTCATATTTAGGAGGTAGTTAAACTGGATTGATCCTCTTAAATTATCTCAGATGTTGCTTTAAGACCGAAAAGATCACACTTGAGCTTTCCGGGTTAACTGCCCAATATAAGGACCATGCACCGATTCCTCCCAGACCATATTGACTAAGCAACTCCATTTTAGCCTGCCAGCTTTGGGCATCGTCATAGTAGACAGTATGGATACCGTCAGCATCCGTATAACTGAAATAGGGTACCTGGGAAGCGTCTCGCTGGACAGCGCTATTATACTTGGCGATCAGTTCCATCATGCCGCTCAAGTCTTTATCTGAGGTTGTTCCGAAGAGTGTGTGCAGCCCGCGAGGGCGACGGTTATAGGGAGCGGAAGAGTTGCCCGTAGCTGTCCAATCTACCCCGTAGTAGGGGATTCCAAGGAGTACCTTGTGCATATCAACCCCTTGATCCCGGGTGTATTTCATAACCTTGCCGGCCCAGTCCAAGGGAGCAATGGGTCCGGGGGTTCCGTGGCTATAGTCATAAGTCATAACGTGGAGGTAATCCACATATTGAGCGAGAGCAGGGTAGTCAAATTCCGCCAGCCATGCTTCGGCTCCCGTGCGGGGCATTACAGCCTGAATAACTAATTTATTAAGAGGATGAAGTTGAGCGTAAAGTTCTTTCATGAACTGGGTAAGATAGGGGCCGGTCTCATTGCTCATAAATTCAAAATCAATAACAACCCCGTCAGCATTGACACTGCTGACTAAATTCATAATTTGTCCAATCAGTTTTGCTCGGGCTGTTGGAGAAGCCATGACAGTATCCACTGTCTTAGGGGTACTCCACGAGGATTGGAAAACAGGAAGAACCTTCAAATTACGGGATTGCACATAGGAAGTAAATTCCTTATAGTCCTTAGGCGTGGCATCCCACCCGCCCACGACATTGCCATCCGCGGTATCATCAAGATAATACCAACTTGGTGCTATGATATCTGCATAATCCGTAGCCGGAGAAGGAATCGACTTGACCTGATTGAGCATACCATTAATACCGCCTAAGCCGCCTTGGGTATACTGCAGGGAAACTCGCGCCTGAACATTGCCGGTACGAATGATACTTTCCATGGCGTAACTGATAACACCCCACCCCCCAAAAATCGTAAAGGCTGAGCCGGAAGCTCGCTTCTGTGTGAGATAACCGGTTGTCGTGCTACCTAACTGAGTACTGGGAATCAGGAGAATTGGTGCCTTAGTCTTTGCAGCCAAAGCAGCTCCTGCTAAAGCATCGGGAAAATTCTGTCCTGTTGCAACATAGACCTTAGAAGTGTCAAAGGATAGCTGATTTAAAACCACCGTATTCGTTTCGTACTGATCGTACCCGGCATAACGGGCGGTGACTTTTACCGGCTGAGGGAGTTTACTCAATTGTTCCTCGATACTCTCTTTAATGACAGCCGTACCGCCGATGATTGTCACCTCGGAAATCCCCAAATCATTGATTACCTTAGCTGTTTCTGGGGGCAGTGAATCCGAGCGGGTAAGTAGAATCGGAATTCCTTGAGCAGCTGCATAAGAAGAAATACTTAAAGCGTCGGGAAAAAGCTCACCGTTGACCAAAAAGGCTTGACTGGAACTTGAGGTGGCTGACCGGGCAATCTCTGCAGCAGTACCGTACTGATCCCAGCCCGCCAGACGTCGGGGCAAAATTCCCTGGCTTTTAAGAGCTTCTTCGATCCCGGTACTCAAGGCAACGGTTCCCCCGAGGAGATACACCTCCCTTGTATTGAGGCGTCTGAGTTCCTCGGCGACGGCGGGAGTTAAACGATCTGACTCAGTCAAGAGCAAGGGTCCATTGAGCTTATTAGCCAAGACGGTTCCCGTCAGAGCATCGGGAAAATTCTTTCCCGTTGCCAGCACAACGATAGGAGCATAATCCCAGCCCTGCTTAGAAATCTCCACTGCCGTATCATACAGTGTATTCCCATAAATTCGGTCTGTGAGGGATTCATTAGAAGCAGCCTGGGCCTTAAATGGAAGCAGAGGCGTCAGGCTTAATAGGATTAGAAGGCTGCATAAAAGACTTAAAGTTTTTTTTGTGATAAATTTCATTAATAGGTAAACCTCTTTCTTTTAAACATTTAAAACCGAGTTGATCTGTCAGTTGTTTACAGGGAATTACAAATAAGGATCGATTCTGTTCACATCGTTAAATATTCTTTAAAAACAAGCTAAAATCCTTCCTTCAGAAACCTCCAAATTATAACAGCAAGGGAAAACAAGGGAAGGCAAAGGAAAGTTAGATAATTTGTCGAATAAAAGTACTACAACCTAATTAAGTGTCTACCTTCAAATAACTGATCCACTAACACTAACATGCGTAGAAAGGCGTGGAAAAGATGTACAAGTGCTGGTTTTATCAAACCAAATCTGCGCTGCTATCTCTAGGGATTGTAGGAATGATGGTTCTAAATCTAGGAATAGCTCCGTTTCCTGCAATAGCAGAGGTTCGCGGTGCCACTCAGGAGGAATTAAGCAACTCAGATCTACACCAAGTTGTCCTTTCCTTTACGCCGGGGACAAATATTGATCAGATTGCTGAAGATTTTGGTGCCAAAGTTGTGAGGCAAGGCCCTTTAAACTTTGTCACCTTAGAATTATTGGAGAGAGATATTCAAGAAGCTATTGGAGAGTTAAAAAGTACACCTGGGATTATTAGCGCTGAAGAAAATCATGCTCGGATCATCCAAAGCCTTCCCGAGCCCCCTCCCGATGACCCTCTTTATATGAAGCAATGGTCACTAATCGGCAGAAATGTACCGGGAGCATGGGAAATGGGGGCAACGGGAGAGGGTGTGACTATAGCTGTTGTTGATACGGGTATAGACTTGAACCACCCGGATTTAATAGCTAATCTAGTCCCTGGCTATAACTCAATAACAGGTAGCGCAGCAGCCGGAGGGAATCAGGATAATAATGGTCACGGTACGGAAGTTGCCGGAATTGCAGCTGCCGAGCGCAACAGTATAGGGATTGTAGGAGTAGCTTATCAAGCAAAGATTATGCCCATCAAGGCCTTGGGTGCTACGGGAGTTGGGTATGATGATGCCATAGCGGACGGAATTATCTGGGCTGCGGATCACGGGGCAAAGATAATCAATTTAAGCTTAGGCTCAGAAAATGGGGCCACCTCCTCGGAAATTTTAAAGCAGGCAGTGACCTATGCTTATGATAAAGGTTGCTTATTAATTGCGGCCAGCGGAAATTATGATCCGGAGTCTCAAGCAAATCCGGGAGTGAGCTACCCTGCCGCGGATTCCCGGGTCTTGGCCATCACGGCAACGGATAAAACCGGTAAAGTGACCAGCTACTCCGCCACAGGCTCGGAAGTCGATTTAGCGGCACCGGGAGACTATATTCCGACAGACGGCTGGAGTCGAAGGGGAGGATCGGGGTACACTTACGCCAGCGGAACTTCTCTGGCCGCTCCCTTTGTCTCGGGGGAGGCCGCACTAATTTGGAGCCAGCACCCTGAATGGTCAAGAGATCAAGTGATCCAAGCCCTGGAGCAAGGAACGGAAGATTTAGGCTCAGCGGGACAGGACGATCAATACGGTTACGGACTGGTGGATGTGCAGTTAGCCTTAAATCTCAGCAATCAAACACTGGAGACTAAAACCTCCCCGGCGGTGATTAATTCCTTGGGCGGAATTGTCGAAGGGATGGGTGGGACAACCCAAGTTGCTTTAACAATCCCCCCTCAGGCCTTCGACCAAACAACGAATGTATCCTTAAAGGCTATACCAGCTCCCAGGGAATTACCCAATGGGGCCGCCTTCTTAACCCCGGTCTTTCAAGTTAACTGGGGAAATATCACTCCCCAGAAAATGCTCTCGCTGAAATGGAAGAACCCCGTGTTTAACGAGGAGGTTGAGGGGGCACTTTATCGCTGGAATGGTTCACGCTGGATTTCTCTTGGTGGGGAAATCAGTCCCGGAGAAGCCGGATTTGGCCTCTACCTGCCGGGTATTTACGCCTATGGGACAGCCCAGAACAGTGGTCAGCAGAGCCGGCGTTTCGCAGGAGTAACCGCCGAGGGGACAGCAGTCCAGATTTCTCAGGAAACATTTACAACCGGCGCAGATACAGTCATCATAGCCCAGGTCAATCAATTCCCGGATGCCTTGGCCGGAGCGCCCCTAGCCTATAAACTTCAGGCACCAATTCTGCTATCTTCGAACTTGGAGCTTACAGAAGATGTGCGAACAGAAATACAGCGACTAGCGCCGAAAACGGTCTATCTCTTGGGGGGTACAGCGGCTCTCTCAGCCCAGATTGAAGCAGAGCTTAACCAAACCTATGAAGTAAAACGTCTCTATGGCTATACAGCAGAAGGAACTGCCCGAGCAATAGCCCAAGAACTTGGCACCAAGGGCAAAGCGGTTATAGCAAGTGTCAATTACTTTCAAGACGCATTGGTCATCTCATCCTGGGCAGCCAGGCAAGGGATCCCTATCTTGCTGACCCTGCCCCAAACTTTATCAGTAGATACCCAAACTGCTTTGCAGGAGCTAAAAGTTACTGAGTCTCTGGTGATTGGAGGAACGGCGGTAGTCAGTGCCAAAGTTTTAGAGCAACTGCCTCTTCCTAAGAGAATCAGTGGAATGACGGCCTATGACACTGCAGCGGCAGTTTTGCAAAATTATCCGCCGATTTCAGCAAAGTTGGAATTAGCTACCGGAGAAAACTTCCCGGATGCCTTAACGGGAGCAGTAAGGGCAGCTTTTTACGGATCCAGAGTCGCCTTGGTTCCAACTCAGTCTGAGATTCCTGCCAGTTTGGCGTCTCTCCTGAAATCCTGGCAGGGCTATCAGATTGAAGCTTTAGGGGGAATTTACGCTTTGCCGGAAAATATAGTTCAAAGGGTGCAAGATTGGGTTCAGTAATTCCGTCTTTGTCTAGGGGACACTCTCAGAAAATAAACCTAGACAATAATAAAAGGCCTTTCCTAAATTTAAATCAAGATTAAAAAATTATCTTTCTAAGCCTAAAAGCAAATAACGGAATCGATTAATTAGGAGTGATGAAGTGGCAAAGTTAAAATGGAGACTCTTAGGAATATTGGTTTTAAGCTTAGGATTTCTAATGGGGGTTGAGAAAGTGGCCAGTGCCACTCCATTAAATTTAGAGACAGCAAGAATTTTTGGTACCCGTCAGATTGATACAGCTATCAACGTCTCTATAGAAGGGTGGAATCATGCAGAGACGGTCTTGCTCGCCAATTGTGATAATTTCCCCGATGCATTAGTTGCCGCACCCCTTTCCCATAAGCTGGACGCACCTATTCTGCTGACCCCAACCGGTGGGGTAGATGCCAAAGTTATGGCAGAAATTAAACGATTGGGTGCCCAGAAAGTTATTCTGTTAGGGGGAGTGGCTGCTCTTAGCCAAAAGGTGGAGCAAGATATTCTGAAAGCAGGTTTAGACAAGCCCGAACGAATCTATGGGTATGATCAATACGAAACAGCCCAAAAGGTCGCCGAACGGGTAGGGGCTAAGGGAGAAGTCATTCTGGCAAGCGGAGAACAGTTTCCCGATGCACTCTCCATATCAGCCTATGCAGGTGTGACAGAGACCCCCATTTTTCTGACAAAATCCAAAGAGATGCCCAGTTATACTCAGCAAGCACTTGAGGATCTGCAAGAGGAAGGGGATCTGCAGACGATTGTCGTCGGCGGAGAAGCCGTGGTGTCGTCTGCAACCTTAGGCAGCTTGAGAAATGTCCAACGAATTTTTGGCAACGACCGCTATGAAACCTCTGCAGAAATCTATGAGTTTGCCAGGGATGCCTTATCCTCTCAAACAGCATATTTAGTAACCGGCGAGAACTTTCCGGATGCTCTGGCAGCGGGCGGCTTAGCAGCAAAACGCCGCGCAGGTATTGTTATGACCCAAAGGGCAAATCTCCCGGGGCCCACCTATTCTGTTTTGTCCAGACCGTCAGAAAGTCCCCTTCAAGTTGTAATCATCGGCGGAGTGGCAGTAATCACAGACAAAGTGAAATTGATGCTGGAAGGTTCTGAGCAGCCACCTTATCTCTTGGCGGATCTGACCATCGTCATTGATCCGGGACATGGCGGCCCAGATCCGGGTGCTGCGGGTTCATCAGGAACCCTTGAGAAAAATAACACTTTGCCTGTGGGACTTAATCTGGCCGCATTACTGAGGTCAGCAGGGGCTCACGTCATCTTAACCCGCAGCACTGATGTCACACCGGCAGAGGGGGTCTATTCAGAACGGGCTGATCTTGAAGCCAGAACTAAAATAGCCAACGACTCCAAGGCGGATTTGTTTATCAGCCTGCACAACGATTCCTTCAGTAACCCTGCTGCTTCCGGAACAACAACCTATTATAGCTCGGTCAACCCATTGTCTCCTCAATCTAAAGCCTTAGCAGAAAGCATTCAGGCTGATCTGGTCAAGGCAATCGGCTTGCCCAGTCGAGGGGTGAAAGATGCAGCCTTTTATGTCATCAAGAATACAGAAATGCCGGCGGTTCTGGTTGAACTTGGCTTCCTATCTAACCCAAGCGAAGAAATACTTCTCGGTTCATCAGAGTTTCAAAGAACTGCGGCCCAAGGTATATATCAAGGAATTCTCAGCTATAAAGGTTTCTAAGCAACTAATTAGTATGCCTCAAAATTAAGCATTGATTCTTCAGACAAAGCATGTTAAATTTGTAACGTACTCTGCAAGGTCAATGAATTATTTGTAGAAACTCCACAAAATGCTCACAACTTGAGTCAAATTTTATGCTATACTCGTTTTATTCCATTAAAGTTATGTATATTTTATGACTAAAGGTGGAAAACTATTGAGTTTTAGTGTAAACTAAGACAAGTAACATTGGAAACTTGTCCGAGGGGAAATGCCAGCGCAAGTTCCTTATAAAAAAAATCGGACAGCAAGCAGGAATATTGGCTATTGTGAAGAATATATATAGCTAATATAGACCTTTTTGTGGTTTCTTCATTTCCTATGCGTTCTAAATGGTACGCCACAGGAGGGATGAACACCGTCATCCTTGGGGGGACGCTCCCGCTTATTCTGTGGATGCTTTTAGATATTGCGCAATGTCTAAAGATTGTGCTACACATTTTAAGGGGGTGAGGGGCGACCAAAAGACGTCCTAGTTACAGAGAGATGGTTCATTTTCCAAAAGAAAGAGATCCAATTACGAGAGGAGAAATTCACTACATGAAGAAAACTAAAAAAGCCTTAGCTTCCTTAGCTATCGCAGGTATGTCATTAAGCATGGTTCCTTTTAACGTTTTCGCTGCTTCACCAGTTCCAACTCGTCTTGCTGGTGTAACTGCTGAACAAACTGCAGTTCAAATCGCTGAGCAAACAGGTTACACTGGATCAGCAATTCTTGCTTCCTCCACTTCCTATGGTATGGTTGATGCATTAACTGCTGGACCGCTCGCAGCTTCTTTGAAAGCTCCTATTCTATTAACCGGAGCAGGAAACACTCTCGACGCTGCTACTAAAGCTGAACTTACTAAACTCGCAGTTAAAACCGTCTATGTAACAAGCGGAACCGCTGTTATTAAACAAGGTGTTATTGATGAGTTAAAAGGAATGGGTATCGAAGTTGTTGCTCTCGGCGGATATGACCGCGCTGAAACATCCGTCAATATCGCTAAGAAAATGACTGGTTTTTCCAAAGTTGCAATTGCTAACACTGTTGTAGACGCACTTTCCATTGCTGCAGTTGCTTCTGCTGCAAATGAGCCAATCCTCTTAACTGACAGAGATGCTCTTCCTGCTAGCGTAGCTGCTTACTTAGCAAGTGCTGGTGTTACATCAAGTGATGTTATCGGTGGAACAGGCGTTATCAGTGATGCAGTAGTAGCTGGACTTCCAAGCGCAACTCGCCACGCTGGCATGACTGCTTATGACACTAATAACCAAGTTATTCAAGATTTTGCTGCTGCCCTCTCATTTGAGAATGTTTATGTTGCAAACGGTGTAACCGGTATTGATGCTCTTGCAGGTGCACCACTTGCAGCTCAAACTAAATCCGCTATCGTACTTACTGACGGAAAAACCGTTCCTGCTGTAGCTGCTTTCACACACAGCCAGAATGCTGATGCTGTTGTAACTGCTCTCGGTGGCGAATTCGTTGTTCCTGAAACTGTTCGTGCTGGAGTTGCTGCTGGTGCAGTTACACCTGACTCCAACAAGTTGGAAATCGTTTCAGTATCTGCACTTGATGATACTAACAAGTATCTTGAAATTGTTTTCAGTAAACCTGTATATGGACTTCAAACTTCAGACATTACAGTGAAAAACGCTGATACAATGGCACGTTATGGTATTAAAGATGTACAGATGTCTTCTAACAGCCTAACTGCGACTGTTGAATTATACGCGCAAGATGATGCCGAGAGAGTACTTGAATACCTTCAAGACTATGTTGTTACAGTAAATGCAAATGGGTCAGTTCTAACTGCTACTTTTAATCGTCCGTATTCCTTTAAAGTCCGTGTGCAGGATATCAATGTAGGCGATAAAGAAATCGTATGCTATGTTGATAAAGGCACTAATGCCGGCGGAAAAGTAACTTTAGATGTGCCTGATGATGTTAAATTTGATTATCAAGCTGCAATGGGTGAACTCGTCCAAGTTTGGTATAACGGAGATAATGAATTAGTTAACTATAAGATTTTGACAACAACAGGAGTAACTGATTCAATCGAAGTGACCGATACGGATGAGATCAAACTTCTTGGAGAAGATAAAAAATATGATATCTCTGAAGAAACATACGGCTCTTCTTCTAAAGAAAAATTTGCTTTCTATGTAGATGGCGAAGAGGAAGATATTGCTGACTTCGTTGATGAGAAGTTTAACTTTGCTAAAGTTGGTTTTGACGCTTCCGGAGACATCGAATTCGTTAGTGCATATTCTTTAAAAGATGTCTTGGTTGTTGATTCAATCGATGACGAAGAAGTTGTTGGCATTGATGGAAGCGGCGGATTCGACGCTGAAGATGCTACTATAGTAAAAGATGGTAAAGTAATTGCTGTTGATGATCTCGAAAAAGGTGATTTATTGTTCTACAGCGAGGACGCTGATGATGAAGATGGTTATGCTGTAGTTCTGAATAATAAGATTGCCTCTGGTGCGATTGAAGAAGTCTATGATGATGCCATCGAAGTAGATGGAGAGACCTACGACTATGTTTATGACGCTGATGCATTCGAATATAATAATGGAACGGCTGTTTACATTAATGAAGACGGCGAAGTTGACAATGTAGATTCTGATGCAGCAGAAGAGCTTCAAGCTGCTGGTGACGTAGTACTTTACGGCGACTATGCTGGTAACTTGATTTATATCAGTGGGGACTTAGCAGATGTAGAAAGTAATTCAAAAGTTGCAGTCTTGACTAAGGATATTCTAGGTTATACAACATCTAGAGACAAAGTTGAGATTGAAGTTTTGACCCAAGACTCGGATGAACTTTCATTTGACATGAATTTAGAAGATTTGGATACCATTACTATTGATGGTGAAGAATATGACATTGATGTTGACGGTTCAAGCGATTGGGATGTGAACTTCGTTAAGTCTGGCAGTGTTATAACTGGTATCACATTAAATGATAATGAGACTCTGGCTAATGAAGATGTTCAAGTTATGTTTACTGGTACCGATGTTGCAGGTGATGCTGGTAGCTTAGTCAAGCTTCACTTAGATGATAATGGTAACATTGAAGAACTCGAATTCTTCAGTAGTTCATCAGGTTTAGTGGGTGTAGGTGCTATCACTCCAAGTAATTCCGTTGAAGCTGGCGATAAGTATATTAATGGTAAGAAGTTAACTTCGAGCACAATTATGTTTGATGCAACTGAAGACCAAGAAGATACTGATGCTGACGATTACATCGTATCGAATTTCGGGGACTACACTGGTGCTGAAATTGATGGTGGATCTTACATCTTTAATGATGATGCTGAGGTAGTAGCAATTTGGTATGGTAGTACAACCAGTGACGATATGTCTTATGACGAAGCAGTAGTTACTAAAGTTCTTCGTAATACGGATAAAGAAATTAATAGTATCACTGTATATGCTGGTGGAGAACTAAAAACAATAAAAGTGGATGATGTTAGAGCTGACGATATCGTTAAAGGTCAAGTAGTAATCCTTGAGTTTGACGAAGATAATATGAACTTAGTCAAGGGATTTGCTAGAACTGGTCACGATATTGACAGCAACTACTCTGGCCGTGTATCCACAGTAAGCGTTCCTAGTAATGGTGTTGACGTCGGTAACAAAACAGTAACGTTAAGTAATGGCACTAAGTACAAACTTGCTGACAACGGCTTAGTACTTGATGCTACCGATACCTCAGACATCACTAAAGAGAGCCTAACTGATCTTCGTGGCGAGACAAATGTGACTGTAGTATTAGATGCAAAAAATACATCATTTGTTAAGTTATTTGTTATCGGAGATGGTGCAGCTGTCACTCCTACCACACCTACAGGTGTAGTAACATTTGAAGACGCTGGAAATAAAGTGCTTTATGTTGATAATACTCCTTATGTATTAAGTGCAACTACGGCCCTTAAGACATCAAAAGGCAGTGTTATAGCAGTTGGCGATAGTGCAATCTTTACAGCTTTAGCTTCAAATGACGAAGTTAAAAATATCGCAGTTACTAGTGGAGTAGTGACATCATTGGTTGGTACTGAAGTAGCAAGCGTTCAAGTTCTCGCAGATCCTGTAGACACTGCAATTGAGGCATTACCAGCAGCTGCAAGTGTTACACTTGCAAATAAAGTAGCTGTTGATGCTGCAAAAGCTAGCTACGATACTTTAGCACCAGCAACAAAAGACTTTGTAAAAGCAGCTAACTTAACCAAGTTAAATGAGTTAGTAGCTAAGATTGCAACTTTACAAGCTGGTTCAGACGCTGCAGCTAATCAAGCAGCGGCAGGTGCAGTAGATACAGCAATTGAAGCATTGCCAGCAGTTACAAGTGCAGTAATTGGAGATGCAGCCGCTATTAACGCTGCAAATACTCAATTTATTGCATTAACAGATGCTCAAGAAGCTCTTGTAAAAGCAACTAACGTAACTAAGTTAAATGGCTTATTAGCTAAAATGGATAATCTACAAGGTGCAATAGATGTAGCATCTGACAAAACTGCCTTAGTATTAGGTTTCGGTGGAGCAGACGATGCTAACAGTGTAACAGTTAACTTAACTCTGGCCGCAGCTGGTGCATCCACTGATACAACTATTACTTGGGCATCAAGTAATACAGCTGTATTAGCTAATAATGGTGCAGTAACAAGACCTAATGGTGCTGACGTACAAGTTACTTTAACAGCAACTATCACATCAGACCTAGATGATACAGTATCAGTTACAAAAGTGTTTGTTGTAACAGTTAAAGGTCAATAATCTAAACTGAGCTTTTAGAAATTCGGTTTTAGATGACGAAGAACAACCCTGGCGGAGGAATCCAAAGGGGTTGTTCTTATTCTGATTCTGTATCTGGAGAGGGCGTAAAAAACAGTAAGCGGTGGATGGATAAAATAGCGACTCGTAAAAACCTTCTGTCTTTTGGTATCCTGTTAACAACAGTGAATATTAGAAGCCAGGAGGTTTTGTTATGGCTGGTGATTTAGCCCTAGAACAATGTTAGCGAGACCGCATTGAAGAATGCTGCCAAAGTGGGCTGAGTATCAAGAATTGGTGCGTTAAAACGGGCTGAAGATAACAGTTTATCATTATTGGGTCAGAAAGTTTAAACTTCAGGAACAGCTTGAGTCAGGAGATAATCCCTTTGTGGAAGTGGTTCTCCTCCCTAAACGCGAAAACAGTACAAAAGAAACAACCTCGCTTAAGGCGAAACTTTTCTTATCGTTTGGAGGCTACTGTATTGGTATACCCGATGGTTTTAATCCTGCAACCTTAGCGGAACTGGTAAAGGTTTTGCGAAAGCAATGATCCAGCATATGGCCGATCATGTTGAACATATTTATCTTGCCCTTGGATATACGGATTTCAGGAGACAAATTACGGACTTAACAGCGATGGTGGCCCTAAAGTTTAAGCTGGATCCCTATTCCGGCACGACGCTGATTTTGTTTTGCAATAAACGCCATACCGCCATCAAAGCCCTGAAAAGGCGATGGATTCAGTCACCTTTATAAACGACTGGAAAGCGGACGGTTTCAATGGCCAATGAGTGTCGAAGCCGTTGGCTCCATCGCCTCCCAGGTATTCCGATGGCTTCTTGACGGTCTCTCTATAGACCTATCTAAGGCTGTAAAAAAGATTAATATTACGGCCTCTTTTTAGCGGAAAAAAGTCCATCAAACGCACATCAATGCTGGATTTTGTACATTTTTGTGGTAAAGCGAAACCAGTAGGAAACGCTAAAGGAACTGAATTCATGAGTGCAGAAGAGCAGGTAATCCTACTCGAAAAACGCATAGGTGAACTGGAGCTAAAAAAACAAACGACTCCACGATAGTGTTGACTATTTGACTCGCAAGCTCTTCGGCAGAAGTACCGAGAAGACATCGTCCCTTGCTTTGGGGCAGATGTCTCTTTTTGATGAGGTTGAAACCCAAGCGGATCCACTGGCGCCAGAGCCTGATCTTAAGGAAGTACAGGGTTACCGAAAAAAGAAATTCAAAGGTCAGCGTAAGGAACTTTTGAAGGATATACCTCATGGTTAAAAGTATTTGTACTCTTGATGAACGAGAACGCCTTTGTGAAACGTGCAACACCGCTCTTGTGTCGGTTGGCTTCATTCCAGCGTCCGGAAGCCTTCCGATAGTAAACAAACGCCCGCATGAGCGGCGCAAGGAAGGATGTAGACTCACTCATTCCCAAACACCCCCTCAGGCATTGAACCGTTCTATACTGATTGCGCACTTCTTGAGATGATTAAAGTCGGCCCTCAGATACTTTTCAAGTGAATCGGGTGACGTATGGCAATGTTCTTGCGTCGTTCGCGTAGTTCAGGTAGGTAAGCCAATATTCTCGTGAGCGGTTCCGGACAGTCAGGGTTCTCTCTTATACAGGCTTTGAAAACTGCTGAGATGTCCTTTTTGTACGAGCAGCTTCGGCGCGTAATGTCGTCCTCGACTATGAAAACGGAGAATACAGCCGATTCTGTAATCGCATCAACAGTGTTTATACCTTTCTGCTGCAAAGCGTATAAAAAACTCGCCCCATGACTAAAAGGAGAAAGAGGCAATGGTACTGCATCACGCAGCCAGCGTCTGGTGCATATAAGACAATTCTGCAATTACCTGATGTCGTCTGACATGATAGCATATGCGGAACACTGATTTATCCAGCAGATTGCAAAGGAAGCGGATCCGAAGAAGATGAATTGGATTATCTATCGGTTGAGGAGATAAAACTTGTATTGGGGCAACCGGATATTAAGAAGAAATCCGGTATACGTGATAAATTTTATCTGGTATTACACTATGACAGCGGATGTAGAAACCAGGAAATTCTGGATTTGAAAATAAAGACTTTGTCATTACAGGCGCTGGTTCTGAATTACATAGTCGGAAAGGGCGAAAGTACAGAGTGACACCGATTTCCAAAGATGTAATAAAACTGTTTCAAGGATATTGCAATATATATCGTCCTGATAGAAAGATGGATGATTGGATTTTCTTAACCAGAAAAAGTGGGAAGTTGATCTGCAAACAATATAAGTACATCAAGGATGCCGCAAGTGAAGGATTTTTCAAAGAACGTAAGTCGGCCCCGATTTTCAATTAATGAAAGTCGAGGCCAACATTTTTGGGGTGAACGCTATTTCAGCCACCGCTTACGCAGTTACCTAGGCATAACGCTCCTAATCCAATGTTTTGGACAACGAGCGAAAAACTCACTAGAACTTTTGTTAATATAAGGAAATGATAGTTGTTCGCGGATACGAAAAGAGGAGCTCAATCAGGTGCATTCGTGTATAAAATAGTATTGTAGTATTCGCTAAAAGCCAATAGAATTAAATAATATATGTAAGTAGCTAATAGCCTTCCAGGCGGAGTGTTTGTAAGAAGGGGGATATCTATGTTTTTTGGATTGGAATTTAAAACTAAGAAAACAGTAAAAGAACTTCGAAAGAATCAGAGCCTTACAGCATCGGAATTGGCTGACAAACTAAAGCTAGATACTGTAGACATATTGAAAATCGATAATCAAAGATTGAGAGATATATCTGAACCGCTTCGAAGTATGCTTACGCCTATTTTGAGGGGAGATTACATGAACAATATGACATGGCTTTAAAACCAATAGAATGATTGCATATATGAAACTGTGTAATTGGTGAAAGTGGTTAGATAAAATGAGCAATTACATTTCTGTGTGGTAAAATGACCTAATATGTGAGAAAATAATAATCGCGAGTATTAACAGTTGGAGGATTAAATTATGATATTGAATTTCCCAAAAATTTTTAAAGGTAAAGAACTAGATGTTGAATTCTCTGAAAATGATATTGTCGAGGCAAGCCCATTAGATGAGAATTCGGAAGGTCAGAATGATCAAGAGTTACCATTAGTAACTGAAGGTCGGGTCACCATTCACTTTTCAAATGTTTCGTCTGATGCCGGGGGTCTTATGATGGGCTTCTTTATTGGTAATGGCTATAGACAGAAGGCAAAGTTCAACAAAGTGCCTTTAGTATTACTTGATTCTGACAGGAAGATACTGGCGCGGCAAACCTTTGGTGGAGAGACAATCGGGACAGTAGCTGGTGGTACTATGAAGGCTTGTGTTGTTCGCTTTCTTCCGGAAAATGTATATTCACCAGATATTCCTGAAGACTGTCAAGTGCGTTTTGATCTGCAAGCTAACCGCCCACAGAGTATTGAAATAAAGTACCAAAACCTTCCCGATAATATTTCACTAAACCAAAAACAAGAATTGGAACGGATTCTAAAAACACTTCCGCCGATAAAGCGTGGAGAAGCAGATTTTTCTCCCTTATGTGCAAAACTGACAACAGAAAATAATCTTTTAGCTACAGTTATAATCCGGAACACTACCGATAAGCCAATAGTCTTGGAGCAAATACCTTTAGCTTTTATTGATGTTAATCAGGTAGAGTTAGCTCGCGGGATATTCGATGTTAAGAACATAACCATTGAACCGTTTAAGGCACTATTATGGACATTTAATTTTGACTCCGTTAAACAAGGCAGCAATATCGATTTATCAAGTTGGAATATTAAGGTGTTAGAATCTTAAGCTTAGAATTGAGAGTAGAAGGCTTCGCTTAACGTGAGGCCATTTACTCCAGTCAGGGAATAGTCGTAGAACTGCTACTTTTACTTTACATTATACTTTTCATCTGCTAGTATCTACCATATATAAGGGCAAAGGGGTAATTAAGATGTTTAAGTTTAAGTGGTTAAGGCTTCTCGGTATATTGATAATCTGTTTTATGGTAACTGGATGTTCAACTAATAATTCAAACCAACAGGATAACGAACCCAATCAAGGAACACAAGTTGAAGAAAAGAAACCTGATACTAAGTTAGAGAGTGATAAAGATCTAGCTAAACAGCTAGAGGCAGAAAAGGGAATTGAAAGTGTCATGGTTCAAGTGGTAGAAGGAGAGCAACGTGCTGTAAACGTTGATATTGTGGTCAATAATGAGCAAGAGTTGACAGCTGATCAAGTTATAGAGAAATACAGTACGGTGATTAAAGAAAAATATCCTGACAGAACTATTGATATAATTATTGTAAAAGAAGGGAAACTGATTAAGCAGACAACCCTGAAATAGTAGAAATACAAGGGAAGGTGTATTAATAGCTTCCCTTGTATATTCGAATTCTCACAAATAGTTACAAAGGAACCTATTATTCCAATTGACATTGAAAAATGTGTAAACTAAAATATGCACATAGGTAAAAGAAAGGAAGTTTACATATGAAAAAAATATTAGGAATTTCCATATTATCAACCATGTTACTTTTAGGGCAACCAATGATGGTTTTTGCTGATACCACAATCTCGAAGGTGATTAATTTTGAAGATATTGAGGGTGCAATAGCTGAGCACAATATTGATATTCAAATTAATGAGAACTCTGGCCTAAAAGATAAAGTTGATCTTTCTGATTTAAAGAGAACGATAAAAGACTTAGAAGATGATCTGGATAATGTAAATGGCCAAAGGGATCAGGCGAGTGACCCCACTCAGATCTCAGCAATCTTGTCTGTAAAACGTGCATTACTCGATGCTCTAAAAGAAGCGGAGAGAGGTTTAGTTGACCGTCCGACTTTAGAGGCTATAATTGATCTTAAAAATAAAATGAGTAATGACTCGATAGTGCTATCTGCACAAGGAATATTTATCAACTATGACAAGCTAAATTCGGCAATTTCGTCGATCACTACTAACATAGGAAACTTGGAGAAGAAATTATCAGCACTTGAATTGCAAGAGAGCCTGGGGATGATTTCTCATAATAGCGTGAATGATCTTAGAACTACAATAGTTGATTTGCAAACCCAACTTGAAAGTATAAAGTTTCAACAACTTGCCTTGGAACGTCAGTTTAGCAATTTGTTGAATGATCAAGAGAATACCTTTAGCATTGGAAGCGTCAATACTGCTGATGAAGAGTTTAATGCAGACGAAGATGCTGATCTGAAAAAGGCCCTTGAGAATAGCTATGCTATAAAATTACAGGAACTTCAGATTATAACTCAGCAAGCAGCAGTTGAAAGAGCAAAAAAGGATATTGGTTCATCGAAGGCGTATAAAAAAGCAAATTACGATTTAACAAATTCAAACTTAAAGCTTACTCAGCTAAAAGATAAGGTTAGACTAAGCTATCAGACTATGACTGATAACATAGCAGAATTACAGAGCGATCTTCAGTTGGCTGAACAAATGCTAGAAGATAAAAAAGTTGATCTTTCTGAAGCGCAATTAAAGAAAGGACTAGGGATAATCTCACAGTTGGAGATGGATGACGCAAAAAAAGACTATCTTGCTCAAGAAAATACAGTCAAAACGAAGCAAATCGATTTGTTTAATGCAAAATGCAATTATGACTGGTTTTTAAAAGGAATGGCCCTTTCAAATTAAAAAAATGAGCAGATATCCACAATCTGACCCCGAATCTGTGGATTTATCTTGACTTTCGTTATTTTTAGTGCTAATTTAATTTTGTAAGTCAGTTAGACCCATTTGAACCAAATGACTTGCGCAATTAGGATCTCCGGACGCGGAGATCCTTTATTGTGTCAGAAAATATGTGAAATCCTTTGGACTTCCTATAGTTCAATATCTATGATATAATATGTAGTTGGTGCTATAAAGCGTCTATTCCCACGTTGGCGGAACTCACACGCTATCACGGATATTCTGTTACGGCGTAAAAGATAGATAGAGATAATTTATTTATAGGTTGATTCGCAGTTATAGATAAGGACGCAATTGGAAAACTTAGAGATATAAAGAAATAAAGGAGAATGAAAGTATTGGCGACATTTACAGACTTAAATTTAAGCGAATTAGTTATGAGATCGATTATCAACATGGGGTTTGAAGAAACGACACCCATTCAAGAACAGACGATTCCTTCAGCGATGGAAGGAAAGGATCTGATCGGACAGGCTCAAACCGGTACCGGTAAAACAGCAGCCTATGGAATTCCTTTGGTGGAGAGAATTATGGGGCAATCCGAGAATATTCAAGGGATTGTTCTGGCACCTACTCGTGAGTTAGCAGTTCAAGTTGCCGAGGAATTAAACAAGATCGGACAGTTTAAACGCATTCATGCCTTGCCTATATACGGGGGACAAGGTATCGACTGGCAAATTCGCGCTCTTAAGAAGAGACCTCACATTATTGTTGCTACACCGGGACGTTTGATGGATCATATGAGAAGAAAGACCATTCGCCTGCATGACATCAAGATCGTTGTCCTGGATGAAGCAGACGAGATGTTAAATATGGGCTTCTTAGAGGATATTGAAACTATTCTCAAGGAAGTACCGGAGGAACGTCAAACCTTACTTTTCTCAGCAACAATGCCGCGCCAGATTCAAAATATTGCTCAACGCTTTATGAAGGAACCTCAGCTGATCAGCATTAAGGCTACTGGTGTTACAGTATCAGATATTGAGCAGCACTATGTAGAAGTTACTGAACGCTTAAAGTTCGATGTCTTATCCCGTATCTTGGACATTCAATCCCCGGATTTGTCCATTGTCTTTGCCAGAACCAAGCGCCGGGTTGATGAGCTATCTGAAGCCTTAAGCAAACGTGGCTATTCGGCAGAAGGAATTCATGGTGACTTAACTCAAAGTAAGCGTGACAGCGTCTTAAGACAATTTAAAGATGGCACCATCGAAGTATTGGTTGCCACGGATGTGGCAGCTCGAGGTCTAGATATTAGCGGAGTGACCCATGTCTTCAACTTTGATATTCCTCAGGATCCGGAAAGCTATGTCCATCGGGTTGGCCGAACCGGTCGGGCTGGAAAATCAGGCTTGGCCATCACCTTAGTCACTCCACGTGAGATAGGGATGCTGCGTTTGATCGAATCCGTGATTAAGCGGAGAATCGTCCGCAAACCCATTCCTACGATCATTGAAGCAGTACAAGGTCAACAGCGTTTAACCATGAACGAGATCCTGCGGGTTATTGCAGAAGAAGATATCGAAAAATACAAATCCGTTGCTGAAGAATTGCTCGCCGAAAATGATTCCATCACACTTTTATCAGCGGCTCTCAAGATTATCACTAAAGAACCGGATAATGTTGAAGTAAAGCTGACTGAAGCAGCTCCTGCCCGAAGAAGGGGTATGGGAAGCGGCGGCAGAGGTATGGGAAATATGGGCAACGCCAGACCACCTCATGGCAGCTATCCACGAGATAACTATGGCCAAAAGGTGGATACCTGGTCAAGAAGAAAAAGCAACGACTTCCGCGGTACTGCAGGGCCTCAAAGAGGCAGAGACCCTAAGAGAAACGGATAGTAATAGAATTAACATTGGAAAGGGTTGTGCAAGCCTTTTCCTTTGATTGATAGGGCACCCACTTCTTTAGGTGGGTGTTCTAATTTAGTTCAGTGTGGGTAATTATTTCACGGAAGTCACGATGTTCAGTTTTAGCAGAATGAGTCAACTTGGGTTTTAGATATTAGAACTTGTCTTGTTAGAGCGGACAGGCAATGGTATAATTTTGAAGAGAGGCGGTGAAGTAATGGAGAATGAGATCAAAGAGATGTTTGGACTTATCCTCAATAAGTTGGGGAACATAGAGGTAAGGTTAGATAGAATAGAGTCAAGACTTGATAGCCTAGAGTCACGAGTGGATCATCTGGAATCTAGACAAGACGAGATTTATTTAGTCGTAAAAGCCATAGAACACAACCAGCAAGTCCATCGAGCTGAGATAGATAATCTTAGGCATTCGGTAGCTAATGTGGAAGGTACAATCAATGCCATCGGTGAGGTAATTACAAAACGAAAGGCGATATAAATGAAACATCTAAATAGGCAAATAAGCATGTAACGATGCTCTCTTTAGTAGATATAACTAGAGGGGGCATTTTTGTGCATTGGAAGAAGTTTTGCCTAGGCGAAGGTAAATTCGCTTAAGCGTCGAATCTATACGCATAAAGCTTTAACAAAAAGGCAACCTGGAGAGGAGATAATATTAAACCATGCCAGTTTTATTTGTTAAGAAAACATTTAAAGAAAAATTTGAGAAAAAATTACTGAAAAAAGCAGCCGGTCAGATTCTTTTAAACTTAATGCTCATCCTATTGCTGGTGCTGAGCAATTCAGCGTCGGTTTTGGCGTCTGATAGTGGAGTTCTCACGGAAGTCCGTACACTTCTAAAAAATCAGTATGTCGATCAGGTGTCAGAGGATGTCTTAAATGCTCCAACAGTGGATGAGATGCTGGAAAGGCTGGGAGACCCTCATACAAGGTATTTTACTGAAGAGGAGTTTCAAGAGTTCGTCGGCAGTATTAACCTAAGTTTCTCGGGAATTGGGATTCACATTGAGATGATCCCTGAAGGTGTTCAGATTCTAGGGGTTATTCCAGGCTCGCCTGCTGAAGAGGTGGGGTTAAAGTCGGGAGATGTGATTATTCGCGCTGCTGGGGAATCTTTAGCCGGGCTTAGCTCAGAAGAGGCTGTAAGCATACTCAGAGGACCGGATGGGAGTTCAGTACAGCTTAGGGTCAAGCGTGAGACAGAGACCCGAGATTTGAAGGTTACGCGCCGAGAGATTTCTGAGCCCACAGTGACCGGCGAAGTCCTGGATGGACATATTGGCTACCTGGATTTGAATTCCTTTGGCAGCGATACACCTAAAGAATTTGAGGTGGCGGCCAAAGAGTTAAAAGCTGAAAATGTCGATAGCTGGATTGTTGACTTGCGGGATAACGGTGGGGGATATCTGAGTTCGGCAATGGAGTTGGCGGGTTACTTTATCGGATCGGATGTTGCAGTTAAGGTTAAAGATCGGAACGGAGTACTTCATCCCATTGAGGCTGAAGATCCGGGCTGGAGAATTAAGGAACGGATTGTTTTTCTGGTCAATGAAAACAGTGCCAGTGCCTCAGAGATTTTGAGTGCAGCGGTGAAGGATCATGAGAAGGCGACTATTGTTGGAACTACCAGCTATGGCAAAGGTACGGTTCAAAGCATGTTTCCGATCCGAAGTGGTGGTGTCTTGAAGATGACCGTTGATCATTTCTATTCCCCTCTGGGTCACGAAATTGATCAAGTCGGGGTTAGCCCCAATGTAGTAATTGAACATTCAGATCCTCTCAAGGCTGCAGAGCTTATGCTAACAGACTCCAATGAAGCGCTTAAAATGGCCAGGACTGATGACTACTGGGAAGCCTGGGGAGAATTATCGGGAGTTGCGGCCAACACTCCACAAGAAACCCAATCGTCTATGAATTTTATCCACTATTTTTCTAACTATCGTCAAGTTGCGAAATTAACGGATATTCCCTTAGATAAAAAATTCACCGTAAATTTTTCCGGAGATATTGATTGGCAGACTGTAAATAGCTCAAGCATTGAGCTGATCAATAGCAGCACAGGGGAGAGAACGCCTACAACACTTGAACATATAGGAACTTCAGGTTTGCAAGTGATCCCTCAGGCTGAGTTGATCCCGGATACCACCTATTGGCTGGTTATTCATCCTGACATTCTTGGAGTTTCAGGCCAAACCCTGCAAGAGGGGGGCTTGGCCATTGCCAAGACAGTTCAGAGGGGTGCTGACATCAGTGGAACCTCCAGGATCCAGTCCATTCAAGTCAACAAGCGAGTAACAGAAATGAACAAGCTAAGCCCGACTGATCCGGACTATGGTACAGCAATTAAAGATTTACCGTAACTCATATGAAACCGAGTGGGAGTGGGTCTATGATTTATGAAGTATGTGCTCTTGTGGCGACCATCATTTTAGGGGTAATCGGAATTGAAGTAATGCTTTGGGTACGTTCCTTGCGCAAGCTGACGGATGAAGCAAAGCAGACAGTGCGGGATATTAATGCCCATTTGCCCTATCTGCTGGCGGATATTCAGTCAGTCACCGCCGTGGTAAAACAAACCAGTGAACAAGTTGGCGGAACAATCAATGAAGTAGCAGTCGGACTAGACTCTATGAGAAAGAACCCATTGAATTTTATTGTTACTTTTTTAGAGCGGTTTAAGCAATTGACAGCCCTATGGCAGGACATTCGCAGACGAAGCCGGGAATCATCAGATAGCTGAAGGCTGTCAAGACATTAAAGACATTAAAGACAAAACTATGAAGACTAATAATGAATTTTTGTTTAAATAAAGCATATGCAGAATACTAAAAAATGTTAAGCCCAGGTCTAATGAATCCAATAGTAATACTATTGGATTTTATCTTATTTATCTGGGAAATAACCTCTGCTCTTAAAGGATTATTTCCTGGATAGCTTGATTTTCAAAGCTAATCAAGGTATAACTAATTAAGTGACCGAACAGTCGGTTCTGAAAAGATTGAGAATTTATGGGCAAAGTGGAGGAGATAGGCGTTGAAGAAAATTAGGAACATGGGAAAGGTTCGGATCTTACTCGTAGCGCTGATGACGTTTGGAGTGTTGACCGGGTGCAGCGGAAATAAACCCGTTGCCGTTGTCGAAGAAAAGTACATACCGGTAGAGGTGGAAATGGCCGGCCACAAGACGCTTATCAATACTGCGATATTGAGTGGGAAAATATCATCTGAGACAGATGTATCAGTAGTTCCCAAGATGGCAGGTAAGGTTGAGTCTGTGAATGTCAAAGTAGGGGATACAGTTCAGGCAGGAGATGTCTTGTTTACTCTGGAAACCACAGATCTGAATACAGCTTATCAATTAGCTGAGGCCAGCTACCAAAATAGCAAAGAACAGTGGGTAAGTGCAAAGTCCTCTTTGGCAAGAACTCAAGCCATAGCCGCAGAAAAAATAGCCGACGCGAAAAAGACCCTGGCCAATACTAAAGCTCTTTATGATGCAGGTGCAGCTTCAAAATCTCAACTGGATCAGGCAGAGTTAGGTCTTCAAGAATTAGAATCCTCTTATGCAGGCCAGATTGAACAATTAACGGTTCAGGCCTCAGACAGCAGCCTTAATCTAGTGGAAGTTCAGCTTACCCAAGCCCGAGAATCCTTAGACAATGCAGTTGTCACTGCCCCTGTCGCCGGAGTTGTCTCTCAGGTTAATGTTCAAATAGGAAATATGGCCAGCAGTGCTCAAGCGGGAGTCAACCTGACCAATGCCAGCAGTGTCTATACCACAGTTAGTGTCACAGAGAACTTAGTCAATCGTTTAAAAATGAATGACGAAGTCAAGGTTACGGTTCCATCAGTGTCGGAGGAAAGCTTTGTTGGAAGAATTGAGAATGTCAGCCCAGCCGCCGACCCCAAAACCCAGCTCTATCCCATTAAAATACTAATTGAGAATCTGGATGGTTTAATTAAGCCCGGGATGTTTGCCAAAGTAGAACTGACCACCGATGAAAAGCCGGACGTTATGGCCATCAAAAGTGAGGCAGTTGTTCTGAAAAACGAAAAGACCATTGTCTATGTGGTTGTCGATGATAAAGCCACTGCCAAAGAAATTACCACTGGCCTGGATACGGGGGTGGACATTGAGATCCTTAAAGGGTTGGATCAGGGTGATAAGGTAATTGTTAAAGGGCAGACCTTAGTTGACGAAGGCCATAAGGTGAAAATTGTGGGAGGGGAAGAGTCTTGAAGCTAGCAGAGGTTTCAGTTAAACGCCCTGTCTCCATCATCATGGTGATGCTCATTATCATTCTCTTGGGCGGTATCTCCTTGACACGCCTCCCCATTGATCTTTTGCCGAACATAGAAATCCCTGTTTCCATCGTTGTGACGAATTATTCCGGGGTCGGGCCTCAAGAGATCGAAAAACTCATAACCAATCCCTTAGAAGGGGCGGTTTCTACCGTTGAAAATATTGATACGGTTACTTCCACAACCTCTGAGGGTAGTTCAATCGTAATAGCCCAGTTTAAAAACGGAACCGATATGGACTTTGCCACCCTGCAAATGCGGGAGAAGGTTGATCAGATTAAGAGTCGGTTACCGGATGATGCAGGGGCACCAATGGTTATGAAGCTGGATTTGGATGCCATGCCTGTGGTGGTTTTAACCATCAGCGGACATGACGCAGACTTAGCTAAACTGCAGTCCATTGCCGAGGATAAACTCAAGCCTCAGCTGGAACGGGTCTCCGGAGCCGCCTCGGTATCTGTCGTCGGTGGCTTTGAAGATCAGGTTGAAATCAAAACCCATCTGGAAAAAATGAATGGCTATGGCTTAACCATCGGTTCATTGTCCCAATTGATTGGTGCGGAAAATCTAAATTCTCCAGGAGGTCAGGTAGATAAGGGAACCCAAAAACTAACCATTCGGACTACCGGAGAGTTTAAATCCTTAGACGAAATCAAAAATGTCTTGATTCCACTTCCCAGTGGCGGACAGATCAAATTAAAAGATATTGCTGATGTAGGGATTGTGCATAAAGATGTTAATGCCATTACTAAGGCAAATTCCGAAAAAAGTGTCAGCATCTCTGTGCAAAAACAATCCGGAACCAATACCGTTAAAGTAGCCGATGAGGTCAATGCCACTGTTCAAGCATTTGCTAAAGAATACCCGGATCTTAAGGTCGATGTTGTTATGGATCAATCTATTGACATTAAGCAATCCGTTAAAACCGTTAAAAACGAAGCAATCTTGGGTGGTGTCTTAGCAATTGTCGTGGTGTTTCTGTTCTTTCATAATATCCGAACAACCTTCATCACTGCTACAGCGATTCCAATTGCTATGATGGCCACCTTTGCAGTTCTCTATTTTGCCGGGATCACTATCAATATGATGACTCTTGGCGGACTGACCCTGGCAATGGGTCGGTTGGTGGATGACAATATCGTCGCTTTAGAAAACATCCATCGCCATCGCCAGGAAGGATATTCTAAATATGAAGCTGCTGTCAAAGGGGTATCAGAAGTAGGCATGGCTGTCTTCGCCTCCACCTTGACAACCGTTGCTGTATTTCTCCCCATCGTCTTCGTGGAGGGCGTGGTATCCACAATCTTCCGAGAGTTAGCCATGACCTTCGCCATATCGTTGATGGCTTCCCTGCTGGTTTCCCTGACTCTAGTTCCCACCCTTTCTGCTAAGCTTATGAAATCTGGGGAGATTCCCGAGGGACGTAAGGGAATTAAAGGGCTGATTGATGGAATGAGCCGTGGCTTTGATGCAGCCTTTGCCCGGATTGAAGGGGTCTATAAGAAATTTTTACACTATGCCTTACACCATCGAAAGACGGTAATGGTGACAGCCACTTTGATCTTTGTGCTGTCAGCTGCCTCTGCTCTCAGCTTAGGTGCAGAATTCATGCCTGAGTCAGATGTTGGTCAATTGACAGTTAACCTAACCTTGCCGGATGGCGCTAAACTTGAAGACACTGAAGATACCATGAACAAGATCGAGGAAAAGCTGGCAGGCATATCTGAAATTGAAACAGTCTTTACCCAAATAGGAACTAACGGTGGTTTTTCCCTGGGAGGGGATACTGCCAATACTGGCTCCCTTAGTGTTCAGCTGGTGGATCTGGACAAAAGGTCCAGGAGTGTCGGGGAGGTCAGTGACGAGATACGTTCTCTAACCAAGGACATTCCTGGTGCTGAGATCAAAGTAACGGTAACGGATAATATGCAAATGGGTGGTTCAACAACTCCCATTGACATTGCGATTAAAGGAGAAGAGCTGGAGGATCTAAAGAAGATTGGTACGGACGTACAAGGGATTATTTCCTCGGTTGATGGAACCCGGGAAGTCAAAACAAGCATGACGGACGGAGTTCCGGAAGTCGTTGTTAAAGTTAACCGTCCCAACGCCGCCCAATTCGGCTTATCGGCAGCTCAGATTTCCCAAGCGGTAAAAGGGACTATTTCCGGAACCACTGCAACCACCTATCGTTATGAAGGAACTGAGATTGATGTGGTGCTGACAGGGGACGAGACCTTTAAGACAAGTCTGGAAAACTTAGGCCAAACGCCAATTCCCACCCTCTCAGGAACAACGGTTCCCCTTAATCAGGTGGCGGATGTTGAGATCGGACGGGGACCGGTTAAGATCGAGAGAACAGGACAGACTCGCGTTGTCCATATTACCAGTCAAATTGTTGATCGGGATTTAAGGAGTATAACCACCGATATCGAAACAAAGCTAAAAGATTATCAGATGCCGGATGGCTATACTTATGAAGTCTTAGGTGAGAATAAAGAGCTTATGGAATCCTTCGCTGATTTGGGCATGGCCTTAGTTCTGGCAATTCTGCTGGTTTACATGATTTTGGCGGCTCAGTTCGAATCCTTACTCCACCCCTTTACGATTATTCTATCCTTACCCATGGGATTCTCCGGCGGAATGCTGGGATTATTCATTACCCGAACAACCTTAAGTGTTCCCTCGTTTATTGGTTTGATTCTCTTGGTAGGTATCGCCGTTAGTAATGCTATTGTCTTGGTAGACTATATTATTAAACGTCGAGAGCGGGGGGAAGAACGGGAAGAGGCCATCGAAAACGCCGGGCCGATTCGGTTAAGGCCGATTATGATGACGACTCTGGCAACTATCCTGGGACTTATCCCAATGGCCCTGGGTATTGGTGAAGGTTCAGAAACCATGGCTCCCATGGGTATCGTGGTAATCTTCGGACTGACCCTTTCCACCCTATCAACTCTACTTCTTGTGCCCGTTATCTATACAATTTTTGAAGATATTCGGGATTCCAGAAAGAACAAGAAGGAAAAGAAAAAGCAAAAATCCACGCCTCAGCTAACACAATCTGTGTAAAGGAGATGGTACCCACGGCGTCGAGAGAAGAAAAACAGACAGAGATCCTTAAAGCTGCAATCCGTGTGTTTTCTAAACACGGCTTCGACGGCGCAAAGATGGAGTATATCGCCAAAGAGGCGGGGATTGGTAAAGGTACAGTCTACGAGTACTTTGAAAGTAAAGATCGCTTATTTGAAGAAATACTCAAATTCAGTGTGGATCAATTTAGAATAGGCTTAAAAGAAAGCATGGATCAGGGGGAAACCATCGAGGAAAAAATTCTCAACTGCTCACACTTCCTCGCCCAGTTTCTAAACCATCATATGGAATTTGTCCATATTGCCATGCAGGTTAAAATCCTTTCTGAGGAAATTCGAGTCCATCACATGGCAGCTCAGTCAATTATCATCGAGTATTACAAAGAGATGCTTAAAGAGGCCAAGGCCAAAGGGCAATTACGGCCTGATCTCGATGACGAATTAGCAACCTGTTGTATCATGGGTACTCTGGATCAATTTTGTATGCAGAGGATTTTTATAAAACCACGACCCTTAGAGGACAAAGATCATCAGGCAATGGTCGACGTGATATTAACCGGGCTAAGATAAGAAAGCTCCGCCGAAAGAAAGCTCCGCCGAAAATCGGCGGAGCTTTCGTGTTAGGGGGACGGTCCTTTTAACACGCTTTTCTACTCTCTGAAAAATCTCCTGAATAATCCTCTGATGAATCTCTATGAATTTGGAGAAGTTAACTGAGGTAAGGATACAGCAGGATTCTCTCTAGAGGGATTTGAAAGTGATCTATAAAATGCATGATTTAGACAGCTCTCCTCTAGAGTTGTGGATAAAGCTCTGGCCCTGGAGGGAATAAAGTAAGAGGCATCTTTTAACCCTAACATTAGACGATAGCGTTTGTTGAGAATTCCATATTGGGTTTCAGCGAGCAGAAGCTCGAGTACGGCAATTTCTACATATTCTGGAGCCGCATAGTCCAAGCGGTTCCAGGCGTGCTCCATTTTTTCTCTAGTTTCTTCGATTTCCGCAAGCAGGCGTTCCTCCTCGCTGAGCGGGGGATCTTCAGGGGGAGATAACGACAATAATAGGTTTTTAATAAAAGCCTTCAAGTTGTCAACCTCACCTCACTTACAATAATCGACAAAACAAAAGATGAGACTAATCTATCTTTGCTCAGTCATAATAGTATATGTATGCAACAGTAGCATATGACAAATAAGGAAAAAGCATTCTGCCACTATTAAGCATTTAAGCAGGTAGTTATAAAACCCACCTTAATTGGGAAAGACTAGAAATAGTCTATAACAAGAGGTGATTTTTATTTTATTACCACACCGACGATGTCGGAAGTCTTTGGCGATTTTCCTATGTGGGATAATGTGTTTGTGTTTATGGCAGGCCAATATCTATCCTGCTCTAGGACTCGGGAGCAAAATCGTTAACAATGATAATAACGGGATCTATGCAAATTCGTCAACTACCATGAAGATAGCGGTTCAGCGTGGTGAAACTCTTTGGCATTTAGCAGAAAGGTATCAAACGTCGGTTGATGAACTCGTAAAATTTAACCGGATAAAAAGTCCTGATCAAATTCGGGAGGGACAGACCTTATGGGTTCCCAACCCAATCGTTCACAAAAAACCTGAGTATCTCCAGCCCAGGGATGTTAAGGAGTATACAAAGGAAGTCGTAGCAGTTTCAACTACCCCGGTAATCTCTGACAAGAAAGTAAGAGAAGTTGCCGAAGACACGCCGTGGTGGGTTAATATCTTACGAAGTATCCCAGTGTTAGCAACAGTTTATAAACAAGAGTCCAGAGTTGCTGATTCAAGCCAACTGTCTTCCGAACAACCGAAATCAGATATTCAGACATATGAGATAATTGTATCTCAAGACACAAAGAAAGTTGACAAACAGGTTAGCCAGCTCCCTGATCCTAAAGACAACAGTCAAATTCACTCCCGTGGTTTGGGACGTCTGGTCTCCAAAGAGGAAGTAGAGCTATTGAGTCGGGTCATCTACGGAGAAGCTCGCGGAGAAGATTTCTTAGGGCAAGTAGCTGTCGGAGCGGTTGTACTTAATCGACTCAAGGATCCCCGTTTTCCTAAAACAATCAAAGGAATTGTCTACCAATCCGGAGCTTTTACAGCGGTTGACGATCGGCAAATTCATTTGGATCCCGATGATCAAGCCTACAAAGCAGCCGAAGCCGCTCTATCTGGCCTGGACCCGACAAACGGGGCAATCTTTTACTACAACCCACAAACAGCTACGGACAAATGGATTAAGAGTCGTACTGTCATCAAACGGATTGGCAACCATACTTTTAGTATTTAGGCGGACTTGTATGAGCCATCGTTCTGTCATACATTCGCAGAGCAAACTAACCGTTCAAGCTCCCGGCTTTGTGGAGAGGGGTTCATCCTTCGGCACGATAGTATTGTTTTGAAGAACCCGCCTACGGCGATAATCTCCACTGGAGACTATCGTGCCAGATGAGCCATCCGCAGGCCATGGATGGCCAAGTGTCCCTGTAGCCTACGAAAACAATGTTTTCGCACGGGTTACCCTTCTTAAAAGACACTGTCTTCACACGAATTAGCCTTCTTGCAGGACGGCGAGAAGGGACCTTGGCTCACTGGCGGCAGTGTACATCCTTGTACACTGCCCCATCTGGGGTCGGTCGCTTAAACGGAAGTTTGCTTTTCTACTTATGTATAGACGTCACGCTGTCTCATACTGCGTTCTGGGCTTGGAGAACAGAGAGAATGTTCGAAAATACCTGTTTTATGAGCACAATAATAAGTGCAGAAACAAAGAGAGGTCCCACAACCAAAAAGTTCTGGGGCCTCTCTTTAATTTACTCGGTTAACTTAACCCGTCTCATGCTTAGGCTGCTCATTCCCACGATGCAAGGTGAAGAAAGCGATTTCGGGGGGAACATTAAAACGGAGAGGAATCATACTTTCGCCAATGCCCGTATTGATATATAAGGGTACTCCATTAATGACATGATATCCCTCATAAAACCCTAGATCTCCCAGGTAGGTATTAGTGATTAGCGGGCCGAATCCCGGCAGACGGATTTGACCGCCATGGGTATGGCCTGTAAGTAGAAGATCTGCTCCGTGTTTTGCCACATCGTCCAGGCAATCTGAAGAATGAGCCAAGGCTAAGCGAAAGGGAGAGTTGGATAGAGTTGACTGGGCAGATAGCACCTTTTGGTAGGCTAAATCTACTTCATCATGCGCAGTTGCCGGGTCATCAATTCCAATAACCCAAAGATTAAGCTGTTTGAGAAAAATGGCATCATTCAGCAACGGAATCCAGCCCAGGGTTTCAAACTCCTGGAGGTAGCGTTTCAAAAGAGTCCGAGATAAATGACTATAATCGTTGTTACCCATAACCACATAATTTCCGAAAGGAGCAGTCAGCCCACTGAGATAGGGTGCTAATTTATCCAAATCCGTCCTGGTTGAAATAATATCCCCTGTTATTACCAGGAGGTCAGGCTTTTGAGTCATCACACTTTGCTGGATTTTTTCCGGAGAAATCCGTAAGCTTTCAAGGTGCAAATCGCTCAGCTGGCAAATGGTTTTTCCCTCTAGAGCCAAGGGCAGATTTGGGTAAGAGAGATCCCATTTTTGGAGTTTTAAAGAAAGAGTATCAAATTCTGCCCAGCCCAGAGCCCCAGCTCCCGCAACAGGAACAGAACTAAGCAGCCAGTGGTGTGCAATAAAACCGCCAATTTTTTGGAAGAAACTGCGGCGAGATATTGTTTTGGCAAGAGGTGTTGATTTCTTAGCCATTAAATTCTCCTTTCAGAACCCTTCAATACTCACTATCATATCATGAGATAAAAGCACATTGAAGTGAATAAAGGAGGGAGCATAATGAGGTTCGTTGGGGATAAGCCTAATAATCCTTATGAGCCCATCGGACAGCAGGGGTTCCCTAGTCAATTACCCAATGGTCAATTTGGCTCGGGATACTCTCCGGGTGCGATACGCAATACCCTAGGTTCAGGACTCAAAGCCAGTGGAGTTTTTCAAAAGGATGGACAAATTCATAACTTACGAGGCGGTTTCATAGGAGCTAAGCAGCCACCCGGACAAGGAAAACAGTGGCAAGGTCCGATTCAGGGACAGCAAGGTGGTTTTAATCCAAACATGGGTTACATGCCGGAACAAGGTTACAATCAAGGGATGCCCTATAATCAAGGTCAAGCGAGGCAGCTTATTTTGCAAGCTGCCCAGGCAGGGATAAACGGTAATGGCGTGGCAACGATATCACCTGATAATACTTTTCTTCTTATAGCTAATCTGCCCGTGCCCCAAACCTACCTGGGTTTTGGCCAACCGGGGGTATATGCAGCATATCTGGTCGATGAAAAAGGGAAGAGCGGATTTTTGGTGGGAACCTTACGTCAGGTTGGCACCGGAGTTTATCGTGCTCATTTTCAAAGCCCTGTCCCCCTTCATCACTACGACCGGGTGGTAGTCTCTGCAGAAAATCCTGCCCACCTGGCACAAGCCCCCAATGGTCCCTTAATCCTAAAAGTTAAAGACCCTATGGGTGTGATGACATTTCTGCGCCCGGTAAAGTCAACGGCTACCTCTATTTGGGGTAAGATTACAGGCTTGTTTAGCAATAAGGAAAAGCCTCCAATTAATCCGGAAGTGGCTCCTATATATCCCGAAGCGCCTCCCATGAGTCCGGAGCTAATGCAATCCTTGAATCAGATGGGAGTGAATCCTGAAGCCGATGCCCCCTCGCTGCCGCCAACAAACCCTCCCATGGGCGGTTCATAGTCAGGTTAAAAGAGCGGAGGGCTTAAATCTCAGTAGAAGGTAAAATAGATTAGAAATATAATTGTTAAATATTTAGGCTGTAACAAAACTCGTTCTGAGTTTTGTTACAGCCTTCATTAATTATTCTGATCTGAAAAAGCATCCTGACAAGGTACGGTTTTGTCGGGCTCTGGGGAGCACTTTTTAGCTGTTCTAACTTGTGGAATATAAGCAGAATTTTGAGGGGCTCAGGTAAGGTTTCGCAGAAATTAGGCGTGTTCAGCAGCTTTCACAATCTGATGGTTCCGCCTAAGTAGTGGTATGAATGCCCGGAAAAAGCCCCAAAACATACTTAAGAATAATAGACCCAAGAGACAGGGCGGCTTCGATCCACAGGAGTGAACCCATTGCATGGAGAGGCGGTAAAGCCCACAAGCTGACCTGGGGAAGCGCAGCCACGGGTTCACCTCAGGTACTACCCAGAGGTTTGGCACGAAAGTGTCCGGTACGATAGTCTCCAGCGGAGAGTATCGCCGAAGCCGTGATCCCTTAAGGAATCCCTACCGGCGTAGGATACATTTTCGCTGAAGCGGCTATCTCCAAAGAATACTCATCCGCTGAAGATCGCTCCCAGGTCAGCGAGTGGGCGAGCCTTGGAGTGCTGGGTGACGAAGACACTGCTGCAAGAAGGTTTAACCCGTGCGAAGACAGTGTCTTCGTCGCACGAATTAGCTTTCTTGCAGGATGTGGACGAAGCCGCCCAGTCCCAAGCGACCCTATTGCTCGTTAAGCAAAGCCCTATAAAAGTATCTGAATAAAGATTAGAAACAGAAGCAAGACAAATGTGCTTATTGTCACGACGATCCCTAAGCTCATATAGGTTATATTAGCCAAGATAACATCAGAAAAGAAAGCAATAAATAAGAACACAGTACAGGCCAGAAGACCGGTTCCAAGCGTCGGATACTCCAGAAGAGGTACAAGGCGCTTGAAACCATAATCCCAAGACTTCAGAACGGTTGAACTCAAAGGCGGGTTTGAACAGGCCCTAGTTGGGGGGGGGGAACTCCTCGGAGATAATCTCGATTTAAACGGCCACGACATAGAAGACCCCTCCCTCGGCGAGACTTACAGTAGTATTGACCTTTGAACCATCTCCGTTGGGAGTCCCGACGCCTGCTCTTTCAATAAAGAATTGAGCAATCAGTAAACTAACAGCAATAATTAGGTTTCCCGGGACACCTGGAACTTCGAACAAAGGAACGTTAAATGATGTGTCAGGGCTGCCATCAAAGGGGGCAAAGGGGGCAGAGATAATTAATGAGACACTTAAGTTATCAGGAAAAAGGGGTTCATCTAGGCCTACTGGGCCAAAGCCTTGCCCCGGGATGGATTGTTGAGGTGCAGGCAGAGGAATTTCCCCCTTGATGGCAGCTTGGATTAGTTGGTTCAATTGGGGCATGGTCAGAGTTATCGGGTATTGACCCGATGGTGGGCGATTTGGAATAGGTGGGTGGGCCAGGGAACGTTTAAAGAGAAAGGCCATAAGAATATCTACGCCTGCCACGATCATTGCGGCAAACTGAAGTTTTGTTTTCGCCAATGGAAATATCATAGAACTAACAGGACAAAAGAAGAGGTTTCGGCGGATGGGGCTTGTCACTAAGATTGAAAAGGAAAAAGGAGTCGCCGGGAAAGGTGGCAAGCATTCAGGATGATTAATAACGGCGTTCCTCCTTTCTGCTAATCATCAGAACCAAGTGCATATAGTTACCCATCCCCCTAAGACGATGACAATTAGAAAGGCAATTAAGGTGACTGGATGCGTAATGTCGTTAATAAAATGTGGTCCCTGATATCCGGGGGGCCTCATCTCTTACTACCTTTCACAAGATTAGAGGGTAGGGGGGAGTTTAATCCCTTTTAACATATCAGGCGAGATTTGCATCTTTTCCATTACGTTTCCGCCACTTATTTTGTCGAGAATTTGTTGAGCCATGCCTTTCAATTCTTCTGGAATTGGCAGGTCATTAGCAGACGGCATCCCATGCATCGCTGTAGTCAGGGTTAGGTTTACCATAGCCATTAGTTTTTCATAGCTTTGCTGTTGAATAAAGTAGGCTTTAATAAGAGGATATCTGTTCATTAATCTAACCTTAAGATCAAGAAGGGAAATAGTGTCTTTTTCGGGGGCGATTTTACTAATCATTTGAGTGGTTACAATCCCGCGTTCCTTTTCCTGGTACTGAGCAAACGCTTCCTTGCTGGCTGGATCAGCCATAATGGCAGCCTCAGCAGCTTTTAATTCCTGTACTTCGGGAGTTTGGGACAGGGCTTCCCCCAGTTCGCGGGCCTTGTCAATGTAATTCATAGGGCTACCTCCTTTTTTCCTACTACAAAATATGCGTTTGAATGCATACTGGTGTATAACGCATGCACCTGATCGGCAAAGAATGCCTGTAGAAAGAAGAAGGAAAGTAGTCGAGGATGTAGAATATTGATAAAGGAAGGAGGAATATTAATGCGTACGTATCGGTTGGAAATACGCTTAATTCAAGTGGCAGTGGGGCTAGCCCTTATTGTCTTGATCGCGGGCTTTACAGGGTTTTGGGGCGAGGGTGCTAAGGTGTCGAATGTTCCGGAGAATTCGAACCAATCAGAAACTGATTCAACACTAAGCAATCCCAAGATTGTTGCCTTAGGAGACTCCTTTACTTTAGGATATCCTTTAGACCCGGAAAAAGATTCTTGGACAACAACTTTGGCAGAGGTTCTTAAGGTGACCGTGGTGAATAAGGGAAAGACAATGCAAAATGCCAAGAACCTATTAGATCGTTTTGACACAGACGTTGTTGCCGAAAAGCCCGGTAGAGTCATTATATTTGCCGGAATCGGAGATGCCCTGCAAGAGGTGCCCCTCACAGAAATCCAGAAGAATATCAAAGCGATTGTGGAAAAAGCAAAAGCTAATCATATTACCCCAATCTTGGCGTTGCCAATCGGCTACCCGGGGGTTCGCGATAGTATTGAAGAGATTCGAGAGTGGGAATTGGGGTACGCTCAAGAGGAGGAAATCTTAACTTTAGATTTTTCCAATCCCTTGTTTGATTCGGAAGGCAAATATAAAGACGGTTTAACCATTGATGGAAAGTATCCAAACGCTAAAGGATATAAGGCCATGGGGAATTATGCTGCTCAAGTTTTGAAGTAAATTAACAATAAAATAATCATTTTAACTGGTTGGTTCCCTACCTGTTAGAAAAGAATAGTATAAATAGAGAATAATAGATGCCTAAAAAACCATAATTGTTTGTGCAAAAAGTAAGGACGTAACGAGATTGTATTTTTCGTTGCGTCCTTATTTTGTGTGGGAAAAACGACAAAATGCTGTTTAGCAACGCCGATGAGCTAACATCCCGTGGAGAGTAGCTTAAGGCCAACTGAACCAGTGTGTTACTCCCCCGTCAGGGAAGAAAGGCCAAATGGTGCACCGGTGCACCATTTGACTTTAACGTGCGCCACGGTTTTTGACGCCAAGGCTGTTTTTTTACCATTATAGCCCTGCTTTTGCTTACATCTAAATTACGCTGGGAGCATCAGACTGATCAAGGCAAAAGCAATAAATCCTATGGTCCCACCCAGTAAGGCATAACGGGGATGTCGCTCCCGGGAAAGGGGCATTAGTTCCGCGAAAACCAGTAAGGTCATAGCGCCGGCTGCAAAGGCCAGAAAAAAGGCCAGGGAATTTTGGACACTTTCCAAAGCGATAAGGCCCATTATGGCCCCCAGGGGGGTAAAAAAGGCAATTCCGATGTTGAGAAGAAGAATCTTCCACCAACGGATCTGAGCCATTTTTAAGGGAGCTGTTGTTGCCATTCCCTCGGGAAGATTATGTAATGTAATACCAAAGGCGATCAAAAATCCCAGTCCCGGAGCAGCCTCTTGGCTAACCGCTATGGCCATTCCTTCGGGGATATCGTGTAAGGCAATTCCTGTTGCGACGAGAAGTCCGGTTCTTTTAAGACGTTGTCTTCTGGACAAGGGAAGAGTATTTGAAGTGGTATTGAGACGAATGTCTGCCAAGTACATAAATATCAGACCCAGGACAAACCCCAAGCCCACTTGATATGGCGGACCAACTTCCCAGGCCTCCGGAAGCAAATCGACACTCACCACCGCCAGCATCACTCCGCCGGCACCAGCTAACAGGGAGGCTAAAATACGCTCTTTTGGCTTCCCAAACATTAAGACCAGCAGGCTGCCTAATGTTGTGGCCAATCCGGCTATCATACTAATCCAGACAATCTCCAAAATGTCGTTCATAAGGAACTCCTTTCTACGAATCATCGGATACACATATTTATGGCCGAAAAGGGTTCTTTATACTGATCTCAAAATTTGTCCCTTAGAATAATATAATTTGCTTGCCTACTTTGTTTAAACCTTCACATTCCTGGACAGGCTTTGTATAGAGAAAGAATGTCGGAGAGGGGTTCGGAAATGAAGGTTCGGTTTATTGCCTTAACAATTATACTTAGTATGATAGGAATTATGGCTTTTGGAGTACTTCGGGAACCTATTCTCGTGGGAATTGCCAAAGAAGATACACTGGGCAAAGAAGAGACACTGGCTCAGACACCGGATCAATTAATTCGTTTTCACGTACTGGCTAATTCAGATAGTGAGGAAGATCAAGCTTTAAAGAGAGCGGTCAGAGATGCAATCTTGAAGGAATTGTCACCTCAGTTGGCTGCTGCTCGTTCTTTAGAAGAATCTCGGGAAATTGTCCAAAGGATTAGACCTGACATGGAAGAGATTGCACTTTCGGTAATTCATTCATGGAATAAAAGCTACACGGTTCACACAGATTACGGGCATTTTCCCTTTCCCACTAAATCCTATGGAACCCTGGTGCTGCCTGCCGGGCAATATGAAGCACTTCGAGTGGTGATTGGTGAGGGACAAGGATCGAATTGGTGGTGTGTGCTATTTCCGGCCCTTTGTTTTGTAGATATCGAGAATTCCACCGCAGTTCAAGTGGATGGAAAAAGTCAGACAGAATATGCCTTGAAAAGCCCGCCCAAGGTGCGCTTATTCTTCTGGGAGAAGATAAAAGAATTCTTGATCTAGTGTGAGATTTAGGTGTCAAGAGAAATTGGCTCTTATTATAGATCATCTCAGATCTTTTTTGCCGGAACCTGTACTATTTTTTTGGACAAAGCATAAAGTTAAAAAAGAAGAATAGAAGACTTCAGCGCGAGAAGTAATCTTCTTCTACAAGCCTTTAATTTGTCAGAGGAAGGGGCAGAAATTATGAAAGTACGGGTTCGGAATTTTAGTCTTCTGGGAGTAGTTTTACTCAGCTTGATCCTGATGACCGGCTGTGGAACGCTAGAAACACTTGTGAAAAAGGATGGAGCCTCAACTCCATTGGCTGACTGGATAGGATCAAACGCGGATAAAGAAACGACAATTCCCGCATCAACCACAACAGGAGAAGGAAAGGTCGTAGCCCTTTATTATCCTGATGCCAGTGGAAAGTATCTACTCAAGGAAGAGCGAACCTTGCCAAAAACAGTGAGCCTCGCCAGAGAGACAGTTGTTCAATGGCTAAAAGGTCCCTCGGGAAATGATTTGCTAGCCTCGGTTTCTACAACTACAACTTTGCGAGATATTGCCATCAGAGACAATGTGGTTATTGTAGATTTAAGTAAAGAGTTCTTGCAGCCTAACTCTAAAGTAGCCCCTGAGATTGCGCTGTATGGCTTAGTTAATACCTTGACCCAGTTTTCCACAATAAAGCAAGTTCAAATTCGGGTCGATGGTCAACCCATCAGTAAATATGGAACCATTGACGCATCAAATTTGGTCTACAAAGCCAATCTGGTTAAGACAGAGGCTTCGGGAAAAACGGTGACTCCCAATACCGGAACTGGAAATTCAGGTTTAGGGATAGTAGTCCCGGATAATAATAACGACAGTACTAATAGTGGTAATAACAGTAACAGCAGCACTAATAGTAGTAATAAGAATAGTAGTAATATTGAAAGCAAGACTAACGGAGCTCTCAAAGATTCTCCCAGTTCAATTAATCTCTTTAATTATCCTCCAAGTTCAACCTGACCAAAGTATGAATTTAGATGAGCGATGAAATGAATAGTCTCTCGGAATTTGAAAAAATAGCCACAACTTGATTTCAATAAGTTGTGGCTATTTTCATTAAAGCATTTCTAAAAGAATAAGGTTGCTTATATAAAAAGTAATTAGTAAGGAAGTCATCAGGGGAAATTGCTTTACATGAAAATAGCATTAATTAAAACTCTGGAGGCCTTGTAAATAGCGGGGGCATCCTTATAATTAGCAGATTTTCAACACAGTTTTAGCAAAAAATTAGCATCAGAATATTTATTTCTACGGATAAAAATTTGCAAAAATCCTGCGATTCGCTGTGCTAAAAATGTGCTATTCCTGTTTATTTGGTCTCAAAAATGTCAAAAGACCCAACTGCAATTTTGTAGGGGTAAACGGCTTTATCTCAAGTAAACTTTTATAACAATTAGGCTAATGGGAAGTTTATGAGCAATATATTAAACTAGAATATGAGAATATTAAATTAGACTTTGGTCTCCAAAGGTAAAATATACGAACAGGTTCGCATTAAGTCAATTAGACATATAATTAGGGAAGTTCGTAAAGAACCGTTATACGAAACCGTACGAAATGACGCCGTGCCTCCATGCGCGGATTTTCTTGGGGAAACTATGGATTATGTATTGATAGCTTATTACAAAAGACCCCTATTATTTTCTTTGTTTCATGGAAAGTTAGCTTGACATATAAATTATTAGGTGTTATCTTGATGTAAAGCATGCTTTCCACAATTTAAGAAAGGGATGTAATTTTGAAAAATAGATTAGAAGAAATTCGAAAACAGCAAGGAATTAAACAAGAAGAATTGGCGTCTGCTTTAGAAGTATCTAGACAGACAATTGGTTCATTAGAGAATGGTCGATACAATCCATCTATTATATTAGCATTTAAAATAGCACGATATTTTGATATGCCAATCGAAGAAATTTTCATTTATGAGGAGGAATAATAATGCTAAAGAAAACGTCATTTTATGTCTTTAAACTTTTATTGGGAATTGGACTGATCGGTACAAGTTTTTTGTTTTGGGCAGAAGGTAAAAATATCTCAGCAGTTTTGATTGGGATTGGACTGTCATTATTGGGTAGCAGTCTTTTTTATTTATATACGAATTACGTCCAGCAAAAACACCCTAAAATTAAGAAGCAGCTTGAAATTGAATTTAATGATGAACGCAATAAAATAATTCAGAACAGAGCAAAGGCAAGTGCGGCTGATATTACCCAGTGGTTTATCCTAGGATTAGCATATGTTATGATTTTATTTGATTATCCATTATGGCTATTTGGAATTACCGTTGGAATTTTCCTTTTATATTACCTAATATCAATTTTCTTTGCGGTTAAATATCAAAAAGAAATGTAAGATTCATTCAAGGGGCCGCCGTCCGTGACGATGCTAGTTCTATTTATTTTTTATATACTAAAAAATTTAGAGATAGCTTGGATTTGAGCAATGCTAAAATCCAGGCTATTTTTGTGTTGGAATCGCGTGAATCGCCATGATGAAAATCTGCTAAAATACTGTGTTCTTGGGTGCGATTTTTTAATTTTTCACTCCAAAACTGAACCCCTTAACTTAAATATTAGATGGTTTCATTACACAAAAATCGAACGATATTTAAAGAGGAAATCGAGCTAATATATGCAATAAATAGAGTAATATGAAGACGTTCAGCTTTAAATGAACGAGTAGTTTATATTAGACTAGAATGCTTGCTTAGTTCTAAACAGTATTTTAGCCAACTTGGTTATTTTATACTGAATATTATCCTAAACTGTGATAATATAGAATTGTTATAATATTTCGGAAATTGGAGGTGGGATGACTGGCAAACGAGGAAATAATAAAGCAGCTGGAGGAAACCTTGAGACGAGCTAATGCAATTTTGTTTAAGCGTGGCCGATCGGTTCTAGTAGATATGGATATTTCTGAGCTTCAGTTCAATGCACTTTTATGCATTCGAGAATATGGGCCTTTAACTATGGGTGATCTATGTAAAAACTTATATGTAGCATGCAGTACAGCAACGGATTTAGCAGATCGAATGGAATTTGCAGGGCTTGTCGAACGTGTACGAGCTGAAAAGGATCGGAGAGTAGTCGCGCTTCACTTGTTATCAAGAGGGAATGAAGCACTGGATGCAGTAATCGCAGAAAGACAAAAATTTATCAGCGAAATCATCAAAGATTATACCGATGAAGAATACGAAGAACTGTCTCGCAGCTCAAAACTCCTTGCTGAGAAAATGGAATTAGTAGAAGTTTAACTCTCGAAAATCGCCCTCGTTTAAGAAGTCTTAAGCGAGGGCATTATTATTGATAATAATTAAGGGGCGAATTGCCAAGAGAACACTTTAGTGAAGTTCACGGTAAAGCGAGTGCGGATACTGAAGGTCCAATTGCGCCCAGGTTCACATCGCAGAGCGGCCCAGAGGTTGGCGCAATTCCTTCAGCATCCAACGAGCGAGCGAACGTAACGAGTGTGAACGGGCAATCGGCCCCTTACTTTCTCTATCCAAAGAAAACCAAAACCGTTCTCCCCGTTCCTCGCCCCCTTCGTTTGACCAGAAATTAAGGGGCGAATTGCCAAGAGAACACTTTAGTGAAGTTCACGGTAAAGCGAATGCCGATGCTGAAGGGCCAATTGCGCCCAGGTTCACATCGTAGAGCGACCCAGAGGTTGGCGCAATTCCTTCAGCATCCAATGAGCCAGTGAACGCAACGAGTGTGAACGGGCAATTCGCCCCTTACTTTCTTATTTCTTCATAAAATCTTCAAAACTTTCCTAGATACATCCCAAAGATTAACGTTATACTTATATCAACAACAAAAGGGGAAAAGTGGTGGCATGAAAATGAAGATTGTTTTAGTCGATGATGAACCGGAAATTCTAACCCTCGTGAGGGATTACCTCTCGCGGGAAGGATATAACGCCCTAACTGCAGTCAATGGAGTAGAAGGGATGGAGCTTATCGAACGGGAAAAGCCGGATCTTGTCTTGCTGGATTGGATGCTTCCGGGAATAAGTGGGCTGGACATGTGCAAACGTTTGCGTGAAACCAGTACCATACCGATTATCATGCTGACGGCAAAATCCGAGGAAATTGATCGAGTTCTTGGCTTAGAGTTTGGTGCTGACGACTATATTGTTAAACCATTTAGCCTTCGGGAATTAGTCGCTCGAATCAAAACTGTACTTCGCCGCTCATCAGGGGGTTCACAGGAATACACCTCTTCAGTAATAATTCGAGGAGAGATTAGCTTAGACGTCTCCAGTCATAAGGTCTTAAAGCGGGGGCAGGAAGTCCTTCTAACGCCTACAGAATTTAACATACTGCATTTACTTGCTACACGCCCGGGAACTGTCTACAGTCGTCTGCAGCTTTTACGGCAGGCCATGGGGGAAGAATATCTTTACTATGAACGCTCCATTGATACCCACGTCTCCAACCTGCGTAAGAAAATTGAGGACAACCCCAGCGAGCCAAAGTATATTGAAACCGTTTTTGGCGTGGGCTATCGGTTTGGTGAAGACTTGTGACTTTACGCAGGAAGTTTATTATCAGCTTAATAGGCATGGTTTTTTTTATGGCTGTTTTTTTTACAGCTATTGCCTTAATCACAACCCAATCTTTACTTGGGCATGCGGAAACCTATGTCCAACAAGCCTATGGTGAAAGCTGGAAGCGGCTTTTAAGTGGCTACTATGAAGCTCATAACAGCTGGGATGGAGTTCAGGGGTATATCACCAAAGTTAGCGAGGCAGAACGCCGGTTTGGGCCGAATTTTGAAGGTGTTGATCTGGAAGGGAGGCCGCGGCTTTTTGTCGTTGGAGTTCCCCCGGAACAAACTATTCCCGGACAGGACTTGAGAATAAGAACACGACGTGAAGGCCCGCCCTTTTGGGTATTTGATCTGGAGAGTAAGGTTGTAGGGGACTCAGCGAATGAAGACCTAGGTAAGACTATTTCGCAATTACCCAACAGTAATAAAATCCCCAAGCAATGGGAAGAGATCAAGGTTAAGGAACAGACAGTAGGGTATTATTGGCAGGAAACCCCGATAGTTGCAGGTACCAATAATCGATTGGCCAAAACCATTGGAACCTCGATTATTCAAGCTATGCTTATTGGTTTAGGGCTTACATCCTTTGTAGCCTTAATCTTGGGAATGTTATTAACCCGGCATTTTACGAAACCCCTTAATCATTTGATGAAAGCTGTTCGCAATGTAGGGAATGGGGATTTGTCCTCCAGAGTTGATGTCAAGGGCAACGGAGATATTGCAATCTTAGCTCAAGACTTTAATCGAATGACGGAACAATTAGCTCGCAACGAGGAAGTACGTCGCAACATGGTGGCAGATATTGCTCATGAATTGCGCACACCGCTTTCAGTCATCCTCGGAAAACTTGAATCAATCCAAGAAGGGGTTTTACCCTCAACTCCGGAAACCATTCTACCTATACAAGATGAAACCTTAAGACTTATTCGCTTAGTACGGGATCTCCAACAGTTAAATCTTGCGGAAGCGGGAAAATTACCCATGTCTTCAAAACCGGTAAATCTAAGGAAGTTAGTAGAACGGATCACAGAGCAATTTGCCATTGAATTCGAGGAGCGAGAATTAGTTGTCGAGATCAAGGGAGAGGCACCGGATATTACAGGGGATCCCGACCGCCTGACTCAAGTCTTTGTTAATCTAATTGGCAATGCCCTTTTACATACCCCCCCAGGCGGATGTCTACACGTGACCTTAGCGGAGATAGAACGGTATGCTGAAGAAGGGAAATTGGCCGAAAGGAACACACATCGTTTACGAGATGTCTTCCAGCGTAAAGTAGATAAGCTAGAGAAGCAAGAGAAACTTAAAAAACCAGAAAAACATGAGAAACTTAAGAAACTGAATGATTCGGGAAGAATGCCTGAACAAGCTGCAGAAGGGAATCCAAAAGTGTTTAAGAGTAAGGATAACTTAAAATTAAATAGTTGGGTTCAAGTAACGGTAGAAGACTCTGGGGAAGGTATTCCCCAAGAAGAACTGGAGCATATTTTTAATCGCTTTTATCGAGTTGATAAAGCCCGAGAGCGAGAGAGCGGTGGAACCGGGTTAGGACTGGCTATTGCCAAAGAATTTATCCAAGCCCATGGGGGGGCAATCGAAGTAAAAAGTACCCTGGGAGAAGGAAGCTGTTTTAAAATCTTATTGCCCGTAAGGCAGAAAGGCAATACTTCTATTCAGTAAAATCCCGGCATTCTTCAGCAAATACTCAGCGGAACCTGACAAGATCTTAAGAAGTTTATCGTCGTTTGATCATATTACTGTGATATTCTGATTTAGGAAAATTTAACCGGTATTTAAAGACGTTTTATTCTTCCTTCTATATTAATGGAGTTTCTATTAAATGAGAGATTCCTATCTTAGTCGCTTCGGAGTGGACGCCTATTATGAGTTTCATGGAGATGGGGACTGGGATTAGTTTGTCTCAGTCGGGCTTTACGCCCACTGTTTGAGAATACATAAAAGAGGAGAGAGCGTATGAACAAAAAATGGGTGACCATCGGGGTTTTGAGTGTTTTGGTCTTAGGAGGAGGATATTGGGGCTATAAAAAGTTTACGGCCAAACCAGTAATGTTAACGAGTATTACAGCAAAGGCTAAAATGGGAGATGTTAGCAGGGTTATCACGGCAACCGGAACCGTTAATTATCCCCAGTCCATACCGTTGCAGTTTTCCAACAATGGAGATGTGACTAGGGGACAGGTGGTAGAGCTGAATTTCAAGGTGGGAGATACCGTTCAAAAAGGCCAAGTTCTCGCTAAAATTGATGAAACAAACCTTAGAGCGGATGTTGTTCAGCAGCAAGCCAATTTGGCAGTGGCCCAGGCTAAGCTTCAATCTCTTTATGATAGCTATAATCAACAAACAAAGGCTCAAGCTCGGTCAGAACTTGCCAAAGCACAGAAGAATTTGACTGCAGCCCAGCAGGATGCGGATTCGGCCTATCTGGCAAACCAAGTCACCTTAGCTAATGAGAAAGTTAAACAGGCTAGTGATGTTTTAGCTAAGGCGCAGCGGAACGGAGAAACTTCATCCATTCAGTCTGCTCAAAACTCTTTAAATGATGCTTTATCTGCCTTAACAACAGCCAAAAATGCCCAAAATGGAGGAGCAGCAAAGGCCTTAGAAGCGGCACAAGCGGATGTGGCCGCTGCTGAATACAAAATGAATCAGCAAGAGGCGGGGCCGACAGCTGCTGATATTGCATCGTCGCAAGCTAATGTAACCCAAGCCCGGGCTCAACTTGATAGTGTAGAGGCTAAGTTGTCAGGAGCGACTATTGTTGCCCCAACGGATGCTATTATTATTGATTCCAATTTACAGCTGTATCAGTATACAAGCGAGGATTCCAAGATTACCATTACTCCCTCAGGATCCACCGGAAGTAGTCTTGAAGTAAATGCCTCTATTGACCAGGCTGATATTGCCCAAGTTAAAGTAGGACAGAAAGTGGACATTACCCTTGATGCCTATGCGGATGATCATAGTACGGGAGTCGTAAGCTTGGTTGCTCCTCAAGGAACAACCACTTCCAACGTTACAACCTTTGAAGTTACAGTAGCAGTAGAACAAGCCAGCGATAAGCTGCGGTCGGGAATGAACGCTAATATTGATATTATGGTAGAAGAAGCCAAGAACGTTCTAACCGTTCCCAGTGAGGCAGTTAAAACCAGGGGCGACAAAAAAGGGGTCATGGTTCCTGGCTCAGACCCAGCTAAATCCGGACAGACCGGAGCCAATGGTCAATTTGTTCCGGTAGAATTTGGCTTGGACGATGGTGAAAATATCGAGGTTAAAAGTGGGATAGAGGAAGGGCAAGAGGTTATTACTATAGTTGGTGGTTCAACCGCCACAGCAGCGAAATCTTCAGGAGGACTTAGAATAGGTGGAGGAGGGGCAGCAGCCGGCGGCCCACCCCCGGGAACAAGGTAAGAGAATGATCCGTCTCTGAATTTTTCAGATAGAGGAGGGATGTTATTTGATAACGCTAAAAGGAATCAAAAAGATCTATGCTAATGGGGATATTAAAGTTGCGGCCTTAGGCGGCGTGGATTTGCACGTAGGGGAAGGCGAATTCGTTTCCATCATGGGACCTTCCGGGTCGGGCAAGTCGACGATGATGAATATACTTGGCTGTTTAGACACTCCCACTGAGGGTGAATACTACCTTGATGGAACTGATGTGGCAAAGGCCAGCGGTGATGAATTATCCGTAATTCGCAATCGTAAGATCGGCTTTGTATTTCAAGGCTTTAATTTGCTCCCTCGAACCATGGCTGTTGAAAACGTAGAGCTCCCCCTGCTTTATGCAGGAGTGGGTACTAAGGAAAGACGTACTCGCGCTGTTGCAGCGTTGGAATCCGTCGGCCTCGGCACACGAATTCATCACCGTCCTAAAGAACTATCCGGTGGACAACAGCAGCGGGTAGCTATTGCTCGAGCCCTTGTCACGAAGCCTTCAATCATCTTAGCGGATGAGCCTACGGGGAACCTGGATAGTCGATCGAGTGAAGAGGTTATGGCCATTTTCCAGCGTCTCCATGCCGAGGGAAATACTATTATCATAGTAACCCATGAACCGGATATTGCAGAGTTTACCCAGCGGATTGTTCGTTTTCGAGACGGTCACATTGAAGGGGATGAGATCGTAGAAAATCCCCGCCAGGCACAAGTGCAAACCGAGGAGGGAAGAGCAGAGTGAACTTTTTAGAAAGTATCCGAGTCTCTCTCAGAGCTTTGCGAGCCAACAAACTAAGATCCATGTTGACTATGCTCGGGATTATCATTGGAGTTGCTGCGGTGATTGCCATGGTCGGAATCGGGAACGGTGCAACGGCTTCAATTACATCACAGATTCAGGGCATGGGGTCAAACTTGCTGACAATTAGCCCCGGCCAGTCAAATACCGGAGGGGTTAAAGGCGGAGTGGGCAGCTCCTCCAGTTTAGACATGACCGACGTTTCTAAGATTCGAGTCGGGACGGCTGTGAAAGCAGTTGCTCCCGTTACTAATGCTAGCGCCCAAGTAGTCTTAGGAAGTGGGAACACCTCTACCAGCATTAATGGTACCACTGCAGACTATGAAACCATCAAAAATGTTACAATTGCCCGGGGACGGTATATCACTGAAGAAGATGTGAATAAGAGCGCAAGAGTAGCTGTTCTCGGTCCAACCGTTGTGGAAAACCTGCTGGGAGATGCCAATGGGGATATTATTGGCAAGAACATAAAAATCAATAATGTACCTTTTCAAGTCATTGGTGTGACGACTGCAACAGGGTCGACGGGATTTCAAAGTAGTGATGACATGATCACTGCTCCTATTTCAACGGTTCAGGCTCGCTTGATCGGGAAAAAGACGGTGCGTAATATTCTGGTTTCTGCTTCATCTGAGGATCTTATGCAGACTGCTCAGAACGAAATTACTGCGGCTTTACGCAAGGCCCATAATCTTCAGGAGGGTAAAGCTGATGACTTTAGAGTTCAGAATCAGGCGGACATGTTAGAAACTATGCAAAGTGTTACGCAGACTCTAACCATGCTCCTGGGTGGAATTGCCGGGATTTCTCTGTTGGTTGGAGGAATCGGAATCATGAATATCATGCTTGTCTCAGTAACGGAGCGAACCCGGGAGATTGGAATCAGGAAAGCCATTGGAGCTAAAAGTACGGATATTCTTCTCCAGTTTCTTATCGAAGCCGTCGTACTGAGTATCTTAGGCGGAGGAATAGGCATTGCCCTGGGGTATGGAGGATCAAACCTAGTCGGGAAGGCCTTATCCATGAGTACCAGTATTTCTCTAGCTTCAGTGGTAATGGCTTTTGGTTTCTCCGCAGGTATAGGAATTATTTTCGGTGTTTTCCCGGCACGTAAAGCAGCCGCCATGGATCCTATCGATGCTTTAAGGTTTGAATAAGGGGTCTTGCAAGTAAGAGGACAATTGCCCGTTCACACACGTTTCGTTCCCTGGCTCGTTAGATGCTGAAGGAATTGCGCCAAACCTCTGGGTCGCTCAAGGAAGTGAACCTGGGCGCAATAATCCCCTCAGCATCGGCACTCGCTTTACCGTGAACTCCACTAAAGTGTTCACTAAGCAATTGTCCTCTTAGTTGCGGCGACGGGGGCTGGGAACGGGGGAGTGTGGAGGAAGTAAGGGGTCATTGCCCGTTAACGCACGTTACGTTCCCTCGCTCGTTGGAGGCTAATTAGGAGAGAGAAAGGAAGAAATTTAGTGATCAAAAAGAAACGCACTCAGACAGTTTTAAGTATCCTTATGATGGCTCTTTTGCTGATTGGTATGTTGCCGGGGATGTTGTTGGCAGCTGATGAAAGTGGTACTAACAGTAATGGTGAGTCTTACACTACCTTAAGAGGGTTAACCTTTGTGTCCGAAGAAGAGTCTACCGTAATTATTGGAGAAACGACGGACGTCGAGTTTAAACTAAACCGTATTCCCACAAGTAAGCTCTTTACGGGGTCTGTCAATGCTACCTTAACAGATTCCCAAGGAAATGTGACTTACTATTCCGTATCCGGGGGCGGTGGTTATTACAGTTTATCCAATCTCACCTTGTACACTCCCGGAGAATATACCCTAAAGGTCAGTGCTGTTTCCCCCAACAAGGGTTCGGCAACGGGGATAATCAAGGTCTTGGACGCCGTAGCAACCGTAGCAGATTCACTCAAGGTTAATGATGATAATTCCGTAAGTGTAAAACTTACGGATTCAGAGGGAAAGGTTTTGGATCAAAGATCGGTGACAGTAGACGGGACAAAGGTTGATGCCAATCCGGCAACCCAAAGCTATACCACTCTAAGTGATGGAACCTTTATCCTAAACATTACCCCGGAAAAAGCAGGCAATGTGGATATCATTTTTGGGGGAAAAGTCATAAAATCCATACCTGTTGAGGCTGCTTATGAAACGGGCAGTCGCATCGGTTCCCAGGCTTCGGATAATGTTGCACTTTCCGTTGAGATTGCTAAGCAAGGGTGGACCAGTGCGCCAAATGTGATTTTAGCAAGAGATGATCAGTTTTCTGATTCCCTTGCTGCAGCCCCACTTTCCAAAAAGCTGGATGCCCCAATTCTTATGACCGCTTCTGGAACCTTAGATTCTAGGACATTAACTGCGTTACATGAGTTAGGAGCCAGGAACATATACATTGTTGGCGGAACCGTCGCTGTTTCCCAAACCATTGAAGATACATTAAGTAAAGACTTTACAGTGACTCGGATCGCCGGGCTGCAAGGATATGATACAGCGGCCTTGATTTCTTCCCAGGTGGGAATTGATTCCACTCAAACCGTATATTTGGCTAATGGCTCCGCGATACCTGATGCTATTGCTATCAGTGCTTTTGCAGGGGCCCATGGAAACCCAATCTTACTAACGGATCGAGATACTCTGCCGGCTTCTACGCTGCAGGCTTTGATTAATCTAAATGCCAAAAATGTTGTCCTCCTTGGAGGAACAGCAGTGATCAGTAATTCGGTGGAAAGTCAACTAAGCGACCGTTTCTTGGTTCAACGCTGGGGAGGTTATGATCGCTATGATACTCAAGGTTTGATTTTCCAAAATCTCCTTAACAAAGATAATCCTCAATCCCCCCTCTATTTTACTTCAGGGCTGGTTCGTCAAGATGATGTCAGTTCAGGAAAACCCTATGCTGATGCTTTGTTGACAGCCGCTTTGGCCGCAAAAAATGGAGGATTTGTAGCTATGACTCAACCAAACTCTCTTCCCCCAAGTTTGAACTACTTTTTACTCTATAATAAAGGCTATATTTCCAAGTCAGCGGTTGTCGGCAACAACAATGGAGTATCCTTTAATTTAGAGCAACAACTTCAGCAAATGCTTAGTCATTAAATCAAGATTCTTTAACTTAGCAAATCCCCCTGATACAATAACTACTGTTCCAAATCCAACGTGTTACAGCCATTAAAGCGGTTTCCTTTCACTAACAAAGTGGGGAGACCGCTTGTTTTTTATTGACAGCTCCATATGTATAAATTTAAGAGAACTACCTGACTACGAGAAGGATATTAATGGAATTTATTGAATATATAGTTCAGTGGACTAAGACAGCCGAAGTAATTCAAAAAAGTATACGAAGGAGGCAACGGCGGAGAGACCCTTAGATATAGGGATTAAGATGAAAGGGCTGATAAAATTTGGTAAGGAAAACCCTGCCTTTAAACCTGATGGTTATCTGCATACTACTACTACATATGGTGGCCTATCCGGTAAATGCTCTAGGAAATGTCAAGCAAGGCATTACTATTGAGCAAGCCATCCAATTAGTCAAAGATAATTTTGAGGTGCCGGAAAGCTATTCCCAGCTTTCGACAGAGTATAAAGAGTATTCCGACCGTACTACCTATTCGTTAAACTGGAATTCAGACCAGGCACCCTACGGAAGCTTTCAGGCAGAGGTAGATGCAATCAGCGGAGAAATTCTAAGCATTAATCAATGGAATGAAAGTCAAACCTCGTCCTTCAAACTTCCTGTCTTGTCCTCGGAAGATGCCTCAAAAATTGCATTAGATCTAATGACTAAATTAGCAGGTCATCATTTGCCGGAAATGCAGCTGGCCAAAGAAAAGCAACAGGTCTATGTCTTTAACGACTCTCAACCCTTCACCTATAATTATCGGTGGACGCGGATGGTGAATGGAATTACCTTCCCGGAAAACGGAGTCGCCATGAGAGTCAGTGGAGAGGATGGTCGAATTATAAGCTACAATTATAATTGGACAGAAAATCTTGTTTTCCCCTCAGCCTCCAAGATTATTTCCTTGGAAAAAGCTCGTCAAGTTTTTACCGCAACGCCAATGCTTGAATTAGAGTATTTTTTGCCGCCAATCCTTAACCCCCAAGCCCAGGAAGAACAGCAGGTTCTTCTTGTGTATCAGTTGACAAAAAACTATTTCGGGGGAGCCATAGATGCGCTGACAGGGAAACCGCTTACTCTGGATAAACCAGTTTTCGCCTCTACCACCATCCCTGCAGAAACCGACAGCTCATTATCGGCAGCATCCATTGCAGAATCAAGGTTAAAGATATCAGCCTTTGAAGATAATACCCCAATCAGTGTATCCCCAGCGGATCAAGATTCTTCAAACCCTTCAGATCATCAAATTACTCAAAAAGAAGCGGTTGAGATTGTGAAAAAAGCAGTCACTATTCCCAAGGACTTCATTCTTCGCAATTCAAACTTAAATCCGGACTGGCAGAATCCCAATGAGCAGGTCTGGGATTTAAATTGGAATACCGACTCTTATGAATCGGGAGATCAACGTTTTCTCAGTGCTCGGGTCAATGCTCAGACCGGTGATCTGGTCAGTTTTAATCTGTCCTACGGATTGAGTGCTAAGAACCAAGCTAAACCCGTTAATCGCCGAGATGCCCAAAGAATTGCCGAAGACTTTCTCAAGCGTATTCAGCCTGAGCACTTTGAGATGGTTAAGCCGGAAGCGGAAAATCCCTATGACGGCAAAATGCCGCCCAATACTCAGCTGTTCAGTTATGTCAGGCTTGTTGATGGGATTCCGGTTTCCAGTAATGGAATAATCTTGGCAGTTGATACAGTAGCCAAGCAAGTAACAAATTACGAAATGAACTGGTCTAATCAGGAGTTCCCAATAGCTGCTGATGTTTTATCTCTTGATCGGGCAGCTGAGCAGTTCTTACAAATCTGTCCGTTGGCCTTGAAATACACTGTGGTTTTTGAACCCGGTGGTCAACTGCAAGTCCGCTTAGTCTATCAAGCAAATTCAAATTATGATCTAGACCTGCCTGTTTTTCTTGATGCCAAAACCGGAAATTCCATGGATTGGCTGGGAAACCCCCAAGCACAGTGGTTTAAAGCCAATACTTATACGGATATTGAAGGTATTTATGCCGAAAAAGAAATCAGCACATTAGGTCTGACCGGAGCCTTTGGAGAATACGGAGATAAGTTTTGTCCCGGCGAAAAAATAACCACTGGTGCTCTCATGCGGGCCATGTTAACGGCTGAAGCAGGCAACTGGGATAGGACTATAGGTGATGAAGATGTTCTAAAAGTCGCCAAAGAGCGGGGCTGGCTGCTTGAGGATGCAAAACTAGAACAGGAATTAAGTCGAGAAGATTTATGCAAAGTAATGATTCGCCTCCTGAATATGGAAACATCAGCCCAAGTCCAAGGAATTTATGGGGTGCCTTTTTCCGATGCCAGCGTGATTAATCCTGACTCTATGGGGTATATCGCTCTTGCTTGGGGGTTGGGGATTATAAAGATTGACCAAAATACTTTTTCCCCAAACCAAAAGGCAACCCGAGCAGAAGCCGCCTATGCCCTGGTTCATGCCTATACCGTAGGACGACAGATGAAGAGTTATCTGAGATAGATAGTCTACTCCCATGGAGAATCAGCTAATATCAGGATGATATGATTTAACATTTACAGACAATAGGTTCATCAAAATTAGAAGTAGCGCCCAAGTCCTTTTGCTTTAAGAATTCATATAGCCTCTTAAGAAGAACCTGCCTTCAGCTAGGCGAGTTCTTCTTTTTGATAGTCCTTCATCCATAAAGAAAAATAATTATTGATAATACTTATATAAAGCAGGGAATAGATAAGGAAGTGGAGAAGTAAATCTTTAATTGGACTAGTCAACTGGGCCAAAAAGGATTACGCCTACATAGGATAGATGGGGCCGAAAAGATTCAGAAGGTAACAAGGTTAGAAGGTGATTATATGGAGCTAGATAGAAAAAGTGGTGTGCCCTATTATATCCAGCTTAAAGAGCAGATTCGTCGGCGAATAACTCAAGGAATTTGGCCTGCGGGGACAAAATTACCACCGGAACGGGAATTGGCTAAGAGCATCGCTGTCAGCCGAAATACTGTCAGTCAGGCTTATAAGGAGCTTGAGGGCGAAGGGGTTTTGTCCTCAGCCCGTGGAAAGGGAACCTTCGTGGAGGATACTGCCCTGATCATGCAGCAGGAAAGTCGTAAAGAGAAGGTCTTGCGGATTGTAGATTTGGCTATGGAGGAAGCAGTGGGTCTGGGTTTTAGTATCGATGATTTTGTCTCCTTCGTGCATGTGCGTGGTATGGAGAAAAAAGATCAGCTATCTCGGATGAAAGTGGCCTATTTAGTCAGCAATCCTGAACAATTGGCTGATGTCAATTGGAATCTCGGTCCCGGTGTTAATCTCTTCCCATTACTGCTTTCCGAACTTCAAGAATCCCTTCGTGCTCAGGAATGTATATCCGGAATGGATATGGCTATTACCGGGGTATCCCGTCTGGCAGAAGTTAAGATCCTGTTAGGGAAACAGCATATTCCAATTTTGGGGATTTCCCTGCAGCCCAGGCTTGATACAATAGTGCGCATCGCTAAGCTGAGTATTGGCCGAGAGTTCGCCCTGGTTTGTGAAAGCAACCAATATGCGGAGAAAATAAAGTTGGCCCTTAGACAAGCGGGCATATATCCTGCTTTTAGAACCCTGATTCAACCGAACGAGACTAATTTACGCGAGGTCTTACCTCAATGTGGGGCGGTAATTTTAGCACCGCGACTTCGTTTTCGAGTTGAAAAAGTACTTCCTGAGAATATGGAATGTATTGAGTTTCATTTTGAGCCGGATGCAGGCAGTCTTAACTTACTTAGAGGGGCTTTATTGGAACTAAAGGGGGAAAAATTTTGAAAAAGCAACGAATCATCGGTGTCTTCGACTCTGGAGTAGGCGGACTCACTGTGATGAAAGAAATATTAGAGCAAGTATTGGATGTTAGAATTGTCTATTTTGGAGATACCGCTCGGGTTCCCTATGGAAACCGTTCCCGGGAGGAGTTAATTCGTTTCGGCGAGGAAATTGTCACCTTCTTGATCGGCCAAGGTGCGGAGGTAATTGTCGTGGCTTGTAACAGCAGCTCTGCCACAGCCCTGCCTTTTCTAAGAGAACGTTTTGACGTACCGATGATTGGCATGGTTGAACCTGGAGCCCGCTATGCTGTAGAAAAAACCATAGCCGGAAGGATTGGGCTGATTGCCACGGAAACCACGGTCCGCAGTAAGGCTTATTCGGGTGCAGTAAGCCGAGCTCTGGCCAAAGGTTCCCTGCCGAAAGATTCTACACTTCGTGAATCCTGGCAGCATGGAGAGCAGCCTATTGCCTTAGTTAAAGCCCAAGGTTGTCCTCTCTTTGTACCTTTAATTGAGGCGGGATTGGCTGAATCGGAACAAGCCCTAGGGATAGCAAAAACTTATCTTGCGCCGCTGAAGGCAGCGGGAGTAGATACCCTTATTCTAGGGTGCACACATTATCCCTTTCTTGAGCCTGTCCTGAATGAGATTTTAGGTGAAGATGTACTCATTGTTGATCCGGCCAAGGCTGTTGTCAAAGAACTGGAGAATTTACTCAAGCATCTGGATGAGTGGGAGCGGTCGGGACTCCTTGAATCACCGCCTGCCTTAGGAAAAAAACCTTGGCGAGTACGCTATTACGTAAGTGGCGATCCCGAACTTTTTAGACAAGTAGGTAATACCCTCCTCCAAGAGCCGATTGGTCAGGTTGAGCAAGTAGTATTGGGCGAATAGTACAAAGGTTTTAGAAAGCGACCGGGGGGAATTGAATCATGGAACAAAAGACCGTGGTATTAGGGGTTATTGGATCAGATGTGCATGCGGTGGGTAATAGAATTTTAGATTTTGCTTTTACTCAAGCCGGTTTCAAAGTGATTAATATCGGGGTGCTGGCAACTCAAGAGGAGTTTATTCACTCGGCAATAGAAACTAATGCCGACGCCATATTAGTCTCCTCCTTATACGGGCACGGAGAAATGGATTGTCGAGGCTTGCGTGAGAAATGTCAGGAAAAAGGAATTGGCGACATCATTATGTATGTAGGCGGGAATTTAGTTTGTGGGAAACAGGAGTTTGAATCCGTTAAAGAACGGTTTTTAGCCATGGGCTTTAACAGAGTTTATCCACCGGGAACTCTGCCGGATCTTCCTATTGAAGATCTCCGTAAGGATTTGGGTATGACGATAAATTAAGGGGGGATGGATCTTGCAAGCAGTCCTTCTCATTGATTTTGGCAGTACGTATACCAAGGTAACGGTTGTAGACCTGGATGCGGAAATCATCGTAGGGACAGCTCGGGCAGGCACAACCATAGAAACAAATATCATGGAAGGCATGAAAGCAGCTTTAGCGCAGATTCCCGAGCCAAGGGGAGGATGGAAGTTTGTTCGTAAGCTGGCCTGCAGCAGCGCAGCCGGTGGATTGAAAATGATTGCCAGTGGATTAGTTAAGGAACTCACTGCAGAGGCGGCAAGGCGGGCAGCCCTAGGTGCCGGAGCTCGCGTGCTTGACGTTTTTAGTTATGAATTATCCCCAAAGGATTTGGATCGAATTGTTGTTTCTAAGCCGGATATCCTTCTGCTGGCGGGTGGAACCGACGGCGGAAATAAGGAAGTAATCCTTAAAAATGCAGAGCTGCTCAGTAGTCTACCTATAAGTCTCCCTGTTGTGTTTGCAGGAAATAAAGTCGTCGCAGCACAAGCTGAGGAAATGCTGAGGAAACAACATAATCCTGTAGTTGTAGCAGATAATGTGATGCCGGATTTGGGGGTTTTATCCGTAGAATCAGCGCGGTTAGCCATTCGGGAGGTGTATTTATCTCACATTATTAAGGCCAAAGGGTTAGATAAGGCCGAAGAATACTTAGAGAGAATTATGATGCCTACACCATCAGCGGTTCTTTCCGCTGCAGAGTTACTGGCTCAGGGAGAAGGTTCTGAACCGGGTTGGGGAGAACTGCTGATTGTAGACGTAGGGGGGGCTACCACAGATGTCCACTCCGTGGCCAAAGGAGATCCGAGTAAACCCAGTGTCATGCTGAAGGGCTTGCCGGAACCTTATGTGAAACGAACAGTCGAAGGGGATCTGGGGATGCGCTACAGTTCAGAGGCTCTGGTGGAAATTGCCGGGAGACGTTTAATGGACTACTTGGGCTGGACGGAGGAACAAGTTTCAGGCCAATTGGAGTTGTTAAAAGAGAATCCCTGGCGAATTCCTCAAACGGTCGAAGAAGCAAAGTTTGATGTGGCTATGGGTCGAATGGCTGTGGGTCTGGCGGTGGATCGTCACGCAGGGACGATTGAGGTGGTTTATACCCCCTTTGGTGCAAGCTATATCCAAAATGGTAAGGATTTAACCCCCTTGACAGTGGTTATCGGGACGGGAGGGGTTCTTCTCCATCATCCAGACCCGGCGGAAATTTTAAAAGGGGCAGTCTTTAATACTCAGGAACCGACGATTTTGAAACCCCAAAATCCTGCTTTCTTTTTAGACAAAGAGTATATTTTAGCGGCCATGGGCTTGCTCAGAGAAGTTTCACCTCAGATTGCTCTCAGAATGATGAAGAAATATATTGTAAAGCTTTAGGAGGGTTTATTAATGGATCTAACAGTCCGACAAATGGACACTGAAGAGTTTCAGCGCCAGAGGCAAGAAGTATTAGGACAATGGCCAACAGGTAAGGACGTATCCTTTGAAGAAGCGGTTGCCTATCAAAAATCTCTCCCTAAAAGTAAGATATTTGCCGAGAAACTGGCTGAAGGTAAAGCTAAAGGCCTCACCTTTGCCCAGCCCCGAGCCGGGGTAGCCCTGCTTAGTGAGCATATAGAATTACTGCGCTTCTTACAAGACGAAGGTGGGGCTGACTTTCTGCCCTCCACGATAGATTCTTATACTCGACAAAATCGTTATACCGAAGCCCAAGCGGGAATTGAAGAAAGTGCCATGATCGGCCGCTCTATGCTTAACGGGTTTCCGGCAGTCAATCACGGGGTAGCTGCTTGTCGGCAGATCGTGGAGAGTGTCCAAGTTCCTGTTCAGGTTCGGCATGGGACTCCCGATGCCCGTTTGCTCGCTGAGATTACTATTGCCGGCGGATTTACGGACTACGAAGGCGGCGGAATTTCCTATAATATTCCCTATTCCAAAGATGTTTCCATTGAAAGTACCATCAAATATTGGCAGTATGTAGATCGCCTCATTGGTCTCTACGAAGAACAGGGAGTAAAAATCAATCGGGAGCCCTTTGGTCCTTTGACTGGAACCCTGGTTCCCCCCTCAATTTCCCATGCTGTTGCCGTCATTGAAGGGATTTTGGCAGTGGCTCAAGGTGTGCGCAGTCTGACCCTCGGCTACGGACAATGCGGTAACCTCATTCAAGACGTGGCTGCTCTGCATACATTACCGGTTCTTGCGGAAGAGTATTTAGCAAAACTTAATTTGCCTAAAGTAATGATCACTACAGTCTTCCACCAATGGATGGGTGGTTTTCCCCAGGATGAAGCGAAAGCCTTTGGGGTCATTTCCTGGGGTGCAGTGACTGCAGCTTTAGGTAAGGCTACAAAAGTTATTGTCAAGACTCCTCACGAAGCACTGGGAATTCCCACCAAAGAAGCCAATGCAGCAGGTATTCGCACTACGAAGCAAATTTTAACCATGCTGAAAGACCAGACCCTGCCTATGACTCCGGAGTTAGCTCTGGAAGAGGAAATGATCTTAGCCGAGACAAGAGCGATTCTTGATCGGGTTCTGGATTTGGGAGAAGGAGATGCTGCTGTGGGAACAGTTCGGGCCTTCCAGGCGGGCGTCATTGATGTACCCTTTGCACCTAGCCGCTATAATGCCGGCAAGATCCTCCCGGCTCGCGACACCTCAGGTGCGGTGCGTTTATTAGACTTTGGTAATGTTCCCTTTGATGAAAGAATTAAGGATTTTCATCGTGAACGCATAGCCCAGCGGGGCAGAGATGAGGAGCGGGATCCGTCTTTTCAGATGGTGATTGATGATATTTATGCCATTGGGAAGGGGATGCTTGTGGGGCGGCCCAGAGCGTAGTTTCGCTCGGGTCGCTTAGGTCGCATAGGTCGCATAGTGGAGCAGTATCATTTTAGTTGAGTCAGAAAACTCGTAAATCTGGAAAGAATGGTTGTGAAAGGATGGATATTCCAGATGCGAGATTATGACGATGACTTTAAAGAAGAAGCTATCAAATTGTCCTATGAATTAGGACCCACCAAAGCCTCCAGACAATTAGGCATACCTTCAACGACATTACGTACATGGCGCGACAAATTAAATAAACATGGCGATCAAGCCTTTGTAGGTAGTGGTCACCCGCGTATCGACCCTAAAACTGCAGATATAGCTGCATTGGAAAAGAAGATCAAAGAACTGGAATCAGCTAACGATATTTTGAAAAAAGCATTAGGTTTTTTCGCCGAGAGCCAAAAGAGATAGCTGCACGAGAACTATTCAGATTTATACGGGTACAAAAGATTAAAGAACCAACTAAGCATAGTATCAAAGAATTTTGTAAGGTACTAAAAGTTAGTGAGGCCGGTTATTACAAATGGCTACGCCTCCAAAATCGCCCCTATAAATATAATGACCTTTTGGCTAAAATCCTTGAGATTCGTGCAGAAAATCCGGACTATGGACCCTATCGAATTTATTTGGAGTTGAAGCTTTTTCACAATTACACCCAAAGCTATTATCTGATCCTGAAACTTTGCAAAGAGCATAAGCTTAGACTCAAGAAGAAGTTCTATGCCAAAGGGATTACCAAGGCAGATCCATCAGCACAAGCCAGTGAAAACTTGATTCAACAAGATTTTAGTGCCTCGTTACCTAATCAGAAGTGGCTGGGGGACATCACAGAAATCCCAACTTCTGACGGAAAGCTCTATCTTGCTGCAATACTAGACTGTTTTGACGGAAGCATTGTCGGGTTTAAAATGGCTGATAACATGAGAGCTGAGCTTTGCGTCGATGCCTTCTTATCTGCCGTCAAAAAATATCCAGCTACTGGAATGATCTTTCATAGCGACAGAGGAAGTCAATATACCAGTAAACTTTACCGAGAAACTTTGGCCCGGTATGAGGCAGTCCAAAGTATGAGCAATACCGGGAAATGTTTTGATAATGCTAGAATGGAATCGTTTTTTGCTACACTAAAGAAAGAGAAAATCTATAAGTACAAAACAGAAACCATGAGCATGAATGTTGTTAAAAGCATGATCTTTAGGTTTATAGAAGTCTACTATAATCGTAAAAGAATTTACACGACTAATGACGGCTATCCTCCTCTGATCAAGCGTTTAAACTATTACAAAGAGCAGTTAATAAAAGCATCTTAAAAAATGGGCAGTCAAGGTCTTGCTCCTCAAAATTGTCGCAAGACCCATCTCAATTATTTTATGGTGAAGTTCGTCAAGGTCAGGTTGTATTTTCCAGAGAAAAGATTTCTGGAAAATCTCCACCTTACCCTTGACTTCACACCAACTACCGGATATCAACAAGGGCAATCTTATGCCAGAATTACGAGTTTAGGGACTAAACTAAATTTGACAATTCCATAGGTCGCTTAGCACCATCTAGGGATGAATATAGGGTCGCTTGGGGCAGGGCGGCTTCGACCACATCCGCTACACCCAGCATTCCGAGGCTCGCCCACGCGTTGACCTGGGAGCGATCTTCAGCGGATAAGTATTCTTTGGAGATAGCCGCTTCAGCGAAAATGTCCACCGGACACTTTCGTGCCAAACCTCTGGGCAATACCTGATGTGAACCCGTGGCACGCTTCCCCAGGTCAACTTTGTGGGCTTTACCGCCTCTCCATGCAATGGGTTCACTCCTGTGGATCGAAGCCGCCCTTGTCTTTCGGGTCTATTATGCTTAAGAATGGTTTGGGGCTTTTTTCTGTAGCCTGACATGACTCTGCTAGGGCGGCAACATCTCCGCTCCCAGAGCCATACAGAAAAAATATCCGGCTGTCTACCCTAAGCACCCCAAAGCTTTGTTTACACTCTCAACAAGCTGGCTGAAAAGCGCTCCGCCCCGGAGCCGGAGCCGGACAAGAACCGTTAACCCAACATGCGACAGAACAGGATGGTCCTAGTGGCGCATGCGCTATAGACGGCATAGAGCACCGTCTTCGCACGGGTTAACATAGCTAAAAAGCGTTCCGCCTTAGAGCCAGACATAAGGATCGTCCCCCGTCTAGAATCGATTTTTCATGATAGTAAAAAACGTGTTAAAAGGACCGTCCCTCTAACACTTAAAAGGACCGTCCCTCTAACACTCTGTCCCTCTAACACTCTAAGTCCCCAAAAGTTCTGCTCATATTCCCAACAAGCTGGCTGAAGGAGCGCTTTTCAGCAAAGCGGCTGCGTCAGTGGAGCCGCGCTAAGGCGAGTGCCGACGGTTCGCGTCCCCGTAGCGCGCCGCAGGTTAACATGCAGAAAAGCCCAGAGGTTCGGACGCGCTCGCGAACCGTCCAGCGAGCCAGCGGCGGAACTCGCAGGCGCGTGGTGAAAAGCGCTCCGCCCCAGAGCCGGACAAGAACGGAGCCCCATACGCTTTAAATTCTAAGGAGGCCTATTTGATGAAAATTATTGACGTTATTGCTTCGCCGGGACTCACTGGCTTTTATTTCGATGATCAGCTTGCCATCAAATCCGGTGTCAAGCATGATGGCTTTACATATGTAGGAGAGCCTAAGACTCCCGGTTTTCAGGCGGTTCGCCAACGGGGTGAGTCGATTTCCGTGATGCTTATTTTAGAAGATGGGCAGATTGCTTCAGGAGATTGTGCTGCGGTACAATATTCAGGTGCCGGAGGCAGGGACCCCCTCTTTCTAGCCAATGATTTTATACCGATTATCCTTGAGGAAATTGCCCCTAAGCTCATTGGGCAAGAGTTAGATTCCTTTCGAAAATTAGTGGGCTTGGTGGAAAACTCCAAACGAGAGAATGGTGAAGGTTACCATACCGCCATCCGCTACGGTGTGAGTCAAGCTATTCTGGATGGAGTAGCTAAAGCCCAGAGAAAGACCATGACCGAAGTGATTTTAGATGAATACGAGCTGCCCATGGTTTTGGAACCGGTCCCGATTTTTACCCAAACCGGGGATGATCGCTATGAAAATGCGGATAAAGCGATTATTAAGCGTGCTGGGGTTTTACCTCATGCATTGATCAATAACGTGGAGACAAAGCTAGGCAAAAATGGTGAGCTCCTCTTGGATTATGTTACTTGGCTTAAAAATCGGATTTTGTCCCTGGGTGGGGATGACTATCGGCCGATCCTGCATATAGATGTCTACGGGACGATTGGGTTAGCTTTCGAGGATAATGTAGAACGGATGGTAGAGTATTTCCTAGCCTTGGAAGAGGCTGCGGCTCCCTTGCACTTGAGAATTGAAGGCCCCATGGATGCCGGAAGCCTTGAAGGGCAAATTGCCCAGCTTAAGGAATTAAGGCTGGCATTGAAGGCCCGGGGAGTAAAGGTTGAAATTGTAGCTGATGAGTGGTGCAATACTTACGAAGATATTGTAAAATTTGTAGATGCTCAGGCAGCGGATATGGTTCAAATCAAAACTCCGGATCTGGGTGGGATTCAAAATACCATTGAAGCGGTTATCTACTCCAAAAAATTCGGCGTGGGTGCTTATGTGGGTGGATCCTGCAATGAGACGGATTCTGGAGGACGGACAGCTGTCCATGTAGCCCTGGCTACTCGTCCGGATCAGATGTTGGCCAAACCGGGTATGGGAGTCGATGAGGGATATATGATCGTACACAATGAGATGAATAGAACATTGGCCGTGTTAAAGCGGATTGCCCAATTGCCTTCCTAAATGGGAAACATACTATTATAATGAAGCTATTATTAAAGGGTCAAAGATCCTAAGATCCTAAGATCCAAAGACCCAAAGACCTAAAGAACCAAAGGAGTATGTAGACACCAATGAGTAAAATCGGGTTAACAACAACAGTACCGGTTGAAGTTATCTATGCTGCAGGGCATACGCCCGTTGATTTGAACAATATCTTTATTACCGGCTCGGATGCGATGAAACGCTTAGAAGAAGCTGAGCTGGCGGGGTATCCTCGCAATGTTTGTGGCTGGATTAAGGGCCTGTATTCTACAGCCTTGCAAAATCCGGATATCAGGCAGATAGTTGCTGTAACCCAAGGGGATTGCAGCAACACCCATGCTCTGATGGAGACCTGGGAAGTTGAGGGGATTGAGATTATTCCTTTTGCCTTTCCTTATGATCGAGATCCGGACATGCTGCGGCTCCAAATGGACAAACTGATAAGTGTGCTGGGAACCACATGGCAAGATGTCAATGAGCAAAAGAAACGGCTTGACCAGGTTCGCTCCCTGGCTGGGGAGATCGATCGCTTAACTTGGGAAGAAAACAGAGTCAGCGGGTTTGAGAATCACCTTTATCAGGTATCCTGTTCAGATTTTAATGGTAACCCTGAAGGTTTTGCCTCTGAGATGGAGGAGTTTATTCAGACTGCCCGCATGAGGGAGCCCCTCTCAGCATCCTCTCCGGGTGCCGTGAAGGGGAAAAAGCGGGAAATCCGCCTAGGTTATATCGGGGTTCCGCCAATTTTCCCGGAGCTATACGATTATTTAGAAGACCACGGAGCCAGAGTAGTCTTTAATGAAGTTCAAAGGCAATTCGCCATGCCTTTTAATACCCCGGACATTGTTGAACAGTATCGTTTATATACTTATCCTTATAAAGTGTTTCTGCGCTTAGAAGATATTGCCAGGGAAGCAGAGCGTCGTCAACTTGATGGCATAATTCATTACACCCAAAGCTTTTGTTATCGACAGATAGAGGATCAAATTATTAGGAAAAAGCTGGACTATCCAATTTTAACCTTAGAAGGCGAAAATCCAACAGGGTTGGATGCCCGTAACAAAATGCGGATAGAATCATTTCTAAGTATGATCGAAGACTAAGGTTAGGCTTGTCATGAGAGGATGGACAACATGTCGAGACAACAAACTATTTGTGGAATTGATTTGGGAAGTCGGAGCGTTAAAATTGCTTTGATGGAGCAAAAGGCTGAAGGGGAAGAGCTGGAAATTATTCGCCTGGAAAGTCTGGATACCATCCGCTTCTATCGGGAATATGGACGAAAACAAGGAGACAAGTTAGCTGTGGACTTTACAGCCTTGGGGCTGCCTGAAGTAGATCGCTTAGTCTCTACAGGATATGGTCGAAATACTCTGGAACTTGCCGGTGGAGAAGCAATTCCTGAACTAAAGGCTCATGTATGGGGAGCCATATTCCAAACCGGTCTGCAGGATTTCACTCTGGTAGATCTGGGTGGGCAAGATAGTAAAATAATTCAGGTTCAAAAAGGCAGGATGATCGACTTCTTGACCAACGATAAGTGTGCTGCCTCATCCGGACGTTATCTCGAGAATATGGCGACGATCCTCGACCTTTCCCTGGATGAACTGGGGGAATACACCGAGGCTCCGGTGGAGCTTAATTCCACCTGCGCCGTATTTGGTGAAAGTGAGTTAATCGGTAAGATTGTGGAAGGATTTCCCTTGCCGGAATTGGCTGCCGGAGTAAACACTACCATCGTGAGACGAATTTTACCTCTCTTGCGTTCCTTCCGGGGAGAGGTCATAGTTTTTACCGGTGGAGTAGCCCACAACCAGGCAGTAGCCAAACTGTTGGAAATGGGTTCCGGCCGTCGGATTGTTATACCCCCAGAACCCCAATATAATGGGGCAATTGGCTGCTGCGTATACGCTACCCGATAAAACCCGGAATATTGGGCAGCTTATTAATGGAATTATATATAAGAGGAAGCTGCTAAGAAAATTCTCGCAAATAGGACGGCTGCCAACTTATGTGGCGCAGAAACCTTAACCCAGCTTTTGCTTGGATTGAATATAGATAAATTAAATGGCTCTTATATGGCAAATGATATTGAGCGATCAAGAAACCTTAAGCTTTTAAAGCAGAAACCATGAAAGGTAAGCCGGTTAGGATTAATTCAGGGTTTTTTAACTAATATAAAAATAATATTACCATAATAAAAAAACATAATAAAAACATCAAAAATGCCAAAACTAGTCTCCTATTTTAAGTAAAAAAGCCTTATAATAAGTTAGTGCAAGAAATTACAAATGAATATTATAGGTGCTGAAGACTGTATGGGCCAAGGAGCCGAAGAAAAATTTTTTTTGGAGGTCGACTTATGCAACGATTACTAGATGGGCTGATTAAGTTTAGACAGAAAGACTATGAAGAGCATAAAGCATTATTTAGTAAATTAAAACGAGGTCAACAACCGCACACTCTATTTATCGCTTGTTCCGATTCACGTGTAATGCCGGAAATGATAACTAAGTCCTTACCGGGAGAACTTTTTGTTGTACGAAATATTGCCAATATCGTGCCTCCCTACAAAGACATTCACCAGGATTATGTGGCAACGACTTCTGCCATTGAATATGCTGTCAAATCCCTAAAGGTTGAGAATATCGTTGTCTGTGGTCACTCCAACTGTGGAGGCTGTGCCTCAATATATTTACCCGATGAGATTCTCAACAACCTGCCGGATACTAAAAAATGGCTGGAATTGGCTCAAAACGTTAAGAGACGGGTTATGGGACATCTCAAAGATGAATCGGATATATACCAAAGAGAATGGTTAACCGAACAAATAAACATACTTGAGCAAATCAAGCATCTGTTGACTTATCCCTACATTAAAGAGAAGTATCTTAACAAAGAACTGAATATTTATGGTTTTTACTATATGATTGAAACAGGAGAGGTATTCATCTTCGATTATGAAACCGGAGAGTTCAAATTATCTAACTAATAACTAGGAAAAGGTTAAGTTGATCTTTCAACAGATATTCCGAACACCAGTCTTTTAATGACTAGTGTTCGGAATGTGTAATTTTAGGGCATATTAAGGCTGAAAGAGTATTCTTTGAGAAGTGAGGTAGGCAAGTGAAGATTACCAAAGTTGCAAAAGCTGGGACTTTAGAGTCCAATGATATTCTAATCATGGTCAGCCCTAAGGACCGGGGAATAATTGAGCTTGATTTAGAGAGTATTGTAATGCAGCAATTCGGAGAGGTTATCGAGCAAGTGATTTTACATAAAGTACAGGAAATGGGAGTAGAGGGTGTCTCGATCAAGGCTCAAGATCGAGGGGCATTAGATTACACCATTGCGGCCAGAGTAGAAACTGCTCTAAACAGGGCAATTTAAGATAAGAATTAAGTGTTCACGTAGGTGGATATTGAACAGGGTTTTAAAAAGGGATAATTTGCTGCGCGAACGCGATAACAAGATAACAAGATAACAAGATAACAAGATAACAAGATAAGGGGGGATGAGAGTGCAAGCCTTAAGACGAAGTATGCTATTCATGCCCGGAAACAGTCCGAGAATGCTTCAAGATGCCGCTATACTGGGAGCAGACTCCATCATTCTGGATTTAGAAGATGCAGTAAGTCTGACAGAAAAAGATAGTGCCAGAATCTTAGTCAGAGAAGCCATTAAAACAATTGATTACTCAGCCGTGGAAGTCGTAGTAAGAGTTAACCCCTTAGATACGGAATTTGGAGCTCCGGACATAGAGGTTATCGCCAGAGTTCAGCCTCATGCCTTATTAATTCCTAAGGCTGATGAAGATGAGATAAGGCTGGTGGATAAGACTCTTACTAAAATCGAAGCAGAAGAGGGCTTTCCTGCCGGAGGGATTAAGATCATTGCTCTCATAGAAACCGCTCTGGGTCTGGAAAATGTTTTTAACGTCATTAAAGCTTCTCCGCGAACCGTCGGGGTTTTATTGGGGGGAGAAGATTTAACTGCAGATTTAGGCATAGAAAGGACTAAGGAGGGGGAGGAAATCTTTTATGCCCGCAATAAAGTCGCCACTGTCTGTCGAGCTTTAAAAGTTGATGCCATAGATACCCCTTTTACAGATACCAATGATCATGAGGGGCTCAAAAAGGATACAGCCCGAGGAAAAGGATTAGGTCTGACTGGGAAAGCAGCCATTAATCCGAGACAGATCGAGACAATTCACTCCGTCTTCGCACCGACTCAGAATGAGCTGAAAAGGGCGTTAAGGATACTTGAAGCCAGGGAGGAAGCGGAGAAAGAAGGTCAGGGAGTCTTTTCCTTAGATGGTAAAATGGTCGATGCCCCGGTCATCAATCGGGCCAAGCGTATTGTCGACCAAGGGATCAGACTGAGACTTATTAGTGGTGAAGGTGGAGCAAAATGAAAAATCTACTAGGCAGGGAAATTCCCGATTATATAGACGGGCACGGGCCGGTTAAGCCCTTTCAAGGATCCTTCAGTAATTGCGGGGTGAAAACAAGATCTGCTGTAAAGCTGACAAGTGTGCTTCCCAATGATCAAAAAGTGCTGCCCAGCCTTGATGATCTCTTCGATAAGTTAAAGATAACCGACGGAATGACCATCTCATTTCACCATCATTTACGAAATGGGGATTATGTTCTAAATATGGTCATGGAGAAATTGGCAGCCAGAGGGCTAAAGGGGCTGACCATAGCAGCCAGTTCGATTTTTCCAATCCATGCCCCTCTGGTCAAACATATGGAAACCGGAGTAGTCACCGGACTAATCACTAATTATCTATCCGGACCTGTGGCGGAAGCAGTTTCCCGGGGGAGACTTCTTAAACCGGCAATCATGCAGACTCATGGTGGGCGGGCCAGGGCCATAGAAAGTGGAGATCTGAAGATTGATGTGGCCTTTTTGGCGGCCCCTACCGCAGACCCCTATGGAAATATTAACGGAGTCTACGGAAAGTCTGCCTGTGGCTCATTAGGGTATGCGGTGGCAGACGCGGAGTATGCCAATGTAACCGTTGCTATAACCGACCATTTAGTGCCTTATCCCGCCAATCCCATTGAAATAAGCCAAATTTATATAGATTATGTCGTTAAGATTGACTCTATCGGAGATCCTCAGGGTATTGTTTCAGGAACTACCAAAATCACTAAGGATCCGGTGGCCCTGATTATTGCCAAAAGAGCTGCCCAGCTGATTAAAGCCTCAGGCTTAGTCCGAGAGGGTATGTCTTTTCAAACGGGAGCGGGTGGAACCTCCCTGGCTGTTGCTGCGGAGCTGAAAAAAATCATGCAGGACGAAGGAGTCGTGGGGAGTTTTGCTTCCGGCGGAATTACGGGCTATCTTGTAGAAATGCTGGAAGAAGGGCTTTTTCGAAGCCTCTTAGATGTCCAATGTTTTGACTTAAAAGCAGTGGAATCTTATAGAGACAATCCTAGCCATCAATTTATGTCAGCTTCAATGTATGGCAATCCCCATACTAAGGGAGCAGTGGTGAATAATCTGGATATCATGATCCTGGGAGCTACAGAAATCGACCTGGATTTTAATGTGAATGTAACAACCGGTTCCAGTGGAGTGATTATGGGCGGCTCAGGAGGACATAGTGATACTGCGGCAGGATCCAAGCTGGCTATTGTGGTAACCAACTTGATGAAGGCTCGGCTTCCGATTATTCGAGATAAAGTGCTGACGGCAACCACTCCGGGAGAAAGCATTGATGCCGTGGTCACCGAACGGGGGATAGCCGTTAACCCCAGGAGATTGGATCTGCTTGAACAACTAAGCCAGGCTCAACTTCCGCTGATGACCATTGGGGAATTGAAACAACTGGCGGAGAAAATCACGGGAATTCCTAAACCGATTGAAACTTCAGAGGAGATCGTGGCAGTGATAGAATATCGGGATGGTACAGTGATCGACGTTGTGAGGAAGGTCCAGGAGTAACTCCTCCAACCTAAAATAAAGGATGGGATGGTTTAAAAGGAGAGAGTAAGGATGGTATATGGTGCTCAAGTCGCTAGAGTAAATCTCAAGGATAGGGCGGAGCGGAAAGAGGTTGACAGCTTTCTTGGGGAATTCGGCCTAATCTTAGAGGGGGATGTAGACTATACTTGCGTTGTACGGGATGAAGAACCAAGTTCCCAGTTCTCACTGACGGAGAGGGCTCCCATTGTCGCTACTTGCTCAAAGGCTAAAAATGTTTTAAAGTGTTTTGCCATAGCCCATGACCTGAGGGGAGAGGGGATGGCTGCCACCTTAGTCACAGCCTTAATCGATAGACTCTTCAGTGAAGGGATACATCACTATTTTGTGTATACCAATCCCTGCCAGGTTAAGATTTTTTCGGCTCTGGGGTTTAAGCTTATTCATCAGAACCAAAGGGTTGCCCTCTTAGAAAATGGATTTTATGATATTAGCCAGCATTTAGAGGAACTAAAAACTACATATGATATTGGGACTGCTGAAAGGGCAGCTTTGGTAATGAACTGCAATCCCTTTACCCTGGGGCACCAATTTTTGATTGAAGAAGCAGCCCGTAACCATCGAGAGGTTCTTGTCTTTATTGTGGAAGAGGACAAATCCCTGTTCCCTTTTGCTGTCAGGCTGGCCCTAGTTACTGAAGGAACCAAGCATTTGCCTAATGTTAAGATCATACCAAGCGGAGAGTATATAATCTCATCTGCTACCTTTCCTGCCTACTTCCTAAGAGAAGAAGGGGAACGACTTCAAGCTTATGCGGAGTTAGATGCTTCGATATTTGGCAAATATTTTTGCAGCAGCTTTCAGATCCTAAAACGCTATGTTGGAGAGGAACTCTATTGTCCGGTGACAAAAGCCTATAATGAGACTTTGAAGAAGGTGCTGCCAATTTACGGGGTCGAGCTGGAAGAAGTCAAGAGGATACCCTTTGCCGGTGAACCGATTAGTGCTTCAAGGGTTAGAAGCCTGCTCAGGGAAGGAGAAGCGGCTAATCTGATCAACCTTCTGCCTGAAGTCACCTTAAAATTTCTGGACACCAGCCCAGGAAGGGAGATAGTGGAGAAAATCCGACAAACCCACTCTCCACATTAAGCTATGAGAAACTATACTGTCGGGGATTTACTCGAAGCCAGAGAGAAGAGGGTTCAACAAATTGAACAGCTTATCAAAGGTTATGGAAATCCTCTCTTAGCGCTGAGAGTAAACTACCCGGGGCTTAAAAAGACCAATGAGCTTACCATGACCATCATTCGGGAAATGGGTGAGCTGCTATCCTCAATGTTTGAGCTAAAACTAGCTTATAAGACATTGCGGCAAGGGGCAGAAGGGCCGATTTTCATGGCTGTAGTCCAAAAGGATGTCTTTGCCTTGAAAAAATTAGCTGTTGAGTTCGAAGAAAACCATGTTCTGGGACGATGTTTGGATCTCGATGTTTATGATCACTCGGGGAGAAGTGTGTCACGGCAGGAGCTGGGATACCCCAAGAGAAAATGTTATCTATGCGAGGATTATGCCCAGCATTGCGTAAGAGCACGAAGGCATCCGGAACATGAGGTTATACATTATATTGAAGAGAAGTTTCGAAACTATCGAGGTTTAAAAGTCAGTACGGCTCTAAACGCTAAGATCTAAAAACAAAAAACACTGGAGGGAGCGTAAGAAAGACGGTAAGGCCATACTTTATGGTCAGACCGACTGACACAAACCTTAAGCCATTTTAAAGCGAAGATAACAAAAAAATAGACAAAAATAAAACAAAATAAACACAAATATGAAACATGAAACATAGAAACGAATAAGATCGATAGTCCTGAAACCCTCAAATGTCTTAGCTTACCGATCAAAGAAAAGAAAATGGAGCTCAAACTATGGAGAGAGAAGGAAGAACCGAGAGTTTTAAGGCGCAAGCAATTGAGATAGCCAGTCTGGCCGTACAAGCAATTCTCTATGAGGCTTCCTGTCATCCGTCGCCGGGGTTAGTTTCTGCGATTTCAACCGGCGCTCATAGCGACATGGATTATTTTACGTTTTTAGACAGTGCTTCAGCCTTGATAAGTCCCCTGATTCAGTGTGCCCAAGCAGGTCTTTCTCCCGAGAGTCCGAAGGAAATATTTCAAAAGATAAGATCCATCGGACGATTAGGTGAGCAGAGAATGTTTGCTAAGACTCGGGGAGTTAACACTCATAAAGGCACAATTTTTTTACTGGGAATCTGTTGTGCCGCAGCCGGAAAGGCCTTATACTCAGGGGCTGGCTTTGCCTCCCTGCGGAGTATTATTCAAGCTATGACTGAAGGGTTAGTGGAAGGGGAATTAAGTGCCAGAAACCAAGAATTGGCAAGCACAGATCCTACAACGCTGACTCATGGTGAAAGGCTCTATTTAACCCACAAGGTTGAAGGTGTCCGTGGAGAAGTACAACGGGGCTTACCCATTGTCTTTGATATAGCCTTAAATGTTTATCAGGAAAACCGTGACTTGAGCCTAAACTCCAGGTTAATCCAAACCTTGGTAGCCATTATGCAGTTTTGTGAAGATACGAATATTTTACATAGGCATTCGATGGAAACCTTAAGAGAAGTGCAGGCAAGAGCCGTGAGGATCATTGCTCTTGGCGGTATGAAAACACCGGCCGGAAGTAAAGCCATTGACGATCTGGATAAAGACTTTCGTCAAAGAAGGATAAGCCCGGGTGGAAGTGCTGATCTTTTAGGAGTTACGGTTTTTGTGGCTCTTTTAGAAGACCTTTTCAATGGAAGATAATCATTAAGACGCAAAAAAGCAAGGCTGGAGTCAAATCCTAGCCTTGCTTTTAGTATGGATCGTATCTGTAATTAATTCATAGAATCAATAATTGACTCTACTTGATCTTCAGTCAGTGTACCGTCTGTTACGAGACTATCCAGAATAGTCTCCAATCCACCCTCGTTGTTACCTTTTTGTCTAGCTGATTGGAGGGCTGTTTTAATGGCATCTTCTTGGGCCTGAGAAAGAGTACCGGTTGTTACTAGAGTATCTAAGACCGTTTTAAACCCACCATTACCTCGGTTCCGATTTTCCCCGGAATCCGTGGGTTTAGCAGCTGCGAGAGCGGCTTGGATCGCATCGACTTTGTCTTGAGTAAGTGACCCGGAAGTCACAAGGTCAGCGAATATAGCTTTAAATCTGTTGCCGCTGGGTTTGGTGGGCTGTTCACCGGTTTTAGAATTCGTGGGTTTAGCTGCTTCGAGAGCAGCCTGGATGGCATCAACGTTGTCTTGAGTAAGTGTTCCGGATGTCATAAGGTCAGCGAGAACAGTCGCCAATCTGTTACCGCTGGGTTTGGCAGGCTGTTCCCCGGCAGCAGGTTCTGCAGGTTTGGTCGCTTCAAGAGCAGCTTGGATGGCATCAACTTGACTCTGAGTGAGTGCCCCGGAAGTTACAAGGCTATCGAAAATCGTCGTAAATCTATTCCCATTAGGTTTGGTAGGTTTTTGCTTTTCCCCAGACATAGAATCCGAAGGCTTTGCAGCTTCGAGAGCGGCTTGGATAGCAGTAACATCGTCTTGAGTAAGGGTTCCAGAAGTTTCAAGATTATCCAAAACAGTCTTAAACCCTCCGGCATTTCCTCTGGCATTATGATTAAATTCGGACTTAACTTGAGAAGAATTTGGAGCTTGAAAGTTCATAGGGTTTGCCAATACTGCAGATGCCGATAAAAGGGTGGTAAGGGCTGTGGCTATTAAGATTGTTTGAGCTTTTTTCATAGTTTAGGGGCCTCCTTTAATGTGTTGTTTTAGAGTTACGAGTTATAAGGTGCAAGTTCAAATATTTACAATAAACGTACTTAATCTGAGGGTAAGGTTTTGATCCCCACTGAAATGATTCCTTATGTAGTAACAAAGCTAAGAAAATCACGGGGGATTTTTGGTTTATAGAGTTACCTTAATAGAGAATAATCGTGAAATGATTAAGGTTAAAACATTGCTGGTTGGATTTTCTTGGAACGAAGCAGTAGCTAGCGGAATGGTTTAAAAAGCGTTCACCTCCTTTTGACAATGTTATTATGCAATAAGACTCTGAAATGTAGCTGAGGTTTAACTGAAAGTCTACTGAAAAATTAAACTTAACTATTTCTCACTTCCTAAAGAAATAGTTTCTTCCACAGGAAGGATTATGAAGATATAAAAAGAATAAAGTAAAAGTAAGCGGGAAACGGGGAGGATTCTGATTTCAACCAACCATAGAAAAAGCATATTAGGGAAGATATGAGAAAAAACTCTTATATAGGAGGTAGATTAATGAAAAAAAACAGTCTGAGATTATTAACCCTAGTACTTTGTTTCTTTTTTGCTGTCCTAATAGTCCCGAAAGTAACCCTTGCGGCGAGTATTCCTTCAGCACCCACCGACCTTACGGCCAGTGCCGAAAGCTCCAGTGAAATTTATTTGGATTGGGACTCTGTCAGTGACGCAGCATCCTATTATGTCTATAGGGCAACTTCGTCGTCAGGTACTTATTCCAAGATCGCCACAACCACAACCTCTCGTTATACAGACTCCGATTTGAGATCGGAAACTACCTATTATTACAAAGTAGTTTCAGTAAACAGTGCCGGTACAACAAGCGCCTACTCTTCTCGAACCTCTGAAACTACCCTGGACTCTGATGACGATGATGAAGATGACTCCCTGTCAGCACCAAAAAATCTAACCGCCACCGCCGAAAGCTCCAGCGAAATCTATTTGGATTGGGATTCGGTCAGTGCGGCAACATCTTACTATGTTTACAGATCAACCACATCATCAGGTACCTACTCTAAGATTGGGACAGCCACATCCTCCCGCTATACAGACAGTGATTTAGACGAGGACACCACTTATTACTATAAGGTCAAGACGGTTAGGAACTCAAAAACAAGCGAGTTTTCTTCGAAGGACTATGCTAAGACCCTAGACGAAGACGAAGATGACGATGAAGATGACTCATTGTCAGCCCCAACAGATCTTACCGCCACCGCCGAAAGCTCCAGCGAAATTTATCTGGATTGGGATTCGGTCAGTGAGGCAACATCCTATTATGTTTACAGATCAACCACATCATCGGGCACCTACTCTAAGATTGGCACAGCCACATCCTCTCGTTATACAGACAGTGATTTAGACGAGGACACCACTTATTACTATAAGGTCAAGACTGTTAGGAACTCAAAAACAAGTGAATATTCTTCCAAAGACTATGCCAAGACCCTGGATTCTGATGAAGATGACGACGAAGATGACTCATTGTCAGCCCCAACAGACCTTACGGCCAGGGCCGAGAGCTCCAGCGAAATCTATCTGGATTGGGATTCAGTCAGTGACGCAACATCTTATTATGTGTACAGATCAACGACTTCGTCGGGAACCTACTCTAAGATTGCGACAGCGACATCCTCAAAATATACAGACAGTGATTTGAAATCAGATACCACCTATTACTATAAAGTTAAGGCTGTTAGGAACTCAAAAACGAGTGAATATTCTTCTAGAGATTACGCAACCACTGATAAATCTGACGAGTCAGATCTATCCACACCTACAGATCTGACCGCAAGGGCCGAGGGTTCCAGCAAAATCTATTTGGATTGGGATTCCGTGAGTGAAGCAACATCCTATTATGTCTATAGCTCGACGACTTCCTCAGGAGCATACTCCAAGATCTCGTCAACAACGACTTCGAACTATACCGATACCGGCTTGTCACCGAATACTACCTATTACTACAAAGTCACTGCTGTAAACAACTGGAGCAGCAGCAGCTATTCCTCCAGTGCTTATGCAACCACTGCTAAGACAGACGGCACTACTACTCCTTCACAACCTTCCTCAGATATCCAGTCTGATCGCTTAGCCGGCGAGGATATGTATGGAACCTCTGCAGAAGTTGCTAAGTCAGGATGGACCACTTCTTACTATGCCGTTATCGTAAGCGGGGAGAACTTCTCGGATGCCTTATGCAGTGCTCCTCTGGCCCAAAAATATAACGCTCCCTTATTACTAACCACTAAGAATAGTTTGCACGAACAAACAAAGACTCAGCTTGAACGTTTAAAGGTGAAAAAAGTAATTATCATCGGTGGAACAGGTATTATATCCTCTGGAGTTGAGCAAAGTATCAAAGACCTAGGGATTGGGGTAACCAGGATCGCCGGGACTGATAAATACGACACATCGATCAAAATTGCCCAGGCAATGGGGGAATTTGACCAAGCGGTGATTGCCAGTGGAGAAACCTTTCCCGATGCTTTATCAATTGCGCCCATAGCTGCCATGAAAGGCATGCCTATTTTGCTTACCCCCAAAGATAAATTGCCTGCAAACATCGAAGGGTTTTTAGAAAAGAATGTTCAAAGCACCTATGTAGTGGGAGGGACAGGGATCATCAGTGATAATGTCCTTAAACAACTTCCCTCTCCCAGAAGATTGAGCGGAAATACCAGGTATGATACAAATGTAAGTATTATTAAAGAATTTGCGGATCAACTCGATTTCAGCACATGTTATGTATCAACCGGGGAAAACTATGCCGATGCCCTAGCCGGGGCCGCCTTAGCCTCTATAACAAATTCCCCTGTGTTTTTAGTCAGTGATCCTGTAGATCCGGTTACCATTAACTTCTTTAAGAGCAAGATTAGGAGTATTAAGAAAGAAGTTATTTTTGGAGGAATAGTTGTTGTACCCAACAGTATTCTAATCAACATTGATCAAAAAGATTATGATGATTACGATACGCCAACCGCTCCGAAAGGGTTAAAGGCAACTGCAGTAAGTTCCAGTCAAATAAATTTAAGCTGGGATTCAGTGAGTGATGCTACATCCTATTATGTTTACGGTGCCACCTCATCTTCCGGAACCTACTCTCATATTGCCACAGTGTCCACCACCAGTTATACGAATACAGGCTTATGGGCGGATACAACCTATTATTACAAGGTAAGAGCGGTAAACAGTGCCGGCTCAAGCCCTGACTCAGCAATGGATTATGCTAAAACGGATTTGCCTGACTAAACCATTATTCAGTTTCTCAAATGAAAGGCTTCGGATGCATTGTGCTATTCGAAGCCCTTTTGTTCTACTACCAGAAAGTATAAGGGCAACCAACGGTTTCGCCTCATTTGTGAGTATGCGTTTAAGGCTCGGCGAAGCCGGGTTTTCTTTAAGCTATTGCATTTATTTGGGATGAGTGTAAAATAAAAACAGGTGTTAAGAATATTCAGAAGATGCTGTGTCTTGTGGCGGTATCTATTCCAATGAAGAAAAAGCATGAAGTAAAAACATTGAAGAAAATCATGGAGGAGGGTATGCAAGATGAAGGAAATAACTGTCGAAGAAATAATTTCTGCCGTGGAAAATCTTTGTATTGAAGCAAATTACAACTTGGGTTCTGACATAATGGCCGGGTTTCAGCAAGCTTTAAAGGAGGAGCCCTCTCCATTAGGTCAAGAAGTACTGGAACGCCTAATCGAGAACGCAGAAATTGCTAAAGAGGAAAGAGTTCCCATGTGTCAAGACACAGGGATGGCTGTACTCTTCGTGAGTATTGGTCAAGACCTCCATGTAGTGGGGGGAGGCCTGACCGAGGCCATCAATGAAGGGGTTCGGCGTGGGTATGATAAAGGTTACTTGCGCAAATCTGTTGTCAAAGATCCCTTTGATCGGGTTAATACCGGTGATAACACCCCGGCAGTTATTCATTACGATATTGTCCCGGGTGAGGAATTACGCCTGATAGTGGCTCCCAAGGGATTTGGCAGCGAGAACATGGGTGGCTTAAAGATGTGTAAGCCTTCCGAAGGACTTGAAGGGGCGATGCAATTTGTTGTGGACACCGTTGATCGCGCAGGTGGAAATCCCTGCCCTCCCATTATTGTGGGGGTGGGTGTAGGCGGAACCATGGAAAAAGCTACTTTCTTAGCTAAAAAAGGTTTATTAAGAGAAGTAGGCAAGCATAATTCTGAGGAACGTCTGGCCAAGATCGAAGAAGAGTTATTAGATCGTATCAATCGCTTAGGGATTGGGCCCCAAGGGTTTGGCGGAGTTACTACCGCACTGGCGGTCAACTTAGAAGTATATCCCACCCATATTGCCGGAATGCCTGTCGCAGTAAACATTGGCTGTCACGCCACTCGGCATAAGGAAATCGTCTTACAAGGGAGGAATGCCCAGTGAACGGAATTATCCGAATTGAAGCGCCGCTAACCCAAGAGAAGCTCAGATTCCTAAAAGTCGGAGACAATGTCTTGATTAATGGGGTTATTTATACAGGGCGAGATGCAGCCCACAAGAAAATGGTTGAATCCATAGAACGAGGGGAAGAACTGCCCTTTGATGTGCAGGATCAAATTATCTACTTTGTAGGCCCGACACCGGCTAAAGAAGGGCAAGTGATTGGTTCCGCCGGGCCAACCACCAGCGGACGCATGGATGCCTATTCCCCCAAGCTTATCTCACGAGGATTAACCGGGATGATCGGTAAAGGTCTTCGCTCGCCGGAAGTGATTGAAGCGATGAAGAAACATGGGGCCATTTACTTTGGGGCAATTGGCGGCGCGGGTGCACTGATTGCTAAACGGATTGTATCAGCAGAGGTTATCGCTTACCCGGAGCTGGGCCCTGAAGCGGTACGGCGTTTAGTGGTTAAAGATTTCCCGGTTATGGTAATCATTGATCACGAGGGCAATAATCTCTATGATCTTGGAAAAGCTCAATACAGAAGAGTGTAACAATCACAAAAGCTTCACAATTATAAGGGGCAAAAGAAGGGTTTTTTGCGGTATAATAAGGATATTCATTAAGATACCGCAAAAACCCTTTGATAGGAGATGCTGAGTATGAATTGCCCGCTATGTGAAGCGCGAGATGTCGGTCGGATTGGCCGTGAACGTTATTACTGCAGAGAGTGCTGCCATGAATGGACGAAAGGCGATGGAGTTGTTAAAATCTATGAGGTGTTGTCAGATGGATCGGTAGAACGCTTGGAAACTAAGCCTGAACCAGAATCATATGCTCGTACCTTATCATCACATTCCATTATCCGTCGGCGTGCAGGATAAAACGTTTACACAAGAACTTAAATAATTTTTGTGGAAAGAACATATGAATGAGTTCCAATCTAAGGAAGAGAGAGCTGTTAGGCTCTCTCTTTTGCTTGTATCGGGCTTTGATCATCCTTCTAGATTATGGGCTGTTTGGCAAATTGATTAAAACTATGAATAAATAATTTAGGGTTTACTGCAGGATTTCGTCGAGTCGCCTAGAAATGTACAGCATATAGGAATTACTTTAAAGTAGTTAGAGGAGAGTTTGTTTGTGACTGAACTTCGACGAGATATTAGTTATCAATGGACAGGCGAATCAGTAGAATGTTCAAGTGAAATTCATTGGGCTATTGAGGAACAAGCCAATGGAGTTTTTGCTGTTATTGTTAATTCTCCCGGCGGAATCTTAACCGGCAAGCAAGTGCGTGTTTTGGCCGAGATCGTAGGCGATGATGGAGTTATCAAGAACACCCGCCGGATGACCTCGCTTTTGCTTATTCCTAAAGAAAAGGTCGCTCAAGCTTTAGAGAAGATTCAAGAGGTGGGGCTTCGGGTAGCAAATTTGCATAAAAGTGTTCGCAATATTACTTCCTGCCCAGGTAAGGGGTTTTCCTCGAATTCACGGGGAGATACTTTAGAGCTGGCCAGGCTGCTGGATGAAGAGTTTTATGGAACGATTCTCCCTTGGGATTTTAAAATTGGGATTTCGGGCTGTCCTCGAAATTGTACAGGTGTCCAGTGCAACGATCTTGGACTGATGGCTGAGCCCAGAGGAAAATATTCTCTTTGGCTTGGCGGCAAAGAGTCAGGAATGGATCCTGTACACGGAGTCTTAATCCGTAAAGGAATCCCACGAGAACAGGTGATCCCTGTCGTAAGGCGAATTTTGGATACTTATAACTCAAAGGCTGAGGAATACAAGGAAGAACTCGGCCCTCGAGCTCGTCTTTATCGAGTTATTGAGAAGACTGGACTTGAATTATTTAAAACTAAGGTTGAAGAATTACTAAGCAACTAGGCCTAATGTAAGTGTCTGCTTACTTAAGAAAGGAGCGAGAATATGGCAAACCAAGGATTCAGTAAGCTTAGTGCTTATAAAGCCTTTACTAAAATGGATAAATCCTGTGCAGATGGATGTAAATGTTCGGTGCTGTGTCAATTGTTTATGGCCAAGGAATTTTTGAGTTTATCTGCTCAGACCGGGGAGAAGTTCTCAGACAAGATTCCTGAGGATATTTTGGATATGTTCCGCAGTGTTCCGGTAATTCCTGAACGATATAAAAATATAGACCTGCAAGAAGCATTCATTGAGGTGCAAAGTATCTGCGATAACTGTGCCACCGACGAGCATGACGCTTTCTGCACAGTTAATGTTGTATTAACTGCTCTGGGAATTATTTTAGAAGGCAAAGATTATATAACGGAAAAAGATAAGGAAATGCAATAGCATTTAAAGACAAAGACGGTCATCAATCCCGGTATTGAGATCAAGAATAAGGTCTTCGGATTTCAAAAAGGGCATAGAAAGGGTGAATAAATTGATAAATTTGCATCAATTTAGTTTGGATGAAGCTGTAAGATTACTGAGAATTGATGGAGAACAGTTGACCCTTCTCAAAGAGATTCGACCAATTATTGAGCAAGATTCTGAAGAAATTATCCGCAATTTCTACGCTCATGTAACGACTTTACCGAATTTAAAAGCAATCATTGACCGATTTTCTTCGGTAGAAAAGCTGAAAGTGACTATGAAAAAGTATTTGTTTTCACTCTTTCCCGATAAGCTTGATGAAGAGTTTTTGCAGTGGAGAGTTACGATCGGGGAAGTTCATAGTCGAATTAACTTGCCGCCCTTTTACTATTTAAGCGCCAATCAAGCGTTTTGTGACGAGATTATTCCCCGGATTTTTAAACACTATCGTAAGAAAACTGACCTGGCCATTCGGGCTAGTTTAGCCTTTCAACGCATCCTGAGTTTTGACCAGCAAGTGGTTATGGCTAGTTATATCCAGTCTTATATGACGGAAATTGACAAGAAGGCTGAGCTAGAGAAGGCTTTAACAGAAATAGACAGCTTACAACGCAGTGTTAGTGAAGCCAGCCAAGCTTTAGCTGCAACCTCGGAAGAAACTGCAGCCTCGGCAGCAGAAATGAATCAAGCAACCGCTCAAATCTCGGGCAATGCCTCTGAGGCGGCAGAATTTTCCCGTCAGGTGGATGTCTTGGCTCAAGAGGGGGTTCGAAAGATTCAAGCCATCTCGGACACAATTTTGCGCTTGGCCGGTATGACTGCTGAAATGCAAGATAAAATGAGCGAACTTGATAAAAGTTCTGCCCGGATAGCCTCTGTAACAGATGTGATTAAGGAGATTGCTTCTCAAACTAATCTTTTGGCCTTAAATGCGGCTATCGAAGCGGCTCGGGCCGGGGATAGCGGCAGAGGTTTCGGAGTAGTAGCTGAGGAAGTCAAAAAACTCGCTAACCACTCTGAACAATCCGTTAAAGAAATCAGCGCCTTAATCACAATAACCAAACAAAATACCGTTGCCGTAAATAACTCAATTGCCCAGACAACTGAGGCCATGCAGGGCGCTGCCTCAGAGGCGGGGCAAGTAGTAGATCGTTTCGGGGAAATAATGGCTGCCATCAACGCCAGCATCAAGCAAGTACAGGGAATCGCTCAACAGATTGATGCTTTATCCTTTACCGCCAGCCAAATTGGAGCGGCATCTGAAGACGTTGCTAATTCAGCAACATCACTTGCGCAAATGGGATTGCGCGATTAGCATCAGTAGTTAGTCTAATGGGAGGTCAGCAAAATTGTTTGAAGATGCTTTCTACATTCGACAGATGTGGAGCTTTTCCCGGGCACTTGATCTGGGTTTGATCGATGAAGAAATTGAAAGAGGCTTGGATGTTACCTTGGGAGAGCGACATGGAGAACGAGTTGCTTATATTGCCATGCGTCTTGGTCGTTTCCTGGGGCTCAACAAGCAAGAGCTTGTTCATCTTACAATTTCGGGACTGCTTCATGACATAGGGGCATTCGGATACTTCGGTGAATATAACGGGAACAGACATGTCCTCGAGAGACATTGTTTGTCCGGCGCTCTGATTGTAGAGCGTTTTCCCTCCGGCAAAACCCTGGCCAATGCAATTAAACATCACCATGAAACACCTGATCCTATGTACGGTGCTTTAGGTGCTCCGAACGAAGAAGTAACCATAATGGCCCGAATTTTGTCCTTATCGGATCAAGTGGATCTTATGCTAAAACGGAAGTTAGCCAGTCGTCGACAGAGAGAAGAAATTATTGAATGGATTAATGATCAAACGGGGACATTATTTTTCCCGGAAGTAGCGCAGGCCTTTAGGCAAGTTGCTAAGAAAGAGGCCTTTTGGTTAGATTTAGAGCAGCCGGATCTGCTACAAATAGCCCTAGGACTCTTATTTGATCAGTGGTCGTTGCCAGCCACTCGGGAATTAGAGATTAGTTTCACTTATCGCTTGGCGGAAACCTTCGCTGATCTGATTGACCAAAAAAGCAAGTTTACAGCACGTCACTCTCGTTCGGTTGCCACAACAGTTGAACGTTTAGCTAAAGGGGTCGGATGGGAAGAAATACGGTTACATGAGATTTATGTGGCAGGATTACTACATGACTTGGGCAAGCTATCAATTCCCAGGAAGATTTTAGATAAACCCGGATCTCTTGATCCGGCTGAAGTAGATATAATCAGGACGCATACATATTATACACACCGCTTGTTGACTGAAGCAGGCTTGCCTACACGTATCGTAGAATGGGCAGCTCATCATCATGAACGACTTGATGGCAGAGGGTATCCCTTCGCCTTGGGAGAAAAAGATCTTGATGAAGGTGCCCGTTTAATGGCAATCGCCGATATTTTTGCAGCGTTAACTGAGGATCGACCTTATCGACCTGCTATGAGTTCAGGTGAGGCTCTAGCTATAATTGAGCGCGGAATGGGGACGATATTGGATCCGGGTCTGATTAAAGTGGCTAGACGGGTACTTTAGGGGGAAACTAGGGGACTCGTGTGACACAGCTCTCGGTCTTACAACGCAGAGCAAATTAACTTGACCCAATCGGATTTTTTATTAGCTCTATAGCCCGCACGCTTCTCTGGGGTTTGCATATCCTATAGCGGTATGAAAAGACATCTGTAAAAGAGTGGCTCAAATGGCTGGCTGAATGAGAGAGTTACTCCCCCGCCAGGGAAGAGAGGCCAAATGGTGCATCGATGCACCATTTGATTTTAAGGTTTCTGACGCCAAAGGCTGTTTTTCAGTTGCATAGTTATCAATCCGAGACTCCCGCATCTATAAGTGAGTGTTCCGATTTCCACTTCGGTGGGGGTAGAATCCCCTACCGAAGCCCCGATGTTCAGCTTTAGCTGAACGAGTTCACTAAGAAACTACCCGTAAACCCTTGAGAAGTCTAGACTTTTCACTAAATTAGCAAGCCTTATTTCGTTCTATGATATCATCTTTTCAGTTTAATTTTATTAAATTTGAAAGGATGTTTTTTATGTCTTTTCCAAGCTTTTGGAAATGATTTATGATAAAGTGGGAGAAAGGCAAAAATAGTAGCAATGAAATGAAACAGTCAGGAAAGGGAGATTAGCTTGTTTTACCCTTTTGAAATGGAACAATATCTGGAAACACTGTTAGGTGAACGGGATCCTCTGTTGCGTGAAATGGAAGAACAGGCTTTAAGAGAAACAATTCCGGTTGTGACCCCTATGGTTGGCAACTTTCTCAATTTACTGGTACATATGAGTAAGGCACAGGCTGTTCTAGAGGTGGGGACTGCAATTGGTTATTCGACAATTTGGTTAGCCCGGGCAGCTAAAGAGACCGGCGGGCATGTTACCACCATTGATATGAATAAGGATCGTTTATTTCGAGCACAGGAATATATTAAACGTGCGGAACTTACTAATCATGTCACTGCCTTGGAAGGGGATGCTCGGAAAATTCTAAAGACCCTCGATTCAATGTTTGACTTTGTCTTTATTGATGCAGCAAAAGGAGAATACTTAGAGTACTTAAATTTAATTTACCCATTAATTTCCCCGGGGGGACTGCTGGTGGTGGATAATGTCCTCTTTCGGGGCTGGGTCGTGCCGGGAAGCAGCTTTGCTTCTAAATATGATCGTATGGTGGGTGGGTTGCGGCAATTTTTGCAGGAGCTGTCTTCCAACTCGGATTTTTCTACCACAGTATTGCCCTTTGGTGATGGAGTGTCGGTTAGTCGGCGGATAGATACATGACTTCTAAGCAACGTTTTGGAGAAATTGATCTCTTGAGGGCAATCGCCATAGTTTTAATGGTTATATTTCATCTCGTTTATGATTTGAGAGAGTTTGCCGGTGTTAAGATTAACTATCAAGACCCATTTTGGTTTCTGCTCGGAAAAACATCGGCCCTACTTTTTATGTTTCTTTCAGGTCTGGCCAGTGGCTTTAGCAGATCTCCCATCAGGAGAGGAGTTAAGGTATTGCTTTTGGGGATGGGGATTACGGGAGTAACTTACTTAGCGCTGGGAGATATGTACGTACGCTTTGGGATTCTTCATTTCTTAGGTGTAACAATGATTTTAGCACCATTTTTATACTCTCTAGCTTCCTCGATTCTTTGGGCACTTGCGGGTGCTTCTGTCTTGCTGGGGTTATGGTTTAAAAAGGTACTGGTTGAAACAAGTCTTTTGATTCCCTTTGGTCTCTTATATAAGGGGTTTGGGTCGATTGACTATTACCCTCTATTACCCTATGGCAGTGCGACTTTTTTAGGAATTCTTGCTTATCGGCATTTTTATGCTCAGGAATCAGAGCCTGTATTCGCTTTGCAGCTCAACTCTAAGCCTATTATCTGGTTGAGCCGAAATTCTTTAATGATTTATTTGGTGCATCAACCCATTATTCTCTTTGTCATTTTCGGTTTTAAATTTATCCGATGACTACCAGCCGTAAGACTCCCATCTTCTATAAGTACGAAAGCATCCAGTACGAAACCCGGGTGAGGGTTTCGCCCAAGCCGCCTGCACCCAAGAAAAGCATAACGGCGCGGGTTGCTTTCGCCGAACTGCAAACTACAGAGAACAACTTTAGCGGTGAAGAGGAGATAACGGCTGCTACGTCCCTGGATAGGTTCTTCTTAGCTTCAGCTGGAGTAAGCATTCCTCTCAGGCAAACTCCATCGGAAGCCAGGAATCACTTGATCGGACTTTTTTAGTAATTCGTTCAGTTAGGACTAACCAATGATTTTCGGGAAATAGGAAGGGAGTCACGGATATGGCCATGTTTGTTCATGAACATTTGATGCAGGCAGTCTACTTTGCTCCTCGAGGAAAGAAGCGTCTCCTCTTTTTGGGGACAAATATTTCTCAACGCTATTTAAGTCCTGAGGATAAGCTGATAGGATTTGTCGGGGATGCCGGGGCTGGGAAATCCCTGCTTATTCGCGGAATGTTTCCGGGATTAGAGCTCACCAATGACGACGATGGGATTAATATTCGGCCTTTACCCCTGATGGATGATGCAGACCGGGGGCATTTTCGTTCTCACACTTATCACTTAGATGTTCGATTTGAGTCGGCGTTTACTCAACCTTGGAAAATAGCTGAAGCGATTCAGAAAGCAATATCTAAAGGGCGTCGTGTGGTTGTTGAGCATTTTGACCTGGTTTACCCTCAACTGGAAATGAATGCCGAAGTGATGATTGGAGTGGGGGAGGAAGTAATCGTAACCCGGCCAACGGTTTTCGGTCCGGAGCCCCAAAGTATAGCGGACATTGTCTTTGATTCTATAAAGTACCGGCGCATGGCCCACAGTGCTGAGGACATTACATCGATGATTTTGGAAGAAATGGGTTTGCCAAAGCCGGAAGTACATAGTGACATAAAACACGGCTTTGTCCTAGAGCTGCCCGAGAAACCCGATATTGATTTGGATTTGGTGGAACAACGAGTTCTGGATTTAATCAAGGCAGACTTACCGATTTGTTTTGCCAATGACGATCACATACGGGTTGGGGAAATGCTTTATCCTTGTACAGGTCCTCGAATTCATATTCGGCGCTCCAGTGAAATCAAAGGTTTTAATCTACTAAAGGAATTTAGGTTTGACCCGATTGCTCAGCTTTACACCATCGCCGGAATTGTCGGGGAGGAAGTAACACCGGCTCGGTCACTGGATTTATCAAGTGTGGCTAGGCAGTCCCTGCGTTAAGAAGTGGGTGCGTCTAGCTTTGGGATGCTGGAGGATGGAAATAGGGTCGCTCGGGGCAGGGCGGCTTCGCCCACATCCGCACACCCAGCATTCCGAGGCTGGCCTACTCGCTTAGGCGGGAGCTCTGCCAAACCTCTGGGTAATACCTGATGTGAACCGCTGGCCATGACGATAAGCGGACGAGCTTATCGCCACACTGCAAACATATTAAGCATACTCCTGCAGTGTGGATTGGCCGAGTGTCCCCGTAGCCCACGAAAACACTGTTTTCGCACGGATTACCCTTCTTAAAAGACATGTCTTCGCACGAATTAGCCTACTTGCAGGACGGCGAGAGGGGACCTGTGGCTCGCTTCCCGCCCAAGCCTTGTAGGCTTTACCGCCTCTCCATGCAATGGGTTCACTTCTGTGGATCGAAGCCGCCCTTCTTTCGGGTCTATTCGTTAAGAATGCTTTGGGACATTTTCTGGGTAGGGCAAGGAAGTGAGTCTGGCTTAAATTAGTAAAAATTTTACTTTTAAAGCCTTGCGATTAGCGTTTCTCTTCTGATTCTGATAAACTAAATATTGACATAAAAGACTGCCGTAGAAAGGTAAGGTATTAATATGCAACGTTCTTATAGTCGAGGAAATGATCATTTACGTCCGGTGAAAATCACTCGAAAGTTTACAAACATCCCCGAAGGTTCGGTTCTTATAGAGATCGGAGAAACCAGGGTTTTGTGCACTGCCAGCGTCGAAGAAAAAGTACCGCATTTTCAGAAGGGATCAGGGAAAGGCTGGGTTACAGCAGAATATTCCATGATTCCTCGCGCAACCCAAACTCGGACTCAGCGTGAGGCCAGTAAAGGCAAGCTCACCGGCCGAACTATGGAGATCCAACGTTTAATCGGTCGTGCTTTGCGATCGGTTATTGACTTGAAGAAACTTGGCGAACGTACAATTTGGCTTGATTGTGACGTCCTCCAAGCGGACGGCGGAACCCGAACAGCGGCAATTACCGGAGCTTATGTGGCCTTAGTCGATGCAGTTCAATATTTGCTGGATAAGAAACTTCTTAAAACAAATCCGATAGAGGATAGCTTAGCTGCAGTTTCCGTGGGTAAGGTTCAGGGAAATGCAGTTTTAGACTTAGACTATGAAGAAGATTCTCAGGCGGAAGTGGATATGAATATTGTCATGACAGGTGCAGGAAAGTTCGTGGAGATCCAAGGAACGGCAGAAGATATTCCCTTTGATCGCGAGGATCTGAATAATTTTTTAGAACTTGCTGAAAAGGGGATACGTTCCCTAATGGATGCTCAGAAAGCTGCGGCGGAGACATCTGTATGAAAATAATATTGGCCACTCAGAATAAGGGGAAAATTCGAGAGCTCCAAGAACTGCTTGGAGACGCAGACATTGAAGTGCTTTCGCTAAAAGATATTGAAGACTGGGAAGATGTCGAGGAGGACGGAATAACCTTCGCAGACAATGCAGCCCTCAAAGCGAAAGCCGCGGTTAAGAAAACCGGTTTAATAGCCTTAGCCGACGATTCCGGGCTGGAGGTAGATGCCTTAGCTGGCAGCCCCGGTGTATATTCTGCCCGTTTTGCGGGAGAACCTAAAGATGATGAGCGAAATAATGATAAGCTGCTTCAAGAGTTGAAAGAGGTTGCTGATTCCCAACGACAGGCTCGCTTTCGTTGTGCCTTAGTCATAGCAACTCCGGATGGAAAAGAATTTCTTACAGAGGGCACTGTCGAAGGACAAATCTTAACTGAACGCCGTGGAAGGGACGGATTCGGTTATGACCCTCTCTTTTTTGTGCCGGAGTATCAGCGAACTATGGCCGAGCTGACTTTGAGCGAGAAAAACCGCCTCAGTCACCGGGCCCAGGCATTCCGTAAAGCAATCCCCATCCTTCAAACTCTAAAGGGTAAAAGCTAGCCTAAGCATAAGCACCGCTTTTCTACTCCAGAAGATAACGACTCGGGTTAGGCACTGGGAAGCCGAAAAAGCAGATGAAAATGACTCTTAAATTTTTTAAAACTTTTTTTGATTTTTTTCTTGACGAAACCTTAAAGATGAGCTATACTAATCAAGTCACCAACGGGGTATAGCGCAGCTTGGTAGCGCGCCTGCCTTGGGAGCAGGAGGCCGGGGGTTCAAATCCCTCTGCCCCGACCATTTTTTCAAGACGAAGTTCGAGGTTCAAATTTATAGTGGTACAAGCTGTTGTTTGACAATAGGAGTACTCGATAAGCTGTAAATTTGTAGACCTGGGAGTTTGAGCTGGCCCTTTTAAGATGCGCCTGTAGCTCAGTTGGATAGAGCATCTGCCTTCTAAGCAGGTTGTCGGGGGTTCGAGTCTCTCCAGGCGCACCAACAAACAAATTTATGGTGGGTGTGGCGAAGTGGTTAACGCACCGGGTTGTGGTTCCGGCATTCGTGGGTTCAAACCCCATCACCCACCCCATAAAGAAAAAGCACACCGAGAATTAATTCTCGGTGTTTTTTTATGTTTTCTAGAAAGTTAGCTTTTAGCGCAGACTTTCTACAATATCCAGGCCAACAAGGCTGCCACTTTATTTTACAAGGGGACAGGTTCTTAGTTATGCATATTAAGAATCTGTCCTTTCTTTAACTTGTTAAATTCCCTCATGTTAGACGTAAAATGGCCAAGTTTCTTTTTGACCCCCCTAAAAATAGTTCTGGCTTCGTAAAGATATTATGAAAGGTGCGCATTATTCAAGATTTATAACGAAAGAGGTAGATATCATTGAAATCAATCACAAAAGGGAAAAAATTAAAGAAGCAACTTGCTGTTGCCGTCACAGCAGCACTTTTAGCGTTTCCGCTTAGCGCGACCCTTGTCTTAGCTGAAACGTCTGCCCAGACCACTTCAAGTGCAGATGCCGTAACCACAAGTGCAGGAACTACAGAATCCACAACTGCGGAGACAACGGCCGTAGACGTAGTGAGTGCGGATGCAGATAGCACTGAAAGCACAAGCGCAGATACCACAAGTACAGATGAATCAGGTACGGACGTATCAGCAATAGATAATACAAGTACAGAAACAACCGACCAGGACGATAATACGGACACTAATAGTGAGGATGCAACAAATTCCGAGGATCAAGACACTGATAAGGAAGATACCGAATCGACGACTGTTGTAGATGCAGACGGCAACGCAATTGATCCGGCCAATTGGTTATCAGAGCTTATAGGTAAACTCAAATTGGCTTTGACCTTTGATCCCGCTCATAAGGCCGAGTTGACTCAGGAGCAGGCATTGGAGAAGCTGGCTAAGGCTCAGAAATTGATGACTGCTGGTGAAGCCGAAGAATCTGAGAAGGCTTTTACAGAGTACGCAGACAAAATCACCAAGGCTCAGGAATTTTTAGAGCAAATTGAAGATCCTGACTCAGAAGAGGCCCAAAAGCTGACAATCGCTCTTACGAATGTCAATCAAAACAACATAAAAGTATTAGGTAATCTGCTCGAAAAACTCCCTCCCCAGGCGGCTCAAAAGCTGGCTCTTAATGTAGTACGTTCTATGGAAAAAGCGGTTACAAAGATGGAGAAGCAAGAGGCTAGAAGCAATGCAGTGGCTGCTGAAGAGACAGCAGCGGGAACCGGCGATGATTCAACAGAGTCAGAAGTCAGAGGTGTAGCACATAACAAAGCTTTAGAAAAAGAAGCTAAGGTTGCCTTGAAAGAATTTAAGAAGACACTTAAAGAAAACGGAAAGCTCCAGCTAAAGGACGATCAAGAGGATGCTGAACAGGAGGATAGCCAGGATCAGGCCTCAACAAACGAAGTGACTGTGACTGAACCTGCATCCTCTCAAGAAGCTTCCTTGGCCAATACTCAGCCAACATCTGTAACAATTGCTCCTGCTAGTATAGAGTCTTCATCAACTGTTGATAGATCCTCTAAGAAGGAAAAGACAGAGCAGAACAAAAAAGCTGACAATGGAAATGATAAGGCTAAAGAAAAAAGTGACAACAAAAAGCATTAGAAACAAAAATCTGAGGGATAATAAGTGAATGCCTGCTAAATAAAATTTACCGGAAAAATGGAAGCGACCTAAGAGCAAGTCTTTTAGGTCGCTTTTCTGAATGTCTCAACTAAGCCTTTAGTAGGTAAGACCTTAGCCTCTCCTCAAAAAACGGAGTTATTACAAACTCCAGATTATTCGTGATATACTTATTTATCCCATAAAATCAAGGGTGAAGGGGGAGAAACCATGGGTAAAGCAAAGCCCGGTCCCGACGATTTGCGCCGCTTAATCGGTTACTCAATAATTACATTTTTAGGCGTCTTTTTATTTATCCCAGTGATATGGTTCATTCACCTATTCTCAAATGACCCAGGACTGTACATGCGCTGGGGTGTCTGCTCAGCCGCCGTTATCCTATTCAATATTATGTTTTACTTTTGGAAATATCCCGAGAATTGGCTGGCTAACTTACTGGTTTTAATCGGAGTGGATCTAATGGTTTTGATCTTTGAATATTTTTGGTTGATTCAGAGTTTAGGCTGACGACCTTTCATGGAACCGCTTTAAACGGTTCTTTTTAGTTACCGCTTTTTCTGCTTTTTGCTTATTGCTTATTGTAGAGGCAGCTAAGGGGTTGGGGGGATAAATTTTAGGACAGCCAAGGCTGTCCCTTACAACAATCAACTATGACTAGGATCTGAACTTTCATTATTTAAAACATCCGTCTTTTTAGCGATTACATTAGTTTTTGGTGTTAGTATTTGAGGCTTTTGAGCGTTTCCTTCTGGTACAAATTTAAAATTATTTTCTTTGCCTAAAGTTGCCATAATACTCTCCTTTTACGCTAATTTCTTAGTCTGGGTAAAATATAATCGGTTGTTTTCCAAGTTTATTTTACCCCCAATATTCCATCATTCGGGATTCTCCAAGTCTTTTGCCATTGTAATGACGCTTAAGTCATTACATCTATCCTAGCTGTATAACCTTGAAGGTTAGGTAGGGGAGGTTAACCCTAAAGATCGTCTTTATCTCCCCAAGCTTTGCCTACCCAAACCGCAGCTCCAATAGTAAGGGCATGGAGAAATAACGAAGGTGGACTAAACAAACTATTTGGATTACTAGTTCTCTTTTTTATGCCAAACATTCACAAAACCTCCTCGTATGTTATTTTGACAGTTTAGGTTTTGTGATTTATGTCGAAGCGATACCAGTTAAAATATGTAATTAGTTAGATGTAAATTGCAGCGAAAGTTTTAAAATCTAAATTTGATGTTTAATCTCAAAAAAACCTCCGCGTCCGGAGGCATGCGCAATATCTTTAGGTTTCGTTGTGAATTATAGTTTCTCTTAAAGCCTTATACGTTTGGGTGAAATAATTTAAGGGGGGTGAAAAGCAATGAATATAAAAACCAGGCGGGAGAATACTCCTTTGCTAAGATACAAAATGGAAACTGCAAATAAAGGAATAGAAAAATAGAGGATAGAAACCCCTAAGGTCTATCCTCTACTGATTATTAAATTAACTGGAGCCGATGGCAGGACTCGAACCTGTAACCTGCTGATTACAAATCAGCTGCTCTACCAATTGAGCTACATCGGCATGTGTTTTGGACAAGGACTATTGTAGCAAGACTCTTTGATTTGGTCAATGTTAAATAGAGGAAATTACGACCATTTTATGCAATAGCTTAGGTCGAAAGGCTGAGGTACTAATTTCCAGGGCATTTAGGAGTACTAATCAACCGCCTGGTGGCTTCTGCAAGTACCAATCCATATATACTTGCCCCTATAAGATTTGAAACAACTGTGTATGGTGCTGTGTAAAATAAATCAGGCATTTTGAATAAAGTAGCAACTGCATATGAACTGAACCATATAAAAGCCGAATATATCCATCCTTTAGCTAAGTAATGTCTACTGGTAACAATAGGGATTAAATACGCAAAGCCTACTCCGACAAATCCGCAAAATGCCATTTGCCCAATCCAGGCAATAATGCTTTCCAATGCATTAAGAGGTAATCGTCCAAATAATATTTCTGAAGCATAATCCAACATTCTTGTCTGAGTAAAGTCTAATACGTAGTATGAAAAAAACGTCCAGATACTTAAAGGAATTCCTGCAATTAAACCAACGACAAAACCAAAATACATTCTATCCTTCATAATGTTTCCCCCTATCTTATTGTTTGTGTAAATGGTATGTGTTGAATCAGTGACAAAGTTGCATGCATAAAGAGGAACTCGCAATGAATTCATAGTCCGTTTTTTCAAAATGGTATTGGATTTTACTGAAATTGCATCATTATGCCCTTGTTTATTATTCCTGATTGCAATTTTATAATTCATTTAATAGTTCCCTGTTGACTCAACCAAAACCCAACAAACTGAACTAGGGGGAATTAAGTGCGATTTGCCAAGCCAAAAAAGACAGTCAAAAAATCCGCCTGACAACTTAATGTCAGGCGGACTTAGCCTCATAATGTGGTGCGAGAGAAGGGACTCGAACCCCCACGGTTTCCCGCTGGAACCTAAATCCAGTGCGTCTGCCAGTTCCGCCACTCTCGCAAATTTATTATTGTTGCAACAGAGAGAATTCTATCATAAATTTTAAGATATGACAAGTGTGAGATTTTAACAGGGATTATCTTAAAAGATATTTGGGATATTAAACCTCTCAGCATCAAAAAGATAAGAGAATAATAGTTGTAAGTCAGACAATTCGCCCATAGAAAGGGGAATGTCTTTTGTGCTAATAAATCTTTCTAATCGACCAATGCTAAGATCAATGGTGTCAATTTCTTGGTGATCAAGAATAATACTCCACCAGTTAGCGTTATTCTTCCAACTTTCCTGAACAATCCCTAATTCCTTTTTAGCTTCATCCCATTGCTGAGCTGAAATAGATTGTTCAACCGTCTTTAAGTGTGCCTCAGTTGCTTGAGTTGTGGTTTTTACAAATTCATAGGAAGCATAAGAGCCTCCCAGTAAAAAAATAACAATAACAATAATGGTTCCCAGGGTTCTCAAATCTATTCACCTCACACTTGAGTCTGTAATGGTTTAACTTTTTTTTTGTTTTGACTTTCTTTTTCTTGTATAAAAAGTTTACCTGAAGAATCTAAGCTGGCAATCAGGACATCTTCGATCTTGTCAAGCTTATGTTTCTTAAGTTCTCGCATCAACCATTCCAAATCCTTATCACTTCGCTCCAGATTATTCCGTTTCAATTTGCCATCCATAATAAGAGCTAAGGGTAAGCCTTCATAAGCGGGGGTAATCTTTAAATCGTCAGGAATGATGGGCCTTTTCTGAACCTTAGGCATAACACTAACTTGACCATTGTTTTCTAAGATTGCATATTCGACATCAGCAATGTTAGGGATATCATTAAGGCGGAGTTCTTCGAGCAAATCGCTCATGTTGTAACAATTTCTCCTGAGTTCGGTTTCTGAAATTTTACCGCGATCAATAAGGATGCTTGGCTTTCCGCAAATAATATCTCGTGCCGTTTCGCTTTTAAGAGAAATCCAGGCTAAAGTTAGGCTTGCTGATAGGAGAACCAGAATGGGAATAATGCCGCTGAGGAGTGGAACCCCAATGTTTTCACTAGGCACAGCCGCGAGCTCAGAGATCATGAGGATAACAACTAACTCAAAAGGCTGTAACTGGCCGATTTCCCTTTTTCCCATCAAGCGCAGGGCGATAATAACCACTAAATAAAGAATAAGGGTTCTAACTACAATGATAAGCATGCTTGTTCTCCCTTTCCTAAATGTTTAGGATCTTTTGATAGGGTATTTTGCCCTGAATAGCAAGAGTTATCCGTGACGTCTGCGGAGGGGTTCTTCAATTTGATTACGAGAAGTAAGTCTGTTATAATTGATTAGTGAATTTCATAGATGTATTTGGCTTAAGCGGGGGTTTGTAGTCTTAAAAAAACGGTAAGACTAACGAGTATCCACAGCTGCCTTGCACATAGTCTTAAATAGTGTTTAAGGGGGAGAACATAATATGTCAGTCTCAGTTGAAAAACTAGAAAAAAATCTTGTAGCTCTGGAAGTTACCGTAGAAGCCGAAAAATTTGTCAGTGCGGTGAATCAAGCAGCTAAAGTGTTGGCCAAGAAAGTTAACGTTCCTGGATTTCGTAAAGGAAAAGCACCACGTCGCATGGTTGAACAGCATGTAGGAAAAGAATCACTTTATGACGAAGCCTTAGATCAATTAGTCGGCCCGGCATACTCTGAAGCAGTTCTGGAAAGTGGTATCGACCCGGTAGACCGCCCAAGTGTTGAATTAGTTCAAATTGAGGAAGGAAAAGACCTGATTTTTAAAGCAAAAGTTATGGTTAAACCGGAAGTTGAGCTTGGTGAATATAAAGGCCTCAAGATCGAACAAAGTGCAGCCATTATTTCCGAAGAAGAAGTTGAAGAAGCACTTAAAAGCAAGCAACAGCAACACGCTCGTCTGATTACCCTCGAAGAAGGCAAAGTCGAGAATGATGATACTGTAACCTTAGATTTTGAAGGATTTACAGATGGAACACCTTTCCTTGGCGGTAAAGCTGAGAACTACGAGCTTGTCATTGGCTCAGGAACATTTATTCCCGGTTTTGAAGAAGGTTTAATTGGAGCTGAAATAGGACAACCTGTTGAAGTAAACGTTACCTTCCCTGCTGAATATCATAGTGCAGAGCTAGCTGGAAAAGAGGCTGTCTTTAAAACTCTCATTAAAAAAATTCAACGCAAAGAACTTTCCGCTCTAGACGATGAATTTGCAAAAGATGTCAGCGAATTTGAGACTCTGGATGAATTGAAAACCGATTTGCGGAATAAATTAATGAAGACAACTGAAATGCGAGTTAAAGATGAGCATGTCCGCTCCATCGTTTCTAAAGTGGTTGACAACGCCAGCGTTGAGATTCCTGAAGTTATGATTAACGAAAGAATCAATGTAATGGTAGATGATCTCAGTCGCAATCTTGCCCAGCAAGGAATGACTCTAGAACATTATTTCCAATTTACAAACTCAACTGAAGCAGCTATGAAAGAGGAGCTGCGTCCTCAAGCTGCTGAGAGTGTCAAGACCGATTTAGTTTTAGAAACTATTGCCAAAGTAGAAGGAATTGAGATCACTGAAGACGAATTAGATGAAGAGCTTAAAAAAGCAAGTGAGCGTCACGGACAAGACGCAGCACTGCTCAAACGAACCCTTATAGCGCGCGGGGAGCTACAGTTCTACAAACAAAGCATGAACAGTCAGAAGACAGTCAACTTCTTAGTAGAACAAAATACTTAAAACCCGACGCCTTAGGGGGAATTCTGAGGTATAGAGGTGAGAGGATGGCAAAGTACACTGAAGACAAAAATCAACTCAAGTGTTCATTTTGCGGAAAAACCCAGGAACAAGTCAAAAAACTGGTAGCTGGCCCGGGGGTTTACATTTGTGATGAATGCATTGAACTTTGTAATGAGATTATCGAGGAAGAGCTAACGGATGATCTGGGTGTTGAGATTGGAGACATTCTAAAACCTAAAGAAATTCGGGCAATCATTGACCAGTATGTTATCGGTCAAGAAGACGCTAAAAAGGCGCTTTCCGTAGCAGTCTACAATCACTACAAACGGATTAACTTGGGCATGAAAATCGATGATGTTGAATTGCAAAAATCTAATATCATCATGTTGGGACCTACAGGGTCAGGGAAAACTTTGTTGGCCTCGACGCTAGCCAAAGTTCTTAATGTTCCCTTTGCAATTGCCGATGCCACGTCATTGACCGAAGCAGGTTATGTCGGTGAGGATGTTGAGAATATCCTTTTGAAGTTAATTCAAGCTGCCGACTACGATGTGGAAAAAGCTGAAAAGGGTATTGTTTATATTGATGAGATTGATAAGATAGCTCGTAAATCAGAAAATCCGTCCATTACCAGAGATGTCTCAGGTGAAGGAGTTCAACAGGCCTTGCTGAAAATTCTTGAAGGAACGGTTGCCAGTGTACCGCCTCAAGGCGGCCGCAAACATCCGCACCAAGAATTTATCCAGTTAGATACCACCAATATATTATTTATTGTTGGCGGAGCCTTTGATGGAATTGAGAAAATCATTCAAAACCGTGCCGGACAAAAAACCATGGGTTTTGGTGCTGCTATTCCCAACAAGGTAAACTTAAATGTTGGTGAAGTCCTAAAGGGAATACTGCCGGTTGATCTGCAAAAATTTGGGTTGATTCCGGAATTTGTTGGGCGTTTGCCTGTCATTGTAACCCTTGAAGCACTGGATGAAGCAGCATTAGTACGTATCTTAACCGAGCCCAAGAATGCCCTGGTTAAGCAGTATCAAAAACTAATGGAGCTTGACGGGGTAACCTTAGAGTTCAAAGATGCAACCCTCACCAGTATAGCTGCCGAAGCAATTCGTAGAAATACCGGGGCGCGAGGACTGAGGTCAATCCTAGAGGATATGATGCTCAATGTTATGTATGACTTGCCTTCACGTAATGATGTTTCAAAATGTGTTGTTACACCGGAAGTGGTCTTGAAGAAAGAAGAGCCGCTCCTCGTAATGACCGAAAAGGTTAAGAAGGGCAAGAAAGAAGAATCAGCTTAAAGCGATATTAAACACCGGTAGTTCGTAAGAACCACCGGTGTTTTCGTGTTAGTGTGTTATGGGGACGGTCCTTTTAACACGTTTTAAACGTGTTAAAAGGACCGTCCCCATAACACACACCCCTAACACACAAAAACACGCTTAAGGATAATAGACCCGAAAGACAGGGCGGCTTCGATCCACAGGAGTGAAACTCATTGCATGGAGAGGCGGTAAAGCCTACAAAGCTTGGGCGGGAAGCGGAGCCGCAGGTTCACCTCAGGTATTACCCAGAGGTTTGGCGTAGCTCCCGCTCAAGCGAGTAGGCGAGCCTCGGAATGCTGAGTTTCGAAGACACTGCATGAAATAGGCGGATTAGCAAAGTAACCCGCCCCTTCCCGAACCGCACAGGCGACTTTCGAACGCATACGGCTCTCCATATTCCAAATGAGTTATCGTCGTTTTAGCTGATTAATTTGAAACCTGCCAACCTCAACATTTATAAAGCATTGTGCGCAAAGGGGGATCTGACGCCGATTTATATTCAGCATTACAGTAACAATCGGTGAGTAAGGCTTGTCGAGCTTCTTCTTCGTTTTCCTGTGATACATGCTGACATGGGAGTGCGGATTACCGCAGATGTAGCAGACTCGGGAAAGCGGGTTTATCAAGCTGAATTTAGGCAGGAAAAGAAACGATTTAACTGCTACCTTGATTTTGTTGAAGAAGTCCTTTTGTCTCGAAAAAGATTTGTATAGTGCCAGACTGACTGAGCGTGCTTTACCTTTTAAATTTGTATAGTTGACCATGAGAGCTTTGCCGTACCGGGCGAATACTTTCTTTGTACTAATGTCAAATTTGCGCGCTAGAGTTTTTGCAATTGAAAATTGCACGATGTACTGTATGCGCCAACCATTATAGAAGTTGGTGCAACCTCGCTGTTGAGTCAGAAGTCCACGGAGTACCTGGTTGCCGTATTTGATGATTTCTTCCGGAGATTTTCTAAGGAGGCGAGTGATACCAATGGGATAGCCATTTCCTTTACACATACCGTTTTCACGTAGCTTTTTCAGGACTCCATCCGTATTCATATAAACACGGATGGTTGGACAAAAGGGTTGGTTTGAAATTTGCTGTGATTGACAGGGCCCTTGCGGATGATATATCCGAGAAAGGTGACGTCCTTATCTGCAGCATGTGTGATTTTGGTTTTCTCATCGTTCAACCTTAGGCAGAGTTCGTTTTTCAGGAACTCCTTGATTTTCTGCTTCAAGTCAATTGCATAAGCCATTGGGGCAATCAATCCAATCAGAAAGTCATCAGCGTATCGCACGTATCTCACTCTTCGGAAATTGGGGTCGTATCTATCAGTATTCGGAATGTTTTCCATTTCATACTTCAGGTGCTTAATAGTTTCCGGATCGCAGCCGTTGCTGATTGCCTTATTGTATTGGTATCTTGCCTTGGTATAGTTAGGATTTTGCTTACGATATTTACCTGAGGTGTCCATTTCGATAATGCTTTTCATAAATCTGTCAAGTTTATCGAGATAGATGTTGCAGAGTATGGGGCTGCAGCAAGATCCCTGTGCGTTTCCGGTTTTGGTTCCATGATAAATGTGTTGCATGTCGAAGTAACCGGCCTTGAGTATCTTGTTGATAAGCCGGATGAAACGTTCGTCGCTGATACGCTCACGAAGTATCATCTCAAGTGTGCGATGGTCAATTTCATCAAAACAGGCGGAGATGTCACCCTCAATAAACCAAATCGTACCTCTCCACGTTTCTACCTCGGCTATGGCGCTTTGAGTAGACCGCTTTGGCCTGAAACCGTGGGAGAGATTTGAGAAGGTAGGTTCGTAGATGCACTCCAGGATAATGCGGACAGCCTCCTGAACGAGCTTGTCCTTTCCGTTGGGAAAGCTGAGTTTGCGCAATTTACCATTGCTTTTTGGTATCATCGTTGTTCTGTTTGGCCGAGGCTGGTAGGACTCGTCACGCATGGAAGCGATAAGTTCCGTAATCCATTCCTCGCAAAAACCATGCAGGGAGGTGCCATCAGCACCGGAGGTTTCTGCTCCGTCGTTGGACTTGACAAAGTTATAAGCGATGATGTACAAGTCTCTGCTGTAGAACAATCGATAAAGGTCATCGTTAACATAGCAATGGTTGGCATTGTTTCGACGGCGATAACCTTCCAGTTTTTCTACGAGTTTTGATGGCTCCATTCAAAGCAACCCCTTTCAAAATTGGAACTCAGAATACTGCCCCCTTTCACCATGTGCCATCTATTACAGAAGGCCGTTGGGCTACTATTAGGGCTCTCTGCCTTATGCCGAAGTGGTACTTAGGCAGGTCACGTTTGACAGCTTCATATAGTGTATCCATACGTAGGTATCCGGTTGGTCGTTACCCTGCTTACCGCAGGTGCGTCAATGGGCCTGCTTATACCCAATCTCGCAGATATTGGGTGTAACCATTGATACCAGTGTTTAGTCCGGCAGCGTCCTACAGCCACAGACCCGGATTCAGCCCACAGGCTTTACCATATATGGCCTGACTCGCCAGGCTACTTGACAACATGTGTTGTCTAATCCTGACTTTACCGACATGCTGTTGTCCCCCAGAGGCTTTCGCATGAGGTAAGTCGGTTGTCTTACATCGCAACGCAGGAGCGATGATTTCAAAGAAATATATATGAAGCGCACGACGTGCGCAATGCAAGAAGGGTTAACCCGTGCGAAGACAGTGTCTTCGTCGCACGAATTAGCTAGTCTTGCAGGATGTGGACGAAGCCGCCCGACCCGAACGACCCTATTTCAGAAAAATTCATTCATAGGGTTTTTTCTCCATTTTGTGGCAATACTAAAAAGAGAGATTGCTAGGAGGGAAATTTGTACATGAATGGACTCAGCGGAATAGTTATGGTAGTACAGTTAGTATTCGCGGTTGTGATTGGGCTCTATTTTTGGGGAATGCTCAAGTCTCAGCAAGGAAATAAAGTCTCCGTAGAGCGAGAATCACGAAAAGAGCTGGAAAAACTTCAAACTATGCGTAAAATCGCCTTAACCACTCCTTTGTCAGAAAAAACACGACCGGTACACTTTGAAGAAATCATAGGCCAAAAAGAAGGAATTAAAGCCCTGCGGGCTGCATTATGCGGTCCGAATCCACAACATGTCTTAATATATGGAGCACCGGGGGTTGGTAAAACTGCTGCTGCCCGCTTGATCTTGGAAGAGGCTAAAATGAATCCACTATCTCCATTTAAGGCTAACGCGCATTTTACGGAGATCGATGGTGCCACAGCACGTTTTGATGAAAGGGGAATTGCAGATCCTCTAATAGGCTCAGTGCATGATCCTATCTATCAAGGGGCCGGAGCAATGGGCCTGGCCGGAATTCCTCAGCCCAAGCAGGGGGCAGTCACTAAAGCACATGGCGGAATTTTATTTATTGATGAAATTGGCGAACTCCATCCAATTCAAATTAATAAGCTCTTAAAAGTCTTGGAAGACCGGAAAGTAACTCTGGAAAGTGCCTACTATAGCTCTGAAGACTTTAATATACCTCAACACATCCACGATATATTTCAGAACGGCTTGCCCGCCGACTTTAGACTTGTGGGGGCGACGACACGCAGTCCGGAACAAATTCCACCGGCCATCCGCTCCAGGTGTATGGAAGTCTACTTTCGAGGGTTACTGCCTGATGAAATTGCCGAAATTGCTCGGGTTGCTGCAGCAAAGATGGAAATTCCCATCACTCCGGAAGCTGTTAATGTGGTTAAACAATTTGCCAGCAACGGCCGAGAAACCGTCAATATGGTTCAACTTGCTGCGGGAGTAGCTTTGACTGAGGGCCTTCCGGAGATCAACGTGAAAACTGTAGAGTGGGTTGTGGAAACCGGGCAGTATACACCCCGCCCGGATAAGAAGGTGCCCAAAGAGCCCAGTATCGGTTTGGTAAATGGCCTGGCAGTGTATGGCCCTAATATGGGCAGACTCTTGGAGTTAGAAGTTACTGCCCTTCCTGTCAATCCGGGTAAGGGAGCACTGTTGGTCACCGGGATCGTTGAGGAAGAAGAACAAGGAGACTCAGGCAAGAAAATTCGGCGCAAGAGCATGGCCAGAAGTTCTGTAGAGAATGTCTTGACAGTCTTAAGAAGGCAAATGGCCTTAGAGCCTAAAGACTTCGATATCCATGTTAACTTTCCCGGCGGCGGCCCGGTAGATGGCCCCTCGGCAGGGATTGCTATCGCAACTGCCATTGTTTCTGCCATACGTCAGCAAAAAGTTGATAATTATCTGGCCATGACAGGGGAACTTTCCATTCGCGGAGGAGTTAATCCAATTGGTGGAGTCACAGCCAAGATTGAAGCTGCGAAGCAGGCCGGGTGTAAAAAAGTTTTAATACCTAAAGAAAATTGGCAAGAGCGCTTTTCGGAGCTGAAAGATGAGATAGAAATAATTGCCGTTGAAGAGCTATCGGAAGTTTTCGAACAGGCCTTTATCCCGGAAATCAAGCTGGAGAAAGTGGAGACACGGCCACCCATCGAGGAGGTTTTGAGCCGCTTGGATTTTGCCTCGGTTAACAAAGCAGTAACAAAAATCGTTGCTAATTTGCCTGAACAGGGCAAAACATGTTAGAATAGTTCAAGATAAGTTTGGCACACTAGCTGTAGTGTGTCTTTTTTTCACAAGATTTTTTCAAAAATGGGGGGATATTCGTTGACAAATGAACGTGAATTACCATTACTCCCGTTGCGTGGGATTCTTGTTTTCCCGTATATGGTTATTCATCTGGACGTAGGCAGGGAACGGTCTATGGCGGCAATTGAAAAAGCCATGCTTGATGATCGCATAATACTTTTGACGTCCCAGAAAGAGACCGAGATTGATTCCCCAAATCCGGATGATTTGTACGAGATGGGGACAATAGCCGAAATTAAGCAACTTTTAAAACTTCCGGGAGGCACCATGCGGGTTCTTGTTGAAGGGATTTCGCGGGGCCGAATTATTGAATACCTCGAAGAAGAAGAGTATTTCAGAGTTAGTGTTGAGGAGTTAGCCGAAGCAAAAAGATCCATGACTCCGGAATTAGAAACCTTAGTTCGAGGAATGACTCATCAATTTGAGGAATATGCCAAACTAGGTAAACGGGTTCCCTTAGAAACCATAGGGACAGTACTAGCAGTTGAAGAACCGGGGCGTTTAGCAGATATTGTGGCCTCTCACCTGAACTTAAAAGTTCCGGATAAACAAACCATCTTGGAAGCCATGTCTGTAGAACTTCGCTTAGAGCGCCTAACGGAACTGATCATGCGGGAGATTGAGCTCCTGGAATTGGAACGCCGGATTGGGCAAAGAGTGCGCAAGCAAATGGATAAGGCTCAGAAAGAATATTATCTGAGAGAACAAATAAAAGCCATCCAAAAAGAGCTTGGGGACAAGGATGAACGACAGGCCGAGGCAGATGAATACCGGGAAAAGATAGCCAAAGCCAAGTGCCCTAAAGAAGTCGAAGAAAAAGCTCTCAAAGAAATTGAACGTCTGGAAAAGATGCCTCCATCCTCAGCAGAGGGTACTGTTGTACGTACCTACCTAGATTGGCTTTTAGTTCTCCCTTGGACAAAATCCTCTAGGGATAAAATAGATTTAACTCGTTCGGAAGAGATTCTAAATCAAGATCATTATGGTCTGGAAAAAGTTAAAGAAAGAATTCTGGAGTTCTTAGCTATCCGCAAATTAACTCCAAAAATGAAAAGCCCAATTCTCTGCTTGGTCGGGCCTCCCGGGGTAGGAAAGACCTCCTTAGCCAAATCTATATCCAGATCCCTGAATCGCAAGTTTGTGCGTATGTCCCTAGGCGGCTTGCGTGATGAAGCTGAAATTCGCGGGCATCGTCGTACTTATATCGGGGCATTGCCGGGACGAATTATTCAAGGAGTACGCACAGCAGGAACACGAAACCCTGTTTTCCTGCTCGATGAGATTGATAAAATGTCCTCAGATTTTCGTGGTGATCCGGCTTCAGCTCTCTTAGAAGTCTTGGATCCGGAACAAAACAGTACCTTTACGGATCACTATCTCGAAGTACCCTTTGACTTATCCCAAACTCTGTTTGTTTTAACGGCTAACACATTGCATACAATTCCTCGTCCACTCCTGGACAGAATGGAAATAATCAACATCAGCGGATATACAGAAGATGAGAAACTAAATATCGCCAGTCGATATTTAGTGCCTAAACAACTGGAAGCCCATGGACTTAGCAAGGATGTATTTACCTTGGAGGATGATGTCCTGCTCAAGCTGCTTCAAGGGTATACCAGAGAATCCGGGGTGCGAGGTCTCGAGCGACAGGTAGCAAACCTTTGTCGGAAAATAGCTGTTCGCTGGGTGAAGCAGGAATGGGAACCTCATACCTTGACGGTTGAAGATTTAGAATCCACCCTAGGGGCACCCCGTTATCATTTCCAAGCAGCGGGAAAATCCCCGGAAATCGGTGCCGTAACCGGCCTGGCCTTCACCGAGGTAGGTGGTGTAGTACTAACCGTAGAAGTAACTCCACTACCGGGCAAGGGCAGGTTAACCATTACCGGACAATTAGGAGATGTGATGAAGGAATCAGCTCAAGCTGCGTGGACCTTCGTCCGGGCCTATGCCAATCAGCTGGGGATTGAAGAAGACTTTTATGATAGAACGGATCTGCACATCCATGTCCCCGAAGGTGCGACACCCAAGGACGGCCCTTCAGCCGGGATTACCATGGCCACAGCAATAGCTTCGGCAATCGCCAAACGCTATGTACGCCATGATTTGGCCATGACAGGTGAGATTACCTTGCGGGGCAACGTCTTACCAATCGGCGGTGTGAAGGAAAAGGTTTTAGCGGCCCACCGAGCGGGAATTAAAGTCGTCGTTCTTCCTGAGGAAAATCGTAAAGACCTTGAAGAAATCCCGGAAAACGTGAGAAAAGTCCTTGAGTTTCACTTCGTAAGCAGAATCGAGGAAGTCCTGAAACTGGCGCTTTTACCCTTAGCCCATTCAGATAAAGTCCAAGAAAATGTCCCGGTACACTCATACAGCCAAAGCGGAATACCGGACACCCAACCAATCCGAGAAGAACGGCCGACGACCTGCTAAAAAGTCGCAGCAGGCTTTTTAAACAGAAATAAGGAAAGTCCATTTAAAGAAGTGGGATTTTCGGAATTGATAAATTAGATGCTGCTTTGTCAAGGAGCGTGAGAGGGTGGACCTCCGCGCTCCTTATAGCCCATTGCCTTAATACATATATCCGAAAGGAAGAGGATACCTTGATCGTCATTAAAAAAGCAGAGTATGTAGCTTCTGCTGTAAAATATGAGCAATATCCAGTGGATGGATTGCCGGAGATAGCCATGGCGGGACGGTCAAATGTTGGCAAGTCATCCCTGATCAACAGTTTTTTGGGACGCCGTAATCTGGCCCGAACAGGAAATACCCCGGGGAAAACCCAAACCTTGAATTTTTATCGGGTCAACGATGCCTGGTTCTTTGTGGATTTGCCGGGCTATGGCTATGCCAAAGTGGCCAAGACGGTAAATGCTCAATGGGGTCCAATGATGGAGAATTACCTCAAAAAACGTGAGCCCTTGCGGGCGGTCATTCAAATTGTGGACATTCGACATGCCCCCAGTGTTGAGGATGTGGAAATGCAGCAGTGGCTGCGTACAATGGAGGTTCCCACCATGGTTGTGGCAACTAAAGTTGACAAAATCTCACGGGGGCAGTTGCCTAAGCATTTAAAGGTTATTGCCAATGCTTTGGAAATTCCGGATGTTTCCCTGATCCTACCCTTTTCCGCACAAACAGGGGTTGGGAAAAAGGAGTTAAATGAGGCTATTGAGGAGATCTTGGGGTTAGATTTGGGGGGGACGGAGAAGGCCTGACCGGGAGTGATTTCTTAATCAAATTATTTAGTTCCTTGCAAGCAGAAGGGTCGTCGTGTAACTATTTTAGGAGTTACGCGACGGCCCTTTTATAGACAGAGGGACAGTTCATCCTTATCAAGTGATTGGGTAAAGTGTTTTTACTTGAGACTATGGCCATTACGCCCAAAAAACAATCTTAATCATGTTTTTTATTAATTATTTCATAAAGTAAGCAAACAATAAGAATAATTGTTCCAGCAATCATTGTAAAGTTAGCTACATTGATCCAATAATTAGTGAACGATTCGCCATTAGCCGAACGATAAGCATCTAATTGGGGTTTAACCCAGATTGATGCAATAATTATGTAAAAAGAAAGCCGTTCTATGATTTTAAGTTTCTTCATTAAAATTCCTCCTTTAAAGGAATGTGGATGTGATAAATTATGATATGAAAGCATTAAAATAATAATAACATAAGCGAAAGCAATATAACTACCAGTAATAGCAGGGATTTACTTAGGAACAATGTTATAGTTGAAATTCATAGGAGTTTGGATAACTAGAAACGAGATATAAAAAGAAAACCGAATGAGGCTCTGCCCCAGACCCCGCACTCCCTGTGTTTACCCGTGCGAAGACAGTGTCTTCGTCGCACGAATTAGCTAGTCTTGCAGGATGTGGACGAAGCTGCCCGACCCCGGAGCTCCCAGCGACCCGAGTGCCCTTTAAACCAAGAGGGTGTTGCCAACTACTGCAAAGTAGTCAGCAACACCCTCTTGGTTTATTTCACCTATCCAGCTTCCCAAAGCTACTAAGCGGCCAATAGCGAACCCAAACCTTCCCCGTTATGTTTTCCTTAGGCAAAAAGCCCCACATGTGGCTGTCATTGCTGGCGGGCCGATTATCCCCGAGAACAAAATAAGAGTCGGCTGGAACTGTAACCGGCCCGTATTGGTAATCAGGCTTATCCAGAAGGTAATTCTCCTCAAGGGCTGTCTCATTGACGAGAACGTGCCCATTTTTTATTTCGATTTTCTCTCCGGGCAGTCCAATAACTCTTTTGACAAGATCATCTTTTTCGCCGGAACTGGGAGTAGGATGAAACACTACTATGTCCTTACGCTCTATTGTACTAAATTTAAAGAGAAGTTTATCGACAAGCAATCGATCCTGAAGTTGAATAGTTGGCAGCATGGAGCCTGAAGGCACAATCCTATTATCTAAAATAAACGTTCTTACTACCAAGGATAGAATGAGAGCAACCGCCAGAACCTCAACTGCTTCTAATAGACCTTTCCACCGTTTATTCAAGCTTATCCCTCCTGTAGAGTCAAGAATTTGAACTCACTGCCAGTCATTATACCTCTAAAGTAAACCATTTACAAAACAGCCTCAGCCTTAAACATTAGGCTCGTTTTATCATAAAAGAATTCTGGCCTTCGTATAGTTATAGAGCGAGAATTGCAAAAAGCTGATTATTGGTAGACCCTCAGGAGTTTTTAGTAAGAAGAAGGGAGGGTAAGGGTTGAGAGATATAGGAATGTTGATAATAAGTCTGGGAATCATCTTAATTGGAGCGGAAGCCTTTACTAATGGGATAGAGTGGCTGGGAAAGAGACTAAGGCTGGGAGCAGGTGCCGTGGGCAGTATCTTTGCAGCTGTCGGAACTGCCTTGCCTGAAACCATGGTACCCATCATGGCTATTTTAGGAGGAGTAGGCCCCGAAGGAGCAGAAATTGGCATAGGTGCTATTCTGGGTGCTCCCTTTATGCTGGCGACGGTAGCCTTCTTCATAACCGGTGTTTCAGCCCTGGTGTTTCGCCGTCGGAATCTGCCTTTGCGTTTGGATCCTAAAGTTGTCAATCATGATCTGCAGTTTTTTCTGATTGTCTATTTTCTGGCCATTGTAGCATCTTTCTTACCCACCCAAAACCTTAAAAATGCTACGGCAGTGTGCTTGGTTGCAGCCTATGGTGTTTATGTCTACCAAACAATCCGTGATTGCAAGGATGATTGCCAGCATGAGGAATTAGCGCCCCTTTATATGGAAAGGAACTCTAGTTTCCCCTCAACAGGCATGATTTTGGTACAAATTACCCTGGCTTTAGTAGCCATAGTTTTTGGAGCGGATCGTTTTGTCAATGCTGTACAACCGATTGCGGTGGCAATTGGGGTTCCGGTATTTGTGCTATCTTTAATTATCACGCCTATTGCCACAGAGCTGCCGGAGAAGTTCAATAGTGTGCTTTGGGTACGTAAAGGAAAGGATACTCTGGCCATGGGGAATTTGACCGGAGCAATGGTCTTTCAAAGCTCTGTGATTCCGGCAATCGGAATTGCCTTAACTCCCTGGAAGCTGGATCCTTTAGCCTTGTGGAGTGCCCTGCTGGCCTTAGGTGCAGCCGTAATTCCCTTTATATCTCTGCGGCGCAGAGGGGAGATTCTTCCTACGACTCTCCTGATAGGAGGAGCCTTTTACCTATCCTTCATTTGGACAGTTGTTCGTTTTTCGATCCACTAAACTCCACAACAAGCATACCTGCTAAGACCAAGCCTGCGCCAAGAAATCCTCTGGGTGTTAAAAACTCGCCGGCCAGAAAATAGGCTGAGATGGCGGCAAAGACAGGTTCCATGGAAAAAATAAGGGCTGTATGAGTAGAACTGGTAAACTGCTGCATTTTTGACTGCACAAAAAAGGCAATCGAAGTGGCGGGGATAGCAGTTACCAACAAGCCGACCCAAGCCGTTGAACTAAAGTTAATGGATGGTTGGGGAAAAATAAACGATGAAATGCCGCTTAAAACACTTACCGTAAGGATCTGGATACTGGCTAATACTGTAGCATTAGTTGAAGGAGCATAACGCCCAACAAAGTAAATATGTAAAGCGAAGCTAATGGCACAAACCAGAATCATCAGATCTCCATTGTTGAGTTGAAAACTATTACTTAGGGAAAGCAAAGCCAGACCGATTAAAGCGAAGAGAACCCCAAGTACGAGACTTCGGCTGGGGAGCTTCCTTGTGGTTACAGCTACTAGAGTCGGAACAAATACGACAGAGAGTCCGGTAATAAAACCTGCGTTTGAGGAGGTCGTATATTGCAATCCCACGGTTTGCCAAGCATAGCCCGAGAACAGGAAAGTCCCAATCGCGGCTCCTCTAAGTAAAGTATCCCAGTTAAGATACTTTTTCTGGAACCAGAGGAATGGTAATAAACTCACAAAGGCGATGGCAAAGCGAACCGCCAGAAAGGGAAAAGGCGGGAGATCTACAATAGCCCATTTAACAATGACAAAGGTTGATCCCCAAACAAGGGTAATCAAGAGCAGAGATAGATCTGCCCAATAGCTTTTATTAAGCAAATTAATTACTTCCTTTCCGAAAAAGAGCTTGGTACTTAGTACTATAAAATCTATGAAAAATTGGCTGCAGCCCAGCCAAAACTATGAATATAGATATGAAAAAAGGTCGTTGCGTAAGATACGCAACGACCTTTTCTGATTAACCCAGAAATTAAAACAGAAAGCTTGGTGTGGCACTGGTTTACGATATTTATAGTATAACGGATCTAAATCCAACTGAAAAGAAGTATTTACTAACCTCTCCCTCCGTCGTGAGGTCCCGGTAAACAAACTACCGGTTCGGGCTCCGGTTCCTCGATTGGAGTATAAAGAGGGGGGGGAGAGCAGGGAGGCGGTGGTGGACAAAATTCAGTGCAATATTGTTGCTTAGCCTGACAGAATAAATGGTAGTGTCGTTCTTCGTCAGCCGCCATTTCAGTTAAAATGCATTGAATTTCCGGAATAGGAATTTTGGCCGCCAGTTCCAAATATTCGCGATGGTCTCTGGCCTCGTCCTCAATGTTAGAGTCAAGAAGTTGACAAAGATCCGTGGTGTAATTGACAAAACGGGATCGCCAATCCACCCAATGACCATTACTCAAGGCACCATACTTGGGATCCACACCCAGATGGCGGAGGGCCAAGGCCAATTTCTCAAGGTGTTGCATTTCGTCATAAGCAATAGGACGCAGCAAGGCGTCAAATTCCGGTCTATCAAGGAGTACTGCTTGATAGAGATAGGTAGTAATGGCGGTTAATTCCGAATCCTTTCCTGCATAGGCTTCATATAACCACATTGCATATGTAAAGGTAGGTTCAGGAATTTGTACAGGTGCGGGCCGTGAGGGTGGTTCGGAGCTTTCGGGGAAGGGCAGCAGCAGAACTTGACCGGCATAGATTCGATCGGGATGCTTCAAATGGTTAAGCTGAATAATTTCTGACATTTCTACATTATAGGCTTTAGCGATCTTGTAGATGGTGTCCCCGGCATTAACAATATATCGTGCATAATCCATTGAGGATTCCTCCCTTATGTGGTTCATTAGCACAATATATTCAGGGGGGAAGAAACATGATAATGGGTAATATTGGCTTAATACCGGAATGTATTGGACAAGACGAACGTATTTATATAGGAGATTAAATCACTGACTAAATAACAGTATCAAAAACTAAAAAGGGGGATTAAAAGTGGGTTCATATGTCTTAAGAGGAATTACAACAGCCTTGCTTATAACGGTTTTGACTCTTTTTGCGGGCATAGCCTGGAGTTCTATGGGGCTACAAGGATTAAGCATTTCCCAACTCATAGATATTGGGCTCCTGGCGAGTTGCCTAATAGGTGGTTATCGTACGGCAAAAGAAAGTAAACTATGGTTCTTGGGGGGAGTGACCGGAGCAGGATATGTGGCAGTAGGAACCCTCCTATTAGCCTTGTTTTTGCCAATTAGTGTCATGGGTTTTATTCAAGTTTTAGCCGAAGGAACTTTGATTGGTCTAGTGGCAGGAGCCTTTGGAGCGGGAAATAGCAGAAAGGCTGCCAGTGTATGGAATGAGCGGAGGGAGAACCAGGATTACGCTCTAGCATATGCTGGATATGGCAAAGATGCAGGGGATAATAATTATGGCAGGGATAATAACTACAATAAGTATAGCTATGATAGAGATAATAACTATGATAGCGACAGCGACAATGATTGGGATAGAGAAGAGGAATATGTTCCGAGGGTTAAAACTTCCGGGCCAAAATGGCTTGAAGGGACGGATGGCGAGTTGCCGGAGTTACCCCGAACAACGTCTGATTCAGTGGTAGAGTGGCCCTGGGATAGAGAGCCTGCTATAGAGTATGAGAATCGAAATACAAATCAAACTACAACTACAAGTAAATATGCAAATCAAGATATACATAATTATACAGATAGGAGTAAAAATAATTATTGGACAGAGACCACAGAGCCTAGGTTAGAGACAAATGATATAGTTGTACTGAATAGAGGGAAAGAACAAGCAAAGCCTTGGTGGGAGTAAACGATAAAAACCATGATAGTAAACTTGTTTAGCTATAGCTGAACATAGAAACTTCGGTGACATAAGTCTCCAGTGACGATAGTATCCGGTGGACACTATCGTCACTGGAGACTTATGCTCCTTAGAGTACTCAACGCCTGAGGATAACTTATGCCGAAGGAGCAGAGCTTATTGACGAATACTTTTCGCCATAGTATAACTCTGCCCCAACAGAAGCAGAATAAGGAACACCCACTTAAGAGTGGGAGTCTCGAAATAAAGTTAGCGTAAAATTATGTTTAAAGCAGGAATTTGATGGATTGATTGAGAATTATTTTAATGATGATGAATTATGGAGAATTACCCAATAAATAATTGAAGCAGATCAGATGATTTAGGAAATTTTTTTTATTAAATAAGGCATGCTGAAAAAATGAATACAAATTCATATTAGAGCTTAGGTAATCTGAAAAAGCAAATTAACAGCCATAAGTTTTGGTTTTGTTATATATGAAACAAAAGGAGGACGAAACAATGAATTTCTTAGAAATAGCTCAAACTCGTCGCAGTCTACGAACCTATTTGGACAAACCTGTTGAGAGGGAGAAGCTGGAATATGTTTTAGAATGTGCTCGGCTTGCACCTTCTTGGAAGAATATGCAGTGTTGGCGCTTTATCGTAATCGATGAAGCAGAAGGGCGGGAGGCCGTGGCCCAAAGCATGGGGGAAAGCAATCCCGGACGCAAAGCCTTAATGACTGCACCGCTTATTGTGGTACTCTGTGCAGTCCCTAAAGAATCGGAAGTTTGGGAAGGCAAGGATAATATGATGCTTGATGCAGGACTTGCCATGGAGCATCTGATTCTGGCCGCGACAGAACAAGGTTTAGGAACCTGCTGGCAAGGACTCTTTTCAGAAGAAACAATTCGAGCAGCTTTGGATATCCCGGATGATGTTCGGGTTGTAGCCATGACTCCTTTGGGCTATGCTGCCGAGGAACGGCGTCCTCGCCCACGTAAGGCTATGTCTGAAATAGTATTCCATAAAAAATGGGGTCAAGCCTAGTAATTAATTCCCACGTTTTAACATAAAAAATTGCCACGACTTTGAAAAACAAAATCTGGCAATTTTTTTATCTTCTAAACCAAAGTTTTTATGATTCCGCTTTCTGAAGCCAGTCAAGCAGATTGAGATGGCGGATACCTGCAAAATTCCTTCCGACGCCAATATCGTCAAGGGTCAAAAGAATTTTAGGATAATTGTCCGCAATTTTTCGTAGAGGTTCCAGTTCGCGGTTCAAAGTGCTTTCATCGAGTACCGAGGCAGATACCTGGTAGTAGGTTCTTCCATTCATATCGCTGGCAATAAAGTCAACCTCTTTTTCGTAGAGTTTGCCGATATTGACCTTAGATCCGCGCCTGAGTAACTCCAGGTATACCACGTTTTCAATCATATGACCAAGGTCGGAGGATGAAGTGGAAAGTAACAAATTACGAATACCAGAGTCTACAAGATAGTATTTGCCCAGTGTTTTTAGATGCTGTTTGCCTTTGATGTCGTAACGCTCAACTTTGTAGAAAATATAACTGTCCGTCAAGGCGCGCAGGTAATGTTCAACAGTGTTGACCGAAATTTTCCGTCCGCTAGAGTTAATAGTATCGCTGATTTTTTTAGAAGAGATAGGACTTCCCACGCTTGCAGCGACAAATTTTATTATGTTTTCCAGAAGAGAAACGTCGGTTATGCCTTCCCTTTTAGCGACATCCTTTAACAAAATCGTGCTGTAAATACCTTCCAAATACGGTCTAACGACTGTATCCCTCCGTTCTATCATGGCAATATAAGGGAAAGAGCCGAATCGAAGATAATCATTAAAGTTCTCCGGTATAGTTTTTCCAGCACTGCAAGATGATTCACAATACTCTTTAAAAGATAAGGGAAGCATATCAATAGTGATGTAGCGTCCGGAGAGCAGCGTCGCTAGCTCGCCAGAAAGCATGTAAGCGTTTGAGCCGGTTATATAGACATCTACATTTGGTTTAATAAAAAGGCTGTTTACAGCCTTCTCGAAAGATTTGCAATTTTGCACCTCATCAATAAAAACATAAGTATACCTGTCCTCACATAGACGTTCCTTTACGTAGTCATATAACGCTTTGTAGTTCAATAGTTTTTCATGTTCCACGTCTTCAAGATTAATCGAAACAATCTGCTCTTCGGAAACGCCAGCAGATTTTAGAAAGTCAATATACAAGGTAAATAAAGTGGATTTTCCACAGCGTCGAACGCCGGTTACAACCTTAATGATTTGTTTCTCGCGTCCGGAGATCAGCTGATTTAGATACTCTATGCGTTGAATCACGTTCAAACACCTCGTTTCACACATGAGTATATACCAAAAAATTACAATTGTCAATATCTTTTTTCTGTGTACAGAAAAAAGATTAAAAATAATAAAGTATTTTCTTATTGGACAAATAATAATATTTTTTTAACTTCCCATTTACTACAAAGATTTTCAGTTTAAAAATGAATAGGCTGATTTTTAGCACTTTTTTAGCATAGCTAAAAACTGATCCCCTTAACTTGAGAAGTGGGAGTTTCGGATTTAATTTAGTACCAAAACCGTTGATGGATATTGAAATAGCATGTAAAAAGAGGCGTCTCCTAACTTACAAGTTAAGAGACACCTTCTACCTTTTAGGCTTTATTACAAATTATTCTTGAGTTTCTGTTTCAGTTGGAACCTCTGCTTCTGTCTCTTCAACGACTTGAGCTGCATTCACAGTACTAACCATTTGTTGAATTTTCTCAGTACTGTTCAGTTCAGCGTCTGCAGCTGCGGAGATAGCAGTTTGATAAGCCTCTAAGTTAGCTTCGATAACATCTTCAGAGGTAACCCCGGCAGCAATCAGGTCTTGCAGGCTGATCGCTGCAGCGGATTCGTTTTGCTCAATATCTTCGATTTTGGCGATGGCTGCAGCTAGAACCTCAGCTGCTTCAGCGTCATTCACATCAGATACCATTTGTTGGATTTTTTCAGTACTGTCCAGCTCTTCGTCAGCGGCTGCTGAGATGGCAGCTTGATAAGCCTCTAAATTAGCTTCAATAGCATCTTCAGAAGTGACCCCAGCAGCAATCAGGTCTTGCAGGCTGATCGCTGCAGCGGATTCACTTTGCTCAATACCCTCGATTTTGGCGATGGCTGTTGCTTTCGCCTCGGCTGCCTCTTTAGCAGCATTGATAGCAGCAACCATTTCCTGAATTTTTGCGGTGCTGTTAAGGGCAGAGTCTGCTGCTGCCGAAATTGCAGCTTGATAGTCGGCCAGGTTATCTTCCAGAACGTCAGTAGCAATCACCCCGGCAGCAATTAAATCCTGCATAGTGATGCCTGAAGCGTCTGCGCCTAGGACAATGCTGTCAATTTTTTCGATGGCAGCGGCTTTTGCAGCTGCTGCTTCACGAGCATCAGCAATGTCACTGAGAACACTGTCTGCAATAACAGCAGTACCGCCTAAGGCAGTTACAATACTGCTAGCTGACAATTTATCAATGATATATTCCGTGCCTTCATTAGCATCACCATTAGTCAGAACAATCCCCGCCTTAAACTGGGCAGCCAAAGGAGCTCCTGCTAAAGCATCAATGGCAGTTTCCCCATTGGCTAAGAAAACCTTATCATATTCCAAAACATCGTCAAAAGCTTTGAGCACTTCTAGATTCGTGTCATAGGCAGTGTCTCCGAAATGACGGGTAGCATCAGGCAATTCAGCTTCAACATCTTCACTGATTACAGCAGTTCCGCCGATAACATCTGTGGCAACAATGCTCTCATTTTCAGAGAGGAAATCTTGGACACTTTCAGGTATTGAATTAACTTCTGTTAAGAGAATTGGCTGAGTTTGAGCGGCAGCGATGGAGGAGATAGAAAGGGCATCCTGATTTAACCAGCCATAAGCAACGGCAACCTTATTAATTGAGGCTCCCAGTTCAACCATTTTATTAGCAATATTAGCTGAAGTTTCGAAGCGATCCTTTCCACCTAGGGGAACAACTGTAATATCCATTTCCTCAAGTTGATCTAAGACAGCTTGACTGATTACCGCAGTTCCACTAGTGACATAGACAGTTTTAACTTCCAGTTTTTCCAGTTCATCTTTAGTAGCTTCATTAAGTTCAGATCCGGCTTCTTGGAGCAGAATCGGAGCTTCCAGGAAGGAGGCGAGAGGGCCGGAAGTCAGAGCATCAACCATCCCATAAGAGGCGGAAGAGGCTAAAATAGCAGAGCCTGTCCAGCCGGTTTGATCAGCAATTTTAACCGCTGTATCTGCTGCGGTTAATCCTGCTAAACGTTGGGGCATACCGGAAGCAAGTGCATTGAAGGGAAGCATGCTTAGGGTCATACCTGCGATGGCTAAAGTTGCTAAGGCTTTTTTGGTCTTTCTCATTGAATGTTGTTCCTCCTAATTTTTAAAAGAATTATTTTTGCAGCAAATTTTTCAAAACGGTTTTCGGGATTTATGGGTTATCAGAGCCTTTGAAAAATGATTACTTGATATAATTCGCTAAAAAAGAGAAAATCCTTTTTCTTACAAATGGTAATTCGATTCCATAGATGGAAAAAATAAGGTAATATTTTTATACATAGACCCATTTCGGGAATATTATTAACTGACCAGTACAGACTAAGCTTGTTATGGCTAAGTTTAGATTGTGAGATTTAATAGTGGAGGATTGACCTTTGTTGTTACAGACCGCTCTGCTTATTGTGATACTTTCAGTCACTGGAACTCTTATTGCTTTAGGGATATTTCTTGCCCTTTTTTACTTCGTTGGAAAACGTTCCTTTAGAACGATTGTGCAACGATTTTTTGGGGTAGCCATAGAAAGGCTGCTAAGAGACAAATATCCGGAGAATCTGATGGAACTCTGGGGTGCTGTTCGACGCACATCGGTTCAAAACATCTTGGAAATTAGTTTGCGAGCTGAAGAAGGCAAGATTATTCAAAGGCCCCTGGGATCGCCAAAACCGTTGCCTCATTACGATACCCTAATGTTTGTCGCCGCTCAGATGGCACGTCTGCCAAAAGAGGGAACGATTCCGGTGGATATGAAGGTAACCTTGGGAGGTAAAGCTGAGAAGCCTCTGGAGATTGAAATGCCCCTCATGGTCTCCGGCATGAGCTATGGTTTAGGTCTCAGTGAACAAGCTAAAATTGCCTTAGCCAGAGCCGCCAAACAAGTGGGTACTGCAGCAAATTCCGGTGAAGGCCCTTTTTTAGAGGAGGAACGTGACGAAGCAGGAAAGTTTATCTGGCAAGTAAGCCGCAGTACATGGGGGCGCAATCCCCAGGCAATTTCCGCAGCGGATATGTTGGAAGTTCAGATGGGACAGGGGGCCAGAATGGGCTACTATGCCAAAGAACCCAGTGCTGTGAAGGGAAAAGCCCAAAAATTAATGGGTATATCCCCCGTAGAATCAGTGATTACCTCAGCCGTAATTCCCGGGATCACAACCCCTTGGGACTGGTCAAAGTATGTTAAGGATTTGCGCAAAGAAGCAGCGGGAAAACCTATTGCCATTAAGATTATGGCCACCGGGGCCTTGGAGCGGGATCTGGCGGTTTGTTTGGAAGCGGATTTCGATGTACTTGTCCTTGATGGATCCCAAGGGGGGGCGTCGGGAGGGTCTCCGGTGATTTGCGATGATATGGGAATTCCAAGTCTGCTGGCTTTAGTTCGGGCCGAACGCTTTTTGCGAGAACAAGGAGCTCGCAAAGATGTAAGCTTAGTGGTTTCAGGAGGATACGCCACCCCCGGGGAATGCTTAAAAGCTATAGCCTTAGGAGCGGACGCAATCTATTTGGGAACTGTCCCTCTTTTTGGATTAGTTCATAACCAAATTCACAAAGTTCTTCCCTGGGAGCCGTTGACTCAGCTAATTTGGTATGATTCACCTTATAAGAATCGTTTAGATATCCCCCTGGCCAGCAAAAGTGTCGCTAATGTCCTCAAATCTATGTCCCTGGAAATGGAAGAGGGAGTGCGAGCTTTGGGGAAAACCTCTCTGTCTGAGCTGGGTCCTAATGATCTCGTTGCCTTAGACGAATGGACCGCTAAGGTAACCGGTGTTAAACTGGCGTATTCTTGGGAAGATTAGAAAATAGGGACTGATTTTGACAATATTTATGATGCTGAGTATAATAGATTAATAGTAAATATGAAGATAAACCCAGAGAATGTGAGGAATAGTGACAGTTGCCGTACAGAGAGAAAGACCAAAGCTGGAAGGTCTTTTCGGGAATACACTAAGGTCGCACAGGAGGGGCAGAGGGGAATAGAGTACTCTTTGACGGAAAAACCCGTTAGCGATGCCAAGAGCTGGGATTTCTTCTCAGAATAAAGGTGGTACCACGGAAGCTTTTCGTCCTTTGATGGGGGAAGGGCTTTTTTTGTCGAGGGCGAGGAAGTGTCTTAGCCCAGTCGCGACATCCTACGGCGCGAAAGTATTCGTCAATGGTGCAGCGCCTCCGGCGTAAGTCTCCACTGGAGACTTACGTGATTCATCGCTATTCCCTTGTCGCTAAGGCTAAAACGCAAAACCTCTGGGCTTTCTGCATGTGAACCGTTGCGTTTCTTCACGCCTTATCGCCTGCGCTCATTGACGCGATTCCACTAAAGTGCTCCCTAAGCTAAGAAACTTCCTCTAGGCTTAGGGGTCGACGGGGGATGGGAGACGTTATGCTGGGGAGGCTGTTTGCGTCTTTGACGCAAAGGCGCATGAATGTTTCTGCTGTTTTGCTTGTTTACGTGATCCTCAATCAGGATGGGGACTTAAGATTATCTTGAGTGCCTTTTCAGGGTTGTTCAACATTATCCTAGGTTAGACTATAGTAAGGGACTGAGAGTAAGAGATAACTTACATACAGTGTCAATTCAAAAGTGGATATAAGAACTGGTGTTAAATCAGAAAGTTGATATTAGAACGAAAGGAGTTCGTGTATATATGGATGAGAATAATAAAGCTGCTAAAGTAGAAATGGCCACGGCTTATGATTCCAGCTCGGTTGAAAGTAAATGGTATAAGTATTGGGAGGAGAATGGCTTTTTCCATGAAGAGGTAGATAAAGACAAGCAGATGTTTAGTATTGTTATGCCTCCTCCGAATGTTACCGGGGCTCTCCACTTGGGGCATGCCATGGATAGTACGATTCAGGATATTTTGACTCGTTTTAAGCGGATGCAGGGGTTTAATACTCTTTGGGTTCCGGGAACGGATCATGCCGGAATTGCGACTCAGGCCAAGGTTGAGGGGCAGTTAGCGAAGGAAGGAACAAGCCGGCATGAGTTGGGACGAGAGAAGTTCTTAGAGCGGGTTTGGGATTGGAAGGCCCAGTATGGAGGGCGGATAACCCAGCAGCTCCGGCGGTTAGGATCTTCTTGTGACTGGGAACGTGAGCGGTTCACCATGGATGAAGGGTGCTCAAAGGCGGTTCGAGAAGCTTTTGTTGATCTCTATAGCAAGGGACTGATTTATAGAGGGAATTATATTGTCAATTGGTGTCCAAAATGTCATACGACGATTTCGGATATTGAAGTTGAACATAATGATCGGGATGGGAATTTGTATCATTTACGTTATCCTGTAAAAGATAGTGAGGAGGCCCTGGTGGTGGCTACCACCCGACCTGAGACTATGCTGGGGGATACGGCGGTGGCGGTTCATCCCGAGGATGAGCGGTATCGGCATTTAATCGGCAAGACTTTGATCTTACCCCTTATGGATCGGGAGATCCCGATTATTGCGGATGATTATGTAGATCAGGAGTTTGGAACCGGGGCGGTGAAAATAACCCCTGCCCATGATCCCAATGACTTTGAAATGGGACTTCGTCATAATTTGCCGCAGATAATTGTCATGGATAAAGATGCTAAGATGAACGAGTTTGCCGGCAAGTATCAAGGGCTGGATCGTTTCGAGGCCCGTAAAGCGGTGGTCGCCGACCTCAAGGCTGCCGGGGTTTTGGTTAAGATTGATCCCCATGCTCATGCCGTAGGTGAGTGCTATCGTTGTACGACGATTATCGAACCTCTGGTCAGTAAACAATGGTTTGTTAAAATGGAGCCCTTGGCTAAACCGGCAATTGAGGTTGTCCGGGACGGTCGCTTAGAATTTGTACCCGAGCGCTTTGATAAAATCTACCTGGGCTGGATGGAGAACATCCGGGATTGGTGTATATCTCGGCAGTTATGGTGGGGACACCGGATTCCGGTTTGGTATTGTGAAAAGTGTGGAGCAGAGATCTGTGCCAAAGAGGATCCCTCCGGCTGTCCGACCTGTGGATCTGAGAATCTAAGACAAGATCCTGACGTTTTAGATACTTGGTTTTCCTCCGGGCTTTGGCCTTTCTCCACCTTAGGTTGGCCGGAAAAAACACCGGAGCTGGAACAGTTCTATCCTACCTCCGTGCTGGTTACGGGACGAGATATCATTTTCTTTTGGGTTGCTCGGATGATCTTTATGGCTATGGAATTCATGAAGGAAGTACCTTTCCCCAAAGTCATGATTCATGGACTGGTTTTGGATGCTCAAGGACGTAAGATGAGTAAATCCTTAGGCAATGGCGTAGATCCCATTGAGGTTATCGAACAGTATGGTGCAGATACTCTGCGCTTTATGCTAATCACCGGAAACACACCGGGAAATGACCTGCGTTTTCATCCGGAACGGCTGGAGGCCACCAGAAACTTCTCTAATAAAATTTGGAATGCCTCACGTTATGTGCTCTTGAGCTTAGAAGATTATCAAGAAGGACCCCGTGGCGAGCTGGCTTTAGCTGACCGCTGGATTTTGACCCGTTATGCCTCCACTATAGAGAACGTCACTAAAGCTCTGGAAAATTTTGATCTGGGTGAAGCAGGACGATTGCTCTATGAATTTATCTGGAATGAGTTCTGCGATTGGTATATCGAGCTGACCAAACCCCGGCTCTATAATAAAGAAGACGTCTTGGCCCGGCACACTGCTCAATCCGTGCTGCTGGAGGTTCTCGAAGGAACTCTGCGTCTCTTGCATCCCTTCATGCCATTTTTAACGGAAGAAATTTGGCAGAACTTCCCTGTGGCAGGAAAAAGTATCATGACTCAGTCTTGGCCGGGAATTCCCGCCTATCAAGATACCGTAGCCGAAGGGAACATGACCCTGCTTATGGAAGCTATTAAAGCCATTCGCAACATTCGAGCAGAAATGAAAGTAGCCCCGGGGCAAAAGGTTGAGATTATCATGCTGGCTGCAGATAAGAACCAGCGGGCTGTACTGGAAAACGGCAAGGCTGACATCTTGAAATTAGCGGGAGGAGCCAGTGTTGAATTATTTGAATCTCTGCCGGAGAAGCCTTCACAATCCGCCAGCGCCGTTCTGGGTGGAGTAGAAATCTATCTCCCTCTCAAAGGGATGATGGATTTAGGTAAAGAAATTGCCCGCTTAGAAAAAGAAATTTCCCTAGCCATCCAGGAGCAGCAGGTTTTAGAAACCAAACTAAATAACCCAGGATTCACTAATAAAGCACCTGCTCCGGTAGTTGCCAAAGAACGTGAACGGCTGGAAGCTCTTTTAGTTCGTAAAATCACCTTAGAAGAACGAATCAAAGAATTAAAGCAAGGCTAAGGAGAACGCCACTATTTGGAGGGGAGCGCGCTGCAATGTCTGAAAACAATCTTGACCGGGAATATCAAGAGAACTTACAGTATCTGGCTAACCTAACGACCTTCGGTATTAATTTTGGGCTGGGAAGAATCCAAGAACTGCTGAGACGAATCGGAAATCCGGAAAGCTCTTTGCGTGTAGTCCATATCGGGGGCACTAACGGCAAAGGTTCGACCACCGTAATGATTGCCCGGATTTTGCGGGAAGCAGGGTATAAAGTTGGAGTTTTCACTTCCCCTCATATGCATGATTATCGGGAGCGTATGGTGATCAACGGCCTGATGATTTCCAAAGAAGATGTTATTCAGATGATCAGTCGTGTGCGTCCCCATTTAGAAGACATGGTTGCCGAAGGCTTTGAGCACCCCACGGAATTTGAAGTGAGTACAGCTTTAGCATTGCTTTATTTCGCTGAGAAAAATGTAGATTATGCCATGATAGAAGTGGGCTTGGGAGGGGCAATCGATTCTACCAATGTGGTTAGCCCTCTGGTCTCCGTTATTACCAATGTAGGCATGGATCATATGGATTATTTAGGTTCGAATGTGGTAGAGATTGCCAAGGTCAAAGCTGGGATTATCAAGCCTAACTCTGTAGTGGTTACTGCCGCCGCAGACCCGGATGTGATTCAAGTTTTACGGGATCAAGCCAAGGCTATGGAGGTTCCTTTGTGGATAGTAGGGGAAGATATTCGCTGGGAAGGCAAATGGAGCGGCGAGTTAGAGCAGGAATTCGACCTTATTGGCTTGCACTCTATCTATTCCAAGTTACGCTTAAGGCTCATGGGCTCCCATCAACTCCGTAATGCAGCGACTGCTGTGACAGTTTGCGAAGTGTTGCAGAGTGAACACTTGGTGAATATTCCCAGGGAAGCGATTTATGCCGGTTTACGTGAAGTAGAATGGATCGGACGCTTAGAGCTCTTGTCTTTAACTCCTAAAGTCCTCCTTGATGGAGCCCATAATGTGGATGGAGCTCAAGCCTTAGCAGGGGCTCTCCCCATTTATGCTCGCAATCGTCTTATCCTTTGCTTAGGGATGCTGGCGGACAAGGAGCGGGAAAAAGTTGTTAAAATGCTGGTTCCTATGGCGGATGAAATTATTGTCACCCGGCCCAACTCTCCTCGGGCAGGAGACTGGAAGGCCTTAGGGAGTTTAGCAGAACAATTCGGCAGACCGGTAACCTGCATTGAAGACCCTAAAGAGGCAGTGGTTTTTGCCCTGGGGCGTCTGGAAGAAAAGGATATGCTTTGTGTAACCGGTTCAATCTACATGTTGGCAGATGCTCGCCAAGCATTAATTGATCATTTAAAACAGATTTAAGAAATAACTCATCAGAAGCAATTATTGTTGCTATTTAATGACCTTATACCAAGGACGAATTTTCTTGTTTGGTGAGGTATATTAAGACAATTATTAAAACAATGTTAAAAATTTAACATAAACTTAACACAAAGATTTTTATATTTGATATAATACTCCGTGGGATATGAATACTGTATGCAGACAAGCACTTGGTTAGGTTGAACAGTAATGGATTCGAACTTTGAGGTTGCTTAGGTTTCCTGTGTTTTGACAATTCTTATGCTGGGGGTTAATTATGTTTAAGTTGTCACCAAAAGAAGATAAGTTCTTTGAACTCTTTTCCCAAAGTACAGAAATCATTACTAAATCTCTTAAGAGACTTTATGGGATTATGCAGCAAGAGTGTGTTTCCTCAGAAGATGCTGCTCAAATGCATCGCTTCGAAAACGAAGCAGACAACATTACGACCCAAATTTTAGAGCGTCTCAACTGTACATTTATCACACCCTTAGATCGTGAAGACATCTATGAACTGGCCCAAGTCCTGGATGATATTGTTGATTTTGCTGAAGGTACCGTAGAACGCATGCTTCTCTATCGCACAGGCAAACCATCACTGGGTGCTCAAGAACTTGTTCACTTAGTTGAGCTGGCTGCAGAACAGATTCAACAGGCCTTTTCCTATTTAGGCAATTTACATTCCAAAAAGTCCAATATCCTGGCTGCCGCTGAAGAAATTTATCATTTGGAGAGTGCCGGTGATAAGCTTTATCGTGAAGAGGTGGCTAGATTATTCGAGTATGAAAAAGACCCTATTGAGATTATTAAGTGGAAAGAAATCCTGGAGCATATTGAATCTACTCTAGATCACTGTGAATCTATTGCGGATCTTCTCAAAAGTGTGGTCTTGAAATATGACTAGTCTTGGGGTTATGTTAGTTATCGTAGTATTTCTGGCCTTAGCTTTCGACTACATTAACGGTTTTCATGATACTGCCAATGCCATTGCCACCAGTGTTTCGACCAGAGCTTTGTCCCCAAAACGGGCTGTAATGCTCGCCGCAACTCTTAATCTTGTCGGAGCCCTCTATAGTACGGGAGTTGCTCAGACTATTGCCAAAGACATTGTGTCTCCCAAGTTTGTAACCCAAGAAGTTGTGATTGCAGCTTTGCTTAGTGCAATTGCCTGGAACCTTCTGACTTGGTATTTTGGAATCCCCAGCAGCTCATCTCATGCCTTGATTGGGGGGATGGCCGGGGCTGCAGTGGCTAAAGTAGGGTTTAGTGTTTTGCAATGGCACGGTATCGGCAAGATACTTGCGGCGTTAGTTTGTTCTCCGATCATTGGTATGGGCCTGGGCTTTGTGATTATGAAATTGCTCTCTAATATTTTTGGGAATTTCTCACCCTCTAAATTAAATCACGGCTTTAAAAAAATGCAGATTCTCTCTGCAGGTTTGCTGGCCTTTAACCACGGTTCCAATGATGCTCAGAAATCCATGGGGATTATCACCATGGCTCTTATTGCGGCAGGACTGCAATCCCAAGCAGTTTTGGCTCCTCCGCTATGGGTAAAATTTGCTTGTGCTTTGGCTATGGCCGCCGGAACTGCTGCCGGTGGATGGAAAATCATTCGCACCATGGGAGGGAAAATATTTAAGCTGGAGCCTATTAATGGTTTTGCAGCAGATTTGACTTCCTCGCTTGTTATTTGGACAGCAACGGTTTTCCCAGGTCTGCATCTCCCGGTCTCCACTACTCATGTGGTTTCGGGATCAATTATGGGAGTTGGAAGTGCCAAGCGAGTTTCTGCCGTACGCTGGGGCGTAGCTCAACAAATGCTTGTGGCCTGGGTGGTAACTATTCCCACCACATCACTCTTGGCAGCTCTTCTTTACACGATACTTTCTAAACTCCTCTAGTATTTCCGAAGCTCTTATTATGGATTATCTAATTATTCTCACATAATTATAGTCAATTGGAAAAGATCTTAGCCCTCGTGCCAAGATCTTTTCTATGTCGTTCTAAGGTCTATTTCCACCTGCTGCAACATATCTTCCGGTAGAGAAGTTGTCCTAGGCAGCACGGAGGGGGAATGGAAAATGAAAATTATCGATCAATTTAAAGTACTTGTAGTCTTGATTCTAGGAATTATGGCATTAGCGCTATTAACCTGGGGAATCGGAAAGATCTATTTGGAACTTCTGAGTCAACCCGGTCATGAAGCTACTGCCCCGAGACAAGTCCAGTCTTTAGATAAAAACAACCCGGACACAGTTTTAGTTCTGCCTAAAGCGGGATTTTGGACTTGTCAGTTAGGGCTGTTTCAAAATGAACACAATGCTCAACTCCTCAGAGATCAGCTTATCGTCATGGGCTTTAAAGCAGAAGTCATAAGTGCCGATCCCTGGATGGTTGCTATCGGCTTGGGACGAACGGCTGATGAGCTAAAGGGGTTAAGGCAAGCTTTAGAAGAAAAAGGTTTTTTGTCGATTCCTAAACCAATTTCCCTCCCTGAACGATCCTTTCGGGTGGCCGGAACCGGGGGGCAGCTGACTGCAGAACTCTTAAAGAATGTCAATACTATTTTAGAAACCGGGTTTAATCAAGAGGTGTTAGCAAAGGAAGAACAGCTCTGGGCAGCTCAAGCCGGGGAACACCCACTGCCTGATCTGGATCGCCTTCACCAGCTTTATGGTCAATTACGTGCCAAAAATACCCCTGAAGAGCAAAAGGCTCTAGGTTTATCATTATTTTTTGAGTCTCAGAGGGTTATTTATAAGTTTTCTGGTAAATAATAGGTGGAGGGGCATCCATTTATTTAGCTTTATGGGAAAAAAGACCTAAGATTAAAATTGCGTTTTTTTTGGATAGTGCTATAATTAACATACCTTAAGGCAAAATCCAGCAAAGAAATGGGGGAAATTATTGAAAACGCTAAAAATTCCAGAAGCAACAATTATTCGACTTTCTGTTTACTCACGTCACCTCACGGATGTCGATCGCAAAGGAATTATAACCACTTCTTCAGGGGAAATTGCTGATGGAGTCGGCGTTAGTCCTGCTCAAGTACGGAAAGACTTAGCCTACTTTGGTGAGTTTGGTACCAGAGGCGTTGGTTATAATGTCAAAGATCTTCGCCAACATATTATGAGAATTCTTGGATTAGGTGTCGATTGGAGCGTAACCTTAGTAGGGGTCGGAAACTTAGGCTTGGCGTTGAGTACATATAAAGGGTTCAGAGATCGTGGCTTTGTTATCACAAGTATTTTTGACGCAGATCCTAAAAAAATCGGAACTAAAATCGAAGACGTAGAAGTACTTCCTATTGAACAATTAGAAACAGTTGTAAAACAAAATAATACTCAGATCGGAATTGTTGCCGTGCCTGCATCAGTTGCTCAGGAAACCGTTGATAAACTAATTAAGGCCGGAGTATCAGCCATTTTGAACTTTGCTCCTGTTGTCTTGAACGTTCCTCCGGAGATTGAACTTCGGAATGTTGACTTAGCTGTAAACCTTGAAGTACTAACCTTCAATGTTTGCGGGCAAAGGTGCTATTAATTCGAGATACTGTTGTACCACAAAGTACATCTGTCGTATAATAGCAACATAAGAAGTGTATCTAGGGTTCCGCCGCAGGGGTCTGGACCGAGCGATACAGGTTGGAAAAGCACCAGCTACACCGTGTGGGAAAAAAGCCCCGTGGCAAGTTCTTAGGAACTCGTTATGGGGCTTTTGAGTATTATTTTCTACTAAGTTATTTAAGCGAGTACATTATTATGCAGCTTTGGTGTAACAACCTTATTGACTAAAGTTAATGCAACACTTTATTAATAGGTTGGGCTGGAAAAATAAGAGGAGGAGAACAATGAATCGAGACCAAGGGAAGAAAAAGATCACTATTTATGATACAACTTTGAGAGATGGGGCTCAGGGGGAAGGCATTCATTTCTCGACTCAAGATAAGCTGAGTTATGTGAAACGAATCGAGGATATGGGAAATTTATATGTGGAGGCCGGTTGGCCCGGGGCAAACCCTCGGGATGAAGAATTCTTTCAACAGTGCTCCAAGCTCCAATCCCCGCTGGTCAATATCGTTGCCTTTGGTAGTACATGTAAGGTTTCGGAGCCCCCGGATAAGAGCGATATCTTGCTGAAATTGCTGGCCTCGGGAGCCAAAACTATCGCAATCTTCGGCAAATCCTGGGATTTACATGTGCGAGATGTCTTGAGGACAACTCTGGAAGAGAACCTTCGCATCATTCGCGAGTCAGTATCCTTTTTACTGCAACAAGGAAGAGAAGTCTTCTTTGACGCGGAACACTTTTTTGACGGATTTAAGGAAAACCCTGAGTATGCACTGAAGTGTATTGCTGCTGCCCTGGAAGGCGGGGCCAAGACTATTGTTTTATGTGACACCAATGGAGGCAGCCTTCCGGAAGAAATTGCAGCGGGGGTAAGAGCAGTCAAGCAGGAACTCTCCCCCCAGGAACTGGGGATTCATGTCCATAATGATCGGGGACTTGCTGTTGCTAACTCTCTGATTGCTGTGGAAAACGGAGTTGCTCAAATTCAGGGAACCTGGAATGGATTTGGAGAGCGCTGCGGGAATGCCAATTTAAGTACCTTAATTCCCTTGCTTCAGCTCACAGGAAAATATGAGGTGGTATCAGATGCAGCTCTGCTCAAGATCACTCCCTTTTCCCGCTATGTTGCAGAATTAACCAACGCACCTTTTGATGAGAAGCAACCCTTTGTAGGAAGAAGTGCCTTTGCTCATAAAGCCGGAATGCATGTGGATGCAATTCTTAAAAACCAGCGCACCTTTGAACACATGGATCCCGCCGATGTCGGCAATGAACGTCGTATATTAATTTCAGACCAAGCGGGGAAAGCTAATATCCTGGAAAGGTTATGCCGGTTCGAGCCTGACATGCGCAAAGATGATCCTCGCGTGGAAATTGCCATGAATGAAATCAAAGAATTAGAGCATAGCGGATTCCAGTTTGAAGCGGCAGAAGGCAGCCTGGATTTACTCCTTCTGCGTACTCTGGGAAAACTGACAACTCCAATGTTCGAGGTACTGGATTATCATGTCTGGAGTGACCCCTTGCGAGGAGAACTGGATTCTGTCGCTGTCGTTAAAGTCAAAGTCGGAGAGGAAACCGTGCAAATCGCTTCCGAAGGCAACGGCCCGGTAAACGCTTTAGATACTGCATTACGTCAAGCTTTAGCCAAGTTTTTCCCGATCTTGGAGGAAAGCGAACTTGTCAACTATAAGGTTAGAGTATTAGACGGAGCTCATGGAACAGAAGCTATTGTGCGGGTTATTATTGATACTCGTTTGGGGAATGATGTTTGGGGGACCATTGGGGTGTCGAAGAATATTTTGAGGGCCAGTGCTCAGGCTTTGTTGGATGCGATTAATTGGACGATTTGGATGGGGAGGGACGCGTCACACTGACTCGGCCATGCGCTCGTCGTGCCAAACTAGGGCTTTAATCCGTTATGCAAGCGGGCAGGGTTCCCGGCCAAAGCGGCGTCCGTGCCGCATGGCCGGCGGGAAACGTCCTGTTTCCCGCCCTGCTGGATGAAAGCGGATTAAAGCCAAGTTTGGCTACGACTCGCGCAAAGGCGTCGCTGCGTGTGATCGCGACCCTCTGAAGCCTGGGGGGAGACGGGGATTTGAGCGCGCGGACTTTGGTCTGGGATTGGGGTCGCGGTCTTCTTCTGGCTTTAGAGTGGGTTTGAGGTTAGAGTGAATCGTTCGTTCCCCCTTTGGGGAAACGGTGGGAGACGGCTGGGATTTTCACCCGGGGATGAAAGCGGATTAAAGCTGAGTTTGGCTACGACTCGCGCAAAGGCGTCGCTGCGTGTGATCGCGACCCTCTGAAGCTTGGGGGAGACGGGGATTTTGGATCGCGGACTTTGGTCGGAGATTGGGGTCGCGGTCTCCTTCTGGCTTTAGAGTGCGTTTGAGGTAAGAGTGAATCGTTCGTTTCCCCTTTGTGGAAACGGTGGAGTGCAGCTCGGATTTCCCTCCTCCGCTCCTGTCCCCGTCCCCGCCCCCCTCAGACCAGAAATTAAGGGGCAATTGCAAAGTGAACACTTTAGTGGAGTTCACGGTAAAGCGAGTGAGATGGTGAAGGGATTATTGCGCCCGGGTTCACATCATTGAGCCGCCCAGAGGTTGGCGCAATTCCTTCACCATCCAACGAGCGAGGGAACGTAACGTGTGTGAACGTGCAATTTCCCCTTAATTTCCCGCCCAAACAGACATACAAAACCAGCCCGGTCGACCAGAAAGCAATGCCTCCTTTGACCCCAAACTTTCAGAAAACTAATGAAACTAATGAGGAGAGATATGATATGCGGCAAGAAAAGGATTTGATTGGAGTTCATGACGTCCCTGATGACGTGTATTACGGTATTCAAACACTCCGAGCTAAGGAGAATTTTCCTATTACCGGGTATCACCCTCATCGAGAATTAATTCGGGCTATCGGAATGGTCAAAGGTGCGGCGGCGGAAGCAAATATGCATATTGGCGCACTAAGTCCTACGATTGGAAATGCCATAATCGCAGCATCCAAGGAATTGGTAGGGGGCAGGTTACAAGAGCAATTTGTGGTAGACGTAATTCAGGGCGGAGCGGGTACGTCTTTTAATATGAATGCCAATGAAGTCATTGCGAATCGCGCTATTGAAATTATTGGCGGTCAAAAGGGCGAGTATTTTAGAGTCCACCCCAACACTCATGTGAATATGGCCCAAAGTACGAATGATGTCTTCCCCACCACAATCCGCATCGCTTGTTTGAATGTAGCTCATGATTTGCTTACGGTCTTGGACGAATTGCGTCAGACTTTTGAAGATAAGGCTCAAGAATTTGACGGTGTCATTAAGATGGGAAGAACCCATCTCCAAGATGCTGTCCCTATTCGTTTAGGCCAAGAGTTTGGAGCATATTCCCATATGTTGGGCAGAGATCTTAATAGAATTAAAGCAGCCATTAAATCTTTGGAAGTTATAAACATGGGAGCTACAGCTGTTGGCACCGGCTTAAATGCGGATCCTCGATATATTGAAAAAGTGACGGAGCTGATGCAAGAATGGACGGGTTTGCCTTTGCGGCTTGCTGAAGATCTGGTGGATGCTACTCAGAACACAGATGCATTCATGGAGGTTTCAGGTTCTCTAAGGACTTTGGCTGTCAACCTTTCGAAAATTGCTAATGATCTGCGTCTCATGGCCTCCGGGCCGCGGACCGGGTTTAATGAGCTTAATTTGCCGCCAATGCAGCCTGGTTCATCCATCATGCCGGGAAAAGTTAATCCGGTAATTGCTGAAGTGGTCAATCAAGTAGCCTTTCAGGTTCAAGGGAATGACTTCACCATCGGCTTAGCCTGTGGTGCCGGGCAACTTGAACTCAATGTGATGGAACCCGTCGTCGTCTTCAATCTCCTCCAATCCTTAGACATTCTGCGTAATGTGATTCGGGTCTTTCGTGACCGCTGCATTTCAGGAATCACAGCCAATGAAGAGCGCTGCCGAGTGATGGTGGAAAACAGTGTGGGCTTGGTTACAGCAATTAACCCTCATGTCGGCTATGAAGTTGCTTCAACCGTCGCCAAAGAGGCCCTTCTTTACGGTCGGCCGGTTGCAGAGCTTGTTTTGGAAAGAGGTATTTTGACCAAAGAGGAACTTGATCTGATCTTAAACCCTTATGAGATGACCAGACCGGGAATTGCCGGGGTGGAGTTGTTGAAGTAAAGGGAGGGTTCGCGTGACACTTACTCGGCCATGCGGTCGTCGTGCCAAACTAGGGCTTTAATCCGTTATGGATGAGAGCAGGGTCCCCGGCCAAAGCGACGTCCGCCGGCCATGGATGGCCAAGTGTCACCGGAGCCATGGACGGCGGGAGGTGACCCTGTCGCATGGCCGGCGGGAAACGTCCTGTTTCCCGCCCTGCTGGATGAAAGCGGATTAAAGCCGAGTTTGGCTACGACTCGCGCAAAGGCGTCGCTGCGTGTGATGGCGACCCTCTGAAGCTTGGGGGAGACGGGGGTTTGGGATCGCGGACTTTGGTCGGGGATTTGGGGCGCGGTCTTCTTATGGCTTTAGAAGGGGTTTGAGGTAAGAGTGTATCGTTCGTTCCCCCTTCAGGGAAACGGTGGGATGCGTCGCGGACACTCACTCACTCGACTCTGAGCTCGTCATGAGCCCCCATGAACTAGTAATATCCTTTGTCATCATCCGCCAAATTTAGATCTAAGGATTTTGAAATTTATGTAACTTACGTAACTTATCTATAATCAACCAAATAATTTGTCGGATTATTAACATTATGGATTAAATCAATGTCTTGAGAGTGCAGAATCATAGCCTTATTTTTATAGTGCAAACCAAAATCACTAAGTTTTAGATTTTGATCTTTAAGTGTGGTTAATAAATACTTTACCTTTTCAACCTCGTTTAAGGCATTTTCATCAGTGAATTCAACATTAGCCAAGGAAATCCCTAGGATTAGAGTTGTAACCTTTTTGTAATTAGGCATTTCAGATCCCTCAAAAATAGATCTATCAGCATTAGAGAAAACTTCAATGGAATACTTGCTGTCTGGATAGAGACTTTCTATAATTGGAGCTAAATCTGCATTCGCTTGATAATGCCACATGGTATAATAATAACCATCTTCAATAGCTTTCGTTCTGTAATCTTGCCCGACATAAAAACTTATGTCGGGTTGATTTATTTCATAAGCTTCTGCGTCATAGAGTCCTCCATGTATAAAAGTATAAGATATCTTCTTAATAATGAACTCTTTCTTATACTTATCCTTCAGGTACTCTTGAAATTTGATTTTATATTCTAGATATCCCCAAGGGGTTCCTAAGAAGAAAAAACTAATACTTAAGAAGATACCTATTATAATAAAAATAAGGGTTTTTGATATTTTGGGTAATACCATGTTTCACTCTCCTTGCTTTCACCAACCCCTAAATATCAATGAAAGAATCCTCCACTGTCTTAACCAACTTCAAATTAAGACACGCGAAAGGGATCGTAAAGGTTTATCATTGCACATTCCTCTTCTTAGTTGTTGTTTTAATAATTGTTTATTCGATGATAAGATAGGTGGAGGAGGTGGGATATAATGTCTTTAGAGGAAAGCATTAGGTTTGACAATTTGAATACTATAAAAACTATATTTATGATAGCGACTATCTTTTTATTAGCTGCAGTAGTTCAAACAGTAGTTCAAAAACTAAAACCAACGTTTTCATTATCCTATAGCATTAATAGTAAGCCATCGTATCTAAAGGCCAAATTGATTGCTAAGTTAGTTACATCAGCTACCATATATTTGAGTGGCTTGTATTTTTATTTTCTTACCGATCTTTCTGTAAGATCGAAGTATAGCATGTGGGCCTTAGCGTTTTCTTATATTATATATCATCCGTATAGATGGGGATTTGCTAAGATTTTTGAAATTAGGGACAAAAATAAAACAAATACCCTATAATCGAGCCTTAAGAACCCCTCTCTGACTGAGAAAAACCGCCCTTCCTTGGCTTAAAACTAACCGCCTCAGTAGAATGACCCCTCCGACCAGCTTCACACGCCCTAATGTCCATCCTCGGCCCCCACAGACCAGAAATTAAGGAGCCAATTGCCAAGAGAACACTTTAGTGAAGTTTGCGATAAAGCGAATGCCGATGCTGAAGGGCTAATTGCGCCCGGGTTCACATCTTGCGCAGCCCAGAGGTTGGCGCAATTCCTTCAGCATCCAAAGAGCGAGGAAACGCAACGAGTGTGAACGGGCAATTTGCTCCTTAATTTCACAAAAACCCCAAAATCCAGCCCCAAGAACCGTTTCCCTGACTTAGAAGAATCGCTTACAGTCGTTAGGCCCCCCCCCAGACCTGCTCCGCACGCCCTAATGTCCATCCTCAGCCCCCCACAGACTAGAAATTAAGGAGCCAATTGCCAAGAGAACACTTTAGTGAAGTTTGCGGTAAAGCGAATGCCGATGCTGAAGGGCTAATTACGCCCGGGTTCACATCTTGTGCAGCCCAGAGGTTGGCGCAATTCCTTCAGCATCCAAAGAGCGAACAAACGCAACGAGTGTGAACGGGCAATTCGCTCCTTACTTTCACGAAACCCCCAAAAATCAAGCCCAAAAAACCGTATCCTGACTTAAAAGAACCGCTCTCCTTTGCCTGAGAAGCAACCGCCAAATTGCGAAACTAAAACCAAATGAAGAACCGTGTCGAACTTGCTTAGTACATGTTAAGATGCTACACTTATTATGAGCTAAGAGAAGATAAACTAGATTAATTATGCAGACTTGCTACGTAACGGAGGGGGAAGAAAATAATGGCAGTTGGACGGAATTCCTCAGGGACTGGTAGAGCCCTTTTGCTGATCATGATTGGGGCGGCCCTGGGAACTTTGGTTGGGTTTGGCTTGGATAAATACGGGCTTTTTGCTCCGTTTTTACGGCCTGCTGTCATTGACATACCTTCACACACCTACGTAGATTTCTTTTTTCTCTCGCTTTCCTTTGGCTGTCGCATAAGTATTACGATTGCAACGCTCTTAGGGGCTATGGGAGGGTATATCCTATCAAGGAAGGTGTAACACATGCTCGTACTTGCTTCTTCATCTCCACGAAGATCTTTATTGCTAGGTCAGGGAGGATACGTTTTTGAAACGGTTCAGGCTTCTGTCTCAGAAGAACTGGAAGAAGGCATTTCTCCGTTCATAGGGGTTAAACTCTTAGCTGAACGCAAGGCTAAAGCGGGATTAACCAATTGGCTGGAGCTTGGAGGGGACAAGCAGGATGTAATAATGGGCGCAGATACAATGGTCGTTCTCGATTCCTGTATTTTAGGCAAACCCGGCTCTGCTCTGGAAGCAGAGGAGATGCTCCTAAGATTGAGCGGTCGTACTCATAAAGTTCTAACCGGCGTAGCCTTAATCTCCGGATCCGGAAAACTTGTTGCTGATGTGATTGAAACTGTCGTAAATTTTCGCCTACTTGGTGTGGATGAAATAAAAGCCTACATAGCCGGTGGAGAACCGATGGATAAGGCAGGCTCATATGGAATTCAGGGAGAAGCCGGGAAATTCGTAACTTCCATAGAAGGTTCCCTGACAAACGTCATTGGCTTACCAATGGAATATCTCTCGGAACAGCTTAAGACGTGGGGGATTGAGCAGACAAACATCACCTCACGCGAGGTGGATGATGGATTATCGGCGTTTGAAGGATTTGCCGGTGGAGCTTTTACCCCGTGAACGACTTTGTCAGTTAGGGCCTGAGGCCTTATCAAATCATGAAGTTCTGGCCATTCTCTTACGGACAGGTATTAAGGGTGAAAATGTTTTAACCTTAGCAGAACGAATCTTGGCCAGTGTTGGTGGGCTTGCGGGTCTGGGAAAACTGACGGTTCATGAGTTAGCACAAATTCATGGCTTAGGACGGGCGAAATCCGCAGAAGTAAAGGCGGCCCTGGAATTAGGGCGTCGTTCAGTTTCAGTGGACCCACTGTCCAGACCGGTGGTCAACTCTCCTCAAGATGTCGCTCATATTGTTATGGAAGAAATGAGGTACCTTGATCGTGAACATTTTCGGGTAGTGTCCCTCTCAACCAAAAATCATGTGTTGGGGATCAGCTCGGTTTCAATAGGATCGCTTAATTCATCCCTGGTGCATCCGAGGGAATGTTTCAAAGAGGCAATACGGCGCAACTCTAACGCCATTATTTTATTGCACAATCACCCCAGTGGAGATCCGACCCCTAGTCAAGAAGATATTGAAGTAACCCGTCGCTTGGCAGATGGGGGAAAGATACTTGGAATTGAAGTATTAGATCACGTGATTATCGGGGATAATCGCTATATTAGCTTAAAAGAACGGGGAATCCTATAGCGTGGTTCGTGGTTCGATATTCGTGGTACGATCTCTGAATCGATTCTACGAATCGAAGGACGGAATAGACTTTCTAGCCTAAATTTCTGTGCGAACTTTGTTCGCTTCAATATCGAACCACGAACCACTAACTACGAACCACGAATACGGAGGGAGTAATAACACCATGTTTAATTTTTTTAGCAAGGATTTAGGTATAGATTTAGGAACTGCGAATACAGTAGTTCATGCCAAGGGGAGAGGGATTGTGGTACGGGAACCCTCAGTAGTGGCTATGGACATAAGCACGAAGACCCCCATGGCTGTGGGAGACAGTGCCAAGGAAATGATTGGCCGGACACCCAGCAACATCGTGGCAATTCGCCCCTTAAAAGATGGAGTTATCTCTGATTTTAACGTAACTCAAAAAATGCTCAAGTATTTTATCAGCAGAGCTTTAGGAACGGAGCATCCCTTTATCCGCCCTCGGGTGGTTATCTGCGTACCCTCGGGAGTCACTCCTGTGGAAGAACGGGCAGTCAAAGAAGCGGCTATGGCTGCCGGAGCCAAAGATCCCATAATTTTAGAAGAGCCTATGGCAGCGGCCATCGGTGCCGGACTCCCGGTCAGTGAACCGACAGGAAATATGATCGTGGATATTGGTGGCGGGACAACAGAAGTTGCTGTAATTTCCTTAGGGGGAATTGTAACCAGCCGTTCAATTCGTGTAGCTGGGGATGAGATGGATGATGCCATCATTGCCCACATAAAACGACGCTATAATTTAATGGTCGGTTATCGGACTGCTGAAACCCTTAAATTCGAAATCGGCTATGCTTACAAAGCGGAAAAAGGAATGTACACTGTCCGGGGACGGGATTTGCTGACAGGACTTCCAAAAACCATCGAAGTAACTTCGGAAGAAATTCAGGAAGCTCTTCAGGAGCCGGTCATGGCAATCGTAGATGCCGTGAAATCCTGTTTAGAAAAGACTCCACCAGAATTATCATCCGACATCATGGATCGGGGCATAATGATGGCAGGCGGTGGGTCATTATTACGTAATCTCGATCGACTAATCTCAGAAGAAACGGGTATTGCTGTCCACATAGCGGAGGATCCTTTGTCCTGTGTCGCTATTGGCACAGGAAATGTCTTAGAACATGCTGAAATCCTTCGTAGAATCGCCGCCTCGCAAAAGAGCTAAAAAAAGCGGGGAGGAATTATGGTGAGGAAAAGAGTAAATGTAACGGGAATTGCGGTTCTCGTTTTCTTTCTCTTGTTGGGGGTATTGATAGCAATCCGCTTCACAGGGTTGGGGAGCAATTTCCCTAATCCTGTTGGGGGAGTTATGCAGCGAGTTTTTAGTCCCTTAGAATCCCCTATTCTCCAAATAGGGAATGCAATAAGAGATAATACCAGGGCAATCTGGGACTTTGAGGAAGTCGCCAAAGAAAATGAGGAACTCCTTAAGAAGGTTGACCAGTTGACCGGAGATAACCTTAAGCTGAAAACAGAAATCTTGGCCGGGATGCGTTATAACGAGCTGGACCAAGGTCAATTTCGCAGTCCGACCCTGGATAAATTTGAAAAGGTTGGAGCCAGTGTCATTAACCGTAATCCAACAACCTGGTATCGTACTTTAACCTTAAATCGCGGCACTCAAGATGGGGTGGCCATTAATTGCCCGGTTATTGGGGATTTGGGAATTGTGGGGAAAATCGTATCCGTTACCCCAACCACCTCGGAAGTCTTATTGATCCTCGATGGGGAAGGGCAAGTCAGCGCCAAGGTAGGGGGCAGCACCGGTACCGGTACCTTTGGAATCGTACAAGGGAACTATACACGAGGCTCTCGCCTGACCTCACAAGGTAATCTACAAATGCTTTTTCGCAGAGATGATAGTGTTAATGCTGGAGACTTAGTACTGACCTCCGGGCTGGGAGGGGTTTACCCTAAAGACGTTCCCGTGGGGCAGGTTAAGGAAATCCAATTAGATCCTTCAGGTTTATTGAAGACGGCCTATATTCAACCACTGGTCAATTTTGACTCTCTTGAAGAGGTTTACATCGTAAAAATGGGTGGTGAATAATAGTGCGTTATATTTTGATCGCGGTAATGTTCTTATTAAGCCTGATTTTACCGGGCACACTCTTTCACTTTTGGTCTTGGTCAGGGATCAAGCCTGATTTACTCATGCTTTTAACCATCTATATAGCCATGCATCATAGACTTCACTCAGGTTTAATCTGGGGTGTGGCTGCGGGCTTGTTAGAAGACCTATATTTAGGCCGTTACATCGGAATGTACACTCTGACCCTTACGGTGGTCGCCTTTTTAAGCTATTGGCTGGCCGAACGTTGGTATAGAGAAAACTTTCCTTTGACTACCTTCATGGTGTTTATCGTCACCGCAGTGGGGCAGATCTTAGTGGCTTTTTTAAGCTTAGGTGCCGGACTCCATTGGTCTCTGGCGGACCTGGGCCGACTGGTCATAGGAGTCTCCTTATATAACGCCATCTTAGTACCCTTAACTTACCCTTGGATTCATCAGTCCTTTGTAAGGGGCTGGTTAAGGTATCGCCCGAGATATGAACGTTAGTGAGGAACTTTCTTAGCCCAGTCGCACACTCCTACGGCGCGAAAGTATTCCTCTATGGCGCTGCGCCTCCGGCGATAGTGTCCACCGGACACTATCGTGCTATTCACTTGCCGCTAAGGCTAAAACGCAAAACCTCCGGGCTTTTCTGCATGTGAACCGTTGCGTTTCTTCACGCCTTATCGCCTGCGCTCATTGACGCGATTCCACTAAAGTGCTCCTTAAGCTAAGAAACTTCCTCTGGCTTAGGTAGGGGGTCGACGGTGGCTTAGAACGACTAAGGCTTGGAACGACGGGGGCTCAGAATGACGAGAGCTTGGACGATATCTTAGAGGCTGTTTGCGTCTTTGAAGCAAAGGCGTTTATGAGAGGAAGCGGTGGGAGGTAAGAGGACCGTCCCCTTGCTATCGAGGCTGTTTACCCTCTTTGATGTAAAGGCGTATATGGGAGTATGCAGGGAAAGCTTCTCGTACCCCCGTTCCCAGGTTTCGTTCCCCTTCGTCCCCCAAACCCAGAGAGGGTCGCGATCACACGACGCGACGCCTATGCGGGAATCGTAGCCAAACTCGGCTTTAATCCGCTTGCATCAAGCAGGGCGGGAAACAGGACGTTTCCCGCCGGCCATGCGACAGGGACGCCGCTTTGGCCGGGAACCCTGCTCTCATGCATAACGGATTAAAGCCCTAGTTTGGTACGATGACCGCATGGCAGAGCAAGTGTGACGCGATCCCTCCCCAGAAAAGGACCCCAAATAGTATCCAAAATTGGACCCAGAAAAGTCCCCCCAACCTTCTCCCGAAATCGAGAAAGGAGCCAAACGAATGGATGACAAAGAACGCAAACCCTACATGTATCGTCTCTGGAGTCTAGGCGCAGTGGTTATTCTTGTTTTCTTAATTCTCGGCTTTAACCTCTGGCGGCTGCAAATCGCCCAAGGTTCCTATTATACAGCTATGGCCAAGGGCAATGTTATGAAGCTGGTTAAGGTACCTCCTACCCGGGGAGATATTGTGGATAGAAACGGAACCCTTCTGGTAACCAGTGTTCCGCAGTTCGTTCTTCACTTGGATTGGATGGATTTACAACAAGCTAAGAGCAGTAATTGGATAGATGTGGTCAGAAAATTAGCCGAGTATATTAAACCCTATTGGCCCAATGCCAATCAAAGCGTCGAGTCCATCACTGAAGATATTCTGGCTAATATTCAGAATCACCAATGGGAACGTTATCGCCCGGTTATCATCCTTGATGAGGTTGTCCCCGAACTTCAGGCCGTCATTGCGGAACACCAGGAGGAACTCCCCGGCGTAAGTGTGGATGCTATTCCTGTTCGGGATTACCCGCAAGCTACCTTATTAGGCCAGCTCTTAGGCTATGTCCGAGAAATCTCCGATCCGGAAATAACCCAATTTAATAAAAATCCCGATGCCCAAGCGGCGGGATTTGAATATGCCCAGGGAGATATGGTCGGTAAGATGGGGGTAGAAAAATCCTATGATTTTTGGCTGCGGGGCAAGGAAGGGATACAACAGGTAGAAGTGGATAACAATGCCCGCCCTGTTTCTAAACAAATACTCCATCCTGCCCAAGCCGGAAAAACCGTGCAACTGACCATCGACGCTGATCTGCAGAAGATAGTCGATGATACCTTAGATCAAGTCATCACTAATATTCAAAAAGAAAATCCCGCTGCTCATGCCGGGGCAGCAGTTGTCATGGATGTCAACACCGGCAAGATCTTAGCCATGACTTCTCGTCCGGGAATGAACCCTAATGAATTGATTGGCTTAATCTCCGAAGAGACAGCAGAAAAATATTGGCCCCAAGACCCCAAACATGCTTCCCAGGCAGCTTCCCTTAATCGGGCTTTGACGGGTTTGTATCCCCCTGGATCTACTTTTAAAATGGTGACAGCCATGTCTGCTTTGCAGATGAACCTCACCACCCCGAATGAACGTATTGACGATAAACTATCCTCATTAGGGGGCCTGGGTGCTCAACAACAAGGAATCGCCGAATGGGGCGGGAACTACTTCGGTCAGGTCAATTTGTACCGTGCCTTGGCTAAATCCTCCAATATTTATTTTGAAATTATGGGGCGTCGGGTTTTTGACGAAAACCCGGAAACTATCGGTCGAATCGCCCGGGAATTTGGCTTAGGTATCGAAAGCGGCATTGATTTGCCGGGAGAAGCCAAAGGAATTTCCCCTTCAGCGGAATGGAAGAAAAGCTATTTTACAAATATCCATGAGAATGCAGCTAAATCTCGGGATGAATCCCTGACTAAGATTGACAGCGAGTATGCTCCCAGACTGGAGCAAGCTGCTGATGAAGCTACCCGGCAGCAACTTCAAAATGAAAAAGACGCTGAAATTAAAAAGGTTAATGATTTATACAAGTTAAGAACTGCTGAGCCTCTTGATTGGCGGCCCTATGACAGTTATAACAATTCTATCGGGCAAGGATATAATGCTTATACTCCTATTCAATTAGCTAATTATGTCGCCACCATGGTCAACGGAGGAAAGCATTTCCAGCCCTTTGTGGTTGAGAAGCTCTTGGATCCCCTCACCGGGGAGACGGTTAAACAGTTTGAATCAAAAGTCCTGAACAATGTCTCGGTGTCTCCTGAAGTTTTAGAGCAGGTCAAGCTGGGGATGCGGGAAGTAACCCAAGGAGAAGGAACCGCTAACTGGCTCTTCTCAGATGTACCGGAATACTCTGGAGGCGCAAAAACAGGTACCGCTCAGATCGGTTCCAAAAATACAATATCAGGGGAAATCTACAACGGGGTCTTTGTGGCTTTTGCTCCCTATGACCATCCCCAGGTAGCCTTTGCCGGAGTGGTTGAATTTGGAGGACATGGAGGAGAAACGGCAGGTTTGGTCGCCAAGGCGGCTTTTATGAAGTATTTTGGTTGGAAGAGCACGAATGGAGGCTGAAAAACGAGGAAATTTATCCTCGTTTTTTTCTTTTCGATAAAGGGAAATTGGACAGGCTTGTAGAATTTAAAGAGAGCATTTAATTATGACAAGCAATGGAGGATTGTGCACGTTGACACGGACAGATCATGTGGCACTTAAAGGAACCCGCGACGGTCTGGTCTTGTACCTGGATCCGGCTGCGGACTTTGAATTGCTGATCAATGAACTTAGTACCCTTATGAAGAACTCGGATCAATTCCTCCAAGGTGCAGCCGTTCGGTGTTACGCCGGGAAAAGAGAGTTCTCAGAGGAGGAAATCGCTGGTATAGCCGCCGCTTTGAAGGAATCTGGGTTAGAACTTGCAGGCTGGCTGACCGAGGATGAAGTCTACCTTCCTAAGCCCAGGCCCTCAGTATATGCGGAAAGAGAGGCACGTCTGGAAGAAGGAATGGTTGAAGGACATTGTCTCTTTGTAGAACGCTCAATGCGCTCGGGAAAGAGTGTGCAGTATGAGGGGCATGTTGTAGTGATGGGTGATGTTAACCCAGGAGCGGAAATAATTGCGACTGGAAATATTGTCGTTCTGGGTTCCCTTAAAGGGGTTGCTCATGCAGGAGCGACAGGAAATCGAGAGGCCACGGTAAGCGCCTATCATCTGGCCCCTACTCAATTGCGAATCGCGGATTTGGTCACCAGGGCTCCGGATGACGGAACTGAAATCCGAGGGCCGGAGATTGCTAAGATCAAGGATGACCAATTAGTAGTAGAAGCAGCCGGACTGAGCGGTTGGCGCGGCAAGGCCCGTTAATAAGAGAATAAGTCTATAGTGAAAGGCAGGTCTAACTATGGGTGAGGTAATCGTAGTAACTTCTGGAAAAGGGGGCGTAGGCAAGACGACAACATCGGCTAATATTGGCACTGGTTTAGCCAATAATGGCCATAAAGTCGTTCTTGTTGATACAGATATAGGTTTGCGTAACCTTGATGTGGTATTGGGTTTAGAGAATAGAATTGTTTACGATTTGGTGGATGTAACCAGTGGTAATTGCCGTTTGAAACAAGCACTTATCAAAGATAAGCGTTTTACCAATCTCTTTTTGCTGCCGGCTGCCCAAACAAAAGATAAAACAGCCGTCAATCCTGAGCAAATGAAGGCCCTCTGCCAGGAGCTTAAAGAAGAATTTGATTATGCAATTATAGATTGTCCGGCAGGAATCGAGCAAGGCTTCCGTAACGCCATTGCCGGTGCGGACCGAGCGGTTGTGGTTTGTACACCTGAAGTCAGTGCAGTCCGGGACGCAGACCGGATTATTGGCTTACTGGAAGCATCGGAACTAAGAAATCCAAAATTAATCATTAACCGTCTGCGCCCGGATATGGTAAAACGCGGTGACATGATGGATATTTCAGATATTTTAGATATCCTAGCCATCGAGCTTATTGGGGTGGTTCCCGAAGATGAGAGCATCGTAGTTTCCACGAACCGTGGTGAACCTGCAGTCATGGATCTGGGCTCAAAAGCAGGAGAAGCGTACCGACGGATTACAAAGAGAATCCAAGGGGAAGAGGTTCCCCTGATGAACCTCGAAGTACCTAAAGGACTCATGGATAGATTGAAGAAACTCATTGGCCTAGGTTGACCGTTCTGTACTGAGAGGAGGAATTGTCCTTGTTAGAATTTATCAGCCGGATGCTAGGCAGGGAAAGTGCCTCAAGCAAGTCGGTAGCAAAAGAACGTCTACGGCTTGTCTTAGTGCACGACCGTGCCAGCATTTCGCCTGCCATGCTTAACAAATTAAGAGAAGATCTTGTTAAAGTAATCTCTAACTACATGGAGATCGACGAAGCTGCCTTGGAATTTAATCTTTGTCAAGACGACCGTGAAGTAGCTTTAATTGCCAACATTCCTGTCGTAAAAATGAAGCGAGATTATTCTGCTAAGGGTCAAGAACTGAATAGCTAAATCGGATAAAGAAAGATACCCTCACTTTGAAAAAAGCGGAGGGTATCTTTTATGTATAATTATAGCAATGTTATATTCGTAGAATACTATACGTCAAGCTAGGTTCCCTTAATAGTGCAGGCTTTAAGCGGTATTTAGAACAATTTTCGAATTAATAGCCGTTTGTTGATTAATTTACCTTATCTCATGACAGCCGACCAAAAGGCTTTGGGACCCCCAAAATAGTGTGATATAATGATGAAGAATTGTATCGAAAATAAACTGCCTAAGGGGAATTTATTGCGTGGATAGACGATCGTTAAGAAATCTAGACTTGTTATTCCTGCTATTTACCTTTTTACTATTAGCAGCCAGTCTCATAATTTTGAGTACGGCTTCAATTAATGTCATGAAATCAGATCCGTTTCACTATGTGGAAACTCAAGCTGTCTGGATATTGACGGGTATCGTGATTGCAGTGGTTCTCGCAGTGATTGACTATACTAAATGGCAGCATTTTCGTTGGTGGATCTACGGCTTTAATTTGCTGCTGCTTTTAGCGGTCATCTTTTTTGGAGATGCAGCTAAAGGTGCTACTCGCTGGATTTATTTCACCCCCTCTATCGGAATTCAACCCTCAGAGTTTGCTAAAATCTTTATAATTCTTACTTTCGCCGACTTTCTTGTCAAACGTAAAGGAAAACTGAATAATGTCAAGGACTTTATTGTGCCCTTCTTATTTGTTCTGGTTCCGATGCTTTTGATCTTTAAACAGCCGGATTTAGGGACAACCCTAGTGTTTGTGGCAATCTTTATTGGCATGATGTTCGTGGCGGGGGCTAACCCTTATAAATTTGGAGGATTATTAGTTGGCGGGGCGGTCATAGTAGGAATAGCACTTTGGCTGCACTTTTCCCAAGACTTACCTGGATGGCTGCAGTGGGCTCAGGGACTGCCCCTGCCCTTACAGGATTACCAGCTGAATCGTCTGGTTATCTTTATGGATCCGGCAGCTGATCAGACCGGGGATGGATGGCATATTCTGCAATCACTTTGGGCCATAGGATCAGGGGGGTTATGGGGAAAAGGCTATCGGGCGGGTACTCAAGGGCAGTTGAATTTTTTGCCTGAGCACCACACAGACTTTATTTTTTCTGTAGTAGGAGAAGAATTTGGTTTCATTGGAACCATCACCTTACTGTTCCTCTTCCTCATCTTCCTTTTGCGCGGTGTTTATATAGCCTTAAGGGCCAGGGATATGTATGGAATGCTGATTTCAACAGGAATCGTTTCCATGTTCACCTTTCATATCTTGGTCAATGTGGGTATGACTTCCGGAATTATGCCGGTCACAGGAATCCCTCTGCCCCTGATCAGTGCCGGAGGAAGTGCTATGTGGTCGAATATGGCGGCTATTGGGCTGTTACTTAGTGTTAACTTAAGGCACCGGAGGCTGATGTTTTAGCGAGGCTCGATGTACGAGGCACGAAGCATGAGGTTGAAGGGGAGTACTTTCTTTCTTCAGACTGGCATTACAATAATAAATCAATCATAGAATAGAACTGCTAAGCGGTTCTATTTTTTTTTCTGTTTCATAGACTTACTAAAGAATGTACGAGCTGTAATTGTGGTTCGATAAGGGGGTTGCCGGATGAATCCTTTTGAACGTTGGGATGATTGGGAATGGGAACGGGCCATTCAAGAAGTTGGTAAAGAGCAGGGAAGAGGCAAATCCATTCCGCGTAATAATCAATATACTCGGCATCGCAGTAATGGAAAGAGAGACTGGGGCAGCTTCTTTAACCATTGGAATAGCACCCAGAAGCGAACTCTTTTATCCGCCCTGCTGTTCTTAATGGTTTTTTTCAGCGCTAACAGTTCGGATCATGTCTCCCGAATAGTGCATTCCATTTATCGGGGAGGGATGGATTCAGGCAATTATTACACAGCTCTCAATAATATGGCGAAGGAAGCCTTATCTCTGGGAGGGGTTTCCGGCGAAAGCGTTGCTGTCGATCTGAAGATGAAAGGCAAGTTCTTGCCGCCCATTTCCGGTCCGGTCATGGCCGGCTTTGGAGATAAGGCCAGTGACGGCTCAGTCCATCAAGGTCTGGATGTGGGAAGTGCCTTAGGAATTCCGGTATTTTCCCCAGCTGGCGGGGTTGTGACGTCAGTCGGGGAAGATCCCCAGTTAGGTAAATTGGTTAAAATTGATTTTGGTGACGGATGGACGACTGTTCTTGGCAATCTCGGCGAAGTTCAGGTTCAAAAAGGCCAGCGCCTGGAGAAGGGGCAGACCGTAGGAACCGTGGGGCTTTCTGCACCCCTCAAGAAGCCCTGGCTTCACTTTGAATTGAGGAAGAATAATCAGCCTCTTAATCCTATCCCTTACTTGATACCGCCTGAGGTGAAGAATTAGTAAGCGGAGCGCATTGCTAGCTGTGTTAACCCGTGCGAAGACAGTGTCTTCGATGCACGCGTCTGCGAGTTCCGCCGCTATCTCGTTGGACGGTTCGCGAGCGCGTCCGAACCTCCGGGTATTTCTGAATGTTAACCTGCGGCGCGCTACGGGGACGCGAACCGTCGGCACTCGTCTAAACGCGGCTTCACTGACGCATCCGCTTAGCGGAAAGCGCTCCTCCAGCTGGGGGTGTAAGCAGAATTTGAGGGACTTAGGTCAGGCTTTGCAGAATCTGCACATTGTGAGCGAATTACGAGCCTCGGAACTCTGTGTGAACGAGATCTTTCAGGTCTCTGGATTTTCCTGGAAAATAAGTGTCTGAATTGGAGCAAGTTAAGGGGGAGAGTCAATAAATGCAGCTATTTAAGATATCCGGAGTAAGCGTCCGAATCCACCCCACATTTCTGGTAGTATTAGTGCTATATGGAGTCCTGGGTTTATTAGCCCAGGCTCTTCTCATCTTCGCCCTGGTGGTAGGGCATGAATTGGCTCATCTCTTGGTTGCTAAGGCCTATGGCTTTAAAGTTGAAGGACTTGAGTTATTTCCCTTTGGAGGAGCCGCTTATTGTGATGGCCTCTTTGAAGGCCGCAAGGTGGAAGAGAGCTTGATGGCTTTGGCCGGTCCGGCTTTTAACCTGGTTCTTCTCTTTGGAGCTCAGGCCTTACGCTGGAACGGGCTATGGTGGGGGGAGCTCTCCGAAGAGTTTATCCGCTATAATCTCTGGCTGGCAGCATTTAACTTAATTCCTGTGTTGCCTTTAGATGGGGGGCGGGTGATTCGGGCACTATTCGTGGAAAGCTTCGGGTACGTACGTACCACAAAGTTTTTGGCGGAAGCGGGCAGATGGTTAGGGGTTTCCTTTGCTCTCTATGGAATTGTCTTAGGGGTTCAGGGTAAATTTTCAGAAGGGCCCCTTTCTCTCTTAATCCTGGGAGGCTTCTTTTGGTTTGCAGGGAGTAAGGAAATCTCCTCAGCTCATATTACCTTTCTCAGGCAATTAACTCGTAAGAAAGAAGAATTATTGAAAAAGGGCCTGATGCGCAGTCACTGGCTTACAGTGCAGAAAGATACTCCCTTGGTGAGAATTGTCGAAGAATTTACCCCTGATCGCTATGCCATGGTCAATCTCAGCAACGAAAAGGCGGGAATGGAGAAAATTCTTACGGAAACAGATATTGTCGAAGGGATGCTGCGAGAAGGTATTCATTATCCGGTGGGCAAGCTATGATAAAAATTAATAGTTTTGATAAGTCTGTAAAGCAGAGAATTAAAACAGGAATAGAAGGACTGCTTGAAGTACCCCCAAAGGGTGATATTAAGCAGATGCAGGGCACAAACCCTTCTGTTCTTCGTTTACGCATAGGTAAGTATCGAGTATTATATGAGTATACCCATCTAAATGACGAAGAAATTTTACTGATTAAGGATATTGGATTACGAGGGGACATTTACAAGTAAGGGGATGATTATATGTCTGCAGTTTCAAAGCAAATCGTTGATATGATTGATATGCTTCCTGAGTCTGAACAGGAGTTAGCATTCGAAATGATTAAAAGAATAGTCCTTGCTTGGGACAGTGATTTCACAAAGCTGACGCCTCTGGAGAGAGAAAGATTAACCCAATCTGAAAAAGAAATAGCCAATGGAGATACCATTAACCATTCGGACATCGACTGGAATTAAACTTAAAGTAGTGGTGTGCTTTTCATTAGTCACCAACTCTGCCCCCACTTTCTGAAAAAAGAACGTGGGGGCTTTTTATTAGACGTTGTATACGCAAGTATTATATATTCCCAAGTGTTTGAACTTCAGCAATTAGCGTTAGAATATTAAGGGCTTTATTCACCATTTTTCCCCTCCCACCGGCTCTCCCCAATCGATTTCTTCCGGCTCATATTCATCCGGAATCCGGGCGAGTAATTCTTTTAAATCGTATTTTTTTCGGGTGACAATGATCCTTTCTCCATCAAGTTCCACATCAATGGGAGTCCCGTCGCTAATTTTTAGTGAATTAGCCATTGAAGCAGGAATCCGTATACCGATGCTGTTTCCCCATTTTCGGGCAATTGTCTTCATGATTCCATCTCTTTCACTTGATATCGTATATACAAAGTATAAATAATTTAGAGGTTTATCAAGTTAAAATTAGATAGCATAGCAAAAATCTTCTAATTTTAACTAGTAGTTCTGACAGAGTTAAGAATAGAGGATTTGAAAAACTAATTGCTCAATATTAAATCCTTAATACCTAGGATTTTTAGGGAATTACGGTTATATATGATATAATTTAAGTTCACAATATACTACAAGGAGGCCTCACTGACACCATGAGTAATAATACTGCGGCGGATATACGCCGGCAGGTCGAACGCTTTTTACCTAAAGTATTAAAGCCTAGCCGATATATCGGATCAGAATGGAATGTCATGAAAAAAGATTGGGCGGAAACTGATGTTCAGATGGTTTTTGCCTTTCCGGATGTTTATGAGGTGGGTATGTCCCATTTGGGAACCAGAATCCTCTACCATCTGGTTAATTCCTTCCCGGAATTTCTTTGCGAAAGAGTTTTTACCCCTTGGGTGGATATGGAGAAAGAACTGAGGGACAGAGAAATTCCCCTTTATGCCTTGGAATCTTTTAAGCCCATCAAAGATTTTGATGTGGTGGGATTCACTCTCCAGTACGAAATGAGCTTTACCAACATTCTCAATATGCTGGATCTGGCGGGAATCCCCATGAGAACAGAGGAGCGGGGACCGGATGATCCTTGGGTCATTGCCGGAGGCCCCTGTGCCTATAATCCTGAACCTCTCGTCGGGTTTATTGACTTTTTTTTGATTGGAGAAAGTGAAGAACAACTGCCTGAAGTCCTGCGCTTAGTGGGTGAGCAGAAGAAAAACCCGGTTTCCCGTAAAGAGTTTTTACGAAAAGTTGCTCAAGTCCAAGGGGTCTATGTTCCGGAATTTTACCATATAACCTATAAAGAAGATGGTCGTATTGAAAAAATCGAAGCCGAAGAAGGATTCCCGGCTCTGGTGGAAAAGGCTATTGTACCGGATTTAGATCAGGCCTATTATCCTACCAATCCAGTGGTACCGTATTTGGAAATTGTTCACGACCGAATGATGCTGGAGGTAATGCGGGGCTGCTCCAGAGGATGTCGGTTCTGCCAAGCGGGCATGATTTATAGACCTGTTCGGGAACGTTCACCGGAGACTCTGCTCAGGCAGACTGAGGAGTTAGTGCGGGCCACCGGCTACGATCAGATCGCTCTCACCTCACTTTCCACCGGGGATTACTCCTGCATTCAGCCTGTCATTCACGGCATTTTAGAAAAGCACGGAGAAGAAGGGGTAGGGGTTTCTCTCCCTTCACTCAGAGTCGATTCCTTTGATGTTGAGCTGGCTGAAACTGTCCAGAAGGCACGAAAATCCGGCATGACCTTTGCTCCGGAAGCAGGTTCACAACGCTTGCGGGATGTCATCAATAAAGGCGTCGAGGAGCAAAACCTTTTGGAAGCAGCAGAAGCCGCCTTTAAAAAAGGCTGGTCGACAATTAAGCTCTACTTTATGGTGGGATTGCCGACAGAGACCCAGGAAGACATCGATGGAATTGTGGATCTGGCCAAAAAAGTCGCTAATCTGGGAACCAAGTTAGGCCGCAGAAATATCACAGTGACGATCTCTACCAGCGTCTTTGTTCCCAAGAGTCATACTCCTTTTCAGTGGGAACCACAGGAAGCAGGTTCTTCTGTAGAGCTAAAGCAGAGATACCTGAGAGAAAAGCTGAGAGATCGACGCTTGAAATATAACTATCACGATATGAGCACAAGTTATCTGGAAGCTGTCTTTGCCAAAGGAGACCGCAAACTAGCCCAGCTCCTGGAATGGGCGGTGAAACATGGCTGTCGTTTCGATGGTTGGTCTGACCAATTTAAAGAGGATGTCTGGATGGAGGGCTTCAAAGAGTTAGGAATTGACCCCCATTTTTACGCCAATCGAGCGATAGATTATGATGACGTCTTACCCTGGGAGCATATAGGGAGCGGCGTGTCAAAACAGTTTTTAATTGAAGAACACCATCGGGCACTCCAAGCAGCTAAGACTATTGATTGCCGGCATAATGATTGTACCGGATGCGGAGTTTGTCCGAGCAGAGGAGTTCAGATTGAGTTGAAAGGGTGAGTGCCATGCGGCTAAGAATCGCCTATACGAAAATTGAGGATGCCAGATATATTGCCCACTTGGATTTGACAAGAGTCTTTGAGCGGGCCATCCGAAGGTCTGGAATCCATATGAGTTATTCCGAAGGTTTTAATCCTCGTCCCAAGATCTCCTTTGGTTTTGCCTTAGCGGTAGGAACCGAGGGGGAGCGGGAGTATGTGGATGTGGAGCTCCGGGAAGACATGGATTTAGGGGAAGTGTTAGCTCGGGTTCAGGAACAGCTGCCTCCCGGGATACGGTTGCTCCAAGGGCGGGCCATGGACCAGGGAGCTAAGTCCTTAATGGCGGTGCTCAATGCTGCCAGTTATCGCATCCGAGTCCCTATGGCTTTGCCTATTCAAGCAGAGCGGTTGCAGGAAGCGGTGAGCGCTTGGCTGGGACGGGAGCATGTGACTTTTTCTCGTTACTCGAAAAAAGGGCCGACGGATAAGGATATCCGGCCCTGGGTCAAACATTTGGCAGGAAAGATTCAAGGGGATGAGGTTCTCTTTGATCTGGAGGTCGAGATGGGGAACTCGGGAAGTGTGCGTCCGGAGGAAGTGCTGGCCAGTCTGAGGGAACTTGAGAATCTGCCCATTGAGTTGGATGAGCTGCAGGTGATTCGGACAGGGGTGCATGTGAGTTATGAGGGCGGGAAGAGCTCGCCGTTTGAGACGGCTTAGTGGGCTTTGAGGGCCCTGGCTTTGGGGCGGGAGGGTCGCGACACCTTGTTCGGCCATGCGTTCGTCGTGCCAAACTAGGGCTTTAAATCCGGATGAGAGCGGGCAGGGTTCCCGGCCAAAGCGGCGTCCGTGCCGCATGGCCGGCGGGAAACGTCCTGTTTCCCGCCCTGCTTGATGAAAGCGGATTTAAAGCCGAGTTTGGCTACGACTCTCGCATAGGCCTCTCGTCGGTGTTCGTGCCCCTCCCTCTGAGGTCTCTGGGGTAGTGTGCGGGCGGGGCTCCGAAAGGGAGTTGCGCCGTTGGCTTGGAGACTGACGGGGGCAGGAGACGGTTTAGGTCGCTTGGTGGGATATGCTTCGTGCATGTGCACCATCTGAATCGGTGCCGCAGGATGAGCGGTGGGCTGTCGGCTTGTAGGGTCGAACGGGAGCAGGATACGATCTTGGGCCGCTTGGTGGGACATGCTTCGTGCATGTGCACCATCTGAATCGGTGCCGCAGGATAAAGCGGTGGACTGCTGGCGTGAAGGGTCGGACGGGAGCAGGAGACGGTCTCAGGCCGCTTGGGGGGACATGCTTCATGCATGTGCACCATCTGAATCGGTGCCGCAGGATTAGCGGCGGGCTGTCGGCTTGTAAGGCCGAACGGGAGCAGGAGACGATCTCAGGCCACTTAGCGGGACATGCTTCATGCATGGCACCTCTGAATCGGTGCCGAATAAGCAGTTCACCAAGGTGCTTATAAGAAATACATAATCGTGACCCGGCTTAGAACGCAGCTTTACAAGAGCGATCCTCTTTGACGGAGTGGCTAGCCAAACTTGGCGAAAGGGGTGCTTGCATAAGCGGGGCAGTGTACAGGACGTACACTGCCGGCCATGCGGCAAGGACGCCGCTTTGGCCGGGAACCCCGCCCGCTTTCATAAACCCCTTGAGCCTTAGTTTGGCCCACGACGTCATGAGGTGAGCGTTGTAATGCAAGTTCAACGAGGAGGTGTTAACATAATGAAAAACCGAGCTGCGGAGCCCCACCGGAAGGAAATCGTTCTGCAAAGCCAAAGCGAAGGATCTGGCTCCAACCAATTTCAAAAGATCCGAGCAGCTGTCTTTGAGCAGGGTGAACTCATGGAAGTGTTTGAGGATGAGGGCGGTTCAACCCACATGGTGGGGAATATTTATCGGGGGAGAGTTGAGAATGTCCTTCCCGGTATGCAGGCCGCTTTTGTGGATATTGGCTTAGATAAGAATGCCTTTCTGTATGTGGGAGATGCTATTCCTCCTCGCTTTGATGAAGAGGATAAAGCGCCGATTATCCAGGAAAGGATTGAGAATGTTCTTAAACCTCGGCAGGAGCTTTTGGTGCAGGTTACCAAGGAACCCGTGGGTACTAAGGGGGCCAGGATTAGTGTTAACATCACCTTGCCGGGGAGATATGTGGTTCTTTTGCCCCAGGTCAATTATGTTGGGGTGTCCCGGAAGATCCAGGATAATAATGAACGCACCAGATTGAAAGACTTGGCTGCCGCAGCCAAGCCGGAAGGTATGGGGGTGATTGTCCGGACTCTGGCGGAAGGGATTGATGGTGACGAGATCAAGGATGACATTACCCAACTGGTTGCTTATTGGCAAGCTTTATTGCCCAAAATTCCTCACGTCTCTGTACCGGGGTTGGTGCATAAAGATGTTGACCTGATTTCTCGCTTGATCCGGGACTGGATTGATCAGGATGTTGAGAAAATCACCGTTGATCAGGATGAAGTAGGGAAAATTTTGCGCAAAGCTTTGCGGGACATTGAACATCCTGCTGCTAAACAGGTTTTTGTAGTTCCGGCAAAAGACCTTTTTGCCAACTATGGTGTGGATGATGAGATCCGTAAAGCCCTGCGGTCTAAAGTCTGGCTGAAAAGCGGAGGGTATCTGGTCATTCAGCAAACAGAGGCCTTGATCGTCATTGATGTCAACACGGGAAAATATGTGGGTCAGAGATCCTTGGAAGAAACTGTGGTTCACACGAATCTGGAGGCTGCTTGGGAAATTGCCCGTCAGCTGCGGCTGAGGAATTTAGGCGGGATTATTATTATCGACTTTATCGATATGACCACGGAAGAGTCTCAAAAACAGGTGATTGAGGCCTTGGAAACGGCCTGCGCCCGAGATAAAACAAAGTCTCAGGTTTTAGGGCTGACTCAACTTGGACTGGTGGAAATGACTCGGAAGAAAGTGGGTCAGACCTTGCTAGTTCGCTATACTTCCCCCTGCCCTAACTGTGATGGGAGCGGCCGGGTGCGAGGGGAGATATAGATATTATTTTGTTTAAAATTTCCCAGCGTTATATTGATTATTGTCGTATTCTGTAATAAGGTATCTTTGTGAGTCGTTTTACAGAAGGAGGCAGTCAGCACATGGGCTTACCTTGGCATAAGCTTAGTCGCAAGAAGCAAAATATGTATATCATACTTATGGCTGTAGTATTAGCAGGGATTATTACCGGAATTGTCTTCCTGGTCAATATGAGCTAGAGGATAATCAATCCTATGAATTTAATGGAAACAACGGAGAAAGAACGATTGTTATGAAATTGTTCTTTCTTTTTTATGCGCAAAAAAATAGCTAAAAGTCAAAAATATAGAAATATCTAGATATTCCTTGCAGGATTATCCATGGAAATAGCGAAGTAAATGGAATAACTTTTTACAGGTGAGGGACATTTTACCTTAATTGGTTTATATCATTATATATGACGGTTCCGCACCACCTATAGATTGTCATTGTAAAAGTAATCAGAACACGAACAGTAAGAGGAGGTAAATCATGAAAAAGACTAAACAAAAAGTGTTGAATGGCTGCATGGCTGTGGCAGTTGCTTTGTCAGCAACCATAGCACCTGCTGTGGCAAATGCTGCAACACCCAGCGCAGTGACCAGGATTGGTGGGTATGACCAATATGCAACCGCCGCACTGATGGCCCAAAAGGGTTGGACAGGAACCAGTGATAGTGTGGTTCTCTCAGCCGGGATGAGCTATTCCCTGGTGGATGCCCTCGCTGCAGGTCCTTTGGCAACCAAATTAAAGGCTCCTATCTTGTTGACGGATAACGGTGAGACCTTAAATGCTTCTGCAAAAGCTGAATTACTTCGTTTAAAACCGAAAAAAGTATATATCACCAGCGGTACAGCGGTGATTAAACAATCTGTGCTTAATGAAATCAGTGCTCTGGGCATAACCCCGGTTCAGCTCGGTGGCTATGATCAATACGAAACCTCAGTTAACATAGCTAAGGAAATGGGCAAACAAGGAGTCAACATCTCTAAAGTTGTAGTTGCTGCCGGTTATCTAACCCCGGCGGATGCCTTATCTGTTGCCCCTATCGCCGCCGCTCAGGAAATGCCGATTTTAACCACGACTCAAGGACAGCTTCCTGCTTCGGTCAAAACCTATCTGGATAGCCTTGGTGATAAGGTTAAGGAATCCTATGTAGTGGGCGGAACTGCCGTAGTGTCGGATGCAGTCAAAGGTCAATTAAAAGGGAGCGTCAAGCGATATTCCGGTCTTTCCAAGTATGACACTAACGTCCAAATCCTTAAGGGCTTTACTAAGTCTTACAAAAATGACAAGGTCTATGTCGCTAATGGGGAAACCTTAGTTGACGCCTTAGCCGTTGTGCCTCTGGCTGCTGCAACGGGATCGCCTGTCGTCCTGGTTAATCAACAACTGGACAATTCCACCAAGGAATTTGTGAAGTTGAACCTCGCGACAGATGATATGATTGCCGTAGGGGGAGAGGCTGTAGTACCTACTGCGGGAATGAATGCTCTGACTTCTGCTCTTTCATATTCTACGGCTAAAGAGACCGTCGGTTCTGCAGATGCTGCTGCCCCTGCAGTATTAACGGATAACGTTATGCTCATAGGTGATAACATCACTTTACAAAATGCTAAGGCCAATTACAGCGTCTATGTTAAGGGAGATAATATTACCCTCAAAAACCTCACCGTCAAAGGAACCGTCTTCGTAGATCCGGGTGAGAAAGGAACAGCAACGATTGACGGCGTAACTGCTGCTAACATTGTCGTCCTCTCCGGAGCATCAGACAGTATTCATATCAAGAATACTACTGCCGGGGTTCTTACGGTAGACAGTGACAGTGATGTACGGGTTGAGGCCTCAGGGACTACAAACATTGGGGATACAGTGGTTCGCAGCTTCGCCATCCTTGATGCTAATGGCGCTAAGATGGGAGTCGTTACAATTACCAGTACCCCGGGACAAGAGCCGGTTGTTGAACTAAGAGGAACTTTCACTGAGCCTGTGGTGGTAGAGAGTCAGGTTACTCTGAAGGCCGCAGCAGACGCGGTTGTTCCAAATGTTGTTGTGAACACAGAAACTCCGGAACAAAAGGTTACTATAGAAGGAAGCTTTAAAGCGGTAGAGGTAAAATCCCAAGGGAAACTGGCCTTGGCAGAAAAAACAGTTGTTGAAAGCATGAAAACTGATGTGAAAGCTGAGATTACGATTCCGAAAAGTTCGAGCATCGGCAAATTAGACTCGGGTTCAACGGGGACATTGGTCAGCGGCGGCGGAAAAGTAAATGGTAAGGATACGACCTCAACGCCCAGTACACCTCCCGGAACGCCTTCCACAGGTGGAAGCAGCGGCGGTGGAGGTGGCGGTGGAAATAATGGGGGAACAACGACTTCTACTAAGATTTCCGATTTCGCCATCAAGAACGGCTCAGCCAATGTAATACCGGTTGTTACAGTAAATGGTACAAGTAAAACGGCAGATTTGAGTGGTATTACTAATCCCGATCAAAGGATTACAGGCATTCAAATTAATTCCGATCCTGCGGGTAGTACCTTACAACTCAATAGCCTTGTTTCCCCTTTCTTAGGTACAGTTAGCTTTTCTAACAAAACCTTCTCTTTAAGTGGTCCGATTACTATGTCTAACCTGCTTGGCGGTACAATTAGCGGCGGAGATGTTAGTGTAGGTTCATTACGTGCATTGTTTGGTTCTTACGTAACTCTGAATGGCACTCTCTCGAAATCTGACTATAGCTCCAGTAGTGTCAGTTTGAGACTTGACTTGGGAACCTCGACAGGAAACTTAAATAACGAATGGGCAACAATGTCAATCAATAACACTACTCACACCATTACGGCCAATATTAAAGCCGGTGAAGAGGATACTCTGTTAAGTACCATGGGAATCAAAAACCTGCTGACCTCTTCCATTGGAGTTCTGCCAACCTATGTGAAAGCCGGAAGCAGCACATGGATAAGTCCCAGCAACGAGGATGGGAGAGAAGATATTAGAAACGCCATAGGGACGATGCTGGGTAAGTCCTGGGGGGAAGCTAAGCTAATAAATCTTAGGGGAGAAGAAATTAAATTTAAAGATCAAAACTCTGTTCAATGGACGATAGTTTTTAGCTAAGCTGGGACTTAAAATTTTAATGTTTATTTTTCCGGGCAAATATGAGGAGCCGACTGCTATAGCAGACGGCTCCTTACTCAGTAATGTATAAACCTTAATCGGCTTAGTAATATTCGGACTATCCTTTCTCCGCGGGGTTAATTCTTCCTCCCCAAAACCCTCTCCAACCCCTTCAACACCCCATCCGCAAAAATCCTATACCCCTGATCATTGGGATTAACTCCATCTGCCAATAACTCAGCCAGAGGAGCCGGATCCTGGATAAAGGCTGCCCACAGGTCAACAACCGGAAGCCGATGCTTTTTCCCCAGCTCAATTAGAACCTGCCGATAGGGAAAAAACTTATTATTCTGCTCAATGTTTTTCACAGGCGGTTCAATGACTATGAGGATGTCCGCCTTGGGATTCAGGGCTTGAAGTTCGCTGAGCAGCTCCTCGTACTTTTGCTTGAAATTTTTTGTAGTCAGCACAGTCCAGTCATTTCTGCCCAAGCAAAGAATAATCAGGTCTGTATCCGGGGTCACTTCAGGAACATAAGTCGACACATCATTGACAGTGGCCTGATCCGTGGTTTTAAAGGCCCACTGAAAATTTCCCGGGTATTTAGCTTGAAGCTCCTTGGCAACTAAAGCGTGCCAGCCCAGTTCATCCTTATTGGAAGCGCCTTGACTTGCGGCCACAGCATCTCCGAAGACAAGGGCTTTGACGGTGGTCGGCTCAGTGATTTGAGCTAACCCTTGCTGGGTAACCTTGTTTTCCTCGATAACCGGATTCGGAGCTGACTTCTCAGAGCCAGAGCCAGAAGCAGTGCCAGTGCCAGAGCCAGTAGCAGAGCCGGAGCCAGAGTCTGAAGCAGAGGCAGAATCTGAGGGCCTTGCCGCATCTGTATCCTCATCCGAATCCTTATCTGGATCTGCTGGGTCAGCCGCCGCCGGAGGAGGCTGTTTGAAGGCAGCGGCAGTTGCCTCTCCGTGATTCAGGGCCCAGAATATAGCGATGATCAAGGATGCTATGATCAGGGCAGCTAAGATGATATATAATTCCAGTTTAGCAATTCGTACCATTGAAACCCTTTCCCCCTAAAAATGTACTGGCTCTTTTCCCATAGACTTAACAATCTTCGACATTCAACTAGGGACTCCTCCCTGTAAAAGCAAATTTATAAATTTATTTCCAAAATTATTAAAGGATTACCAAGGATTCAAGTTTAGTTGAAGGAAAAATGGAAATTATCTAGAATAATATAACGTCAACTAGTTAACTGTGCTAATTTGGAGGTAGAAATGGACGAGGAAATAGAATTACGGCAGTATTGGGAAATGCTCCAGAAACGTTGGATCATCGTAGTGGTTCTGCCGCTTATCGCAGCTCTGACCAGCGGAATCATCAGTCATTTTGTCATAAAGCCAGTGTATCAAGCTTCCACTACCTTAATTGTTGGCAAGAAAGCTTCCGAAGAGGGACAAGCGGCTGTACAGATGCTGGATAATAGTGTCCTTCTGGCTAATCAGCAGCTGGCTAAGACTTATGCAGCCATTGCCCAGAGCCGCACTGTTGAACAAAGTGTCATCGATGACTTGGATTTGGCCATGACTGTTGCTGAGCTGAATGAACTGATCACCATCAACCCGGTGAAGACAACAGAAATCCTGGAAATCCAAGTTACGAACACTAATCCGGATCTGGCTACTGCCATTGCCAATTCAATGGCTTCTGAGTTCTCCAAAGCAGTCATTGAAATAAAAAAAGTAGACAGTGTCAGTATAGTCGATACAGCTGTGGTTCCGGATAAGCCGGTTAAGCCCAATAAAGAATTAAACATCTTAATTGCCGTTGTGGTAGGCTTGATGGCTTCTATGGGATTGGTCTTTTTACTGGAGTACATGGATAACACAATAAAGACCTCAGGAGATGTGGAGAATGTCTTAGGAATTCCGGTTTTAGGGGTTATTCCAAACTACGAGGCAGGAAAACAAGGATAAGAGGAGAAGTTTATTTTGGCTTTTTCATTAATAACGCACGAACAAACGAAATCCCCCATCTCAGAAGCTTACCGGACGCTCAGGACGAATGTACAATTCACTAGTGTGGATACAAAGACCAAAAAAATCATGATCACAAGTTCAGGCCCCCGGGAAGGGAAATCCACCACCGTTGCCAACCTGGCAGTGAGTATAGCACAGTCAGGAAAATCCGTCTTAGTGATAGACGCTGATTTGCGTAATCCCACCCAACATAAATTATTTGAACTGAGAAATCATGAGGGCCTTTCAACCTTTTTGGTTCAGGATGATCAGGAGAAAGACTTTATCAAGGAAACCCCTGTACTCGGCGTCAAAGTCCTCACCGGAGGCCCTATTCCCCCGAATCCCGCTGAGCTCGTAGGCTCCCAGCGGATGAGGCGTTTGATCGAGGAAGTCAGTGAACAATTTGATGTGGTCTTGATCGATACCCCTCCCATCATTGCCGTGACGGATGCCGCCGTTCTGGCTCAGGAAGTCGATGGAGTCATCTTGGTGTTAGCTTCCGGAGAAGTCAACAAAGAATACGCTCAACGGGCCAAGGAACAATTGGACAAGGTAGGGGCTAAGATCCTTGGAGCAGTAATCAATAAGGCAGACCTGAAGACCAGCGAATACTACTACTACTATTACTATCATGGCTCAGACGATCCCAAGAAAAAGAAAAAGAAGTCCTAATAATCTCTGAGACCAGTTTAATGAAAGCAATTAAAGCTTAGAAGCAACTTCTCTCCCTAAGGAGGAAGTTGTTTTTTTACTTTTAATCAATATTATGGCAGAGATCACCCCCTGGGTGATTAAAATTATTGCAATATAATCTATAATTTGATTAATTGGCTAAATAAATAAGGAGGATCTAGTAAGAAAGAAGCAGGAAAATTACTACAAAAGTAGAATTATTTCCAACAGTTAATTTCCTGGATTGAACATAACTAGGAAGAGATAGGCAAAATGGTGTAATTTGAGTCATTTAACTTCTGGGAAGGGAGGAGAGTATGAAGGACGCAACAGATTTGCAAGTTATTCCGGCAGATAAAAGAGGAGAGTCTTCTTCGGAATTATACGAAGAGCTTCAGGAACTGCTAAAGACTACCTTAGATCTTCGGAGTGCTTTAACCATCGGACTTAAGACGGTTGAAGCCGTAGCTCTTCTCCACGACCAGAAAATTATCTGCAAGAATATCCACCCGGGAAATATTTTGGTTAGTTCCGACAGGGGAAGAGTTAAGCTGAAGGACATGAGTCTGCCGGGTTTACCTCCTTCCGACCTGCATTATATATCCCCGGAACAGACGGGCAGAATCAATCAACAGGTTGATACCCGGACAGATCTCTATTCCTTGGGAGCAGTACTCTATCACCTGTTCAGCGGCCAACCCCCCTTTAAGGCAGCAGACCCTCTGGAATTGGTTTACGCTCATTTGGCCAGAGAAGCCCGCCCCCTAAATCGGCTGAACCCAGAAATCCCCTTAGTCCTATCCCACATCCTTCACAAACTCCTGCAGAAGAAGCTGGAGGATCGCTACCAAACTGCCTACGCCCTTCAGCATGACCTGCAAAAATGTCTGGCAGCCCTGGAGAGGAAAGAGCAGGGAGGAGCCGAGGTGATCGAACCCTTCGAAATCGCTCTCCTGGATAAGCCCAGAGGTCTGGCCATACCCAATCAGCTGTTTGGCCGGGAGAAAGAGCTGGAAACTCTTAAGCAGGTTTATCAACGGGTGCTCAAAGGCCAGCAGGAGCTTATCTTCGTCTCAGGTTATTCCGGAGTGGGAAAAACCTCTCTCGTCAAAGGATTCTTAGACTATGTAAGGGAAGGGGGCGGAATCTATTTAGTGGGTAAATTCGATCAGTATAAAAGCAATGTACCCTACACAGCCTTTATTCAGGCATTTCAACCTCATTTAAGACGAATACTATCAGAAAATCAAACAACCCTCGCCGCCTGGCAAGAGAAGTTAGTCAGTGCTCTCTCCCCCAATGCCCAGCTCATCGTCGAGATCATCCCGGAGCTCAGCCTGATCATCGGCCCCCAGCCGCCTGCCGCCCGGCTTGCTCCCTCGGAGGCTCAGAACAGACTCAACGATGTCTTCTTGAAGTTCATTCAACTCTTCGCCACCCCGGAAAGCCCCCTCGTCCTTTTTCTCGACGATTTGCAATGGACTGACCCATCCAGCCTTCGCCTTATCGAACAACTCATTGTAGACAGGTTCGGATCCATCCTGATCATTGGCGCTTATCGGGATCAGGAGATTACTGCCCTTCACCCCCTGAATTTGCTCTTTCGCCAACTGGAAAAACAAGGGTTAGAGGCTGAGGCCATAAACCTGCAGCCCCTGACTCTGGATCATGTCAATAGTTTGCTGGCAGTCTCCTTGAGCCGTCCCCGCCAAGAGACCTTAGCCATCGCTGAAGTTTGTCACGCCAAGACTAAGGGGAATCCCTTCTTTGTGATTCAGTTTTTATACATGCTGAAGGAGGAAGGGCTTTTGAGTCTGGAGGCCCGGCAGTCGGCTTGGACCTGGAATCTGCCGGCTATCTTAGGGTGTAAGGTCACGGACAATGTGGTGGACTTGATGATTTCGAAAATCAGCAAGCTCTCTCCTGCCATGGTAGACCTCCTGAAACTGGCCGCTTGTATCGGCAGCAGCTTTGATCTGCATACCCTGGAGATCGTCACGGGAAAGCCCGGCGAAGAGCTTAAGGATATTTTGCAGGCAGCAGTGGAGTCCGGACTGATTCAAGGAGCAGAAAGCCAATACAGCTTTTTACATGACCGAGTCCAGCAGGCGGCCTATTCCCTCCTGGCAAAAGAAACAAAAGCTGCCACCCATGGCAAGATTGGCAAGCTCCTCTATAGTAAGCTGAAGGGACAGGAGTTGGAAAACCGTCTCTTTGAACTCGTCGATCACCTTAACCTGGCGGTAGATTTAAGCCTAGACCTCGCTGAGAGATCCTTTCTGGCCAATCTGAATTTTCGCGCCGGCCTGAAGGCCAAGGCCTCCTCCGCTTATGAACCAGCCCTGGATTATTTCAACCTGGCTAAACAGCTTACCTCCTCAGAAGCTTGGAGGACGGAATATCCCTTCATGCTGGAGCTCCATATTCAGCTGGCGGAAATGGCCTATGTATGCACCCGGTTTGAGCGGATGGAAGAGGTGGCGGCAGAAACCCTGGTGCACTGCCGAGACGTCCTGGCTCAGGCCAGAATCTCAGAAATCATGATTGCTACCTATACCGCTGAGAATGAATTCGAAAAAGCCATGGCCCTCGCCGAAAACACTCTGAAGTTATTAGGGGTTCCCTTTCCCAGGAGGCCCCATCTGGGTCATATTATCCTGGAGTATTTAAGAACCATCTGGGCCTTAAGAGGGAAGCAAAGTGCAGACTTGTTAAGTCTGCCCCTGATGACGGACGAAAAGTATAAAACCGCCATGCGAATTTTCAACACCACGGGGATTTGCAGTTATTCCGCCTCCTATTACGCCGTAATCCTGATGGTCTTAAAGGCCCTGCGCCTTTCCCTGAACCATGGGATCACCGAAGAAACCATCGTCGCCTATTCTGCCTATGGCTATATCATCAACATGCTCTTTAAGCAAGCCGATAAAGGCTATGAATTCGGAGAACTGGCCCTCCGTCTCCAGGATAAGCTGGGAGTATATCGCTTTGACAGCAAGATTCGGATGATCTTCAACATGGTGATTCGGCATTGCAAAGACCCTCTCCGGGATGCCTTGGAGGACTTTCCTCAGACCTATCTGAGCGGATTTACCTCCGGAGACTTACTCTCCGCCGGACACTCCATCATGCAGTACTTTGTCTGTTCCTATTTTTCCGGACGTCAGCTCTCCCTGATCGAAGCAGAAATGCAGGCCCATCGCCAGGCCATGATCAAGACCGGACATGAAACCTCCCAGCGCCTCTGTCAGATTTATCGCCAGACTGCTTTGAATTTTGCCGGATTATCTCCGGACCCCTGTGCCCTGGTAGGAGAGGATTTCGATGAACGCAGTTTGCTGCCCATCTACACCCAGTCTAATGACCGGACCATTGTTTTCAATATCTACTTTCACCGGCTGATTCAGTACTACTATTTCCGGCAGCCGGAGAAAGCCCTGGAAAGTCTGCCCTTCCTCGACGAATACCTGGATGGAGTTCTGGGAACCTTCTGCTTGCCCTTGCTGCATTTTTACGGGGCCTTGGTCGCTGTGGCCAACTATGAAAGACTAAGCTATTCCAAACGGCTTTTGAGCATAAGAAGAATTAAAAAAAGTATTAAGGCCTTAGAAAAGCTATCTCGGTCAGCACCGGAAAATATTCTGCATAAGCTGTATTTAGTGAAAGCCGAGTTTGCCCGGCTGAACAAAGAAGACCTCAAGGCAGCCGATTGGTACGATTTAGCTATCCAGCATGCGGAAACCCAGCATTTTATCCAGGAAGAAGCCCTAGCTAATGAATTAGCAGGGGAATATTATCTCACCGAAGGCCGACAGGTCTTGGCCAAGTTCTATTTCCACCATGCCATAAGCTGCTATCGGGAATGGGGAGCCAAGGCTAAAGTAGCAGACCTGCAAAACCGTTATCCCATGCTCCTCCTGCAGAATCCTCTGGCCATCACAGGCACCGCTGAGATCCCGGATATTGATCTGACTGCGATTCTGAAGATCGGTCAGGCCATTTCCGGCGAAATCGTCCTGGAGGACTTACTCAAGCTGCTCATTCGAATCATGCTTCAAAATTCCGGGGCCAGAAGAGTGGTATTCATCCAGAATTATGACAACAAGTTAACCATAGAGGCGGAAGGGAAAGCCGATGATAACTCCATCCGCCTCTTAGATTCCCTGGATATCCACCCCCAAAGCACAGATCTGCCTATTAAGCTCATAACCTATGTGGCCAGAACGGGAGAAACAGTGACCTTAGACGGCGAAGAGCAGCCAGCTTCCGTCCTCTGTCTGCCAGTGATTATCAAAAGAAAGGTGATTGGCCTCTTTTATCTGGAAAACGACCTGGCCCCCGGTATTTTCACCAGCGAACGCCAGCAGGTTTTACAGGTATTATCCTCCCAGATCGCTGTTGCCTTGGAAAATGCCAAAGAGTATCAAAACCTGGAGAAGATTGTTGCCCATCATACCCGAGCCCTGCAGGAAAAAAACCTGGCCCTTGAGGAGAGCAACCGCAAGCTCGCTGAGGCTAACGAGAATAAGACCCGCTTCGTAGCCAATGTCAGCCATGAAATCAGAACCCCCCTCCAAGGGATCATAGGAATGACCAGTCTCTTGAAAAAAGAGGGCCAATATAAGGAGGACTATGTAGACTTAATCCAATCCTCGGCAGCATCTTTGGAGGGAATCATCAGTGACATCTTGGATATTTCCAGAATTGAGTCCAACCGAATTGTGATCGAAGAGAGAGCCTTTGGCCTGAAGGACTTACTCACACCTATTCTGAAAACCTATAAAGCCCAGGCGGAAGAAAAAGGGATTAGCCTCCATACGGAGGTAAGCTCTGACCTCCCGGATTATCTGAGGGGAGATCCTTTGCGAATCAGTCAGATTCTCAATAACCTTTTGAATAATGCCCTCAAGTTTACCCATCATGGGTCTGTGGAGCTTAAGCTCAAATCTCTGGCTCTGGCAGAAACCAGACTGGAAATACAATTCCTGGTTAAGGACACGGGCATCGGTATCTCTGCAACAAAGCTTCAGACCATCTTCCAAAGCTTTTCCCAAGCCGACAGCAGCATTACCAAAAAATACGGCGGTACGGGACTGGGTCTGACCATTGTCAAGCACCTGGCCGAGTTAATGCACGGGCGAATTGAAGTGGAGAGTCAGGAAGGGGCGGGCAGTACCTTCTCTCTCTTCCTGCCCTTAGGCATAGCCGATCCCCAGGAGATAGCCCTAGACGAGGCAGCAGTTAGCACGGAGAATCAAGAGCGAGAGGATCTGCAGAGCTTAAGAGTCATAGCCGCCGAAGATAATCTGGCTAATCAGATCTATATCAAGCACATCCTAACCTATCATAATTGTGCGGTGACCATCGTTAATAATGGCTTGCAATTGCTTCAAGCCCTGAAAATTCAGGACTATGACTGTGTTTTGCTGGACAAGAATATGCCTATTATGGACGGCTTAGAGACGACGACAATTATCCGGGACCTGGAAGGACCTACAGGGAAGCATGTCCCTATCATTGCCTTGACGGCCTCGGCTATTCTGGGGGATCGAGACAAACTTCTCCGGCAAGGGATGGATTTCTATCTGGCAAAACCCATCCAAGAAGAAAAACTGCTGCTGATCCTAAAGCAGATTCGCCGGTCAGCAGGCTTGGAGAATCAAATACCCGACGAAGAACCCGGTCAGAGGTGCGGGGAAGAGTGCCGGCAATCGGCAAATATCCCAGAGGCAGGTACACTGATCAATCAGGAGATATTCCGCCAGGAAGCAAAGCTTTTTGGTCAGGAAGTCATGCTTTTAAGTATTGAGAACTTCTTGGAAAATTACCAGACTTGGCTGGAGATCATCAGGACAGATCTGGAGGCCTATGACTTGGGGAAATTAGAAAAAAGCGCCCATCGACTGGCCAGCGCTTTATCCTGTCTGTATGCTATGAAGGTTTTTAAGACTGCCGGTGAACTGGAGCGGGCAGCCCAGGCTGGGGAGTGGAACAAATCCCATAAACACTACCAGGAACTCAAGGAATTAATGCCCCCTTTAGTGGAGGAGCTTCAGGAGGTTAAAGAGACATTGGCAGACGATAGCCCACATTCCGGACAGTCTCGATGAGCAGGGGACTCTGGCCTATCTCCTCCAGCTTTTTGCGAATTCTGCGGATATGGACATCCACTGTGCGAGTTTCCCAGAAGCCTTCTTCCGACCAGACGGTATCCAGAATTTCAGCTCGGGTGAAGACTCGGCCCGGTCTTTTGGCTAAAAGGCATAAGAGCTCGAACTCTTTGAAGGAGAGCTCTATCTCCTGATCGTTGACGGTGACTTGTCGACTGGACAGATCCATGACCAGACCGCGGAAGACTACCTTAGAGAAGGATGTCCGATTGGAATCCGCCCTGCGCAGAACTGCCTTGATCCGAGCAATCAGCTCATGGAAGCGGATGGGCTTGGAAATGTAATCATCAGCTCCCAATTCCAAACCGATGACGTGATCAATTTCACTATCCCTGCTGGTCAGCATGAGCACCGGGACAAAGCCATAGGTGGGGTGATTTCTTATCTTTTTAAGAGTATTCAGTCCGTCCATCCCGGGTAAGACCACATCTAAGAGAACTAGATCAATGGCCAGAGCATCCAGAATCCTCAGAGCATTTTCACCGGACTCTGCCTTAAACGTATGATACCCGTTTTTGCTCAGGGCAGACTCCAGCATTCTTAAAACAATGGGGTCATCATCAACGATTAAGATATTCTTGCTTGCCATAGTACTCCCTCTTCTGCTTCATTAAAATGTGTAAATTAGATAATATTAGATATTTTACATTATTGTAACATATGTTCGAAGATTTGTTACTTAGTTTTGCTAGAATTTAGCTTAAAGGTTAGGAGAAGACAGATGATTGATACACACAACCACATCCTCCCCGGTCTTGACGATGGCGCCAAGACCATGACCCACTCCCTGGGAATAGTTCGTCAATTGTTCTATTCCGGATTCCAGACCCTGATTGTTACTCCTCATGTTATGGAAGGCAGTGGATTCTTAAGCCCTGAAGAGATCCTGGCTGCTGTGGAGCTGTTGCGCAAGCATGTGGCTGAGGCAGAAATCCCGGTGGAAATTCTGCCTGGGGCAGAGAACTATATTTGCCCCGACCTAGGCAAATGGGCTCGTGAAGGCAAGCTGATGACCCTGGGGAATACGGGCAAGTATCTGCTCTTAGAGCTGCCCATGCTGGAGATTCCCCAGTATACGGAACAAGTCTTCTTTGACTTGCAGGTGCAGGGGCTGACTCCGGTGCTGGCTCATCCGGAGCGGAATAAGGGCTTGATTGAGAGGCCGGAGTACTTGGTTGACTGGGCGAATAAAGGGGTGCTTTTTCAGCTGAACCTGAGAAGTCTGAGCGGGAGGTATGGGCCCCAGGCTGAGGAGTTGGCGGAAAGGATGCTGAGGAGTGGTTTGATTCACTTTATTGGGTCGGATGCGCATCGGACTTCGCAGGAGGATGGGGTTTATCTTCAAGCACTGCGAAGTGTCAAGGAGATCGCGAGAGAAGAGGGGGTTCGGGAAGTTACGTTGGAGAACCCTCAGGCAATTTTGACGGGGGAAGGCTTGGTAGGTGAAAGGGAGTATTTCCTACAGCAACCAAATAAGAAGAAAAAGAGAAAATTTTGGGAGTTATTTCGAGGATAGAAGGATATTGGGAAGAAGAAGCGTAGGATCAGATCGGATTGTGACGAAGATTACTGGAATTGTGGGTATGGTGTTGGAATTTTGTGAAAAGTTCGTGAAGGATATTACTTTCTTATAGGGAAATATATGGAGTTGCGGTTAGTCCTAGGACGGAGGGCCTATTAAATCAATCGGTTTTAGATGGGATAAGATTATGTATAGAAAAAGGAAATGGAAAAGGGAAGTGAGACAGTGCTAAGGGACAGGGGGATCATTGAAAACATATCTGAACTCGTTGACATTGTTCTAATAGCATTGGCCTTCTCTTTGGTCATAGAAATCTATCAAATCAAGAATGTCGTGACAAATAATAGCTGGCCAGGATACTTTGCGATATTTTTAATTTACTTAGTAGCTTGGATTATTGCCAGTAATGCCTTAAAAGTCTATCAATCACGCCGCTTTATGTCTGCGCGGCGTGAACTAAGCCAGATTCTGAAAGCCCACTTCTTCTCATTCGCAGTCAGTATGACAACTATTTATCTTCATAGCCCGTATTTACTGCGCACACGCTTCTTTTTTTACTTTGGGGCCTTTGCAGTGGGTTTAACCATTGGAATGCATATTGTGACCCGGTTGGCTTTGCAAGCAGGAAGGAAACTAGGCAGAAATACACGTTATGTGCTGATTCTGGGTGCAGGCTCTGCTGCTGAGCTTTACCTACAGAAACTTAAGGATAATCCACAGTTAGGCTATAGAGTCATAGGGTACATCGCCCCTGCTAAAAACGGTCTTGAGATACCTTATCTGGGGGATTACTCGAATCTCGAATCCATTATTCGCATGAACATCGTAGATTTAACGGTTGTTACAGCGCTGATTACGGAAAAGGGTGTTCAAGAGTCCATTGAAATTCTAGATGTCATGGGTAAAACGGTGGCGGTACTTCTTGACGACATTGTGACGAAGGTTTCTCGCAGCAGGCCCATGGATTTTGGGGGGCTCTCAATGGTTGTGTATGACAGCCACCCCAGACGGCCTTGGCATGAGGTAGCAAAACGGGGGATGGATGTTATTTTATCAGGTGCCGGTCTTATAGTTCTTACTCCGGTTTTCGCTTTAGTAGCGATAGCTATAAAGTTAACCTCCAAGGGGCCAATAATTTTTGCTCAAGAAAGAGTTGGGTTGAATGGAAGGGCCTTTAATATTTATAAATTCCGGTCCATGGTTGTAAATGCCGAAGAGCTTAAGGAACGATTGGCACATTTGAATGAAATGAGTGGACCAGTGTTTAAGATTACCAATGATCCGAGAGTGACAGCAGTGGGCAGGTTTATTCGTAAAACAAGTATTGATGAGCTGCCTCAGTTATACAATGTTTTTCGAGGGGATATGAGTTTAGTTGGGCCAAGGCCGCCCTTGCTCAGCGAAGTTAATTTGTACGATTCTAAGCATCGGAAGAGGTTGGCAGTGAAGCCGGGAATTACATGTATTTGGCAGATTAGTGGGCGGAATGAAGTGGACTTTGATCAGTGGATGGAGATGGACGCTGAGTATGTAGATCGCTGGACGTTGTGGTTGGATTTGGGGATATTGGCTAGGACGGTGCCGGTGGTGTTGGGGAGGAAGGGTGCGAGTTAGAAACTTATTACTCCAGTATTGGGTATTCAGGAGGACGAGAATGAAAGGTATAGTTCTTGCAGGAGGTTCCGGTACCAGGCTTTATCCTTTAACAATGGTAACTTCAAAACAGTTGCTGCCGATTTATGATAAGCCAATGATTTACTATCCATTAAGTGTTCTAATGGACGCAGGAATACGAGATATCCTCATAATAAGCACTCCCGAAGATGCTCCAAGATTTATGGCCCTTCTAGGTAAGGGCAGCCAGTTTGGGGTAAGACTGTCTTATGCAGTTCAACCAAGTCCGGACGGCTTGGCCCAAGCTTTTATCATCGGTGAGGAGTTTATAGGTGATGACAATGTAGCTATGGTATTAGGGGATAATATCTTTGCAGGTCATGGTCTTAAAGAACGTCTTAAAGCGGCTGTGACGCATGCTGATGACAAGATTGCTACAGTATTCGGATACTATGTAGACGACCCAGAACGTTTTGGTATCGTTGAGTTTGACAAGAATGGGAGAGCAATATCAATAGAAGAAAAGCCACCTATACCAAAATCAAACTACTGTGTGACGGGTCTCTATTTTTACGATAATCGTGTGATTGAATATGCTAAAAGCTTATTGCCTTCTGCTCGTGGAGAACTTGAAATAACTGATGTTAATCGAATTTATCTTCAAAAAGGCAAACTTAATGTTGAATTGCTCGGTCAAGGCTTTACTTGGCTAGATACAGGTACTCATGAGAGTCTTGTCGAAGCTACGAATTTTGTAAAGACTGTGGAGACACATCAGCATCGTAAAATTGCTTGTCTTGAAGAGATCGGATATCTAAATGGCTGGATTGACAGAGAACAGTTGTTAAAGTCAGTGCAAACTCTGAAAAAGAACGGATATGGTGCTTATTTGATGGATGTGCTAGATGGAAAGTATCTTGACAAGATAGAAGCAATATAAATAGGAGAAAACAACTGTGAGAATTATCGTAACCGGTGGAGCCGGATTTATCGGTTCTAATTTTGTGTATTATGAATTAGAAGAACATCCAGAAGATAAAATCATCTGTGTTGATAATTTAACGTATGCGGGAAATGTTTTGACACTGGAAAAGGCAATGAAGAATCCCAATTTCAAGTTTGTAAAGGCTGATATTGCTGATAGGGAAGCTATTTATACAATCTTTGAAGAAGAACGTCCGGACATTGTGGTCAATTTTGCAGCCGAGAGTCATGTAGATAGAAGTATAGAAAACCCAGAAATTTTCCTCGAGACTAACGTTATCGGTACCGGAGTTCTAATGGATGCATGCAGAAAATATGGCATTAATCGTTTCCATCAAGTTTCTACAGACGAAGTATATGGTGATCTACCCATAGACCGTCCGGATCTGTTTTTTACTGAGGACACCCCAATTCACACAAGCAGTCCATATAGCTCTAGTAAAGCTGCCGCTGATTTATTGGTTCTTGCCTACTATAGAACATATAAACTGCCTGTTACGATCACACGATGTTCAAACAATTATGGGCCATACCATTTTCCAGAGAAGTTAATTCCTCTTATGATTAGCCGAGCTTTAGCTGATCAGCCATTGCCGGTCTATGGAAAAGGTGAGAATGTCAGAGACTGGCTTTATGTAAAGGATCATTGTAAGGCGGTAGATCTGGTAATGAGAAAAGGTCGTTTGGGCGAAGTCTATAATATAGGCGGTCATAACGAAAGAACTAATCTTGAGGTAGTAAGGACGATTCTGAGTGAGTTAGGTAAGCCTGAAAGTCTTATAACATTTGTTACTGACCGCCCAGGTCATGACAAGCGATACGCCATCGATCCGACCAAAATCTATAAAGAACTTGGTTGGATTCCTGAAACAAAGTTTGAGGATGGTATCGGTAAGACTATTCAGTGGTATTTAGCTAATAAGAAGTGGTGGGAAGATATTCTCTCCGGAGAGTACACTAAGTATTTTGACAAAATGTATGGTGGAAGACTTAGCTAATCCCTATTTGTACAGATTTGTAAGTTTAAATTAAGCCCTGTATAAGAGGAGAATTTGTATGAAAGTACTTGTAACAGGAGCCAAAGGACAGCTTGGCATTGATGTTGTTAGGGAACTTGAAAGACGGGGACACATAGCTCTTGGTGTTGATATTGATGAACTGGATATCACAGATTCAGCAGCCGTTAAAAAAGTAATCACGGAGGCTGATCCGGAGGGCGTAATTCATTGTGCTGCCTGGACCGAGGTGGATGCGGCTGAGGACAATGCGGAGAAGTGCCGACTGGTCAATGCAACGGGTACTAAAAATATCGTTAGGGTTTGCAAAGAGCTTGATATTAAAAAGATTTATATTTCTACAGATTATGTCTTTGACGGTCAGGGTACTGAACCCTGGCGGCCGGACTGCAAGGATTATAAACCGCTGAATGTTTACGGACAGACTAAATTGGAAGGCGAGTTGGATGTATCTTCCAACATTAATAAATACTTCATCGTCCGAGTCGCCTGGGTTTTTGGCGTCCATGGCAAGAATTTCATCAAAACCATGTTGAAAGCCGGTAAGACACATGAGACAGTTCGCGTGGTCAACGACCAGATCGGTACACCGACATACACATTGGATTTGGCGTGCCTACTGGTAGATATGATTGAAACGGAAAAATATGGTTACTATCATGCGACAAACGAAGGCGGCTACATCTCTTGGTATGACTTTACCTGCGAGATTTACAAACAGGCAGGATACGAGACAAACATCATACCTGTGACTACGGAAGAATATGGTCTTTCCAAAGCGGCACGTCCGTTTAACAGCAGACTGGACAAGAACAAGCTGGTCGAAAACGGCTTTAAACTGCTTCCGACATGGCAGGATGCTTTGAGTAGATATTTGAAAGAGATTGAGTATTAAACAACAAGAATGCAGATGGAGAAAAGATTTATGGGTCAGATTAAGGTAACAAAAGCTCCAATCGAAGGATTGTATATTATAGAACCAGCAGTTTACGGTGACAGCCGCGGCTATTTTATGGAGACCTATAACCGGAACGATATGCATGAAGTCGGGCTAGATATGGTGTTCGTGCAGGATAATCAGAGCATGTCTGCAAAAGGTGTGCTGCGAGGGCTGCACTTTCAAAAACAATTTCCACAAGGTAAGCTGGTTCGGGCTATTAAAGGTAGTGTTTTTGATGTTGCTGTTGACCTTCGTTCCGGCAGTTCAACATACGGCGAATGGTTTGGAGTTGAATTGACGGAGGAGAATAAAAAGCAGTTTTATATTTCCGAAGGATTTGCGCATGGATTTCTTGTTTTAAGTGAAGCTGCGGAGTTCTGTTACAAGGTTACAGATTTCTATCATCCCGGTGACGAGGGAGGACTTGCTTGGAATGATCCGGAAATCGGGATTATCTGGCCGCAGGTTGTGGGTAAATATTCAGGGACGGCCAGTATTGAAGGTTATCGCTTAGAAGATGGCACCAAGCTGAATCTCAGCGATAAAGACCAAAAGTTGCTGGGATTGAAAAGTACATTCAGATTTTTTCGGTCTAGGAGTGAACAATGAACTATATCATATTTGGAGGAACCGGCTTCATCGGAACCCATCTGATTAATCTGCTCAAAGCAGAAGCAGTGAACCCCAGCGATAAAATCTATGCCCTTGATATTGTCATGCCAGGAGAAGAAGGTGTTGTCCCCGGTATTGTAGAGAGGATCGAGGGAGTTGAGTATATACGCTGTGACGTTCGGAAACCCATAGATTTCGATATCGCGGCAACGACAGATGACATAATTTTCAACTTTGCCGCAGTACATCGCACTCCTGGTCATCTGGATTACCAGTATTTTGAAACTAACCTTTATGGTGCGGAAAATGTGACGGCTTTTGCTGTGGAGCACGACATCAAAAAAATCCTGTTTACCAGTTCTATTGCGCCCTATGGGGCAGCCGAGGAACTCAAAGAAGAAACAACACTCCCCACTCCGAATACTGCCTATGGCACCAGCAAACTTGTTGCGGAACAGATTCACGAGAAATGGCAGGCAGGAGACCCGAAGCGCGAACTCACCATCGTTCGTCCCGGCGTGGTTTACGGTAAAGGAGAGCATGGCAACTTTACCCGTCTGTATTGGGGACAGAGGAAGCACTATTTCTTCTATCCCGGTCGTAAGGATACGGTGAAATCCTGTATTTATGTGAAAGAACTTGCCCGCTTCATGAAATATCGAATGATTGACAACGATTTTCCGGGAGTGGACGTTTTCAACTGCACCTTTGAGCCAGCCTACACTATTGGGCAGATTTGCAGGGAGATGCAAAAAGCCACAGACATGAAACGTTTTGTTCCATTGATTCCTGGATGGATACTGATGACTGCCGCCGTGTGTATGGTTCCCTTTGGGGGAATGAAGTTGGGGCTTCATCCTGCACGTGTAAAGAAACTGATGGTTTCCACCAATATTTGCGGTAAAAAGTTAGCCGCCAGCGGATATGAGTTCTATTATTCTTTTGAGGAAACGCTGAGGGACTGGTATGAGGATTGCGGTCGTAAAGGGCTTCAATAAAATGATAAGGAGAAAGAAAGATGATTATCACAAGAACACCTTTCCGTATGTCATTTTTTGGTGGTGGAACAGATATGGAAAAGTTCTTCAAGGAGCATGGTGGAGCAGTGTTGTCCACTACATTTGACAAATACTGCTATGTGAACGTCCGTCATCTGCCTCAATTCTTTGATTATAGTACTGAGTTAGCATATTCCAAGATGGAGCGAATTTCTGATGTTGAAGATATCCAGCATCCGGCTATTCGTAATGCTATGAGGATGCTGGATATCTATGAGATTCGTCTTACCTATGAAGCTGATCTTCCCGCTCGTTCCGGATTAGGAACGAGCAGTTCATTTGCAGTAGGGATGCTGAATGCGTTCTATGCTCTTAAAGGTAGGTATGCGGACAAAAAGAGGCTGGCAGATGAAGCAATTTATCTTGAGCGTGTTCTTTGTAATGAGGCTGGTGGTTGGCAGGATCAGATTGCGGCTTCGTTTGGAGGTTTCAATCGTATTAATTTTAATGCGGATGGGTATGAGGTACTGCCGGTCATTATTTCTCCGGAGAGAAAATACCAGCTCAATAGTAATCTAATGATGTTTTTTACTGGATTCACCAGATTCTCTGCTGAGATTCAGGCAGCCAATGCTGTTACAGCGAAAGATAAGCTCGTACAGCTAAAAGAGATGTATGCGTTGGTTGATGAAGCAGAGAAAGTGTTGAAAGATAAGAATGCAGATTTAGACGACTTCGGTCGCCTGCTCGATCACACTTGGAGATTAAAGCGTCAGACCGGTGCTAAGGTATCCACTGACGGCATTGATGGCCTTTATGCCAAAGGGATTGCGGCTGGTGCATTGGGCGGCAAATTGCTTGGTGCCGGTGGTGGTGGTTTCCTTGTGTTTTATGTGCAACATGATTATCAAGCTGCAGTAAAGGAAGCAATGTGTGATCAGTTGTACGTTCCTTTTGAGTTTGAAAACAGCGGGACGAGAGTAATTCATTACACATCTGAAAACTATGAACCGCGAGTGAAAGTCGGATAAAAGGTGAGGACTCTTATGAAAGTAGTTATCATGGCGGGCGGCAAAGGAACACGAATTGCGTCGGTCAATTCTGAAGTGCCGAAACCAATGATCCCGATAATGAATAAGCCGATATTAGAATATCAAATTGAAAGTCTAAAAGTACAGGGATACGCAGATCTTATCCTGGTAGTAGGACACTTAGGCGATGTCATAACTGATTACTTTGGAAATGGCTCTAAATTTGGTGTGTCCATCAAATACGTCATTGAAGACATACCCCTAGGAACTGCTGGTGCACTGTACCTGATAAAAGACGAACTGAAGGAAGACTTTCTCCTTCTTAATGGAGACATCATCTTTGATATTAACATCGATCGCTTCTACCGATACCACAAGGAACGTGGAGGGGTAGTCACTCTATTTACTCACCCCAACGATCACCCGTATGATAGCGGTATCATCGTTGCGGATGATACCAGCTGTGTTCAGAACTGGTTACACAAGGAAGATGAACGGTTGTGGTATCGCAACCGAGTCAATGCCGGAATTCACTTGTTGTCGGCACGTATTTTTGAGGATTTTGCAGGCATTGGATTGTTTAGGGAACTTAAAAAAACAGATCTCGACCGCGATGTGTTGGAGCCGCTTATTCCTACAGGTCAACTTTATATATATGACAGCCCCGAATATGTAAAGGACATGGGAACGCCAGATCGCTTCCGTAAAGTTACAGAAGACATTAAATCTGGAAAAGTTCATGCAAAAAACCTGAGCCATAAACAAAAGGCTGTATTTTTAGATCGTGATGGCACCATCAATAAGTATATGGGTTTTCTGAGAAATATTGATGACTTTGAATTGCTATCAGGTGTAGCTGAGGCTATAAAGAAGATTAACGCATCCGGATACCTTGTAATAGTTGTTACCAATCAGCCGGTTATTGCACGAGGCGAAGTCACATATGAGCAACTCAGAGAAATCCATAATAAAATGGAGACACTGCTTGGACAGGAAGGAGCCTACATAGACGCAATTTACTTCTGCCCTCATCATCCACACAAGGGGTATGAGGGAGAGATTCCAGAATTAAAGTTCGACTGTGATTGTCGCAAACCAAAGCCGGGGATGCTTTTGAAAGCGGCAGAAGGCTTTAATATTGATTTGAGCCAGTCTTGGTTGATTGGCGATGGAGAGAGCGACATGAAGGCTGGAAACGCCGGCGGCTGTCACACAGCGTTGGTGGGTGGTCGGGTTGAAATAGATGATATAGAGAAGTATGACGGCTTGATGGATTTTTCTGAAGAAAAATTCGGAGGACAATAAGAGCATGAGAGGATTAAAAGAGAAGCTCAAAAAGCACATTGATTTACTCATTTCGCGGTATCCAGTACTTGAAGGTATCAGTCAAGATATTATAGATGCGTATCTTGTAATGGAAGAATGTTATGAGAGTGGCGGCAAAATGTTGATTGCCGGAAACGGAGGCTCTGCTGCAGACTCCGAACATATTGTTGGAGAACTTATGAAACGATTTAAAATCCCCCGTCCCGTCAGTGCAGAATTTGCGGAAAAGCTGAAGAAAATTGACACTGAAAGAGGTATAGCGTTGGCAAGCAACCTCGAATGTTCCCTAATGGCGATTCCTCTTGTTGGCCATGAGGCATTGACTACGGCATACATCAATGATGTAGATGGGCTTAGTGTATTTGCACAGCAGCTATTCGGATATGGTAGACCGGGTGACGTTTTCTTGGGAATTTCAACTTCAGGAAATAGTAAAAATGTTATGAATGCCACTGTAGTTGCCAGAGCTTCCGGTATCAAGGTGATTGGATTAACTGGAGCTAAAGGCGGAGAACTTGCATCAGTAGCTGACGTGGCTGTAAAGGTGCCGGAAACGGAAACCTATATGATTCAGGAAATGCACCTGCCGATTTATCATTGCTGGTGTCTCATGCTGGAAGACAAGTTTTTTGGGTGAGCGAGTAAATGTAGCACATTTGGCAATATACCAGAAAGCAAGAAGCAAGAGCGAAGTTTTGGAACAAAGAAAAATATTGCTGAATAAGGCTAAAGAAAGAACAATGATATATGAACATATTGGTGACATGATATCGTTGGCGATGTTCAAAGTTGAAACGTAAACTGGATGGAGTTAGAAGATTCCCATGAAGTAGCTGTTTTAACATGCTGGTTTGTTGGAGAAAGGTATTATAAACGGGGGTAAGCACATGGAAAGAAACGGGATCTGCTTGATTACATTTTCAAACAATGCTGATCATCAGAACACCTTATACAGTATGTTTCAAGCACTTTATCCTGAACATGAAGTATATACGATTGGCATCAACAATCCTAAATCTGCGATTGCGCCGCATACGGATAATAACTTCTATTTTGAGTGCCCTTTGCGCCCAGGATTTGCCAAAGGCTCTTTTCGGTTTGATATTATTATGAAGATGGTGCGCTTGATTTGGGAGAAGCAGATTCGATATATATATTTTGAAAATATGCATATGTGGAACGCATTTCTGATGATAGCCTGCAGGAAAGTTGTAAAAATTCAGGCTGTACATGATGTGATTCCTCATGATGGAAATAAAGCAATGGCTGTTTGTAATTACGTTACCAGTAAATTGGCTGACCGTGTCATCTTGCGGAATTACAAGTATAAGGAATTACTTTCCCAAAAATATCATATCAAACAAGAGCATATAACCTGCTTTGAGCTGTGGCGCTCATTTCGAAAAGAAGAGCCAATTACATATAGCAAAACATTCCTGTGCTTCGGCCGCATTCGCCGATACAAAGGGTTTGATCTTCTGGATCAAATTGTGCAGAAGACGCCGGATATTAATTATCACATCGTAGGCGAACCGGATGAAGAGAGCCAAGAAATTGTTGAGAAGCTCAAGCAGCATCCCAATGTGGAAATAGTGGATCGTGAAGTATCTGATATTGAGATGGAGGCGTGTTTTCAAAATGCAGATTGGATCGTATTACCATATTTCAGTGCAACGCAGTCTGGAGTAATTACGGATGCCTGTCGCTTTTCACGGCCGGTCATTGCCTTTGACGTCGGAGCGATCAGTGAACAGGTGGCTGACGGTGAAACGGGCTTTCTTGTTCCTGCGGGGAACATTGAACGATTTGCTGAGACAGTGAGGGAAGCGAATGGATTTTCACGGGAGGAAACGGCTAGATTTGCCCATAATGCGTATGAGTTCGGATACAAAAAGTACGCTGCGGAGGCTGTAGCGGATAAATTTGTTGGGGTTGTTAAGAATTGCCATGAGAAACTGAAAGGGTAGAGAAGATGGATAAGACAAAAATCTTGGCGCTGTATCTGCCGCAATATTATGAGACAAACTACAATAGCGATTGGTGGGTACAAGGATACACAGAATGGACAGCTTGTAAACAGGCAATCCCTTTATTCAAAGGGCATTATCAGCCTAAAGTCCCCCTAAATAATCATTATTATGACCTAAGTAGAAAAGAAGAAATCCAATCACAGATTGAAATGGCAAAAAAGTACGGCATCGATGGATTTGTGATTTATCAATATTACTCTTGCAATGAAAGCGAATATGGGGACAAAAATGGAATTCATGGTAGCATGCTTTTGAATAAACCTACTGAAATTGTTCGTGAAAGTCCTAAACTTAATATTCCATTCTGCATGTACTGGGCCAATCACGATTGGAGAAAAATGTGGTTTGGGCAGAACCCCAAAATGCTATGGCCACAATACTATGGAGACGAAGCGGATTGGAAGGAGTTCTTTCTGTACAATCTTGCCTATTTCAAAGATAATCGATATATAAAAGTCAATAATAAACCAGTATATTTTATTTTTGCGGCTTGGCATTTCAAGGAAATTGAGAAATTTATGGATTGTTGGAATCAATGGGCGAAGGAAAATGGTTTTGATGGGATATTTTTTGTAAAAACTGAAGATGCGCATACGTCAGACCAACTTGGCCAGTTTGACGCCGTGTACCGCAGGGAACCCTTTTATACTTTTGCAAAGGGCTTTTCCAAATTTGATTTTGTCTTGCGGCTGCTTCGCACGCGAACAAGTAAGCTATTAAACAGAGTCTTGAACAAAGTAGGGAAAGGCCTCATCGGTTATACCTGTGACTATGACAAAGCGTGGCAGAGCATTATTACTCGTGAAGATATAGGGCCGCTTGTCATACCGGGAGCATTTGCAGATTGGGATAACACAGCGCGTAAGCGATATAATGCTCAAATAATAAAGGGTGCTGATCCAATAAAATTTAGAAAATATTTAAAACTATTGATGGACAAGTGCTGTGAAAAGCAGGTTCCATTTATCGTCATAAACGCATGGAATGAATGGGCTGAGGGCGCTTACTTAGAGCCAGATGAGAAAAATGCTTATGCATATCTAGAAGCGATTGAAAATGTACAAGCTTGTCGGAGAATGATGGGGTAAGGATAACTAAGTTTTAATCATAAAGCAATGGAATGGAGAAATAAGATGATACTGCTCTATATGTGGATTTTTGGCTATATTTTTTATAAGAAATTGCATGCCTTGAGCAGGTATAAGCGTCAGATTCTAATTTCTTTTTTTATTATCTACATAGTTGCAATGGTTGCATATGAACTGTATGTCGAAAATTCGGTGGGTTGGGAGTATGGTATACCATATGATAATGATACAGGTTGGATTTTTAGAGCAGCTGATGCAATGCATTCAGGGATATCGTGGGATAGATTATATCTACTAGTTACAAGTAGCTTAGACTACGATTTAAGCAATAGGGCATTATCAATAAGTAATCTAGGGCAATACTTATATGCTGCTTGGGTGAGTTCTGCAATATATTATCCGACAATATTTGATATACATGTGAACTTATATCTGTTTTATGTGGTCCAATGCATGATGGTATTCATTGCAGGAATTGATTTGTCGAATACAGTGCTTGCAATACAGAATCGTATTGAGAAGCCAAAAAAAATTCCGTATATATCGGTTTGCTTTGCTTTCCTGTTTTGCCCAATTATACAGTTTAGTGCCTACAAATTATTGAGAGAATCAATTTATTTGCTGCTCATGGTTGAGTTGTTAGCTATTGCTATTCAAGAAAATACAGGAAAAAAATATTTGAAGTGTGGAGTTTTGTCTACTCTTTGTTTACTGATACGTCCACTTACTATTGTATATATTGTACCGCTTTTAGCATATTACATATTCCACAAGAGAATTGGCAGCATAGTAAACATGGCTCTATGCGGGATTTTGCTTGCTGGTTCTTCAATAGTGCATTACATCGGAAATTTGTTAGGATGGGCATATAATATTGGTGCGGTAAACCTGTCTGAAATGGTGCATTTACTTCTGTTCCCAAATGTGATGAATCAATTTGAGAACTTGGTTCATCTGGCTAGAGACCCATCATGGGTGACGATTGAATATTTTCTTCAGTCTGTTTGGAATATACCATATGTAGTTCTTGCTTTCTTGGGATTTATACTAATGAGGAAAAGAACTAGTGACTGGAGTTTTTGGAGCATACTATTTCTTAACTGCCTAATGTTTTATTCGATTCCGTACAGTATAGAATATTTAACCCCACGTTATAAACTTATATTTATAGTGCCACTGTTCTATTTTATAGCTGTTGGTTTAAGTCTTATAAGTAAGCGTGTACGTGTAAGCATATGAAGTATATGATTGTGGTATATTGAGCTCAGCTGGGTGTTTACAAATCCTTTGTTTTTTGTACTTGTTCGATTTCAGGCTTTGCAGATAGCGTGAGTTTCAAACAAAGCAATAATTAGAACAATTAGCTTAGGCAAGCATATGCTAATCTTGCTGATCCATTTGCTATGTTAAAACTTTAGTCTTCTATCAAGATTTTGGATCTGAACTCCCTATCGTTATGGGTCACTACAGGCTGATTTTGAATCACTTTAGCTTTTTCAATGGCCTTTAATACATGCTCTGTGGATAAACTATCCGATACCTGCAGCATATGATATTCATAGAGGACAGATCCATCACACGCGTCAGATAAACAAATCCAGATAGGGTGTAAACATACGTATATACGTAACCCAAACAGTGTTGGCTGCCTTCGGATTAAAGTCTCTATTAAGAACGTTTTTAAGCTTATTATCGAAATCAGAATCGATGAAAGCCCGACCCCTGTGATTAATAGTGCCATTATTTGTAATAGCACTTGTCATCCATTTACTTAAGGCTGACTTGCTAACTTTAAGGTCTATGGCTGGCTATTTGTACTAGGCTTTTGCCAGATGAATGATAATAGTCTACAGCATCTTGCTTGAATTCATCACTTATATTATTGTTTGTGTTTTCCCATTAAACATTCATCCAGGTTTTTTTATAATAAACTTGGGAAAATCTCTATCTATTCTAACAGTAGTTTAAACTATATAGCTGTTGTATAAAGTACGCTCCCTGATTATTATGTTGCCGCATACACCGTACTTGAAAAGGAGGGTTTTTGGTGGATAGCTTATTGTATTCTAGAAATTGGGATACCGCTGGTAGCAAATATGCTGTTCAATAAGGGAAGGGCTGCATGGAGAGAAAGGAATTGAGAAGATAATCAAAAAACGAATGATGGGTTGGATGTACTGCTTATTCTAGCTATCTTATGGTCGTATCGGTATATGCTTTTCAAGACAAATACTGTGGATTCTGTTGAACCATCATCGTTGCATATTTGCTTCTATGCTTGATCCGTAGACTTACATAGCTTACACGTTCATCAACCAGCTAAGAATTCTTGTGTTTGGACTTATTAAGAAGAATAAACTGTAGATAGAGTATGTGCTTTATTGGAAGAGATGCTGCATCGATTACCATAGGAGTGCAGTAAGGGAGCGGAATAATGAGGTTTCTATCGATTTCGCCGGTCATTCCATACGAAAGGATTGGCCATGCGGGTGGTAAAACTTATAATTATTATATTAAAAGATTGGCAGCTGAGCCGGGGATCGAGGTGTCAATTCTCGGATTCAGCCGGAAAAGTGATTTGCATCTATATGATTTGGAAGAATATCAGATTCCACATACCATCCTGCTAAGCAGTGGTTCAATGGATATAAATGTAACAAGAGTACTTGTGGATGCCATGGGGAAAATATCCACATATGGCGCTTTGTTCTCAACATACAAAAAGACCGAGATTATGAAACATCTAGCAAAATTATCTGCCAGTAATGCTTCACCGGATGTAATTGAACTGGAGTGGACAGATTTCGCCTTGCTTGCGACGGTAATCTATAGAACCTATCCGAAGGTTAAGCTGATTGCTTCCGAACATGATGTCAGCTTTTTGGGTGCAGAGCGAAAGTACTTACAGGCATCAGGATATAAGCAAAAAAGATTGAAATCTCATTATATGAAATTAAAAAAGGCGGAATTATCTGCGCTCAATTGCTGTTCTGTCGTAATGCCACACAGTTATAAAGATAAGGCTCTTCTGGTTCAACACGGTATTGATAGTGATAGAATCCATGTTTTGACACCATACTTCCACGACATGCGTTATATTGTGCGTACTGAAATCAATCACGATATCCTGTTTTGGGGTGCCATGTACCGACCGGAAAACTATGAGGCCGCAATATGGTTTGTTGAAAATGTCATGCCGTTGTTGGTTGATAAGGATGTACGCTTCATTGTTGCAGGAAACCGGCCGCCGGCAAAACTTATTCACAGCCAAAGCGAAAAAGTAATTGTAACCGGCTTTGTTGAGGACGAAACGCCTTATTTCGCCCACAGTATGTGTTTTGTTTCTCCGTTGCTGACTGGGGCAGGAATAAAGGTAAAAGTGATTGAGGCGCTTTCTGCGGGTATACCGATTTTGACCAACGACATCGGGATTGAGGGAATACCTGCAGAAAATGGCGTCAGCTATTTCCGTTGCATTGATCCAGTAGACTATGCTACGATCATTTGTAAATTGCTTAGTGGTGAAATTGACCTTAAAAAACTCTTGGAAAATCAGCACGAAGTCATTGAGCGGAATTTCAATCTGGAACAATCAGTAAAAGATTACGTTGATATGGTGAAGAGAACCGGCAATGGGTTTTGACGGTTTAGGAGGTAAGAAATGAGAAAAAATGTGTTGATCTCAACGACACGTCAATGGAATCCTGGGGATGAATTCATTATGCAGGGTACATTGAATATACTTACGGAAGCCTTTGGAGACAGATATAATCCCATTATTTTTAATCGAAATCCAGACATTCGCGGAGGAAGCAAATGGCGAAATCCATCCAGAAAAATGAGGTTGACACATTGGTGGGACAAGAAAAACTTTAGGGGAAAAGGCATTCTTCAAGAAGCATTAAGGATTGGCCACTTTGACAATTCTTATAAGGATGACATGAATCCAGAAAACATCGATTTAGCTTTGTTTGCGGGTTCTCCAGAATGGTTCGGGAGTAGATTGATTCCTATGTACGAAGCAATAGAAGCTGCAAGTATTCCAACAATTTTTTTAGGACTGGGCGCAGGCAACCGATCGGCGTTTTCCTCCGCTATTCCTGCGGTTGACCGTGTCTTGCAAAAAGCAAAAATAATAACGACTCGTGAAAGAGATACGGAAAAACTTTTGGAGAAGTATGGTGCGAAATATGTTCCTTGTCCAGCATTATTGGCCGCAAACAGTAATCATGTCGTAACGCATGTTAATCGAATAGGATTGATCTACGCCACAAGCTACACGATTTCTGGGAATAACGTTTCAAATGTGATGCATAACTACTTGATGAAACTCTTCCCGGAAATTATCAAAAGATATGATGTTGGTATTGTCTGTCATTATATCGACGAATTGGATCAGGCTATGAGGGAATTTCCTGGAGTTGATATTTACTATTCATATGATTCGAAAGATTATGCTAATATTTTCAAATCCTTTGATTTGGTGATTGGTGGCCGTGTGCATGGCATAGGTATGGGTGCTTCTTTAGGCATACCAGGAATCATGATTCGGCACGACAGTAGATCTAAGACGACGGATGGTTTTTTAGCTTCTTCAATAGACATTGGCACACCAATATCGGAAGTCATTCGTTTGATAGAAGAAATGAAAGCGGGGAAGAAGGTGGAGACACTTTCCTTACAGTTGGTAGAACACAAAAAGAATGTAATGAATCGGTACGTCGCCTTGCTACAAGAAAAATTAGGCGGGTGGAACTAACTCTTGTGATTTGAGGCACGGTTTAAGGACTGATTATCTACGCGACGGCGCTTTTATATCAATATTACGGGAGTTCACACAATTCGCAGATGTTCGTATGATGACTTATGGATGTGTAAGGAGTTCTTTAACGTGGTGAGGATCCAATAAAGACAATAAGCAGAGCTCCGATTTTGTTTGGTTGCACCTCGTGGAAGAAACTTATTACGGTTATTATTAACTCGTTTTGGCTTTACCTCTCAGTTTTGCAGACACTGTGTTTCTTCAGCTTGCCTTTAGCTAGCTCTTCACCTTGATTATTTCTATTGGCCCACACAGATCATTTTCGGTTCGGTAGCAAAAACGCAGTCGATTTGTTTAATCCGTAACACCAAGCAAATAGACCTTGAAACGATATAAGAATTTTTGGCCAATTTAATTAGAACAGCTTCAATGAGATAAACTTCTTATGATTTGCCAAACTAAGTTGGGGCAGAAGGAGATTTATAGCGCAGGTGAGTAACACTAAGTTAAAAGAATGCTTGATGTACATAAACGTGCACTAAAAATGGTAATGGAAGAATATTAACAAAAATAACAAAAGGGATATTTAATGAATAGGGAAAAAACGCTAATTAAAAAAACTGTTGTATTTGCAATTGGCAATTTTGGCTCGAAAGTCCTTGCCTATGTGATGGTGTTGGTTTACTCTAATTTTATCCGGCCGGATGATATGGGATACTATGACTTGATCCTTGCTACTGTTGCATTGCTGCAGCCGCTTATCATTTTTCAAATCAATGACGGCGTATATCGTTATCTGATAGGCGGAGAAAATGAAAATAGGCAGAAAATTCTAAGCACCGGATTTCAGTTCCTTTGCCTGACTACAAGTGCAGCTGGACTATGTTTTATTGCGCTAGTATGGGTATATCACTTGGAATATGCAGGCTGGATCGGACTATATTTCGCAAGCATGATGTTCTTTACCTATTTGCAAGACACTGTTCGCGGCCTGGGTGAGAGCAAGGTATATGCATTCTGCGGTATATTGAACAGCCTAATAATGTTGATTTGTCAGGTCATTGGACTAATGGTACTGGGACTTGGCGTGATTGCATTGCTGATTTCCATGATTATTGCAAATGTTGCATGCATTGTCTTTCTGTTTGTCTGGATAAAACAACTGCGCGGCGTTCTGAAATACGGATTGGACAAGGTTGTAGCTAAAAAACTGCTGCGATATTCTGCACCCTTGGTTCCAAACGCGATTTCCTGGTGGGTGGTGAACTCATGTGACAGATATATAATCCTGTTCTATTTAGGCATGGAGTTCAACGGAATTTATTCTATGGCCAACAAGTTCCCAACCATACTAACGACCATTACAAGCATTTTTTACTTAGCATGGCAAGAGTCAGCTATTAAAGAATACAAAACATCGAACCGCAATGAATTTTTCAGCAATATTTTTCACAGATATTATGTGCTACTGTTCTCATTGTGTATGTGTGCTATTCCTGCAACAAAACTCGTCATCGAACTGTTCGTAGCTACTGAATATAAATCGGCTTGGCTCTATACAGGCTTCTTATTTATGGGAGCTATGTTTAGTGCATTGTGTAGTTTTCTGGGTTTGGGATATCAGATTTCTAAAGAAACGAAGCGAAGTCTTGCGACAACAATATTGGCTGCGTTATTGAATGTCGCTATCAATATTGCGCTGATTCGGTTCATTGGTTTGCAGGCAGCAAGTTTTTCAACTTTTGCGGCATATCAGTTCCTGTTTATCATTCGGCTCAAGCATACGAAACGGTATTTTACTCTGGCAGTGAATTGGAAGGAGTTCATCCTCTTAGGGGGACTATGTCTGGTATTGATTGGGATTACAATGCTTTTTGATAGCTTGATTCTTTGCATTTTTCTTTGCATGGTTTGCATAATTTATGCTGTTTGGTTGAACTGTGCATTGATTTACCCTTTGATTAAAAGGTTGAGACGATATAGTGCATAAATGGTAATGTATGGCTTCAACTAGTTTTTCAATGACAATTACCGATAAGGAACCTATTGATAGTCCTAGGAATAAGCTGGCTACCGATGTGTATTTTAGTTATTCACCTGCTCAACAGGAAAAAGCGGGCTTAATGGCTAATAGATTTAGACTTCATTATTCAGTTGCAAATGGGTCTATTTCAGTTAACCAATACAATGAAACAGACTTGGGATCAACATCAGAATTACTAACCTCACTCGGTATTAATGTGTCAAAATCATTCTCATTTAATGGGAAAAGTTTCTCTCTAGATGCTCAAGATAAATCTTCATGCCGTACTGCCAGCTAGTTCGTTCAATATTACCAAGTAGAAGAGATACCCACAAATTTTGAAAACAGGGCGGGAATGTTATAAAAATAAGTCACCCTCAAGCAAATAATGCTAGTAGGTGACTTATTTTTATGCTCGCTCTATTGCTAACTCAGAATCTTGTCTTTTTATGTATAAATATAGAAATATTTAATTTTGATAATTTGCAAGGATTATTTATGTTCGCGTAGAAGTAGCTTAATGATAATTTGAAAAATTTTACATTTTTATTAACCCTATCTAAGGAGAAATTATGATACCTAAAGTTATTCACTACTGCTGGTTTGGGGGGAATCCTTTACCGGAACTAACTATGAGGTGTATTGAAAGTTGGAAGAAGTATTGTCCTGATTATGTTATTAAAGAGTGGAATGAAAGCAACTTTAAAATTGATTGTTGTGACTATGTAAAGGAGGCTTACGAGGCCAAAAAATGGGCTTTTGTAAGCGACTATGCGCGGTTTTGGATTTTGTTTCATGAAGGCGGGTTGTATTTTGACACAGATGTTGAACTAATCGGAAACATTGATGATCTTGTGTCGCGGGGGCCTTTTATGGGATTCGAAGTAGATATGGCAGATAGTGTACCTGGAACTGTAGCTCCAGGCCTGGGGTTAGCAGCTGAAAAGCGCAATTACTTATATGGAGCAATACTTGAGTATTATAATGATATACACTTTAGAAATGCCGATGGGTCATTAAATCAGACAACAATTGTTAAGCACACAACCCAAATACTCCAACATCATGGATTGACTAATCGAGAGGGAATACAATGTGTGAAGGGTATTTATATATACCCGAAAGAGTATTTTTGTCCTATGGATTACTTTACGGGAGATACAAAAATTACAAATAATACACGATCAATACACCATTATCAGATGTCCTGGAAGCAAAAAGAAGAAATTATGTATCATAATATTGAAAGAAAGTTAGGAAGACTTATTGGACAGAAATGTGCTTCCATAATTACACGTATAATTGATTTCCCGTTTAGAGTTAAGAAAAAAATTAGTACTATAGGATTAAAAAACACAGTGTTATATATGCTTAAAAAGCTTGGATTAGCTAACAAACTCGGTTGATTATTAAACATAGGGCAAATACGGAAATGGTTATGGATTTACTTAAGAAAGACGGATTCAAACATAATGAAGGAAAAGTATAGTTATCTTATCAAGAACATAGGTCTCTTTTTTTTGGCCGGATTTTTGCCGCGTGTTTTATCCTTTTTTATGGTTCCCTTATATACAAGCTGTCTCTCTACGGCAGATTATGGCACTGTTGATTTATTGACGAATGTAGTTCAACTTGTATTGCCGATTTTGACATTACAAGTGCAAGATGCAGTTATGCGTTATGCCATGGATAATAGATACGATAAGTGTGATGTATTTGGCGTGGGTATAACAATATCTTTTATTGGTGGAGCAGTGTTAATTGTTGGATGCATTTGTCTAAAAATGCTGGACGTTTTTCCATTAAACTGGATCTATCTGTTGTTCATTATCATTAGTTATTTTTTAGGTGCCTTGAATAATATTTTTTCTTACTTTTGTCGTGGAATTAATGAGATCAAAATATTAACAGTCAGTAGTGTTGTAGCGATAGTAATTAATATTTGTTGCAATCTTCTATTCTTGTTAGTTTTAAATTTAGGAATTTTTGGTTATTTAATGGCAAATTCAATTGGTTCTGCAGCAAGTGTCTTACTGCTTTTCTTTGGGGCTAGGCTCTTCCTTTACGTGCGTATAGGTTTTGCTGACAGCGTCTTTAGAAAAGAAATGATATATTTTAGTATTCCAATGATATTTAGTGCGCTATCCTGGTGGATTAATGATTCATTAGATAAGTTCGTTTTGACCTTTTTTTGTGGAGTATCTGCTACAGGTGTCCTTGCTGTGGCTTATAAAATCCCAACAATTCTTTCTGTTTTGGGAAATGTAATAGCAAAAGCATTTTCCATCTCTGCAATTAAAGAATTCGATTCACAGGATTCAGATCATTTCCTAGGAAATAGTTATTCTGCAATCAGTTTTGGGATGGTTGCATGTTGTTCGATAATTATGGTTTTTAACATTCCCCTTGCCCAGCTTCTTTTTGCAAAAGATTTTTATGTGGCATGGAAATTTGTACCCCCACTCTTAATTGCGGCGTGTATGAGCCAACTTTCACTTGCTTGTGAACATATATTTGTAGCAATTAAGGAAACAAAAATTATTGCCCATACTGCAATGGTTGGGGCAATGATCAATTCAGCAGGCAATTTTCTGTTTATCCCGAAACTTGGCGGTTATGGTGCAGCCCTTGCAACAGCAGTGGGTTTTACTCTTGTTTGGGCAATACGGTATAATATCATGATTAAATATATACGAATAAAGAATAATTTGCCCAAAGAACTTGCGACATATTTGCTATTGATTGTCCAAATGATGCTTGCTTACTACGGTAATAGATTCTTAGGTATACAAATGATTATATTGGGATGCCTTTTTGTTTTATATCGTCGTGAATTGCAAGATTTAACTAGAAAACTATTTGTAAGACTATTTTCTCTGGGAAGACATATTTCTAATCCATAAATATGAGGGTCGTCAATTTAAACCGCTGGTATGGCGGTATTTTTTTTGTATTAAATAAGAAAGTGATAATAGATACTCAAATTTTGTAATTTTGATAATCAAGAAAACAGAATCTTGTTTTTATATGTATAAATATAGAAATAATTAGTTTTATAGATTAACAAGGATTATTTATATTAACGTAGAAGTAGTTCATTGCAAACTTACAAAATTTTACAGTTACATTAATCCTTAATTTGTGTAGAAAGTACAGACATAATTTCCGAATAGTTGCAGTCAGGTGGCTAGTTAGTGTGAATTCTTGAACGTGGGGAGAAGATTATGAATTTAACGTTATGTGTATCTGGTCTGGGATACATTGGATTGCCAACTGCCGCAATGTTTGCGGCGAATGGTCTTACGGTGATAGGTGTGGATGTAAAGCCTAAAGTTGTTGATACTATTAATCAAGGTAGAATCCACATAGTTGAACCAGATCTCGAAGACGTAGTCGCTTCGGCAGTTGAATCCGGTGGGCTGATTGGCAGATTAGATCCGGTAGAAGCTTATGCTTATATCATAGCAGTACCTACTCCTTTTAATGAATATAAGCAACCTGACCTAAGATACGTTGAGGCTGCCGCTCTAAGTATTTCAAAGGTTGTGAAGAAGGATAACCTTGTAATCTTGGAGTCAACTGTTCCTGTCGGCACAACTGAACGAGTAGCTGACATTATTTTTAACGCTCGGCCGGATTTAGGTAAAGAGGATTTGCTCTTTGCCTTTTGCCCGGAACGAGTGTTACCCGGCAAGATAATTCACGAGCTAGTTAACAACAACCGGATTATCGGAGGGCTTTCCCCCAAAGCAGCGGAGAGGGCAAAGGATTTATATAAGGTTTTTGTCAAAGGGGAGATTCATTTAACCGATGCCCGAACTGCTGAGATGACTAAGTTGACGGAAAATGCCTTTCGCGATGTAAATATTGCTTTTGCCAATGAGCTCTCACTCATCTGTGAAAAGTATAATATCAATGTCTGGAACTTGATAGATTTGGCCAACAAACATCCCAGAGTTAACATTCTTCAGCCGGGTTCAGGTGTAGGTGGGCATTGTATTGCCGTCGATCCGTGGTTTATCGTAGATTCAATGCCCAATAAGACAAGGCTAATTCGTACCGCTCGGGAGGTCAATGATTCGAAGCCGATGTGGGTTTATGATCGAATTAAAGAAGTAGCTCTGGGATTTGATAGACAATCGACAATCGCCTTTTTGGGATTGGCCTATAAAAGCGATATAGACGACCTTAGAGAATCGCCGGCCTTAGAGATTGTAAGGAAGTATGTATTATCAGAAGATGATAGAGATTTTTTGATAGTTGAACCACATATTAAGAATCTACCAGATGATATCAATTTAAGTCATGTTAAATTATGCACTTTAGAAGAAGCCTTACTTAAGGCCACAATCGTAGTCGTTCTGGTAAGTCATTCGGAATTCTATTCAATAAAGCTTGTGGATTATCCATATATTAGATTCTTAGACTATAATGGGATATTTAGAAAGAGAGAGTAATGTGAAGAATAGAATTCTCTTATATCTCCATACAGTAAGACATTATAAAGCTAGTCAAATATATTTTCGGATTAAACTATTAATCAAAAGAAATATTTATTATAGAATCTTTGACCCCTCAAAGAGGTGCCAGAATTTACTCCTTAACCATAGGTTTAACGAAGCAATAGTTGAAAAAAACATTAAGAAATGCTCAATTAAAGTTGATAAGGAAATTAAAGATAAAGATCTATATCAAAAAATTGTTACTACAGCAGAAGAGATAATTGAAAATAGGGTATTCAAGTTCTTAAATCATAAGGTCAGATTCTCAAATAAAATAAATTGGACAAATGCTTACCCCTCGACACTTTGGGGTTACAATCTAAACTATTTTGATTTTTTACTTCCTATATCTATTTATATCAATGTAGAAAAAGATATGGTGAAGTGGGAAAAATTAAAATCTATTTTAGGTGACTGGATAGAGGCCTACGATTATAAACATAAGGTAATTGCTTCACCGTATGTGGTAAGCCTAAGGCTAGTGAATTTCCTTTTTATGATTTTGCTGACGAATAATTGTATGAAAGCCCCTTTCAACTCGGCATCAAGTTTAATGACCTATCTATATAGGGATTTCTTCTATTTATCTGAAAATCTGGAGTTGGACATTAAAGGTAATCATCTTCTCAAAAATTTAAAAGCTCTAATCGTGCTGGGGTTTTTCTTCAAAACTAAAAAGTCTATTCAAATAGCTCAAGAATCTGTATCAAAACTCTTAGAAGAATTAGAGGAGCAGATTTTAGAAGATGGCGGTCACTTTGAACGATCGCCAATGTACCAAGCTATTGTCACCCAGGATATGATTGAGATTATTTATTTTATGAGGCTCTTAGATATACCGGTACCTAAAGAATTAATAGAGAAGTTAGGATTAATGCTGGATTTTCTAGAGGTAATGACCCACCCGGATGGAGATATTAGCTTATTCAATGATTCAGCTTTTAATATAGCTGCCGAATCATCAGATATCCTTTTTGTAGGCGCTCGATTGCTGAATAAAACCCCGTCAATTTATGCCCGGCCAGGCAGGATCAGTTACTTGTTGTCAAATCCGACGAAGAACATGAATTACTTGAGCGAACTGAGACACGGAGGATTGGCGGCAAGACCGGATACCGGATATTTTTGCTTGAATAATAACTTCGGCAAAATGATTCTAGACTGTGGTGATTTAGCTCCGGATTATTTACCGGCCCACGCCCATAATGATATGTTGAGTTTTGAGCTTTCTCTTAAGGATAAACGTTACCTCGTTGATACCGGCGTATATGAGTACCAGCCGGGCATTTTCAGAGATAATTGTCGCTCTACCTTTAGTCATAATACTGTTGCAATCAATGGTAAGGAACAATCTGAACTATGGGCAAGTTTTCGAATGGCAAGGCGTGGGAAAATTAAAAGCTGCGGTTGGAAGGAAGGAAATGAATACTGCATTGTGAGTGCTGAAAGAAGTCAGTATGACTCCAAAGACTCTTTACATAGGAGGACTGTAATAGGGCACCAGGATGGGTTTTGGGTTATTTTGGATAGGGTTCAGGGAGAGGAAGAAGGAGAAGGAGATGGATTGCATCTCAGCCATTTACATTTCCATCCTGATTTAGATCCTGTCCTAACTCCAACGGGTATTATTGCAGATCAATTAGTAATTCAGCCTTTTGCTATTGATGCCGGATTTAAGCTGGATATATTAAAGAGTCTGTATTTCCCGGAATTCGGACTAAAACAAGAACGTTCGACTTTACGTATGGGTACGAGTGCTTTGTATTTTGGCTATGTACTCATAGCTTATCAAGTGGAATGTTTCAAAATAGCACAAGAGCAGGGGTCAATTCACTTGTCTTTAGATAAAAAGAACTATTACCTTGATATGGATATATCTTGATAATGGTCTGAAAGGAATATGTCCGATGAAATCTGTGACATTGTTGACCCAAATGTTCCCGCCAGAGACAGGCGCTGCCTCTTACAGAGCTTTTCGCCTGGTTGATTGCCTTAGAAAGAACAAAATAGACACTACAGTGATCACCTGGTTTCCTCACTATCCCAGCAGAACTTTGCCAGAGAGATACAAGGGAAAGTTCTTTGTGGAAGAGTCCGAAATTTCTGCAAAGATAATGCGGTTCAAACCCATTATCGGAAAAAAGATGTTCAAAAGAATGATATCTGAACTATGGTTAGGGTTTTTTAGCTTTCTTACGGGTTTATTCTCAAAGAAGACAGACTATGTTTATGCTAGTACACCCTCAGTGATGTTAGGGTATGCCGGTTGGTTTTTGGCGAAGTTAAAGGGCAGCTATTTCATATTGGAAATTCGCGACTTAATTTGGAATTACGCGTTTGTTAATAAGGTTGGGGAGCTAAACATAGTTGGAAAAATAGTTCAGAAGTCCATGTTAAAACTAGCGTCAACTAGTAAAATTGTCGTTGTTTCTAACGAAATACAAAAGTCCTTTCTATTAGAGAACGGTATTGCCGAAGACTCTGTTTTTATCTTATACAATGGATTTATGGAAAGTGAACTTAAGCCTTATACTCCTAAGTCAGCTAATGAGTACGCCTTTATAGTGTTATATACAGGTTTAGTAGGGATTCCTCAAGGGCTGGATGTTTTGATAGAAACTGCTAAGCTGACCAAAGATTACAATATTATCTATAAGATCGTTGGTGATGGTCTTGAAAAAGAGTATTTAACTCAGTTGGTTAAACGTCTTCAGCTAACCAACGTGGAATTTTATCCTTCCGTCCCCAAGAGTAAGCTGAGCGGATTTTATCTGGAGGCCGATTGTTTGTTTGCCCACCTGCGGGGGAATAACATGTATGATTCAGCTCTGCCGTCCAAGATAATGGATTACATGGTTGCCGGCAGACCCATAGTTTATGCAGGCCGAGGGGAAGGTAAGATGATAATCGAGAAGGCTGATTGCGGATTTGTTGTGGAACCGGATTCTCCGGAAGCAATTGCCAAGGTTTTAATTAATTTTCTTAAAGAGCCAAATTATGAAATGGGCTTAAAAGGATATACCTTTGCCGTTGAAAACTTTAATAGTGATCGCTTATTCATGAAACTGTTACAAATGGTTAAGTCTTAAAAAACTGGGCTAGGTCTTAGTACGGGTCTTGGTCTATTAGTCGAAGGAGGAAAGCATGAGAGTCAGGATAGTTAATAATTTTAAGCCCTTATATATTGGAGATAAACAATGCTTATCCTTTAGAATGGGCAAACTGTACTACCACCCTTCGATTACTGATAAGCCTATCTATTTGGGAGCCCTTCCAATGACCAAAATGCAGAAAATCCTATCTAAGCAAAGGTTAACTGAAAGAATAATGCGCCTAGAGCCCAGAACGACATTAGAAATAAGCGAAGGAAAATATTTAGTATCTTTTGCCGGAGCAATATATTTCGTAGATATTCAAAAGAGAAAAATACTTTGTGAACATAGATTTCGTCAAGGGATGAGTAATCCTTTGAATTTTTGCAAAATAGAAGGAATTACGGGTTTCCATGATTGTATTGCCTATGGAGAATACTGGGGAAATGCAGGTAGGGAAGAGGTTTCAGTATATACGAGAAGAGGCATGACCTGGGAGAAAAAATTCACCTTTCCGAAAAGAAAAATTAGGCATATACACGGCATCATTGCTGATAAGTACAGGGATTGTGTACTTATACTAACTGGAGACAAGGATAGCGAATCTGGAATATGGAGGGCAAGAAATGATTTCCGTGAGGTTGAACCAATTCTTTATGGAAGTCAACTTTATCGGGTTTGTGTAGCTTTTCCAATTGAGGAAGGGATATTATATGCAATGGATTCAGCTCACAAAAATAATTCAATTGTATTAGCCTCATTAGATTCAAGTGCTTGGAAAACAGAGATACTCTATGACATGCCCGGTGCTTGTATGTATGGTACTAAAAATGCTGACAAGTTTATCTTTTCTACATCTGTCGAACCAAGCGGAGCATATGGAAGAATACGCAATTTGTTCTCTTATGAGTTAGCGAAAGGCGTAAAGGACCGTAAATCTCATATTATAGTAGGGAACTTAAGCGAAGGATTCCAGGACATAATTGCTCTCAAAAAGGATTTTCTGCCAATGGGGTTATGTCAGTTCGGAAACATACAGTTCCCGGATGGACAAAAACGTGATCGTATTGTTATGTATCCTGTTAGTGTAAATAAATACGATGGTCAGACATGTCTTTTATGAATTGATGACGCGGATTACAATTTTCGAAGTCCTATTCGGAGGGAAGTATGAAGAGAGCCATAGTTTTTGCTGAGATTCCTGCACCATATAGAGTGAGAGTATTTGAGGAACTTGCCAAGGAATATGAATTGTCTGTCTATTTTAATCAACATATTAATCAAGAAAGACATGTGGATTATATGGTGAAAGATTCCAGTCTGAATTATTGTGTGCTTGATACTCCAGAGGCCTTAGCGAGATTTAACCGGAGCCTTAAGAACTTAAAGCAATACGATTTTGTCTTAGATTATCATTTTGCTGTGCCTAATGGGGTGCGGTTAATGCTAGCCAGTATTTATCATAAAGTCCCGTGTTTTATAAATAACGATGGTGCATTTATTCAAAAGAACTTTTTCAAAAATACTATTAAAAAGTTTTTAATAAAACGAGCCGCCTTATGTTTTGGATCCGGCGAATCTTCCAGGAGATATTTTAGAACATTTGGTGCCAGAGAGGAAAATATTCGCTATCATCAATTTACCTCTTTGACGGAGGCAGACATATTGAGAAAGCCTCTATCAATAGAAGCAAAACAAATTTTGAAACGACAGTTAAAGCTAGAGGATAAAAAAACTGTTATAACCGTAGGTCAATTTGTTTATAGAAAAGGATTTGATGTCTTACTCGAGGCTTGGAAAAACGTTAAAGGTGACTATCAGCTCCTTATGATAGGAGGGGGGAGTATGGAAAGTAGTTATCTTGAGTTTATTAGAACTAATGGATTAGAAAATGTGAAACTAATAGAATACCTGCCTAAAGAAGAGCTTTTTAAGTATTATCAAGCAGCAGATTTATTTGTCTTACCAACGAGAAAGGATACTTGGGGGCTTGTGATTAATGAAGCTATGGCTTGTGGGTTGCCCATTGTATCGACAGATCAGTGTATAGGCGGTGTAGAACTAATTAAAAATGGTATTAATGGATTTATTGTTCCCGTTGATAATGCAACTGCCTTGACTGAAAAGATTAGTGAAATTATGCAAACTGACAGCCTTGCAAGCATGATGTCGGTAAATAATCTCAATAAAATTCAAAGATATACCATGAAGAATATTGCCAAAACACATATTGAACATATAAATGAATATTTCTCTCAAGTTTGAGGGTCTGGAAAAGAACAAGTTTTGATTCAAAGGATAAAGGTGAGAAAAGTGTATACCAACGACTTATTATCCATTGTAATTATTACATGTAATCGAGAAAAGGAATTAAAAAGAGCCATTGATTCCTGCATTACCTTCGCAGATATGAACTGCGAGATTATTATAGTGGATAACAATTCTAGTGATAATACCAAGGAAATGCTGAATAAAATTATCACGCCGCCCCATATTAAGATTCGGCCTTTTTTTATGAATAGCAATCTTGGTGTAGCCGGAGCCCGAAATTATGGTTTTAATATGGCCCGTAGCAGGGTTGTCTTCTTTTTGGATGACGATGCTTACTTTGATGATAATAGCAAAGAGTTAAGCTATGCCTATGATTATATGCTTAAGAATAATGGTGTTTTTGCAATTGCCACGGAAATATATGATTTGAAGGAAAAATGTCTGCTTAGAGATATAGGGAGTAGGGAAAATCCAAATAACGTTTTTTCGTTTATTGGAGCTAGTCATTTCATCAGGAAGGATTATGTCACAACGAAACACTTATATCCGGAAAAGCTATTTTATGGTTGTGAGGAACTTTTTGCCTGTATTTGTGCGTATAACCAAGGATATTACGTAGAATACAATCCCCATATCAAGGTAATACATAATCCGAGCCTTCTTACCCGTGCTAACGAATTTGAAATTAATCTTAATATCTTAATTAATAAGTTTGTTGTTAAAAAACTTACTCTACCAAGAGCCTTATTAGCTATTTCGATGGTTATGTTTTATTTGCGTATAGTTAAATTATGCAAATTCTGCTTGAGAGATTATGGTGAAGGTTACAACCTATATAAAAAACGTTTTAAGGAGAATAGATATGCTACTAATAGAATGGGTTTTAATCGGACTCTTCAATTAATAAAGTCATTTGGAATTTATCGATTGTTATAAGTAAACTTAAATACTTGTTAGGGGACGAAACATGGAATTGTCAGTACTCGAAAGCGTATTGCTGTATATTACTATAGTAATTCTCTCTACAGTATTAATGGGTCTGGCTGAAAAAGGAGGGAGTTCTCAAAAAATATATTTAATTCTGGCATTTTTAGTTATTACATTACCATCTGCTTTAAGGTACGATGTGGGCATAGATTACCTTGGGTATATTGATATGTATAACGTAATAGTAAGATCTGGCAGCCTTGCGGACATACCCCAATATTCTATAGAGTATTCTTTTAGAGTATTATCTCTTATTTCATATATTTTGATCGGTTCACCTCAACTGTTATTCGCAGTCTATGCAGCATTAACAAATTTCTTTATATTGTTAGGGATTTACTTTTATCGCAAAGAAACTAAGATGAGCACAATGATGTTTATGTATAGTTGTTTGTTTTTTTTCTTAACGATGAATATTACTAGGCAGATGTTAGCTGTTTCAATCATCTTCTTTGCAAGTAAATATATTATTAATAAGTCTTTTCTAAAATACTTGCTATTTGTATTGTTGGCTGTCTTTTTTCATAAATCTGCAATAATTGCCCTTGTTCTTTATTCCCTCGCCTTAGATCATGTAAATATCAAAAAAATTATTCGAGTTATAAAATATATCCTTCCCGTAATTATTTTATTCTTTATGAACTATTTAATTACCTTATTTGATTTACTTATTAATTTATGGGATCCCTATAAAAAGTATTCTCTTACCTACCAAATAACCTCAGATATGACAATAGGTTCTGGCTTTATGGCAATGCTCATAATTTGCCTATTATTTTATAACAATTACAAGCAAGGCTTGTTAAGGAGTTCAGAAAAGTTTCAGTATTTTACAGTCCAAATTACAATTTTGGCTACTATATTCTTTCTTACGGAATACCGTCTTGCTAATTTTGGAGGGAGAGTTTCGTTATATTTCCAGATATTCATAATAATTGCCTTATCAATGTTGGCCAGGTCGGGAAGTCGGCCAGAAGAAGGATTAAGGTATGACTATCAGGTGGTTCCTTATGTATATGCTATTTTGCTGTTTGCCCTTGATCTGGTTCGAGATGCTCAAGGCTGTTTGCCTTATTCTTTATGGATAGGACATTAATAATGTATATAAAGACACAGGGAGAAATAAAATGGGTAACAAGCTACTAGAATTCAGCAATTGCAAGATAAGCATAATAATACCTATTTATAAGGTGGAACAATTCCTAAGAAAATGTATCGACTCTGTGATTAAGCAAACATATTCTAATTTAGAAATTATACTGGTTGACGATGGCTCTCCAGATAACTGTCCCTCAATTTGCGATGAATATGCCTGCAGTGATAATAGGATAAGAGTGATCCATAAAAAGAATGGAGGGTTATCTGAAGCTCGTAATTGCGGACTTGATATAGCGACTGGTGATTATATTGGTTTTGTGGATAGTGATGACTGGGTAGAAAGTGATATGTTCGAGGTATTACATAGAAACGCTATTATGCTTAAGGCCGATATTACTATATGCGGCTATTATATAGTAAAAGAAAATAAGATAAAGATACCTTACGTTCTTCAAACAGACATGGTTTATTCACAGGAAGAGGCTTTAAAGGAATTAATTCATGACACAAAAGTAAAGAACTACACTTGGAATAAATTATACAGAAAAGAGTTATTTGCCCAAATAAGATATCCCGTTGGGGCTAAATTTGAAGATATGGCAACTACCTATAAATTGTTTGCTAAGTCTGAGAAGATTGTTCTAATTAATGAATATAAATATTATTATTTGTTTCGAAAAGAGGGCATTTCTAACCAAAAGACTCTGGATAACAGTTACGATTTATTTAAAGCTTATCAGAACCGTTATAATGATTTGAAAGAAGTGATACCGCAATACAAAAATCAGATGTACAAACAGTTGATTTCCTCTGCGTTAGCTTTTTACAACAAGTGTTTGATAGTAAAAATATCAGGTGAAGATGAACCCAGAATAGAAGAGATAGTTACTTTTATCAACGAACATAGCATGAATAAAGCTGTGAATATCTTAGGGAATTTTGAGAGGTTTAGTCTAAAGCTAATTGGGCAACAAAGAAAGATATATAATTCTATGTATCTAGTTTACGTAATTCTTCGCAATATACTTTTGCGCAGTACCAGTATCTCAAGAAGGGAACAAGCCCGTAGGATATCCGGCATTTAGAATTTATTAATTCTGACATGTAATCCAATAATACGTAATAGGTGGGTTCTTGTACTAAATGCTTTGAAAGATCTCTTTGAGTAGGAGATACTAATAAACATGCTTTTTCGTTTCTTAATTAGTTGTCTGCAAACTTCTATTAAAAAGGCAAGAGGGAAAAGAAGACGATTATTTCTATAAAAAGGATAACGACCTGAAAGCTCTAACCAACCTTCAGCTTCTGCAACACTATTGGTGGCGAATATATCATTTATTAGTAGTTTACATTGGTTTTTTTGAATAATAGCAATAGGGACTTCCAAAGCTAAATAAGAATTACAGGTTAGGAGAAGGTAATTGAAGAACGAAAAAAGGTCCATGGATTTTAGAGTGCTATTGATATACTCAAAGTCGAATTTATCTCGGTAGGTTTTTAAAAACAGTGCAAAATCGCAGAGGTGCCGAAGCTTGATACCAGAGTAGATTAGATGGGTTGCCATATGTATGACCGAATTTATCAGTTCATCGTCTAGAGCTAAAGCAGTAAATTGAATTCCCCCAACTTCGGTAAGACGTTTATTCTTCCATAGCTGATTTGTCCATTGTTGATTATCCCTTTTTTTCATATATCGAGGATTCCAGAGAGTTTTGTGGAGTTCTACAGGCAGGGATCCGGGCTTGTACATTTCGATATGCATATGGCCAGGGTCGTTAACGTTGAAATTATCGGGTACATCATAACCCAACCTCTTCAATAGTTCAATCGACTTTGGAATATCCTCAACGCTAATTAGCAGATCTAGATCAGACATAGTTCTAAGTTCAGGCTGGGAATATAGCTGCTTAAAGACAAGCCCCTTAAGAGATATTGTGGATACATTATTTTCTTTAAAAAGGTTGAGAATAGGATCTAGTTGAGAAGTAATGCGCAATTGCTGAACGGCTATAAGGATTGTGCTTTTCTTCCAATCCCTCTTAATCTGTTCATCCAAATTTAGTTCTGCTGAATATGCTTCTATGATAGGGTGTAATAAGGAAGACACATTTTGTCGAAGGGCTATTTCAAAGAGTTCGTTTTCATTGACTTTGGAAAACAATCCGGAGTTTGGTTCTCCACCATGAATCATTAATGTTAGTAAATGTAAGAGTTGTTCCTGAGATGCATTCATTAGGGACCTCCATGTCTACTCTTATTGTGGAGATTTCTTTAAATGAAGTACTAAACTTAATTATATTATAATATTGTCGTCTTTAGCACTAGGCTGGGTCAAGGTTTTGAGACATAGGAATCCAAAGATTTAGTCAAAGAATAGCAAAATATCCCAAGATTTCTTAAAGGATATGAGCCCTTGATATGGAATATTTAACTTAATAACTTACAAAATTTACCAGTTAGTATGTTTGCATTTTGTAAGACAACTTATAGTATTCATATCACGAAGGGATGTATGAAATGGAGATTAGTAGGCTTTTAGATTCGTTCGCCCGTAAGTGGCGGCTGATTGTTCTTTTAGTAGTACTAGGTGGTGGAATAAGCTCATTATATGTGTATTATACAGAGCCGTTGTACCAGGCAGAAACAAGATTATACATAATGAATCTCGATAAAGTGTCGGCAGAGAATAGGTTTTTGGATTTTTCGGATTTAGAACTTAGTCAGAGATTGGTTCAGGAGTATTACGAAGTTGTTTATAGTAGATCGGTTATTTCACTAGTTGCCAAGGAGGTTAAGGAACATAACCTGTCGGAACGCGAAATTTTGTCAATGATTAGTATAGAGCTTAAGAAAGATTCTAATATCTTCACTATTAGCGCCAGAGGGTATGAACCAACTATTGCTGCGGATGTTGCAAATGCAACGGGACGTGTATTTGCAACTCAGATTCGTCAACTTTCGAATAGTGATAGTGTTGGAATATTAGATGAAGCTTTGGTACCAGACTATCCTGTCAATAAGGGTGTGCAGAAGATTATTCAAGGGTTGCTGCTGGGATTATTAGCCGCATTGGGGATAATCTATATTATTGAATACTTTGATACGACAGTACGCTCGGCAGAAGACATTGAGAAGGGTTTGCTAGTAAGGGTAATCGGAATTATTCCTGAAAATAATATCTGATTGAGGAGATAATTTAATGGGAACGAAAACATTTTATGTATACGATCATGAAAATCAAGCTGTTCATGACGCCTACGCGATGTTAACTGCTAACATTCTTATTAGTAACGACCAGAAACCTTTAAAGACAATTTGTATTTCAAGCTGCAGTCCAGAAGAGGGGAAAACTTCGCTTGCCATTGGTGTTGCTATTTCGATGGCCCAATCAGGCTGGCGGGTACTGCTTGTAGATGCGGATATGCGTAAGCCGGCTGCTGCAAAGAGGATGAATCAGGGGTTAAATGTTGGACTCTCTAATTATCTCATGGGTGATGTTGAACTGACTGATGCCCTCAGTGAGACTAACATTAGGAATTTTACTTACTTTTCTTGCGGTAATGCACATCCGAATCCTATTGAATTGTTATGCTCAACTAATTTCAAGATTTTAATGGCTAACGTGAGAAATGCCTACGATATCGTAATCTTTGATACTCCAGCCCTGATGAGCGTTGGTGATGGAGCTGTTGTGGCTTCAAACGTTGACGCAGCTTTGTTGGTTGTGAGAATGGGTTCAACTACTCTAAAATGTTTAAAGCGTGTCAAAGTACAGCTTGAAGACTCGAATGTTCAAATTTTAGGAGTTGTATTAAATAGAGTTAAGAAACGTGATTATAAAAAGTATTTTGGGTCTTACAATTACTTCTTCAATGCTAAGCGCTTTTATAACAACATCGCACCACCACAGAATGCAGCCAAGTTATGAGGAAGAGTTAGCATACTTAAACTGAGTATCAGCATATAATTTGCTAACAATTGATAAAGAAGGGTTTAAAAATGAAAGAATATATTAAACCGACAACTAATTATGTTGAACTTAGAGTAGAAGAAAGCTTGGCAAGTATGGCTTCCAATTCGGTTTTATGGGAAAGAGGTTCTTTATCGGAACCACTAAATAATGAGAACTCTGTACTTTTTTGGATGAAAGTTTTTCGTAAATAGATATTTTCTTTAAAAGACAGAGGAAACAGGGTGAATCTTAAATGTAATGGAAACTCAAATGATTAACTTTAGAATAAGAAAAGAAACGAGGAGCGAAAATGAAGACTTATACTAAACCCAGGGTATATTATGTTGAACTTAGAGCAGAAGAAAGTTTGGCTTGTACAGCCTCAACACCAATCCCACCGAGTTTTCCCGGTCACCCAGGTCACGGACATCCCGGGCACCCCAGTCACCCCAGTCATCCTGGTCACCCCGGTCATCCGGGCCGTCCGGGGAAAAGATAACTCTATTCTCAGCCTGGCACATATGTCAGGTCATATTTTTATGGAGAGGGGGGATAAGCATCAGGGTAAATTCATATAATATCGCCGGTGTTTCAGTAAGGATATTATCCTACCAAAGTGAAATTTTTAATTCGCTGGAACCTTTTTTGGCAGAAGGCTCCAAAGAAATAAATCTGGAAATAGTGACAAAAGACAGTGAAAAAATAATAAAGCCCGAAGGATTACTTTTAATTGATAATGAAGCCAAATGGGTTTGCCTTTCTGAAGGTTATTATAATACTTCAATCTATGTTTGTGATGAAAATACTGGCGAGATTTTAGGCAGGGCAGATGCGAATCAAGATTGGAGTCGGGCGGAAATAACTTTTTTGAAACATAATCAAACCGCTAAAGTTGGAGTTTTTAATTTTTTTAGTGAAATAATTTTAAGAAATCGTATTATTTTCTACCAAGGCATAGTAATTCATGCTGCGGCGATATCTTGGGAGGGGTTAGGGATTATTTTTACTGCTCCATCTGAAACGGGAAAGTCTACACAGGCGGAGCTTTGGACTAAGTACAAGGGTGCTCGGATTCTAAATGATGACAGACCGGCTTTAAGATTAGACAATGATAAGACCTATGTTCACGGGACACCCTGGAGCGGAAAAAAGGAACTATTTCTGAACGAGAGTGCTCCTTTGACAGCTATAATTCTCTTAGAACAGGCGTCGCAAAATTCAATTAGTAGAATGCCTGTAACTAAGGTAGTTCCGTATATTATGCCAAGATGTTTTTTGCCTTATTATAATCAGGCAATCATGGAGAAGTGTCTTAATAACTTAGGACAGATGCTTGCGAAGACTCCTGTCTATCTGCTCAAGTGCAGACCGGATTTCCAGGCAGTAGAGTTAGTACACGAATGTTTGACTCATAATGCATTTCAGGATACTTCAATAGAGATTCCTCCTCTAACTCGTGTACGCTAACAGTCGAATATTCAACGATATTTATATTGTAGTATGTAGAAAGAGAAGCAATGTCGAGGTAATTTATAGTTTTGGTGACTTAGATTTTTTAAAGTACTGGGAGGAAAGAATCTTGAAGGTTAGAGATGGATTTATGCTGCATGAAGTTGCAGGACAGTGGGTGATAGTACCTTTGGGAGAACGAGTTGTGAAGTTTAATGGGATCATGATGCTTAGTGAGAGCGGATCATTATTATGGAAATTATTAGAGAAAGATGCTTCGGCAGAAGAGTTGGTTCAAGCCCTACTCACGGAATACTGCATTGACGCAGAGACTGCCCAAAGGGATGTGCAAGAATTTATTGAAGATATAAGGGAAAAAGAGTTAATTGAATAATAAGAAGCTGGAGTTGGTCTACAAATGTTTCCGATAAAGACGATCAAAGCTGCTGGCATGCTTCCTTTAATTTCAGGAATACTTGAACTGGGTCAGAACGCCAGAATCACTGTATCCGGCAATAGTATGTATCCTTTCTTGCGGGAAGGGATTGATAGTGTGGAATTAACGAAAGGAAGCTTTGAGAAATTGTCTAAGGGAGACATTGCTATCGTTCATAGAACTGATGGTCACTATGTTATGCACAGAATAATTCGGAAAGACAAGAATTGTTTCTTCATGGTTGGTGATGCTCAACAATGGATTGAGGGACCACTATATCCTTACCAAGTGGTAGCGATGGTAACTGCAATATGGAGAAAAGATAATCGAATTGCCTGCCAAGACTTTAGGTGGATTGTGCTTTCTAGGGTTTGGCTTTATCTACGGCCCTTCAGGGGCTTTATTTTAAGATTCCAGCGGAAATTAATTCAAGGTTAGGGGCTTCATACTGGTATTCCGGAAATAGTGGGGAGAAAATAAGAGTATGATCCTAAAAAGTGAAATACTTAAAATATGGGAATTCGCAGGATGGATCAAGCCTGAAATTAAGGCATTTTTACCAGGTATTGCGGTTATTCTACTGATAGATGTTTTAGGGGCCTTAATGAGTGTAGCCACTGCTATTGCCTCGAAAAATATGGTGGATTATGCCGTGGAAGCTAAGCTTAATATGGCGGGTATAGCGGGAGCAATTTTTGCCGGGCTTGTTATTATGAGTATGCTAATGGTGGTGTGGGAATCACTTCTTTCGGTACGTATCTCGGAGTCCTTTTCCAATGTTTTACGGCAACGCTTTTTTAACCGATTGTTAAAAACGGAATGGTTACCCCTTTCTGCGTATCATAGTGGAGATCTTTTAACACGGTTGACTAGTGACGTGAATAACATTACAAATTGTCTGGTCAATGTTATACCGGGCTTTTTTGCTCTCGGGGTTCAACTAGGAGCTTCTTTTTTAACCTTACTTTATTTTGAACCGAAGCTTGCAGTTATGGCCTTTGTATTAGGGCCTTTTACCGTAATTTTAAGTCGGCTATGGGGGAGAAAGCTTAAACACCTTCAGGTGAAGGTTCAGGAATCGGAGAGTTCTTATCGATCTTATATTCAAGAAGCAATTCAAAATTTCATTATTATTAAGAGTTTTGGTTTGGAGAAACACAATCACGATTCCTTACAAGCCCTTCATGAAAATCGCATGAAATGGATTTTTGAACGAAATCGGATAACCCTTGCTGCAAATAATGCAATGTCCTTAGGATATTGGGCAGGATATTTTTTGGCGTTTGGGTGGGGGGCAGTTAGGCTTTCTCAGCAGGCGATCAGCTTTGGTACCATGACTGCATTTCTTCAATTGGTACAGCAGGTTCAAACCCCATTTGTAGGACTGGCCAGGACTGTGCCTCAGATTATTACAATGATAGCTTCAGCAGGTCGGTTGATGGAACTGGAAACAATGCCAATGGAAAATAGTTCAGATGATGTTCCGAGACTTAAAGATGTGGGAGTGAGTTTTCATAAGGTTAGCTTCTATTATTCTGCTGGTGAACCGGTGTTGGATAATATCACAACGGAAATATTGCCGGGTCAACTAGTTGCATTAATTGGTCACTCCGGCGAGGGGAAAACGACCTTTGTCAGACTTCTCCTGGCCTTGCTTCGCCCCTCAGAAGGGACGGTGTACTTTACAGATACTTCGGGTGGATGTTATGAAGCTTCGGCAGCTACCAGAGAATGGGTAACTTATGTACCACAGGGAAACACTCTTTTTAGTGGGACTATTGAAGATAATATAAGATGTGGAAAATCTGATTCTTCATTGGCAGAGATCGAAAAAGCTGCCCGTGCGGCATGTGCTTGGAGCTTCATAGAAGAGCTGCCTGAAGGTTTACACACTGTCATCGGGGAGCATGGTCTTGGGCTTTCTGAGGGACAAGCCCAAAGGCTTGCCATTACCAGAGCTTTCCTAAAGCAAGCCCCGGTAATGATTTTAGATGAAGCTACTTCTGCTCTGGATATGGAGACAGAAATGGATGTTTTGATGGGGATAAAGAATTTGGGCTATCCCTGTACTTGCTTGGTTATTACCCATAGATTAACGGCCTTGAGCATATGTTCACGTGTACTTAGGATTCGGGATGGCAAGTTAATGGAAGAGAAACGTATGTTAGCTTAAAGTGAGCATATGTTATGCAAAAAAGACTACTTTCATTTAAGACTGTTTATAGTAAGAAACTAGAACAGTAGAGTTGCAGGAACTCAGGGAGTAATCCCTTGTCTCTGAATCAGCGCAAGGGAAGAACTGGGAGCCCTCAAGAGAAGCTTGAAGGTTCCTGGTTTTTATTGTTCGTCATATAGCAAGATCCTTAAGGAGCAATTCTCATCAGCTTCGTGGCTATGGCTATACCTGTTTGATATTGATCTAAGCCAAAAAACGCCTGACATTGGGGAGTTGAGCGGCTACTTCCTCTGAGATGGCCGCCTTAGCCTGTATATTCTTTGGCTGCAATTGAGGAAGCAAGTAAAAAGATTGAGAACGGGATTCTAGAAACCTTAAGCTATATGGATTTCCAACAATGGAATTATAGGTGACCCTGTAGAAACTGCCTGGAAATTTATTTAATTTCCCTGTAATTTATACAGATGTACAAGGATCGGAACAATCCTATAATAGGTATTGAGCATGTAGTTTTGGTTGGGGAAAATATATCCGATGATACAGAGAGTTGGGATTCCAGCTCTCTGTTTTTGAATTAGTCTTTAGAGACTGATTCGCATTAACTTATCAGATGTTTAGGGGGATAATTTACAACATGGGTAAAAAATGGCCACGACTATTCTACATAAGCATGGCTATTGGACTGGCGTGGGTTTTAGGGTTATCAGTAGAAATCTTCTTCCCCGCAACGTTGACTCCAACTCAGCCCATTAAGGTTCTTAACATTCAAGTGTTAACCGTTCCTGCTTACAACTCAAGTGACATGAGTAATGACTCAACCTTTAACCTGAGTGGTGCTCCGGATACGACTCAAGTGACCGGCTTTAGTATCACCGTCGACAAGTCATGTGACTTGAAATTGAATATGATCGATAAAACCATTCCTCTTTCAGGAGGACAGGCCACCTTAATAAACCTCGATGACTTAATTCCGGGAACCCAAGGCGGAGATGGAATTAGCTTAAGAAGCTTTAGGACGTTTTACAGCAAGAGTGTTAAAATTCAAGGGAAGTTCGAGAAAAATGGCAGTGTTCTGGGAAATCTATCGATGACCATAAAGCTTTAGACAGCTAGGGAGGTCAAGATAGAATTTCATACAATGAAATGAGAAAATAAGAACAAATGTATGTTCAGTTTGTGAGTGAGGATAAATATGCCTAATGTTATTGAATTAATCAATGTTAACAAGATCTTTGGAACCCGAGTAAAGACGCAAATTCTTTACGACATTAATTTAGAAATCAAGGAACACAGCATTAACTCGATTGTCGGGGCCTCCGGAAGCGGTAAAACGACCCTTCTAAATATTATGGGTACTCTGGATAGGCCCACCAGTGGGGAAGTCATCATCGACGGATCTGATACTAAAACTATGGAGCAGCATAAGTTGGCTAAGTTACGGAATCAGTCTATAGGGTTTATTTTTCAATTCCATTTTTTATTACAGGAGTTCAATGTTTTTGACAATGTTCTCCTGCCTAGTGCAATACAAAGAAACAACGGATCTGAGATAAAGGAAAGGGCGAATCGCTTATTAGATATGTTAGGGCTATATAAGTATCGCTGCTCCAATGTCCTTGATCTATCCGGGGGTCAACAGCAGCGTGTCGCCATTGCCAGGTCGCTGATTAATAACCCTAAGGTCATCCTGGCTGATGAGCCAACGGGAAACCTGGATTTACATAGTTCAGAAGATGTTTATGGCATTTTTAAACAAGTAAATAAAGAGTACGGTGTCGCTTTTGTCATTGTTACCCACGACAAACACCCCGCTGGCCGCGTCATTAAGATTCAAGACAGGAAACTAGTTTGAAGCAAGAGACTTAGTACATGGTCAATGAAGAGATCCTTTTTGTTGTATATGAGGAGCTTGTGAAATTGTGCGCTGGGTTAAGGCATTGTAAATATTGGCCTCGCCCGCGCCAAAGAGAGCATCGGTTCCGGGTTTGCCTAAATCGACCGCTGTCTGTTGAATCAAGGCAGTGACTTGGGCTGGGGTTAATCCTGGATTATGGGCTTTAATGACTCCTGCAATCCCTGCAACTTTCGGGGAAGCCATTGAGGTACCTTGCAATAGAGCATAGCCCCGCAGATTTGATGTGTAATAGGGCTCGAGGTAGGTCGGGTAGGTGCTAAGGGTGTGGTAGTGGAAGTCCCGTAGGTTGAGATCACCGGTTTGGGCATAGATGGATCCATTGTCACCACCCGGGGCGGCTACATCGATGGAGCGGGATCCATAATTAGAGTAGAAAGCAATTTTATCCTTAGACCATTGGTTAGAAGAGGATACGGTAATAACTCCCGGGATCTGTCCCGGGACTTGGCGTGCAGCCCCTTTAAACTGGAGTCCTAAGTACCCGTAGGCTTGGTTCATGTAATTTGTGATTTCCTTTGGGTTGTTTAAGTTAAGAGACTCATTCCCAGCTGCAACGATAACTGTGACATTATGATTGACTGCGTATTGAATGGCTCGCCTGTATAAGAGTGCATCGGCAACGTCATTATAGGCATTTTTGTCATCCAGGTAGGTATAACGAGAGATACTATCGAATCCACCCACGGACATGTTAATGACGTCTACTTTGTCTTTAGTCGCTTGGAGGATAGCCTCAATAATCCAGCTAGTTGACGTGTTCCCGCCTGCAGAGAAGATCCGATAAGCCCTGATTCCTAAATTGGGCCCAGTCCCTTTCATTTTGCCATTTGAGGCAATAAAACCGGCAACGTGGGTACCGTGTCCGAAGCGATCCCTATAGTCATTAGGATCACCGGTTTCAGTCAGGTCTCCCTCCGCATTGGCCGGTACGAAGTTCTGCCCGCCAACAATGTTAGGCTTCAGATCAGGATGGTTAAAATCAATCCCTGAGTCTATGATACCGACAACCGCCTTGTGGATTACTGTTCCGTCAAGGTTTTCCACACCGCCGGTCTCCAGTGCATAAGAATCTCCGTTATGTGTAATTCGCTGAATATCCCATTGATAGTCCCAGTAGCTAGCTATTTGATCCCCTTGGGGAATATCTGTAACAGGTTGAGCGTTAGCAGTTACTGAGTTCATTTCCATATCTAATTTTAAATCCATGGCAACATCTGCGGCTTGGATTCCCTTAACCATTTTAAGATTATCTAAAAAGTATGGGTTATCGGATTGTACCTCAAGTCCTGACACCTCAGGCAATACCCTAAGTACCTTGCCGCCGGCTTTAGAAATTATTAGATCATAGTCAGAGGGAATTTGTTGCTGGAATGCAATCGTGTAAGTGCTTTTTGTCGGAGCTGCCCCAGCTGGAGCAATGAACGTAGTTGCGATAAGGCTTATTGCGGCTACCAAGCTAAGAAGCTTCTTATACAATTTTCTATACTCCCTTTCTAAACTAAATATGATTTATTCTTCTTTGCATCTTATAACGTTGAAGGGTTAATTGAAATACTGTAAATAAAAAAAGAGTTATTTACGGCAGTTTTAAAGTTAAATATCATAAGAATATAGTTCTACCTGTAGGAACCACCGGGTTCTTTTTTTATTTACCTGTAGTTTATACGGATGTACAAAGATCGGATCAATCCTATAATAAATTTTAAACAATGTAGTTTAAGTGAATAAATGGTAAGAGGATAATCTTCAAAGTAATGAGAGGAGAAATTCACTTCATGAAAAAAACAAAAAAAGCCTTAGCTTCATTAGCTATTGCGGGTATGGTACTTACTATGATTCCATTCAATGCTGTGGCTGAGGGTACAGTCCCAACTCTCCCTAGCCCAAGCGCAGAAACTGAAACCCAAATTGGGTCCCTAATCGCCCAACGTGGTGGTTTCTCACATACGGCATCTCTTCAGGAAATCGTAACTGAAATGCTGTCCTACCGTGGCTATCTTAATCCCAGTGAAAAAGATTCCCTGAAGGAAGCTAGAACAAACTTATTGATTGCAGTGCAAGATGGGACGTTAAGCAGTGCCCTGGATGGACTTTTGACGGATCAAGTGGTTGCAAGATTCGAAGCAAAAGGGGCTACGAGAGAGGATGCAAAAGCGGCAATCGTTAAATCCCTCCTAGATCTTCAAGGGCTCAATTATTCTGATGATAAGGCTGCTATGGAAAGTGCGCTCATATCGTTTGAAACTGAGAATGGGAGAACATTCAGGACGCTTTTCGGAGATGATTTTAAAATTGAACTATTCTATAGTTTTATACTGGCTACCCAAGATGAGCTGCAAAAAGAGATCAAACAAGAAGTCAAACAAAATCCCTTCGGTTTAATGGCAATCCTAGGCTATTCCAGTACAGAAATCTCGGCTGAGCTAATCAAGGGCAAATTAGTTCAATTACTGAGAACAGCCCTACACAAGGTTACGGATCGTGAAAATAGTAAGTATTACGTTTTTAATCAAAAGCTTGCAGATATTGACTGGAATATCGAGTTACTTGTTGAAACCCAAGAACAGGTAGGGGCGGTTATTGACCCTACGAATGCCGCTCAAAAGGCAATGGCTATGTCTGTTATCCGTTCTCAGATCGAATGCAAAATCAATGGAACTATCACTGATCCCTGGACGCCGCTTACTTTGAAGAAACGTGCTAATAAACCCAAACTTGCTCTTTCTCTTAAAGGGATAGATACCGGTTCCTTAAATGTTGGAAGTCTGCTGTTTTGGAAATCTGATAATTCAGCAATTGTAACGGTTGCTGAGGACGGCTCTTCTATCAAAGCCGGTACTACAAAAGGTACAACATTCATTACTGCCTATAGGAGGAATGACTTACAAGTAGAAGCGAACGAATTAATTAGGATCGCAGTGACTGTTAATTAATTTGATTGCCTCAACGCATGTACTGCATACGCTGGTTGCGGGAGACATATCGGATTATACAGAGAGTTGGGGATTCCAGCTCTCTGCTTTTTTTGTACTAGGCAGAAAGTATAACTTTTGGGAGGGTCGACATGGAAGAAAAAGTAGATTTAAGGCAGTATTGGGATTTGTTGCGAAAACGATGGATCATCGTGGTGGCTCTGCCACTCATCGCGGCACTCACCAGTGGGGTTATTAGTTTTTATGTCATAAAACCGGTTTATCGAGCTTCAACCACCTTGATCGTGGGAAAGAAAGCTGCGGAGTCTGGGCAAGAGGCAGTCAAGATGCTCGATAATAATGTACTTCTAGCGAACCAACAACTTGCCAAAACCTATGCTCTGATCGCGCAGAGTCGCACCGTCGAACAAAAAGTGATCGATGAACTGGACTTAGAGCTTACGGTTGAAGGACTCGACCGTCTGATCTCCATAAATCCAGTGAAGACGACAGAAATCTTGGAAATCCAGGCGAGCAATACAAACTCTGAGCTGGCAGCCTCGATAGCCAACACAATGGCGCAAGAGTTTTCTAAGGCTGTCATTGAAATTAAAAAAGTAGATAGTGTAAGCATTGTGGATACTGCAGTGATCCCGGATAAGCCCATTAAGCCCAATAAATTGCTGAACATACTGATTGCCTTTGTTGCGGGTCTTATGGCGTCTCTTGGCTTGGTCTTCCTGCTGGAATATCTGGATAACACGGTTAAGACCTCAAGTGATATTGAGAAGCTTTTAGGGATTCCAGTGCTGGGAATCATTCCAGATTATAAAATAGGAAAATAAGGGCAAGAGGAGACGGTTTTATTGGTCTATTCGTTAATCACCTTTGAGCAAACAAAATCTCCAATCTCGGAGGCCTATCGGGCGCTTAGAACAAATGTTCAGTTTACGAGTGTGGATTCAAACACTCAAATAATAGCGGTAACAAGCTCAGGTCCCGGGGAGGGAAAATCTCATACCGTCGCTAATCTTGCGGTAAGTATCGCTCAATCCGGAAAATCTGTGCTGATTATTGACGCTGATTTACGTAATCCCACTCAACATAAACTATTTGGGGTAGATAATAGAGTGGGGTTATCGGTTTACCTGGTTGAGGATCAGGACTATCGAAAACCTGTCTGGGATACAGCTGTGCCAAGTGTTCGGCTTCTTCCAGCTGGTCCCATTCCTCCAAATCCTGCCGAGCTTGTGGGGTCCAACCGGATGAAAGGTTTAATCGAGGAAGTCAGTGGGGAATTTGACATGGTTCTCATCGATACTCCTCCCGTTATTGCCGTTACAGATGCACTGATTCTCGCCCAGGAGGTTGATGGTGTCATCCTGGTCTTAGCCTCGGGGGAAGTGGACAAGGGTTATGCGCAAAAAGCCAAGGGACTGCTGGATCAGTTGGAGATTAAGATCCTCGGGGCGGTTCTCAATAAAGTGGAGATGGATACCAATGAGTATTACTATTACAACTATTATAACTCTTTAGAGGATAGGAAGAAGAAGGGGAACAAGATGTCTGATCTGTAGATAATGAGTGGAGTAGAAGGAAACAAATATGTAGATTTTCGTAATATTTCCCGAAATAGGAGGAATTTAGGAAAGGATGTCAAACTTATTTAAAGAGAAAGGGGTAATTTAATTGAACTTTGACAACATTGCTGAATTAGTTCACGAATTAGCTAAAAACCCAAATCGCAGCTCAGTAGAAATACCAAAGTTAAAATCTAACCGCGAAATGACTAACTGCGAATTGAACGCCATAGCAAAAGTGTTCTCGCAAGAAAAATTGTCGGGTAATTCTTCAGCGGCTATCATGAAACCGACTCTCTATTGGGTATAAAAGGGGACAAAGTTATACCATGAATATGGACGGAAATATTGCGAAGGAAATAGAACTGCTTTTGAGCAGATCAGGGCTTAGCAAGGGTGTCGTAAGCATAATTGATTGTTGGCTTGATGCCGGTTTTAGAATCAAGGGCAGGTATGGGTGGGCCCAATTAACGCTTATAACTTGCGACAGCACTGGGGGGGCCTTAGAAGAAGGTTTGCAGGGAGCCGTTGCTATGGAACTCTACGCCTTGGCAGCTGATATTTTGGACGATATTCAAGACCAAGATAATAACAGTCTGCCCTGGCGTAAAGTTCCTCCTGCCCAAGCGGTTAATTTCGCTGCTTGTATCCTGGTTCTTAGCTACCAAGCCCTTTCGACTTTATCTAATTCCAGGTATTTCGAGGAAGCAAGCAAGGTTCTTAACCAGATGGGGTTACAAGCCTGTGACGGACAAATTCAGGAGTTTTTGAATGACAGTAAAGAGAAAATTACTCTTGAAGAATATTTTGAGATTATTCATAAAAAATCTGGCGGCTTAACTGCCGGCGCTTGTAAAATTGGGGCGATCTTAGGAGGAGCTGATCAAGCACTTGTCGATCAGTTAGAACAATTCGGAATGTGTTTAGGAATCATGAGTCAAATCAAAAATGATCTCGATGACTTTCTAAATCCGGAAACTAAAAGTGATTTCATTAAAGGCAGGAAAACTCTCCCCTTTGTTTATCTTCTTAATGTTCTTAATGAGATAGAAGCTGAAGAGTTAAAGTACCTTAGTACTTTGGCAAGCAAAGGTTTAGCTAAATTCGGGACCAATGAAAAAAGACAGTTAAGAGAATTGGTTATCAATGAGGGGGCTGGTCATTATTGTTCAGTAATTCACGAGATGTATAAGCAGCGTGCGCTGGAGATTTTAAACCGTATCCCAATTTCGGAAAAAAGAAAAGAGAAGTTGATTCAGCTTGTTGGATAAAATGTTTAGGCGGCTAGCACTTCGAACTGCTAATGTCGCCTTTATTATAGTTTGTCTTGTCTATGTTGTTATTCTGTTCAATCAACCCTATGTAGGCCTAAGCCTTAAAAGTATTGACGGTAACTGGACCGTAAAGTTTAGTGATCCCCATGGCGAGGGTTATCGATTGGGAATTCGTGCAGGGGATATGGTTATAAAAGTTAACAACGACGAACCGGGAAAGTATCCTTCTACTAAAAAGTGGGGGGAGGCAGAAGGAGCTTCAACCCTTACGGTAAAAAGTCCTGAAATGCCCATGAGTGTTGTCCAAATAGAGAACCCGCCTTTTACCTATACATTGTTAAGTGAACTCCCGATGGCGGCTTTAGGAGTTATCTTTTGGCTGATAGGCCTGGTTACAGTATTAAAGCGTCCTTTCCTTATAAAAGCTCATGCTCTGTTCTGGTTAAATTGGCTGGCCGGATTGGTCATAATCTTAGCCCCAGTCTCCAGTCGTGGATTAGTCTTGGCGAGAGAATTAGAGGCCATTGGTTTCTCCCTCGTACCGGTCCTATTAGTGAAGTTTGTTTCTGTCTTTACTAACAAGGTTAATCGATTAAACCAACTTATCATTTGGGTCTTAGGCCTTATTTCAGCCCTTGTTGTTACGATCCTTGTTTTAAATGGCTTAGGGGTTGTTATTGAGGTTGTTGAAATTAGAAAGCTCCCCCTCGTTAATGGGCTGATCGGTACGGTTACAGTTTTAGGGAATTTAGTTTGGCTTATTAAATTACCCGCTGATAAGCCGGAGAAGAATCAGGGAGCCATTGTGCTTGCGGGTCTGGCCATGGGGTTGCTGCCCTTTGTAATCCTTACAGCGGTTCCTATCCTTATTGATGCCCCGCTTATCGCTAATCCGAAGGTTAGTGCTCTTTTTATTGTAATTGTTCCAATTACCCTTAGTTATGTTGTCCTAAATAAGAGTTTGCCGGATGGCCGTATGTTTCTCGAGTCCCTCATTATATCTCTGGTTTCCGGTATTTTGACATGTGTGCTTTTTACTTATTTTTTATTTCTAATAGGAGTGATTAAGGATTTAAACCTTGAGACTTTTCTATTATGGTTGTCGTTAACCGGGATGGCCCTGGTCATCTTTAACCTTTTTAAAGCTTTCGTGGATTATGCCGCTGATAAGTGCGTCTTTACTCAGGGAAGTTGTGGGATTGAAACTAAAATTGTTGAATTACACGGGAATCCATCCTCGATGAATGAAGCTTTAATCGTCGAAGAGTTAGTGAGTCAGCTGGGGTTGGAAGGTGCCTTTGTTATAGCAGAGGATCAGAAAGGGTGGTACACAAAAAGTGCGGCAGGACGATATCTGGGCAATACAACAGAACAATCCATCATGGAAGATTATTATCGAATAGCTAAAAACACGGGGCATTCCATCGAGTGTTTTTCTGGCAATTTTCCTGCGGAATTGTACATACCCTTTGTTTCCGAAGAGTTTACCTGCGGAATGTTCCTGGGCCATCGTCGTTCTTATATCAAATTTAAAGCAAATGAAGTACTGTTACTCACTACTGCGTGTTATCAATTAGGTCAACGCCTCCAAGTGATCCATCTCATGAAGCAATTGTCCAGGGAAATAAATGTCATGGAGAAAAAGTCTCGGGAAACACAACGAAGAAGCCAGGGATTGGAAGTCATTAATCGCTTATTATTTAGTAACCTTGAGGAAGAAAAGAAAGTTCTGGCGCGGGAAATACATGACGGATCATTACAGATAGGCTTAGATCTAAACCGCAGGATGAAAGAATTAATTACTAATTTCTCCAGTGAAAGTAATAGTTTTCAAGCGATCTCAGTAATGCAGGATATGATAGAGGATTTGAATTATGAACTTCGTTCAATTTGCAGTAATTTGCGCCCATCTTCTTTGCGGGATTTGGGTCTTATTCCTGCTGTCGAGGTCATGTTTGAGCAAATAATGCAAAAAGAGCTTTTGGTTATAGTCCTGGAAGTCATGGGAATGAGTAGAGAGGCTCGGTTTAAAGAGGATATTGAACTGGTAGCCTTTCGATTTTTGCAAGAGGGAATTAATAACGTTATCAAGCACTCTGGTTCATCCAGAGTTAATGTCACCATTTCCTTGGTCAATCAGAAAATCGAAATGATTATGAAGGATTCCGGTAAAGGGTTTGACCCCCAGGAGATAGCCGATTGGTCATTAACGGGCCATCATTTCGGAATCATTGGCATGAAAGAACGGATAGAAAGCTTGGGTGGGGAGTTTTCTATCACTTCAAAGATCGGTCAGGGAGTGATGCTTAAGGCGTCTATTCTGATTTAGAGTGTGATAGAGCTGACAATTTCACAGAGTCAGGGTTTCACAGGTTATAGTCTAATTACGATAGTGTACTTACTTAAAATTACTGAGGGAGGAAGTTATGGCTTCTAGTTTGGAGGAATCTTTAAGAGTTGTAGTAGTAGATGACCATACACTCTTTGCGGAAGGTACTGTATCATTGCTTTCGTCTGAGTCCTATATCTCTGTCGTGGGAACGGCTAAGAATGGCAGTGAATGTTTAAAACTAGTGCAGACAAAACATCCGGACGTGGTATTACTGGATATTAATCTGCCGGATTTCAGCGGAACTGATTTGATCGAAAAAATTAAAGGGATAGCTCCCAATGTTAAGATTATTATGCTTACGGGACAAAGCCCGGAGGGGTATGTTAATGCTTCCTTAAATAAAGGCGCTAATGGCTTTCTGCTTAAAGACTGTACAAAAAGTGAAATGACAGCGGCAATCTTGCAGGTCTCAAGCAGTAGTGGTCAGTACTATTTTTCTCAAAACATGGCCCCCTATCTTAGATCTGTAATTGTCGGCGAAGAGATGAGAACGAATACCATGGAGTCAAAAAAAATATCCGGTACATTTCTGACTCCCAAGGAACAAGAAATCATCGAATTAATTGCCCAGGGCTTGCGCAATAAAGAGATCGCAGCTGCCTTGGAGATTAAAAACCGCACTGTGGATTTCCATGTCAGCAATATCTTGTCAAAGTTAGGCGCTAAATCCCGCTTAGAGGCGGTATTGATTTATACCAAGGATCAGGGGATGGGGGATAGGATTAGCTAAAGAATGATTAGCAATCCAGTTATAGACTCTTAATAGTGAGAAAAAACGCTTTTGAACGTCTTTTTAAGCCCGTTCAAAGCGTTTTTTTTTGTACTAGCCTGAAGACACCTCCTGGGAGACAGGGGACGGTTCTTCTGTCTAGCTTTGGGGCGGAGCGCTTGTCTGCACGCGTCTGCGAGTTGCGCCGCTGGCTCGCTGGACGGTTCGCGAGCGCGTCCGAACCTCTGGGTATTGGAATTGTCAAATTTAGTTTAGTCCCTAAACTCGTAATTCTGGCATAAGATTGCCCTTGTTGATATCCGGTAGTTGGTGTGAAGTCAAGGGTAAGGTGGAGATTTTCCAGAAATCTTTTCTCTGGAAAATACAACCTGACCTTGACGAACTTCACCATAAAATAATTGAGATGGGTCTTGCGACAATTTTGAGGAGCAAGACCTTGACTGCCCATTTTTTAAGATGCTTTTATTAACTGCTCTTTGTAATAGTTTAAACGCTTGATCAGAGGAGGATAGCCGTCATTAGTCGTGTAAATTCTTTTACGATTATAGTAGACTTCTATAAACCTAAAGATCATGCTTTTAACAACATTCATGCTCATGGTTTCTGTTTTGTACTTATAGATTTTCTCTTTCTTTAGTGTAGCAAAAAACGATTCCATTCTAGCATTATCAAAACATTTCCCGGTATTGCTCATACTTTGGACTGCCTCATACCGGGCCAAAGTTTCTCGGTAAAGTTTACTGGTATATTGACTTCCTCTGTCGCTATGAAAGATCATTCCAGTAGCTGGATATTTTTTGACGGCAGATAAGAAGGCATCGACGCAAAGCTCAGCTCTCATGTTATCAGCCATTTTAAACCCGACAATGCTTCCGTCAAAACAGTCTAGTATTGCAGCAAGATAGAGCTTTCCGTCAGAAGTTGGGATTTCTGTGATGTCCCCCAGCCACTTCTGATTAGGTAACGAGGCACTAAAATCTTGTTGAATCAAGTTTTCACTGGCTTGTGCTGATGGATCTGCCTTGGTAATCCCTTTGGCATAGAACTTCTTCTTGAGTCTAAGCTTATGCTCTTTGCAAAGTTTCAGGATCAGATAATAGCTTTGGGTGTAATTGTGAAAAAGCTTCAACTCCAAATAAATTCGATAGGGTCCATAGTCCGGATTTTCTGCACGAATCTCAAGGATTTTAGCCAAAAGGTCATTATATTTATAGGGGCGATTTTGGAGGCGTAGCCATTTGTAATAACCGGCCTCACTAACTTTTAGTACCTTACAAAATTCTTTGATACTATGCTTAGTTGGTTCTTTAATCTTTTGTACCCGTATAAATCTGAATAGTTCTCGTGCAGCTATCTCTTTTGGCTCTCGGCGAAAAAACCTAATGCTTTTTTCAAAATATCGTTAGCTGATTCCAGTTCTTTGATCTTCTTTTCCAATGCAGCTATATCTGCAGTTTTAGGGTCGATACGCGGGTGACCACTACCTACAAAGGCTTGATCGCCATGTTTATTTAATTTGTCGCGCCATGTACGTAATGTCGTTGAAGGTATGCCTAATTGTCTGGAGGCTTTGGTGGGTCCTAATTCATAGGACAATTTGATAGCTTCTTCTTTAAAGTCATCGTCATAATCTCGCATCTGGAATATCCATCCTTTCACAACCATTCTTTCCAGATTTACGAGTTTTCTGACTCAACTAAAATGATACTGCTCCATATTTCTGCATGTGAACCTGCGGCGCGCTACGGGGACGCGAACCGTCGGCGCTCGCCTTAGCGCGGCTCCACTGACGCATCCGCTTAGCAGACAAGCGCTCCTTCAGCCAGTTTGTTGGGAGTGTAAGCGGCATGAAAGGCTACTCTGAAAAACCCCAGTCAGACCCGAGAGTCAGGGCAGCTTCGTCCACAGGAGTGAACCCATTGCATGGAGAGGCGGTGAAGCCTGCAAGCCGGCGCGGGGCAGCGGAGCCACGGGTTCACATCAGGTATTACCTGGAGGTTTGGCGGAGCTCCCGCGCTGGCGAGTAGGCGAGCCTCGGAATGCTGGTGAGCGGATGTGGCGAAGCTGCCCGACCCCGAAGGCACCCTGTAGTAAATACTGGAAATTTATTTGTTTTTCCCGTAGTTTCTACGGATGTACAAATATTGGAAGCGACTTATAATAAATTCAAACCAAAGGGTTGGCTCATAACTGTACTAAAACAGACGAAGGCATTTGAGAATCGATTGAGTCCTTAATATTCTAAGAGAACTATCTAGCCGTCTTTCTCGATGATATCAACAAAACGTTGAACGAAGCAGAAAAATTTGAGTAAGGAGGCGATGATTCCGTATTGTACTACTGTAAAGGAAGGTTTATTCATGAAATTTAACCGGAAATCCTTAGCGTTAATGTTAATTGATGGAGTACTGGTTAACTTAGCGGCATTTGGAAGTTTCTACCTGCGTTTTGAAGGAGATATTCCTCAGGAATATTTCTTGACATATTATCACACAGCTTGGGCCGGAACCCTCATTTACTTAGTCATCTTCTCATTATTTGGCCTCTATAAACGGCTTTGGCAGTATGCCAGTATCAATGAACTTCTTTCAATCGTTTATGCCGTAACGGTTGGAACGAGTAGTGTAATACTCGTCATTTATTTTTTAGCCCCGATGCGTTATCCCAACACGGTAGCCGTGTTATTATGGCTGACCACCACGTTTTTAATCGGAGGCTCTCGTTTCCTGGGACGGATATTACAAGATAGTGTTTTCAATCTGCATTTGTCCGGAATACCGAAGCGAGTGCTGATTATTGGGGCAGGAGATGCCGGGGCCTTAGCGGTTCGTGAACTGAAAAACAGCAATTATCGTGAAGGTTACCCCATCGGGATCATCGATGATGCTCCGGAAAAGCAAAAGCTTAAATTGATGGGAATTCCCGTCTTGGGAACCAGGAAGGATATCACACGAGTTGTCAAATCCCATGAAATTGAAGAGGTCATTATTGCCATGCCTTCAGCGCCGGGGGATGTGATTCGGGATATGACGGAGATTTGCGAAAAGAGTGGGATTGTCATTAGGATCATTCCCGGCATTTACAACTATTTCAGCGGATTGGTGGACAGCTTAAAAATCCGCGAAGTGCAGATCGAAGATTTATTGGGAAGGGAGCAGGTGAATCTTGATATTGAGGAAGTAGCGGGTTATTTAGAGGGAGAAACCGTCTTAATTACAGGAGCCGGTGGGTCCATCGGCTCGGAACTCTGCCGGCAAATATGTCGATTTAACCCGCAGAAGCTTATCCTGGTGGGACGGGGCGAGAACAGCATTTTTGATGTCGAGCAAGAACTGCGTTCGGAATGTCCCGAGATTAACCTGGTTACAGAAATCCTGGACGTGAAGGATCGAGAAAAGGTGGAATTGGTTTTTCGCAGGTTCAAACCGGGAGTTGTTTTTCATGCCGCTGCTCATAAGCATGTTCCGCTCATGGAGCGAAATCCTGAAGAAGCCTTGAAGAACAATATCCTAGGAACTTATAACGTGGCAGAGATCTCGGATGCTGCCCATGTTAAAATTTTTGTCCTTATTTCTACAGATAAGGCCATCAATCCGACGAGTATTATGGGGGCCACCAAACGTGTAGCCGAGATGATCATTCAAAGTTTCGACGAACAATCCCAGACTCGTTTTGTCGCCGTCCGCTTTGGCAATGTCCTGGGGAGCCGGGGAAGTGTCATTCCCACGTTCAAGAAGCAGATTGCCAAGGGTGGTCCCGTGACAGTGACTCATCCTGAGATGGTTCGCTACTTTATGACGATTCCGGAAGCGGCCCAGCTGGTGATTCAGGCCGGTGCCATGGCTCGGGGCGGGGAGGTTTTCATTCTGGATATGGGAAAGCCGGTCAAAATTGTTGATTTGGCAAGAGACTTAATCCGGTTGTCAGGGTTCGATGTGGATGTGGACGTTAAGATTGAATATACAGGCATACGTCCCGGGGAAAAGTTATTTGAGGAGCTGCTCACGGCGGAAGAGGGGACTACGAGTACGAAACATCAGAGAATTTTTGTCGCAAAGCCCAATGGAATTAATGTTGCAGGGATTGAGGGGTTGGTTCAGTTGATTAGGGAAAGGGGTTCGTACTTGACCAGGGAAGAGATCATCCAAGAGTTGGCTGAGGTTGTGCCGGGGTTCCAACAACTTCCGGGGAAGCAAGAGATAGGGAGGGTTTTTAGATGATTCCGTTAGCAAGACCAGATATCACAGAGAAAGAAAAACAAGCCGTACTGGCGGTCTTAGACTCCAATCAGTTAAGTTTAGGGCCCAAATTAAATGAGTTTGAGGAAAAAATGGCAGCTTACGCCGGAACCCAGTATGCAATAGCCTGTAATAGCGGAACCAGTGGTTTACATATGATTATAGCTGCTCTGGGAATAAAGGATGGTGATGAAGTAATTACTACCTCCTTTAGTTTTATTTCCTCCAGTAATTGTATGTTATTTGAACGGGCTAAACCTGTGTTTGTAGATATTGATGAGAAGACCTATAACTTGGATACAGCACAAATTGAAGAGAAGATTACCGCAAGAACCAAAGCCATCTTACCGGTTCATGTTTTTGGGCAGCCTGCCAACATGAATGACATCCGACGTATTGCCCTAAAACATGGCTTAGCTATTATTGAAGACTCCTGCGAGGCGATTGGGGCAGAGTGGAATGGCAAGAAAGCCGGGACGATGTCTAATGCCGGGGTCTTTGCCTTTTATCCGAATAAGCAAATGACAACGGGTGAGGGCGGAGTGGTTGTTACGAACAATGAAAACCTGGCTGAGTTATGTTACAGTCTTCGCAATCAAGGACGGGGCATTGATACTCAGTGGCTCGATCATGTTCGGCTCGGTTACAACTATCGGATAAGTGATATCTGTTGCGCTCTTGGTATTGCCCAATTAGAACGTATTGATGAGATTCTGGCTAAACGTCAGCGAGCCGCAGATTTGTATATGGAAAAATTAAAGAATGTTAAAGGGGTTATTCTTCCGGCCATTGACGAGAGAGCGAAAATGAGTTGGTTTGTTTTTGTCATTAGGTTTGAACCCTGGATTGATCGAAATCTTGTCATGCAAAATCTCTTAGATCGGGGGATCGGCTGCAGGCCATACTTCACTGCGATACACCTTCAGCCTTTCTACCGAGAGATGTTTGGCTATAAGGAAGGGGATTTGCCGGTTACAGAGCATGTTGCCAGGGGTACTTTGGCAATTCCGTTTTTTAACAATATCACTGAGGAGCAAATCGATAGGGTTGTGGCTGAGGTTCGGAGAGCTATTGGCAATGCCTCTATCTCTGATTCTGAAGCACGGCTGAAGATGATGTGAACTGGGAGTGTAGAGTGACCATGCCGTCTTACGTTAAGGTCAAGAGAGTGTTGGATTTATTGTTTTCAATTCTTTTGTTGATTATTGCAGCCCCGATTATGCTTTGTGCAGCCATTGCCATTAAGTTAGGATCTCGGGGTCCCCTACTCTTTAAACAAGAGCGGCCAGGTAAAGATGGTGTAGTATTTACGATTTACAAGTTTCGTACCATGCGCCTGGAGAGGGAGAAAGATGGTCGTCCCTTAGCCGATATGGAACGTCTGACTCCTGTCGGTGGGATTTTGCGAAAGCTTAGTGTGGATGAGCTGCCCCAGCTTTTTAATATCTTAAAAGGGGATATGAGTTTCATTGGTCCCCGTCCACTGATGGTGCAGTATTTAGAGCGTTACACGCCTGAACAGATGCGGCGGCATGAAGTGACACCGGGAATATCCGGCTGGGCACAGATTCATGGCCGTAATCAGGTTGGCTGGGAGACACGTTTTAAATATGATGTCTGGTATGTTGAGCATATTTCCTTTTGCTTGGATTTAAGGATTTTCCTTAAGACTTTGGCGATTGTTCTGCTCAGGAGCGGGGTTAATCAGTCTGGGAATCAGACCATGGAAGAGTTTGGTGGGGCTGAGAATAGAACATTTAGGGCCTGAGATATTTGTAAGATGAACCTCTGCCATATAAGGATTAAGGATAGGCGTTAATAATGAGGGAGAATAGGATGCACATTAAGCGTTATTGGCTGATGGTGAGAATGGCATTGATCAGCAATGGATTTCGGCGGGCGGAATTTGCCAAAAAGAAAAGAATTTACAACGCCATGGGCGAGAATGTTATGATTCAGTCCAGAAAAATTCCCCTCTATGGTCGATTAATTCGTTTCCATAACAATATTATGGTTGCCTCGAATGTGACTTTTCTCACCCATGATGTAACTCATAACATACTGAATAAAGCATTTCCTGATCATAAGTTTACAGAAAAAATCGGTTGTATTGAGATCATGGACGATGTCTTTATCGGTGCTAATTCTACCATTTTATATAATGTCCGGATTGGTCCTCAGGCAATTGTAGCGGCAGGGAGTGTTGTTACCAAAGATGTTCCGGAAAATACTATTGTTGGGGGGAACCCGGCCAGGGTTATAGGAATTTTTGACGATTACGTGAAAAAGAGATTATTAGACCTAAATGCCTATTCGGAGGATTTAAAACCCAAAAAGCAAAGAATCAATCAAAAACTGGTTGTCCTGGAATGGGAGAAGTTCGAAAATGCTAGAGAATAAACGGGGTTATGATGTGAAAGATCTGATTATTGTTGGTGCCGGAGGGCACGGGCGGGAAGTTCTGGAGTGGGTGAAGGACATCAATGAAAATAAGCCTACCTGGAATGTGTTGGGTTTTATTGATGACAATTTAGATAAATTGACTGATAAAAAAAGCAGCTATCAAATCATCGGCAAAATAGCAGACTGGAAGGTTGAGGAAAATCAATGCTTTGCTTTGGGCATTGCTTCACCGGTGCTTAAAGAAAAGGTAACCCAGCTGCTTATGGAGCGGGGTGCGGAATTTGTATCCGTTATTCATCCCACCGCCAGAATTGCCGAAAGCGCAGGCTATGGTATTGGCTTGGTGGCCTACCCCAATTCGGGGATAGGACCCGACGCCTATGTAGGGGATTTTGTCACATTGTTGTCTTCGAAGATTGGCCATGATGCTTGGGTTGGGGATTACACCACCATATCTTCCCACTGTGGTGTTAATGGAGAGGTCAAATTGGGCAAGAGGGTTTTTCTGGGCAGTCATGCAGCAATTGTGCCCAGTAAACGAATTGGCGATGACGTTTATGTTGGTCTGGGCAGTGTTGTGATCAATGATGTAGAGAACAATACCAAGGTTTTTGGGAATCCTGCCAGAAGTACACGGTAAAATTCAAGTTTTTAAGGAGTTTTACGGAGTTTATTAAGGAGATGCGAGCTATGAATAACCGGCAAAAATACAACAAGATTTTCACCACCTTATTCAATATCAATGACAGTCAGTTAAACAAAGACTTTACCTTTAATAATGTAGAGAATTGGGATTCAATTGCTCACCTGTCCTTGATAACAGAGCTTGAAGATACTTTTAATGTTCTGTTTGAAATTGAAGATATACTTTCATTTGGTTCCTATGAGAACGGTATGAGGATACTGGAAAAGTATAAGATTTCCTTTAATGATTTTTAGAATGATTTCAGGAGGTAAGAATGACAGGCTTATTAAGAGATAAGGTATGTATTGTCACCGGTGCGGGAAGAGGTATCGGTCGTGCAATCGCTGAAAGCTTGGCCGCTGAAGGTGCTTTTGTGTATGCCAATGACGCCAGAGAAGGTTCGCTAGATTCCTGGCTTACGGAAAGCAGTATGCGTCAGGGAATTACCCCCCTTTATTTTGACATAACTGATCCGGCTGCGGTTCGGAATGCTTTTAGTCAGATAAGAAAGGAAAAACAACGGCTCGATGTCCTTGTGAACAATGCAGGGGTTGAATATAACGAGCTGATCGGGATGATATCCCCGGAAAATATGGAACGAATGTTTTCCATTAATGTCTTTGCCACCATTGAAATGCTGCAAATGGCAAGCAGGCTGATGTCCAGACAAGAAAGGGGCGGCAGCATTATCAACATCTCGTCAATGGTCGGTATCAGAGGCAACCCGGGTCAACTGGTCTATTCGGCAACAAAGGGTGCGGTGATAGCTTTGACAAAATCTGCCGCCAAAGAGCTTGCCTCGAAAAATATCCGGGTGAATTCCGTTGCGCCGGGTCTCACCAAAACAGAGATGATGCAGGGTGCAGATATTGAAAAGTTAAAAGGCAGAATTGCCAACATCAGCATGGGGCGCCTGGCGGAACCTTCAGATATAGCACGAGCCTGCGTTTTTTTTGCTTCAGATTTGTCCGGGTATGTTTCAGGACAAGTTCTTGCCGTCGATGGCTGCACAATAATGTGAGGTGAAATGATATGTATTTAGGTATTGATAGACAAAGCCGGGAATTAATTGCCGCCATTGATGATACGGGCAGGTCATTAAGCTATGGCGAATTGTGTGACTTTACCATAGCCTTCGGAGCCATGCTGCCACGGCGGTCCATCGTTTTTTGTCTGTGTAAGAATACCATTGGCGGGCTGGCTGGCTACATAGGCTGTTTGGCTAATCAGGTTGTTCCTCTTTTGCTGGGTGCAGCTATAGACTTCAAGTTACTGGCCCATTTGCTGGGGGAATACACACCGGCTTACCTATGGATGCCCGAGAGCCTTGTATCTAAATTTAACTTATCCATCCTATATAAAAGTTATGGATTTGTTCTTGTTCCTATGAAACATGACATATATCCCATTAATGACGACTTAGCCATGCTGCTCACAACCTCCGGCTCAACCGGCAGCCCGAAATTGGTGCGTCATAAAACCAGTAATCTTGAAGCAAACGCCAAAAATGTTGCCGCTTTTTTCGGCTGGACAAAGGACGATCGTGCCATTGTGGATTTGCCCATGCAGTATACCATGGGGCTTAATGTCATTAACAGTCATCTCTACGTAGGTGCATCCGTGCTGCTGACGGAGCATAATCTTATGAGTCCTGATTTCTGGCGTAATATTAAGGATCAGCGTGCCACTAATTTTACAGGAGTTCCTTTCAGTTATGAGGTTTTATTTAAGCTACGTTTCACGCGCATGGATTTGCCATACTTAACCACCTTCGCCGAAGGAGGAGGAAAGCTGACGGCTGCCATGTTTGCCGAGATAGCGGACTATGCCAGCCGTACCGGGAAAAGATTTTTCGCTACTTATGGCACAACCGAGACATCAGCCCGTCTGGCCTTTTTACCTGCGGAGCTGGCTAAAGCTAAGATCGGAAGCATTGGCCGAGGGATACCCGGGGGTGAGTTGTTTTTGCTGGATGAAAAGGGTCAGGAAATAAAGGAAAAGGAAGCCGAGGGCGAGTTGGGCTATAGAGGGCAGAATGTGACCATGGGGTATGCTTTTGACCGGGAAGATTTGCTGTTGGGTGATGAATGGCTGGGAGAATTTCATACGGGGGACATTGCCCGAAGAGATAGGGACGGATGCTATTACATCATCGGCAGGAAAAGCAGGTTTTTGAAGCTTTATGGGCTGCGGGTCAGTCTGGACCGGTGTGAAAGGTTAATTAAGGATGAGTTCCAGATCGATTGTGTCTGTACAGGCACAGATCGACGCATGGATATCTATATCACAGAGGAGCAATACAAAGATGAAGTACAAAGATTTATCAGTAAAAAAACCGGGATAATCAGGTCTGCTTTTGCTGTGGATGTTTTGGATAGAATACCCCGCAATGAGACCGGTAAGGTTCAGTATAAGGCTATTTATCGAGCTTGACGGAAAAATTAAAAAGTTTAGATACTCGATAAAGTGGAGGATGGATATGGAGCTGCAGCTGGAGCCGAAGCAAAATGTAACAGCCCTTGGATTTAGGTTATCAAAACAAACTCTTGCTAATCTGTGTTTTATGATGTTCTTGGCCTCAGATATGATTTCATTTTGTACGACCCGGCTGTTCAGGCTGTATGGATTGGAAGACTATGCCTGGATTTTAACTTCTATTATTATATACTTTCCTCTCTTGCTGATGCCCTTGGCAAGTGGAGAGAGAAGACGTATGCTTGATTTCCTGCTGCTTTGGGCGGCGGCATTGGTTGCCTTTGGAATGACAATTATGGTTCATCCTGAATATGAAGCTTGGTTTCACCATCCCCTTTACGGGGTCTTTAATTACATCTTCAGACCGGATCGTGCCTTGTATGCTTATTTTATGGTGCGATTGGTCAATGATCCGAAGCAGCTGCTAAAAAATCTAAAATCCATCTCCTATATCTTGGTTGTATATGGCTTGTATAAGTTTGCGAATGCCATGCGAGTGGGCAGTTGGTTAGCATTGACGGCCAACGGCTATGAAGAACTATCTTATAGCATGAGCTTTGGCTATGACATGATGCTGCCTTCCATGGTGTTTCTGTATTACGCAATGAAAGATAAGGAACTATGGCACTGGGTGCTTAGCATTATGTGTCTGTTTATGATTTTAGTGGCGGGTTCGCGGGCACCTTTGTTGTGGATTCTGGTGTTTTTTACGGTGATGTTGATAAGAGGTTTTATGACGAGTAAAGTCAAGGTCATCTGGGGACTGACGGTACCTGCCTTTTTGCTGATCTATCTAAAACTTGAGGATCTAATCGGGCTGCTTGTGATTTTTTTGCAAAGTCATGGTATCTCAGCGAGAAGTATAAACATGCTCTTAGCCGGCTCCATAGGTGATGATAATGGCAGGGCAGCAATCTATGAGATGTCCATCGAGCTGCTTAAAAATATGGGTCATTTCGGTTACGGACTGTACGGCGATCGCTATGTCATCGGGAATTATTATTTTTGGGGGTACCCCCATAATATCTTCCTGGAAATTTTGCTAACCTTTGGTGTCCTGGGGGGGGGATTGTTAATCTTCTTTCTCTTATACCATTGTGTCAGGACACTGATTAAATGCCGGGACGAGGATTGGCTGGATTTGTTTTTAATCTTTTTGGTTTGCTCCTTAAAGCTGCTGCTCTCCGATTCCTATTGGTATGTACCTGAGTTCTGGGCCGCCATTGCTGTGGTCTACAGTTGGAACAGGCAGCAAAAAATCAGCAGCAAGGAAAGGATGAAACAGATTAATGTGTGATGAAATTCAAGCTATTAATAAGATTATGGTCAGTGTTAGCTGCTTGACCTATCAACATGAAAAGTACTTAAGGCAAGCTCTTGATTCCATGTTGAGGCAAAAGACAAGCTTTGCTTATGAAATTATTGTTCATGACGATGCCTCAACGGACACTACAGCAGCAATTATCAGGGAATACGCTGGAAAGTATCCTGAGATCATTAAACCCATACTCCAAAGGGAAAATCAATATTCCCAACATGTTTCTATTACCCATAAGTTTATTCTTCCTGCAGCCAGGGGTAAATATATAGCCTATTGTGAAGGGGATGATTATTGGACTGATCCGTATAAATTGCAAAAGCAAGTGGATTTTCTGGAAGAGCATCCTGAATATATGGCAACCAGCCATGAATGCTGGGAAGTCGATGAAAAGGGAAAAATGTTGTCCAGCCGCTACTTTTACGGCTACAGAAAACGGGGGGTTTACACCTTGGAAACCCACCAAAAAAAGAGATTATTATTCGGGCAAACTGCCACTCTCATGCACAGGAGAGAAGCCATTGAGTTTAGTGATCCTGAGGCGGAGGATAAATTTGGGAAGATCAAAGCAACAGGGGATGTCAAGAAAGCGATGCTCATTTCCCTACGGGGGGATACTTACTGCTGCGAGGAAGTCATGAGCCATCACCGGCGTATTTATGCGGGGGGTGATAGCTGGAGTGCCCAGCTGTCTAAAATCAATGTTAATCGCTTTGTTTTCGACGAATGTCTTGCTATGCAGGACTTTGCCAAAGATGTGCTGGGGGTTAAGCTGAATTACTCAAAGCTTCTGATTTTGTATACCACGATTGCCTTGGGTAAGACAATCATAAAGCCTGATAAAGATAAGTGGGATAACTTCCAATATATGTGCAGTGTCTTTCCTAATAAAACCTCTGTTGCCTTCAAAATCATGCTTACCTTGCTGAAGTACCCTTTCCTTGTCGTAACGACAAGAGTCAGCGGTTTGCGTCATAGGCTGTTGTATGGCAAAGCCTGAATCTATTAGGCAATGATAGTTGGGAAGTGTTGAAATTAACGATTACGAGAATAATGACACAAAGAAGGTTGTTATTTCATCCTTGTTTTGGAAGTTGCTTGAGAGCTTGGGAGTTCAAGGAATCCAATTAATAATTCAGCTTGTTCTGGCGAGGTTACTCCTGCCAGAGGATTTTGGGACGATAGCTTTGCTGACAATTTTTATCAATTTGTCTAATATCCTTCTGCAAAGGGGCTTTAGTTCGGCCCTTATACAGAACCAGGATGTTGACGAGACCGATTTTTCCACGGTGTTTTTCCTAAGTCTTGCCGGTTCCTGCCTATTGTATTTGCTGCTTTTTTTCTCAGCTCCTTATATCGCTTATTTTTACAAGATCAGGGAGCTTGACCTTGTCTTGCGCGTATTGGCGATTTCTCTGCCCTTCAGTGCTGCAAATTCTGTGCAAATAGCCTTTGTCTCGCGAAATATGCAGTTTAAAAAACTATTTTTTAGCAGTATGGGTGCCATAATTTGTTCCGGAACAGTAGGGATTGTGATGGCTCTTGGGGATTTCGGAGTATGGGCGCTGGTTTCCCAACAGATAGCCTATGTCATCTTGAACTGTTTCTTTATGGCCAAGGTAGTGAAATGGCGGCCGAAAATGCTGTTTTCAACTAAAAAAGCTGCCGGGCTTTTTTCCTTTGGCTGGAAAATGCTGCTTACTTCTTTGATAGACACAATATATGTAGATATTTACACCATTGTCATTGGAAAATTATTTAGTACCCAGATGCTTGGCTATTTCAACAGGGGGAAACAATTTCCGGGAGTTATCGTAACAAGTCTTAACGGATCGATCCAGGCGGTTATGTTTCCGGCCTTCTCTCGGGTTCAGGATAATAAATTGAAGCTTAAGAATATGATGCGCCGCTCCATAGTCACAAGTTCCTTTATTGTCTTTCCCATTATGGCAGGACTCGCTGCCGCAGCGAATCCTATGGTGAGGTTAATTTTAACCGACAAATGGCTTTATAGTGTGCCCTTCCTTCAGATATATTGCGCTTACTTTGCCCTTTACCCGATCCATACTGCAAACCTGCAGGCAATTAGTGCCATTGGCCGAAGTGATATTAATTTGAAATTAGAAATCTTAAAAAAGTCCCTAGGGATCATCATACTTGTTATAACCATACCCCAGGGAATATTTTCTATAGCTATCGGCGGAGTTGTCACTGGTTTGATCAGCTTAGTGATCAATTCCTATCCAAACATAAAGTTACTTGGTTACCCGATCCATGAACAGATAGTTGACATCCTGCCTTCTTTTCTTCTTGCCCTTGCTATGGGTGTTGTTGTTTACTCAATCATGCTTTTTGAATTGCCGGTGGGAATAACCCTTATCCTCCAAGTGCTCGTGGGTGCTGTCTTTTATTTTGGAGCGGCCAGATTATTAAAGTTTGAATGTTTGAGTTATGTTTTGAAAATAGCAGGATACTTGCCGGAATCCTCTAAAAAAACTGAAGGAGATATGACATGAAAGACCTGATTATTGTAGGAGCTTCCAATGCAGCCAGGGATGTATTACAGGTCGTGAAAGAAATAAATAAAGTTAAGGCGACCTGGAATATCAAAGGATTTGTTGCCGACAGCGGCTTAGATATTCACACACTCACAAATGGAGATTTCCATATCATGGGTAGCATTGATCAGTGGACTCCCAAACCGGGAGAAGAATATGTCTGTGCTATAGCTGATCCTAATGCCAAGAGAATTGTAACTCAACGATTAGGGGATAAGGGGGCGAAATTTGCCAATATCATTCACCCGAATGTTGAGATAAATGACTACTGCTCACTGGGAGAAGGAGTCATTCTTTACAGGGACGCAGTTATCGGGCCCAATGCTGTGCTAGGTAATCATGTTCATGTCAACACCAAAATTGCTCATGATTGTCGGATTGGGGATTATACTACGGTAAGCATTTTAGCGGCCATTCTAGGTTATGTAACCATTGGCAGTGGCGTTTTTGTCAGCGCAGGTTCCACCATTATTCCGCATATTGCCATTGGTGATAATGCCTATATTGGTGCGGGCAGCGTAGTAATAACGAATGTTGCAGGCAATACGAAAGTATTCGGTAATCCTGCCAGAGAAACGAGATAAATGTTACCAGAGAACAGGATAAAGGATAGCTGCAGATGACCAAACTGTATTTCTTAAAAATAGAAAATGCTGTTTATTACTCCGAACTGTTTGCCAGGAAAGTTTTAGGTCAATGGTTAGGTGTGGATGGCAGCAGTTTATCCATAGGTATTAATGAGTTTGGCAAACCTTATTTAAGAGACTATGGAAATATACACTATAATATAGCTCACAAAAAAGGGGCTATTGTGTGTGCCGTGTCAGACAAACCGGTAGGGGTAGATATTGAAGGAGTAAAAAATTTTAATAAACGTGTTGCCGAGCGGTTTTTTACTCAGAATGAGCAAGATTACATCTTTGCCCGGAAGAGAAACCAAGATCTAAGATTTGCTAAAGTATGGACGAGGAAAGAAGCTTATGTTAAATGGGCTGGCAAAGGCATGACGATACCCTTTAATTCCTTTGATGTTCTCAAATTAGATAAGAGTAATGTGTTTATTCGTACGGAATATGTAGGCGGATATATTATTTCGGTATGTTATTCTTGGCATTTCGGTAGGGTAGCCCTCCATGCCGCTGCTAAAGGCGGCACCGGCAGAGAATGAAAAGGGAGCTCCGCCAAACCTCCGGGTAATACCTGATGTTAGAGCATTTAACTTATAGGAGACGTTTATTATGAATAATATTTTTTATGATTTAATAAACTCCTGGCTCACAAAGGAAGGTGTCAATTCAATCGATGCCTTACTTCAATGGATCAATGCACAAAACAGGGATCTGGAAGTTAACTTAGAGAGAATACCTTTAGAGCATAGCAATTTTTGGTTCTTTGATAAGGATTCCGGTTTAATCAGGAATAAAAACCATAGCTTTTTCTCCATATCCGGAATTCAACAGTATCGTAACGATGAGCTGCTGGCAGAGCAGCCCATTATTATCCAGAATGAAATCGGATTCTTAGGAATTATCTTCCGCAAGATAAACGGAGTACTACACTTCTTAATGCAGGCCAAAATAGAGCCGGGCAATATTAATAAAGTCCAGATTTCACCTACCATCCAAGCAACCAAGAGTAATTTTACCCAAAAACATGGAGGAAAGAGACCTGCTTTTCTGGACTGTTTTATAGAAGCAAAACCTAACCAAACTCTGGTCGATCAGATTCAATCTGAACAATCTTCACGGTTTTTGAAAAAAAGAAATCGAAATGTTCTTTTGCATTTGGACCAAGACATTATTGTACCGCCTACTCATCAATGGATGACGTTGGGTCAGATTAAAGAATTAATGCGTTATGATAACTTGGTTAATATGGATACCCGTACGGTTCTTTCTTGCCTGCCTTTTTCCCTGGTGGATCCGGAACTGGAACCGGAAAAAAGCCAACTAGAAGAAATTGAAAATAAATGTAAGGATAAGACCCTGCTGCGCTCCCTTCGTGGAACAGCAAGCCTGCCTATATTAACAGATATATACCATGCTTTTAATAATTATAAAATGTTCAGTGAGATATCGACAAGATTAGTAGGCCTGAATTCTTTAAAGAAATGGCATATGGAGGAGAATCAATTTGTGTGTGAGGATCCTTTTCCCTTTCGCTTGATTTTTTGTGACATATCCATTGAAGGACGGGAAGTGGTTAACTGGACACAACCGCTTTTTGAGGCTCAGGGAATTGCCACTTTTGGACTCCTAAGTTGTGAAGATAAGGGCGTAAAGAAATTTCTTGTCAAGGCTAAGCCTGAAATTGGCTGCTTGGATGGAATAGAATTAGGACCTACTGTTCAGCATGAAGCGACTCAGGCAAGAGATGAGGATGAGATTACCCGTTTATTTTATGAAGAGCTTTCATCCGGAAAGGGTGTTAGGGTCAATGTATTGTTGTCGGAAGAAGGCGGACGCTTTTATCACGAACAAAATCGCAATGTCATTATTGAAGTTCAGAACGATGAGATCCCCTCAGATTTGCCGCAAGGTTATTTTTGGAGTGATTATAAGACCCTAAATACTCTTACCCAGGTAAATAACTGCTTAAATATCCAACTGCGCAATCTACTCTCTTTGCTGGAGGTGTGAAATGAAAAAATTACTAATGGGTATTTTAGGCCCCTCGGATGTTGCCTTTAATCGTTTTTTACCGGCACTTAAAAAGAGTAAACACTTTGAATATGTAGGAGTAGCTATTGCCAAACCCCATGAGCGAAATGAATCGTCTAATGGCTCCTATCATGAGTATGAACTAAAAGCCATGTTCAGAAAATCCATGGCAAAGGCTGATGATTTTATCAACAAATATAAAGGTGCTATTTTTAACGGCTATGAACAGCTCTTGTCTTCAAGCGTTGAAGGGATATATATTCCCTTGCCTCCGGCTTTACACTATCTATGGGCCAAAAAAGCTTTGGAATGTGGGAAGCATGTGTTGCTGGAAAAACCTTTCACAACGAATTTGGCAGATACCAGGAAGTTGCTTAAATTAGCAGAGCAAAAGGGATTGGCAGTCCACGAAAACTATGCCTTTTGTTATCATGAGCAGATTAACAAAATTCGTCAGTTGATTGAGGATAGAGAGATTGGAGAAATAAGGCAGATAAGAGCTGCTTTTGGCTTTCCTTACCGGGGAGCTGCTGATTTTAGATATAACAAAGAACTAGGCGGAGGAGCCGTGATGGATTGCGGGGGTTATCCAATTAAATTATCCACCTTGTTGCTTGGTAAAACAGCACAAACCATGACAGCTTCACTACATTCTGCCAAAGAACACAATGTCGATGTATTTGGAAGTGCTACTTTAGAAAATGAGGATGGCATTACGGCCCAGGTTTCCTTTGGGATGGATAATTGCTATAAATGTGAGCTGGAAATATGGGGAAGCGAAGGCTGTATTTATGCTCCAAGAATTTTTACGGCCCCTACAAACTTAACTGCTACAGTACTTCTGAAGAAGCAGGAAGAGAGAGTCTATGAGATTGCCGGGAACGATCAGTTCCTGGGATCGATTGACCACTTTTACCAATGTATTGCCGATAAGACTCTCCGTCTGGAATCCTACGCTGAAATAGAATCCCAAAGCAGGCAGATTGATGACATTTTAAAAGTAACTAAAAAGCAGGGAGGTAACTATGAATCTAAAATCCACACCGGTTGTTAGACCATCTATGCCGCCTTATGAGGAGTATATACATGAGATCAAAGATATATGGAGTAGTCGATGGCTCACTCATTCCGGGCCAAAACACCAAGCTTTAGAGGAGAAACTATCTGAATATCTGGACGTGGATAATATTTCTCTATTTGCTAATGGGCATCTGGCTCTTGAACTGGCCATTGATGCTCTGGGTTTGTCCGGCGAAATAATAACCACTCCATTTACTTTCGCATCTACCACCCAGGCTATCCTTCGTAATCGCTTAACTCCGGTGTTCTGCGACATCAATGAAGATGACTATACCATTGATGTAAGTAAGATTGAGGCGCTTATCACTGAAAAAACATCAGCAATCTTGCCGGTTCATGTGTATGGCAATGTCTGTGATGTTGATGGGATTGCTAGGATAGCCCAAAAATATAATCTGAAGGTTATCTACGATGCCGCCCATGCCTTTGGTGTGAAGATAAAGGATAGGGCTGTCGGAAATTTCGGGGACATGTCCATGTTTAGTTTCCATGCTACGAAGGTCTTCCATACTGTTGAAGGCGGTGGTTTGACCTATAGCAATTCGAAGTACTCGCCGGTACTGGCCAGGCTCCGTCAGTTTGGCATGGTTGGACAGGAATCCGTACCAACCGTCGGAACCAATGCCAAAATGACGGAAATCCATGCCGCAATGGGCTTGTGTAACCTGAGGCATATCAATGAGGAGATTGCCAAGCGGGGGCGAGCCATGGACAGATACCGTGAATTGCTGTCTGGAGTCAAAGGATTGACGTTATGCAACCCCCAGAAGAATATTACCCCTAATTATTGCTATTTTCCTGTGCTGTTTAATAAGAAAGAATTTGGCCTGAACAGGGATGAGGTTGCTGCTCTGCTTGAGAAAAACAATATATTGGCCAGAAAATATTTTTATCCCCTTACCAATGATTTTGAGGCCTACAAGGGAATGTTTGAACTTCAGAAAACACCTGTGGCTAAGAGGATAGCCGATAACGTACTGACCCTGCCGCTGTATGCGGACTTGACGGTAGAAGACGTGGATGGGATTTGTAAGATTATCTTGCATCATGGCTGAGCAGGTTGTTTTAACGTAGTTAGTTGTCTTACTAGAGAAAGTTGGTTTAACGAAAGAATTGGAGGGAAAAGGATGAAAGGTATAATTCTTGCGGGAGGCAAAGGAACTCGGTTGTACCCAATGACGCAGGCAGTGTCCAAACAATTATTGCCTATTTACGATAAACCCATGATCTATTATCCTCTTTCAGTCTTAATGATGGCTGGTATTCGAGAGATACTTATCATATCAACGCCAGAGGATACACCCATCTATGAAAAGCTGTTTGAAAATGGTTCCAGGTTGGGGCTTAATCTTTGCTATAAGGTACAAGAAACTCCCAGAGGGCTTGCCGATGCCTTTATACTTGGCAAAGATTTTATTGCCGGCGATAGAGTTTGCTTAATTTTGGGCGACAATATTTTCTATGGACAAGACTTTGTGCGCCTGCTTAATAAGGCTAGTGAATTAAAAAAGGGTGCTTACATCTTTGGCTATCCTGTGAAAGATGCGCGATCCTTTGGGGTTGTTGAATTCGATAAAAATAGAAAAGTTATTTCCATTGAAGAAAAACCAAGCAAACCAAAATCAAATTATGCTGTTCCGGGATTGTATTTTTACGACAACCAGGTTGTAGGGATAGCTAAAAGTGTTCAGCCTTCAGAACGGGGCGAAATTGAAATTACTGCCGTCAATAATGCTTATCTTGAACAAGAGGAGCTTAATGTAATTCTGCTGGGCCGTGGTATGGCTTGGCTGGATACTGGTACTCCTGATGGCATGCAAAAGGCTGCTGAGTATGTTGAGGCAGTCCAGTCCAGGCAAGGATTTTATATAGCCTGTTTAGAGGAAATTGCCTGGCGGAGAGAATTCATTAATGATCAGGAATTAAAAGTTATTGGCGAAAGCTTGAAGATGACAGACTACGGCCAGTACATTTTATCGTTGTTAAATGAATAGAAATTTGGGTTTTATATTTAAGGTTAAAGTTGAAACCTAAGTTAGAGTTAAAGCTGAAGTTAGATCTGAAGTCAAGGCTAGAGCTAAAATTGAAGTTGATCTAAAGTAAAAGTTTGAACTAAAGAAAGAGTTAAAGCTAGAGCTAAAGGAGAAGGTTTTGATGAAATTTATTCTAGTCACAGGAGGTGCTGGCTTTATTGGCAGCAACTTTGTAAAAACAATGTTGTACAAGCACCCTAACTATAAAATTATTAATGTTGATGCCTTGACCTATGCGGGGAATCTGGAAAACTTACAAGCTATATCTGATAACTATAACTATTCATTTATCAAAGCAGATATCAGGGACAGACAAAGGATGGAAGAAATATTTTCAACCTATAATATTGATACAGTTGTAAACTTTGCTGCAGAATCACATGTTGACAGAAGTATCGAAGAACCGGAAGTTTTCTTAACCACTAATGTTATCGGAACCCATGTTTTGCTGGATGTGGCAAAGAAGCATTGGAAAATAAAGCCTGCTGATAAGCATTGCAAGAGATACAGACCAGGAGCAAAGTTTATTCAAGTATCAACGGATGAAGTCTACGGAGCTTTAGGTGAGACAGGCAGGTTTGTTGAGACGATGCCGCTGCTGCCGAACAGCCCCTATTCGGCCTCCAAAGCAAGCGCCGATATGCTTGTAAGAGCTTATCATGAAACCTTTGGTACACCCGTCAATATAACAAGGTGCAGTAATAATTATGGGCCCTATCAGTTCCCGGAAAAGCTGATTCCCCTTATGATTAATAACTGCCTGAAAGAAAAAGAACTTCCTGTTTATGGCGATGGCAGGCAAGTAAGAGACTGGCTGCATGTAGCAGATCACTGCACCGCTATTGATACAGTTCTGCACAAAGGAAAGGACGGAGAGGTCTATAATATTGGCGGAAACAATGAAAAAACCAATCTAGAAATTGTCAAATTGATTATTAATACTCTTGGCAAGTCGAAAGACTTAATTAAACACGTTAAAGATCGTCCCGGACACGATCGAAGATATGCTATAGATAATACAAAAATAGCAACGGAGCTGGGGTGGGAACCGGCTTATTCCTTTGAGCAAGGGATAAAAGAGACTATAGAATGGTATTTGGAGAATACGGAGTGGATGGAAAACATTAACTCCGGTGATTATGCCAATTATTATAAAAGGATGTATCCCGACATCAGTGATAAGGTTGCGGGCTATTAAGGAATGTTACCTTTAAAAATTGCCTGGCGGTTTCTGCTTGATAAAAAACTACAAACAAGCTTAGTCATTTTCGGCATAGCCATAGGAGTCTCCGTACAGACTTTTATCGGTCTGGTCAGTCAAGGGCTTGAAAAAACATTAATGAATAAAATATTGGCTTATAGCCCTCATATTACAATGTACTCTAAAAGTGGAGGATTTAGTGACTGGCAGAAGGAAGGGGACAGGATTAGAAGTAATTTTCCGGAAGTTGACGCTGTATCCCCCAATGTCAATAGCCAAGCGTGGATAAAACTTGGGAAAATGACTATCCCGATACTGATACGGGGGTTTAATATCATAGATACCGAGGGTCTATATAACATTGCAATGGCAATTTACGAAGGAAGTTCACCGGTTAATCTAAATGAGATTTTACTCGGCAAAGAGTTAGCTGAGCGCTTAGGTGTCAAAGTCGGGGATGAGGTTAGTATCATAACCCTTGGCAGACAAACGGTGACCATGAAAATTATTGGCTTGTATGATTTCGGAGTCTTTAATATTAATAAAGCGTGGGTGATTACCAATTTGGCCACGGCGCAAAACTTTATCGGTTTTGCTGATCAGGTGACTGAGATTGAATTAACGATTCACGATCCCTATCTGGCTGATGTTGTCAGTGCCCGGATTAGGAGCGCCCTCTCCGGGGAAGAGTTAGATGTATCTAATTGGAAAGCCCAGAATCAGTTAATAGTCAGTGCAATCATAGGGCAAAAAATAGTAACCCTTGTCATTCAATTCTTCATTATGCTGGCGACCATTATAAGTATCGTCAATATATTGACCATTAATGTCTTTCAAAAATCAAAACAAGTTGGGATCTTAAAGGCCATGGGTCTCACGGACTTTTCGGCAAGCCTTGTCTTTTTCTATCAAGCGTTATTACTTAGTCTTGTAGGAATCGCCCTTTGTCTTGGTTTCCTTGTCGTCTTTCTTTGTGGATTCAATCGATACATTGTGACTGCTCAAGGATCGCCTGTTGTTAATGTTACAGTGGATTATAGGTTTATCACCTTATCTATCCTTATTTTCTTTGTAGTTTCAATGTCAACAGCCATTTTTCCCGCTCTCAGGTGTATTAAATTAAACCCCATTGAGATCATTAAAAATGTATAGGCCTCCATATGCTCAGATCTTTGGCAAGTCCGTTAGCAAACCTGTCAGAATTTCTCTTTCAAACCTTTCGTTAAAAAATCAAACACCTTGCTTTTATACACTTCATAGGTATCCTTATCCTTGTCAGCGAAGCTGCTCAATTCCCAGACCAGTTGCTTGAAGGTTTTGTCCAGACTCTCGTATAAAAAGGCAATTTGATTGGCGTTAGTCTTGTGCTGCGCGGCAATAAGGTTCTTGTTTATCTTTTGGAGGCCTTCATAAGATGTGCTTTTCTTAAGAGATTCTAACTTTTTCTCCAGATTTGCCGCTTTGGTCTCCTGTTCTCCTTGAGACTTGTTTAATTGCTCTGCCTTAGTTTTCAGGTTGTTGCGCTCAGTGGTCAGCTGAGTTATTTGGCTCTCTTGCTCGCTCAGGGCCTGCCGGAGTTCCGCTTTTTCCTGCAGAGCCTGGTCTCGCTCCTGCAGGGCCTGGCTCCGCTCCTTAACCGCCTTTTGCAGTTCGCGGGCAGACAGACCCTCTACATCAATTTCTGCGATAAACTGCCCTCGCTCTTCCTCCGGGACTCCTAAGAGGATATAAGCCTGAGAATAATTCAAATTTGGCAGTTATTGGGCTCCCCTATCATTTTTTTGAAAGCCGTACTGAACTTTTGGATAATAACCCGCCCTTCTCGGCAACTTGGTAAAGCTTGCGATTCGTTGTCAACATCAGTATAAAAAAGAGCCTGATTTAATCAGACTCAGTCGCTTTCAATATCTAGCCTTAGGCTAAAGGGAAACAAGTTTGACAATTAACTACTTTAATCATACTTAACGTAACGGTCATTATTTGACAAAAATACAAATAGATTTGACTTTTTGTCAAACAACTCGCGTCTATACTGGGAAAGTATGCCATAATTGACATTGTACAACTGAAGATGGCGGGTGGGCGGCTGAATCCCCGGAAAGGGGGTGAGGCTTATGAGTGTGTATGAAGCGCTTATGTTTGCGATTGCATTTGCAACACTTATTGTGTTAATACTTAAAGGAACGCAAAAGAGCAAGTAGTCCATTCCGCCGGGCACCTTGCTCTTTCATCATTCGCCGCTCACTACGGCCAGTTGTACAGCCGGGATGTTGGCACATCCCGGTTTTAATCTATACTATTTCTTAGCTAATTATACTCTAATACAGTAATGACATCAAGTTTGCGAAGGGCCCCGAACCCTTTCTTTTATCTCAAAGTTGGGTATTTTCCTGAGAGAATAGAGAACTGCTGTTCTAATGAATAATGGGTGTTTCATCTCCAGAGGCCGGATCGGTCCCCTTCCCCTTGTTTAAACGAGCTGTGTAGGGCATGAAGAATTTTATAAACACCCCGGTGATAAGGGCGGAAAATAAGGTGCCGATACCGATAGGGCCGCCAAATAGGAAAGCAAGTATGACCAGAACCAGGCTGATTATTGCCCGGGAAATTGCCACATTAAGTCCCGTTAATTGATTAATGACCAGCATAGAGCGATCCATGGGATTGGGGGCAAAGTCAGCTTGCAGATTTACAGCAACTCCTAAACCCACAATTCCTACCCCGAGTATTAAACATGCAGCTTGACCGAAGAGGGTCAGAGGACTGATTGAATCCCCTAGCACAAAAAGCCAAAGGTCAATTCCCATACCGGTAATCAAAGAGGTAAGTAAGGCAAAATATTCAAGCTTTCGGCGCTGAGCAGCGGCGTTAAATAACACCAGAACCAGACCTACAACTATTTCCCAACTGCCAATGGTTAAGCCAAAGGTCTGAAATAATCCTACCAGGAGTGCGTCAAATGGGGAGGTTCCCATTAAGGAACGAATCGTTAACGCTATCCCAAAGGTCATGATAATAATACCTGAAACGTAGAAAATAAAACGCTGACGTGACTGATGCATTTGTTTCCTCCTTAACTCTGCTCAGGGAAAGTTTAATCCTTCTTCCAAGAACAATACTATTAAGTATAGTTGAGAAAAATAATATTTCAAGGTTTTTGGCCTAAGATGAAAGAAGACAATCCTCCAAGTAAGCTTAAATTGGGTGATCCCAGACGGCAGGGAAGAGCAGCTGCCTTTAGAAAGTTCTCAGGAGTATCGAAACTCATGAGAACTTTTTTTCTATTCGTCTACCGCAATAATAAATGGATTTAAATATATAGGGAATCTCGTAATTTTGGTGCCGTCAATTGTCACAACAGACAAAGTTTAGGGTCAAATCTTGTAGCCTTTTACAAAGGAGATCTGATCATCCATAGCGAAAGGTTAATAGTGTTATAAGATTCACAAATGCCTAGACGGCGTCAGAATTTATGGAGGTGACTAAAGGATGGCAAATTTTATCGAGAATGCAAAGAAATACAGCATTAACAGACGATCCTTTCTCGGCTGGACAGCGACTCTCACTGCAGGGACTGCGGCAGCCTTAACTTTACCGGGTTGTGGATTAGCCAAAGTCGATGCAGAGAAAGCGGCAGCCCTTGCCGGCAAAGAAGGGGAATGGATTACAGCGGCCTGTTGGCACAACTGTGGAGGTCGATGTCTTAATAAGGCCTATGTTGTAGACGGAGTTGTTCTGCGTCAAAAGACGGATGATACGCATCCGGATAGCCCGGATTATCCCCAGCAAAGAGGGTGTGCGCGAGGACGGTCACAACGTCAGCAAGTTTATGGTGCGGATCGCTTAAAGTACCCCATGAAACGCAAGAACTGGGAGCCGGGAACCGGTGGGAAAAGGGAACTCAGAGGCAGGGATGAATGGGTCAGAATATCTTGGGATGAAGCCTTAGATTCCATCGCTGCAGAGCTGAAACGGGTTAAGGAAGCTTACGGCAATAAATCAATTCTGACCAAAAGCCCGATCCCGTCCATCAACGCTTTTGGTGGCTCAATGACTTACTGGGGCACCACCTCTGACGGAGCATGGCCTAAGCCCCAGCAGTTCATGAATGGCGGCAGATCAAGAGGCTCTAATGATCGTCTTGATTTAAAGAATGCCAAGCTTATCGTGCTCTGGGGTTCAAATCCCGCTTGGAGCAGCGCCGGTAATCCCGCCTATAACTATAAACAGGCCAAAGATGCCGGAGCTAAGATTATCATGGTCGACCCCTTTTATACGGATTCGGCCCAGATTTTAGCGGATGAATGGATTCCGGTACGCCCCGGAACGGATACAGCTCTTTTATTAGGCATGGCTCACTATATGATCACAAACAACCTTCATGATCAGGCCTTTTTGGATAAATACTGTGTCGGTTTTGATCAAGACCATATGCCTGAAGGGGCCGATCCTCAAGAAAACTTTAAGGATTATGTGCTGGGAACCTATGATGGCCAGCCAAAAACTCCGGAATGGGCCTCTGAACATTGCGGAACTGACCCGGAGCTTATTCGAACCTTTGCTCATCAAATCGCTGTCACTAAACCCATGACCTTCAGTAGCTCCTCGGCTGCTGCCAGAACCATGCTGGGTGAACAATTCTGCCAGGCCTTTCTGACCGTTGGCTGGATGACGGGCAATGTGGGTAAACCCGGAGCTTCCATCAGCTCCAATAATCGCCACAATACTCAAAGCTATGGAGGACCGGCACTGGTTAACCCAGGAAAAGCCGGGGGCTCAACTGTAGCCAATCCTCTCTATAAAGAACCTACTTTTCCGGGACCGGATCCCTTTAAAACAAACTGGCATGGTATTGTTTGGGATGAGGCTTGGGATGCCGTTGTCAAGGGTGAATATACCGCAGGTGTAAGGGGTAAGCAGCCCTGTGACATTAGGGCCTTGGTGAATATTGGTGTTGGTAATCCACTGAACCAAGCCACGAATCTTATGCGCGGAATTGAGGCCTTTCGCAAGGTTGAATTTGTCGTGAGTTCGGCTCACTTCTTAACGACAACCGCCAAATATTCCGATATTGTCCTGCCTGCCACCACGGAATGGGAGAAGGTCGGAGGTTTTCTGACGGGTAACCCGGAAATGCTTATTTATTACAGCCAAGTTACCGAGCCCCTCTATGAAACCAAAGATGACAATTGGATCGATCTCGAGATCGGAAAAAGACTGGGCTTTGATCCAAAGAAACTTGATCCCTTGTCAGAAAAACAGAAGGTCTTCAACCAACTAGCTGGTTCCACTGTCATTAAAGAAGATGGTTCAGGGTATGAGCCCTTAGTGACCATAACGGCAGAAGATATTGCAGAATTAGGTGTCGATGGAACCCCACAGCAGGGGCGGATTGGGTATAAGGAATTTAAAGAACGAGGGATTTATCAGGTTCCCCGCGCTCCGGGGGATAAGTACGGTTATATCGATTATAAAAAGTTTATCGATGACCCGGAGAAGAACCCCTTGGGAACAGAGAGTGGTAAGTTTCAAATTCACAGTCAAGCTTTGGCAGATAATATTAAAGCCTTTGGCTGGAGTACCTTGGCCCCCATTGCCAAATATCAATATGTTACTGAGGGCTATGAAGAAACCTTTACTGACTACGAAAAACAAGTTAAGGGTGATTACCCCTTGCAGCTCACGACGATCCACTATGCCCGTCGCAGCCATTCCACCTTGGATAACATCCCCGGATTGCGAGAGGCTTTCGGCAATGAACTCTACATGAACCCTTCTGACGCAGAAGCCAGGGGAATCCATAAGGATGATATTGTTAAGATCACCAGCCGGCACGGAAGCGTGATCAGACCTCTTTATCTCACTGAACGAATGATGCCGGGAACCCTGACTCTGGGTCAAGGTGCTTGGGCTGAAATCGATGAGGAGAGTGGGGTCTGTAAAGCCGGAGCCGTGAATGTGTTAAATGGCGGGCTTTGTGGCGGGCAAGGGACGCAAGGGTATAACACTTGTAATGTTCAAGTTGAAAAATATAATGGTTCCATTAAGCTAAAGCCGGATCATACCTGGCCACAAAGGATTGTTAGTGCACAAGGGGGGGCTAAGTAATGGCGCAGCTGGGATTTTACTTTGATATGACTGCCTGCAGTAAATGTAAAACCTGTCAAATTGCTTGCAAGGACAAAAATGATTTGAAACTGGGAGCGCTTTTCCGTCGAGTCACGAGTTTTGAAGGGGGGAAATTCCCCAGCCCTTGGATCTATAATTTATCCATCGCCTGTAACCACTGTGAAAAACCAAAATGTGTAGAGAACTGCCCATCGGGTGCTCTCCATAAACGGGCTGACGGGATTGTCATGTATGATCTGGATAAGTGCATTGGTTGCCGCATGTGTACTTGGTCTTGCCCCTATGGGGCGCCCCAATATATCGAGGAACTGGGTAAAGTGAGAAAGTGCGACCTGTGTGCTGACTTAATCGACAAGGGGCAAAATCCGGCCTGTGTGGATGCTTGCCTGATGAGGGTTTTGAAATATGGGGATATTGAGGAGCTCAAAAAAGAGTATGGCGGAACTTCGGACATCAAAGGTCTGCCGGATTCCTCAATTACCCATCCTTCCTTCATCATCAAGCCTAAAAGAGAAGCTAAACGCTAAAGCATTCTTGTCTTTATAAAATGAATCAAAGGAGGTTAAGCAATGTTTGCTGAAGAATGGCCGTTAATGATGTTTACCCTTTTAACTCAGCTGGGGGTCGGCACTTTTATCCTTCTGACTATCACAGGAACGGTTCTGGAATCAAAGGAGAACCATAAAGCCGCATCCCAACTAACCAACACAGGGTTTCCAGCCATTGGAGTGATCATGGCCCTTGCTCTGGTCTTGTCACTCTTCCACCTGGGTACGCCAAGCGGAGCCTACCGTGCTCTTTTAAATCTTGGCAGTTCTTGGCTGAGCCGCGAGATACTTTTTGTGGGAATCTTCTTTGGCTTAATCCTTGGCAATTACTTTGTTGCCGGAAAAGGACAGTTCAATAAGATCCTAAGCTGGATAACTTCCCTGACAGGTCTGATGGTGATTTTCAGCATGGCAAGTATTTATTCTTCTTCTATACGACCGGCCTGGAATGGTGGGAATACCTTCCTCGCCTTTTTGGGAACCACCCTCCTCTTTGGGGTGTTAGGTTCGGTGGTCTTGATTATGCAAGGTTTAAAGGGGGATAAACTATCCCCCGAATTAATCAACCTGCTGAAAAAAATCAGCCTGATCGGAATAGCTGCTTTGCTGATTCAACTGGTTTATCTACCCGTTTATTACACCGCTCTCTCTGGCGGGGGAGACGCCGCCTTGGCCTCTGCCCAAGCCCTAGCGGGCTCCTATGGGCCTATGTGGGTGATAAGATGGATCCTTTCCGGAATAGGGGCTGGGCTTTTAGCCTACACTCTATTCAAAAAAGGGAATACCTCCTTGCCACTTCCGGCAAACACAGTCTATGTAGCCTTTGCCCTCGTCTTAGTTGGTGAATTCCTGGGACGTTACATTTTCTACGCCTCAGCAGTATCAATCATGGTTGGCTAAGGTGTAGGGGTTGATTCTCTCTAGGTCAAAGTAAGAATCCTCAAGACAAATGTCTTGAGGATTCTTGTTTTTGACTAGTTAGTGAGGCTTGGGGACAGGAGCCTTATCTTTCTTTTCCAAATTTTTCAGGTAATCTTCCATTGAGTCAAAATGGTTAACGTATTCGGTTTGCATTTCAGCTTGAGCTTCCAGTTCTGCAACTTGCCGTTCCTCAGTCCAGAGGTATTGCTGGTCGTCTGGAATAAGTTTTTTAGGGGCTAGGATGATTTTTCCATCCTCAACACATAACTTATAAACCTTACCATCGACTAATCGAAGTTCCCTTTTGACTTCGGCTTGAGAACGTTTTCTTTGTCGAACCAAGCTGAAGGATTTTTTGTTAGCATGTGCGTGCATATCACAACCTGCCTTTCAGTAATGTAAATATTCTGTAAGTTCAGTTTATCATTAATTGCACAAACACTGCAAATTCGGCGACCGCTTTACCTTTCAGGGACGACAGAATATCCGAGATTACTTTTGTATATTAGTGAACTCGTTCAACTAAAGTTGTACATCGAGTCTTACTATCAGATGAAAAGAAAAATTATGGATAAGAAGTAGGAAAACGGTCAAATGAAGCGAATTCTTTCATGATTACTTGCGATTTTGGATTAAAGGGCAGGGGGTAACTCAATGTCGGCAGAGTTCGGGGTGATATTAAGAGATGTCAGAGCTATTTTATTGGAAAGTGCTATCCTTAAACTTCAGGATATTCCTCTTGAGAAACTTATTGCTCTACTAAACAAACAATACATTAAGGTCGAAGTTGCGGAAGAACAAAAAGAAGAAGCGGAAAAGAAATGGGTCAAGAATTTCAAAGAGTTTCAAGACTTTTTGTTCAAGGATGACCTGAAATATAGCCATAAACCAAAGCAGCTAAATATTATCATGTTTCGTTTAGGAAGTTATGCCTTTCGCATAGAAGATAGCTGTTTTCATCATGAATATGAAGCTGAAATTTTTGCCTTCGTTTATCCCGGAATAGATATTGTCAATATTTTTTTTACGAATATAATTATCGGAGATCTAGCTGTTGATGAATTAATTTTTCTGCGGAAAATTATTCAGTATGATAAAAAGAAGATTGATTTTAATTTTCAGGGATTTTTCCAAGCTTTCAATCCCCCTAAATATAAGTCTTTTAGTCAATTAAATAATGCCATCTACCAAACCTTCGTAAGTGAAACAATTTCTAAAAAATATGCAGGAGATCCAGAAAATCCGGCTGAAAGTGAAAATTTATGTAAGAAGAAACTGATGCTTCTGGAGGTTCAAGGGATAGATAATGTGGAGGAGTCTTTAGGATTATTTGAGAAAATTGAAAGCAAGTATGCCAGGGAGCTTTATGGTCTGTTGGTAAGTGATGAAGGGTATCCGTTTATTCCTCAAAGATTTGCCTTAAACCATTTGAAAGATAATTTTGGTTCGAGAGAGCATTTCAGGATTTATGTTTCCAATACAGGGGTTCTTTTGGTGAATTTACTTAATACCGAACTCCATAAAAACTATGAAAAGTACCAGCTGAGAATTGCCGATTGTTTCAAGGATTATGAGGCTGAAGACAGGTTTGGCTCACATCCGGATATAGCCGGACTTGAGCATGGTGCCTTACTGGCCATGGAACGAGCCAGCATACTTTCGGTGATTATCCAAGACTACCTGAAAAAAGACTTTTATAGTGTCGACAATAGCATGAAGGATATTATTGAGAACCGCAAGAATTTAATCGAAATCATTAATAAGGCTACTAATATTAATATTGATGCCATGTCTGAACTAACGGATATCATTCTTGATAAACTCGGCATAAATGGATTTGTAAAGAAGGCAAGAGAGAAACTAGAGTTTGCCGAGGATGCTATTCAGATCAAATATCAAAGGCGTCTTAGTGTTGTTACGGCAATAATTGCTGTTAGCGGTGTCTTTTTCACGGCAATAGCAATACCTGAAATTAAGGATTGTATTATTAGTCTGTGCAAATATCTAATGAGTCTTGGTAATTAGGATTATTTCTAATAAAATCATAAGAGGAAAGATGTTATCTTCCCTCGGCTACTCAACAAAAGCATTTATGAGTACTATTTCAATATTTTCGATCCCTTGTAGTCGAACATCATTGGTAATAAATGCATCCGCTTTTTCTTCTATAGCTGTGGCGAGAAACAGTGCGTCTGGGCCTCTTATTATTGGTAAGGCCCAATAGATAATCAATACTGGTTTTGTAGAATTTGGCCAGCTGAATAAGGGAAGTGCTGGGAATATCCAGGGCCCCGCTTTCGTATCGGATTAAGATCATCTGAAAAAGAAAGAATAACAGGCGCTGTTGTGTTAAATAGATCAACTGTACTTAGGTTAGGGAGGAAAAGTTTTGAAATCTGTTCTGCTGGGTATTTTAGCATCATTGTTTTTTGCAGTTACCTTTGTCTTGAACCGGGCAATGGATCTTTCCGGCGGGAGTTGGGTGTGGAGTGCGGTTCTTAGATATCTCTTTATGGTGCCTCCGCTGCTGCTGATCGTGATTATCCGAGGAAATTTTAAACCCTTGTTAATGGATTTGGGCAAAAGGCCTGGGGTCTGGCTGATCTGGAGTACTGTTGGCTTCGGTCTGTTTTATGCCCCCTTGTGCTTTGCTGCAGCCTTTGGGCCTGCCTGGCTTGTGGCCAGTATGTGGCAGATTACCATTGTGGCCGGTTCCTTACTTGCTCCGCTGTTTTACTTAGATCTGAAAGTAGGCAGCAGTACCCAAAGAGTTCGTTCAAAAATTCCTATTCGCGGAATGATCATCTCTCTGCTGATTTTAGTTGGCATTGGATTAATTGAAATCCAACAAGCCGGCGAGTTAACCACCAAGGAAATGATGTTGGGAATTGTACCGGTGATTTTAGCTGCCTTTGCTTACCCCTTAGGTAACCGTAAAATGATGGCAGCCTGCGGGCAGAAGTTTGATACTTATCAGAGAGTCCTGGGAATGACCCTGGCCAGTATGCCCTTTTGGCTTATCTTGGCAGTTCTAGGACTTGAAATTGATGGACTGCCCAGCACTAATCAGTTATATCAAACGATCATCGTGGCTCTTTCCTCAGGTGTAATTGCCACGGTGCTCTTTTTTTCCGCGACAGATATGACCAAGGGAGATCCCCATAAACTGGCTGCTGTAGAAGCAACTCAGTCCGGAGAGGTTATCTTTGCCCTGATCGGAGAATTAGTGTTTTTGCAGGGGGTCTTCCCGAACACGGTATCTTTTATAGGAATAACACTCGTTATAATTGGCATGATGCTGCACAGTTTTTTAAGTAATGTCAAGGAAAAGCATCAATAGGTTTGTAAGCTTTCTTGTAACGTTGGAAATTGGAAAGATGGAGCGAGCTAAAGACATGAATAAAATCGTGGTAACAGTAAGAAATTATCTTATGCCAATGTTGCTTTTAGCCCTGTTATTTGTAATATCTAGGTGGAACTATCTTTTCTTTCATATCTTAGTTGACGGGTTTACAGTGACAGTCTCAATAGTAACCTTTTTAATAGCTAAACAAACCTTCAAGCATTCCAGAAACTATTACACGGTATTTCTGGGGTACGCCTTTTTATTTGAAGGGATTATAATGTTATTGCACATTTTAACTTATAAGGGTATGAATATTTTTCCCTATTACACTTCAAATACTCCAACACAGCTATGGATTGCTGCCAGATATATTTCCTCTCTCTCGTTATTAGCCGCCCCCTGGTTTATTAATAAGAAAGCCCCTCTTAAGACTATGGTTACTATTTATGTTGCCATTACTGCCCTGCTTCTAATGTCAATTTTATGGTATTCAGTTTTTCCGGATTGCTTTATTGAGGGAGCGGGCCTAACCCCCTTTAAGGTATATAGCGAATACCTGGTGATTGTTATTCTTGTGGCTGCAATTATTCATCATATTTTTCGAAAAAAAGAACTAAGCGATACCATGCTTAAGACGATGATTAGTTCGCTGGCTTTTTCCATTCTCTCCGGACTGTCATTTACCTTGTACCGTGATGTATATGGCTTTACGAACTTATTGGGCCATGTTTTTAGTGCTATATCGACTTATTTAATCTATAAATCGATTTTTATTAGAGGTATTGACATACCGTATGAAAGACTTGTGACGGAAATTAAGCACAGCAAAAGGACTGAAGAGGCCTTGCGCGAAAGTGAAGAGCGGTTTCGGGTTATGGCTGATAATGCTCCTGTCCTCTTATGGATGTCTGATGAGAATTCACAAAAGATCTATTTTAATAAAGGGTGGCTGGATTTTACCGGTAAAAGGATGGAGGAGGAGACAGGGGAAGGGTGGCTTAGAGATGTCTATCCCGGTGATTTAGTTAACTTGGAGAAAAGATACCAGACTGCTTTGCATAAAAGAGATGGCTTTCAAGTTGAATACCAGCTTAAAAGCTATGATGGTCAATATCGCTGGGTTCTGGAGACAGGAATACCTCGTTATCTTCCCGGCGGTATTTTTATCGGGTATATCGGATCCTGCATTGATATCGATGACAAAAAATATGCGATTGAAGCTTTAAGAGAAAGCGAAGAGCGATTCAGAACGATTTTTGAGAACACCTCAATAGGCATAAAGCTTGTAGATTGTAACGGAAAAATCCTGATGACTAACCCCGCATTTCGAAAAATGCTAGGCTATAGTTGTGCAGAGCTTAGTGGTTTAAACATAAACCAAATTTGCCATATCGATGATAAAGATACGATGATGTCAGAGTTCAGGGACTTAATTTCCGAGAAAATAAATGGCTTTAAATTGGAGAATCGCTATGTAGGAAAGGATAATGAAATAATTTTAGCAGGTATTACAGGATCATTGGTTCGCTCTCCAAAAACCAAGACCAAATTTGTTATTATTATGGCTGAAGATATCACTCGACAGAGGGAAGTTGAGGCTCACCTTTTACAAATGCAGAAAAAGGAGGAGATATCTCAGAGGCTGGCCTCCATTGGCTCCTTAGCTGCCGGAATAGCCCATGAAATAAATCAACCTTTAAATTCTGTCATAGTATTAGTAGAGAGTATGCTTTATTGGATGGAAAAGAAACAGGAGATCAGTAAAGAGGAGTTAACTGAGAACCTAAAAGAGATTGCCAATCAAGCCGATGAGATTAATGAAATCATTGTTAATTTGAGATCATTAATACGTAAAGAAACTAAATTGAAGCCCCATTTGTACAACCTTAATGATAATGTCGATCTCGTTATAAACTTCTTTCAGAATAAGGGTTTAGTCCAGGATGTTACTATTGTCAAGAACTATGGCTTTATTCTACCTATCATAGGAAATCCTACTACACTTAATGAGGTTATCAATAATTTACTGCTTAATGCCATTCAAGCGTTTAGTATGACATCTAGAAATGATAAAAAAATAGTTATTACCACATACATGGATTCCAATAATGTCTATTTAGAGGTTTGTGATAATGCCATCGGAATTAATGAGGGGATTAAGGATAAGCTATTTGAGCCACTTTTCACAACGAAAGACGTTGGGGAAGGCACGGGCTTGGGTTTATCGATTGTTCATTCTATAGTTGTTTACCATGGCGGAAATATTGAGTGTTCCAGTAACGAAAGGGGAGGAGCAACCTTTGTTGTAAGGTTGCCTTTAGTTGAAGCTATAGAATCGAGGGATAATAATGAACATACTAGTTGTGGATGACAACAAATCAAGCCGAAGTAGTGTGATTAAGTTCTTGTCTAAGCTTGGACACAAAGTTGAAGAAGCTGAGAATGGTGCAGACGCTTTGTCCAAGTTACATGCCAGGAGCTTTGATCTGCTCCTTACAGATATTAAAATGCCGAAGATTTCCGGTCTGGAATTGCTTCGCACTGTCACTGCCTTACCAATGGGGCAGAAATTAAAGGTTGTATTATTTACCGGGCATGGCGATCTGGAATCTGCCATCGAAGCTATTAGAAGTGGAGCTTATGACTATTTACTAAAACCTATAAAAGTGAAAGTACTTGCCGAACTTGTTGAAAAAATTGAAGCACAATGCAATCTGCTTAGAGAAGCGGAAAAGCAAGTAAAGGTATTCCTCGTGCACGATAATTCTTTAACGAGTCAAGGATTAAAACATGTCCTAGAAAAGAATAAGGATCTGAAGATAATCGGGGAGGTAACACCCTGCCAATTTGGTAATCTGGATTTAGGCAGGATTCAAGCAGATGTTTTTATCATAGATATCGATTCCTTGGAAGATGGCGATTTAAGCATTATCTCAGTAATAAAACAAGGGATTGCTGAGACAAAGGTGATTGTCATATGTTCTAAAGCTGATGGACGAAATGCTAAACGAAGTCTTAAGGAAGGTAGTCATAGTATTTTGTCAACACATGCTACCCCTGAGGAGATAATCTATTGTATTAATAAAACAATGGAAGGCGGTACGTACATTGAGCCCAAAATTGCCAAGTATCTTTTTGCAAATACGGAGGATAACTTGCCCCTTTATTCGTTAACGGAACAAGAAAGAAGGATATTAGCTAGTATTGGTCTAGGTAAGACAAATAAGGAAATAGCCGAAGAGTTATTTCTCAGTACCTATACTGTAAGAACCTATGTTTCCAACATACTTCAAAAACTTACTATACCTAATAGGACAGCGGCAGCAGCATTTGTGGTAAATCATAGGCAATTGTTAGAGGAATTAAGATAGTCTTAATCAGCGGGTGACCGCTGATTTTTTATTTTCTGGAGAAGATCAATACATGTGTACTGTGTAAAATGATATATACGTCTATAAAATAAATTTGAAATCTTCAGTACAATACAATTAGTAGAAATACAATTTTAGATTAATTATAATAAGGAGCTGGGATATGTTAAATGAAATTTTATCTTCTTATAAACTAAGGCAAATTTTGCAGAATATCCCCCATTCTCTTAAAGGGGATGAAACTATCCATATGAGTATGGCCCTCTCCTTACTGGAGTTCATTCGTTATAAGGATGATTATCTGGAAGAGCATTCGCTAAAAGTCGCGGCCTATACAAAAAGGGTTGCCCAGTATTTGGGGTTATCTAGGAAGATAGTTAATGAATACTATTATTCTGCGCTTCTGCATGACATTGGGAAAATAGGAATTAAAGATACTATTTTAAATAAAAAATCCTACTTAAACAAAGAGGAATGGCAGGAGATGATGAAGCACCCCGAGTTAGGTGCCGCGATAGTTGAAGAAGTATTTAAGCTTGAAAGCTTAGGAGACAACATTATGTTTCATCATAAGTATTATGACGGTAGGGGCTATCCACAGACACTTATACAAGGAGATGAAATACCCTTGGGCGCAAGAATCATCGCAGTCTGTGATGCCTATGATGCTATGACAACAGACAGACCTTATCGTAGAGCATTTAGTAAAGACGAGGCTTACAGAGAGCTAAATAAATGTGCCGGAACTCAATTTGACCCTCAACTTGTCGAGGTTTTTATAGCAGTTATGGAGTTATCTGCAAAAGAGCATTTAGACGGAAATAAGAAGTGCCCACTGTTTACTAATAAATAGTAGTGTTGAACACGAACATAATGATGGGAGTTAATAAAGCTATGAAAAGTATAAAGATAAGAATGATGGTTTATATCGGGGTTCTTTTATTGGCAGTTTGTATAACTTTGGGACTTGCTTCATACATAACCGCGGCTAAGGCTCTTACAACTCAAGTCAACGAAACTCTTCCTCAGGTTGCGGGTCAAGGTGCGAAGGTTGTCTCCGAAAGGATGAATGCTTTACTGGGAAGTCTTGATGTTCTAGCTAATCAAGACCGGATTAAGGACGTCAGTAACCCTTGGGAGGATAAAAGTAAAATTCTCCTCGAGGAGACCAAAAGAAATGGCTATATTTCGATGTTGATTGCTGATCTTAATGGATCGGCAAATATGACGACTGGAAAAGAGCTCAGTATTAAGGACAGGGACTATTTCCAAAAGGCCATAACCGGAAATAAGGCGATTTCCGAACCAATTATAAGTAAAGATGACGGATCTTTAATTATTGTCTATGCAGTTCCTATAAAACAGGACGGTGCAATCGTTGGGGTTTTGGCTGCCTTAAAGGATGGTAATGACTTAAGCAAACTTTCTAATGATGTTACCTTTGGCAAGACAGGCAGAGCTTTTATGATCAATGAGAAAGGGACGAAGATTGCCCATAGTAACCAAGAACTTGTTATTAATATGGATAATGATCTGGAAAATGTGAAGCAAAATCCGAAGCTAGAGGCTTTGGCCCTCCTGGAACAACAGATGACTGAAGGAAAAACAGGGGTTGGTGAATATGAATATAATGGGGAGATTAAATATCTCGGTTTTGCGCCGGTAGAAGGGCTAGACTGGTCCTTGGCGGTGGCTGCTCCTAAGGAAGAAGTCATGTCCGGAATACTAACCATGGGTAATTCCCTTTTTATATTATCGGTCTTGATTTTAGTCGTAGGATTGGGAGCGGGCTACTTTGTAGCTAGACTTATTTCCACTCCAATTATGGTTGCCGCGGAACACTTAGGAGTGATTGCTAGCGGGGATTTCACCCATGAGTCTCCTAAAGAACTCATAACAAGGAAGGATGAGCTAGGGGTACTTGCCAAAGCGATTGAAACAATGCAGGAATCAGTTAGATCAGTTGTCAAAGAAGTAATTAATGAATCCCGTAATGTTGAAAGTGCAGTAATTGCGTCTCGACAAGCTATCACTGAACTAACCCACCAGATTGAAGAAGTGTCTTCCACCACTCAGGAACTGTCCGCCGGCATGCAAGAGACTGCTGCTTCAAGTGAAGAAATGAGTGCTACCGCCGCTGAGATTGAGAATGCCGTTAGCTCAATTGCCATAAAAGCACAACAGGGAGCAGTATCAGCAGGGGAAATCAACCGAAGAGCCAGTGAGCTTAAGCAGAACGCAATCTTGTCCCGGAGTAGTGCAGAAACTATCTATCGCTCGTCTCAGGAGAAGCTGATCAAAGCAATCGAGGAATCAAAAGCCGTCGAGCAGATTAATGTTCTATCCGATTCGATATTGCAAATTACAGCCCAGACCAACTTGCTGGCTTTGAATGCTGCCATCGAGGCTGCTAGAGCAGGGGAAGCGGGCAGAGGTTTTTCAGTTGTTGCGGAAGAAATAAGAAAATTAGCCGAGAACTCGAAGACAGCTGTTAATGAGATACAAGTAGTCACGAAGCAAGTAGTTTCCTCTGTAGAAAATTTATCGGCAAGCTCAGCTAATGTCCTAGAGTTCATTAACAAGCAGGTTGTAAATGATTACCAGATTATGGTGGATACGGGAGAGCAATATTACAAGGATGCTGAGTTTGTAAATGAGCTTGTCAATGACTTTAGTGCCACCTCAGAAGAACTTAGCGCTTCAATTCAGGAGATGGCCAAAGTCATCGAGGAAATTGCTATCGCTGCCAATCAAGGGGCTGAAGGTACGACGAATATTGCGCAGAAAAGTATTACTGTCTTAGAGAACTCTGATGAAGTCTTAAAGCAGGCTGATGTAACAAAGGAGAGTTCGGATCATCTGGTTAGATTGGCTGCAAAATTTACTGTCTAGGAAAAGATGCTATTAGACACATCTGCAGAAGAAGGATCGGTTCTTATCTTTGATTAATTCAGAGAGTCCCACTTCTATAAGTGGGTGTTCCGATTTCCGCTTCGGTGGGGGTAGAATCCCCTACCGAAACCCGATGTTCAGCTTTAGCTGAACGAGTTCACTAAACGCGCTGTGTAGGGCATAAAAATTTATATCATTGTAACTTGATGTTTATGAAACAGAGCACTCTGAAAGGCACTGGTTAATCCCAGTGCTGTTTTTTTCGCTGCAAATAGTGTTTTTGCAGGGTGCATTTCCGAACACGGTGACTTACATAGGAATAACACTCGTCATAATCGACGATAATGCTGCACAGCTTTTAAGTAATAAATAACAACAGTGGAGAATAGAGGTGACTTGATCCCCCTAAACTGGTATAATGTTATCTTGTTGACTCTTGAACTAAATAAAGAAACATCTCCCAAATTAAAGGAATTGTCGGAAGGAGAGATAAAGATTTTAAGATGAGTAGATCATAAGTAGGAACAACTTTGAGGCTTGTTTCGAGGAGAAGGGGCCTTATTTTTTGTGGTTAAAATCCAATGGTATGACAAATACTAATAAAAACAGAAAAGGTGATAAAATAGTGGAAGGCCGTGAACAATGGGGGACTAGGGCTGGTTTTATTTTGGCTGCTGTGGGGTCCGCTGTCGGACTGGGAAATATTTGGCGTTTTCCTTATGTAGCTTATGATAATGGTGGAGGCGCATTTTTCATACCCTACTTATTTGCGCTGTTAACTGCGGGTATCCCGCTGCTGATTATGGAATTTACAATGGGTCACAAATATCGGGGCTCTGCGCCCTTATCCTTCGCGCGAATGAATAAGAAAACTGAGTGGATCGGTTGGTGGCAAGTAAGCATAGCCTTCGTGATTTCTACCTATTACGCAGTTATTATCGCTTGGGCCATGGCTTATACATATTTTGCTGTAAGCCTGCAATGGGGGAACGACCCCGGTGGCTTCTTAATGAGTAATTACTTAAGGCGAGTAGATCTTGTTAATGGTGCCTCCGTCGGGTCCGTGGGCTCGGTTGTACCCGGAGTCTTTATTCCGTTAGTACTTGTCTGGGTAATTAGTTTAGCAATTTTGTTTAAGGGTGTTAAACAAGGAATTGAAAAGGCAAATCGCATCTTTATACCCACCCTGGTTATTATGTTTTTAATCATTGTTATTCGCGCCCTGACCTTAGAAGGTGCTTCTATAGGTCTCGAAGCCTTCTTTAAACCGGATTGGAGTAAGATTGCTTCTCCGAGAGTTTGGGTCGCTGCCTACGGGCAAATTTTCTTCAGCTTATCAATTGCCTTTGCAATTATGATAACTTATTCCAGTTATTTGCCGAAAAGTGCTGACATTAACAACAATGCCTTTATCGCTGCTTTTAGTAATTCCGGCGTTGAGCTTTTAGCCGGCTTTGGTGTTTTTGCTACCTTAGGATTTTTGGCTAAACAAGCCAATCTTCCCATTGAAGATGTAGCAACTGCCGGTATCGGTTTAGCCTTTGTGGTATTTCCGGAGATCTTAAACTCCTTCCCCGGTTTTAATGGTTTGTTTGGAGTGTTATTCTTCGGTTCCTTGGTATTTGCAGGCCTATCGTCCTTAATCTCGATTGTAGAGACCTTTGTTTCTGCAATCCAAGATAAATTTGATGTGTCGCGGACAAAGGCTGTTATGGTTGGCGGCGGTCTGTCTGCTTTAATTTCGATTTTGTTTGCAACTCAAGGAGGATTGTTCTTTCTTGATGCTGTCGACTACTTTATTAACACCTTTGGCATTGCCTTAGCAGGTCTTGTCTCGGTTATTACGATCTCCTGGATTGTAAGGAACTTAAAGCCGTTTCAAGAGCACGCTAATCTTACCTCAGACTTACGCACCGGTTTATGGTGGAAAATCTGCTTAGGTGTAGTCACACCGGGAGTATTAGGCTACATGTTCGTTCTAAACCTTATCGATAACTTGCAAAAAAATTATGAGGATTACCCCACCGCATTTTTAATTTATTCCGGTTGGGGAGTGGCCCTAGCCGCGATTATTTTCGGCTTTATCCTAGCCTCTCTGAAGTGGAAAAATGGTCTGGAAATGCCAGAGGAGTCTGAAGAATAAAGCCACAAAAACACGCTTGAAATAAAAGACCCGAAAGACAGGGCGGCTTCGAGTGTAAGCCGACTTTAGGGAAATCGGGTAAGGCTTCGTGGAATCTTTGGCGTGTTAGGAAGGCAGCTTCTCCCAACAGGAGTGAACGAATCACACGGAGAGGCGGTAAAGCCCACAAAGCTTTCGCGGGGATGCGAAGCCACGGTTCACTTCAGGTATTACCCTGAGGTTTGGCGTAGCTCCCGGGAAAGCATGTGGGCGAGCCTCGGAGTGTTGAGTTCACGGATGTGGGAGAAGCTGCCTGACCCAAGCGACCCCAGACCCATCCCCCATACTAAGGAGCTGATAAATATGAGTACTAGTGCTATTGTAATGATGTTAGTTGGAATTATCATAATTTGGGGCGGGCTTGCAGCCAGCATTTGGCATGCTGTAAGAGCTTCCAAGCAAAAGTAGGGTAATCAACACAAATTGAATTATATTTAATCATGTTAAATTAATACAAAAATCATAAAAGGTAAGCCTGAATTTTCAAGGCTTACCTTTTATGATTGTGGAAATTCTATTCTCGTCCGTTTTTAAAGAGTCTCTAACAATTTTTCGGTCAAGTGAAGTGTAATCGAGAGAATAAGTACCTCGTCTAAAGTAAAATGGTATTTTACTTTAGACGAGGTTTTCGATCTTCGGACTGGTACTTCACCGAATTTGGCGAACTGATTTTCCAGGTGATTATCATACTGATTCTTACCAAAATGTGGTATAATAAAGGCGAGATATTATATGAAGGGTGGATCAACTTGAACAATTACAGCAGAGTGGTTGGACTATGGCAGTCTTACAGAATTGTATCTGCCGCTGATTTAGATAAATACCTAGACAGCTTCCGCATCCTGTTTGCCTTCCATTCGGGTAAAATAGAGAATGAAGAAATTACTTATCATGATACTCGAGAAATCTTTGAAAATGGAAGTGTTACAAACTTTACGGGGAGTCCTCGAGGGTTATTTGAACAACAAAACCAAAAGTTGGCTTATGAATTTTTAAAAGAGAAAATTGCGAAACTTGAACCTCCTAGCCTAGAGCTGGTTAAGGAGATTCATAAGGTTCTTACTAGTGGGACATATGACCTGGGTAGGTATATTACAAATGAGGAGCGTCCGGGAGAATTTAAAAAACATGATTATGTAACCGGCGTTCATGAAGTCGGATCTTCTGTGGAAAATGTGGAAAGTGATCTACTGGAGCTTATTGCAGAAGTAAATGAGTATAGGGGAAAGGATGTTTTAAAAGCTGCGGCTTATCTTCATGCTAGGTTTGAGTACATTCATCCTTTCGCCGATGGAAATGGACGAGTTGGCAGAACACTGATGAATTACTATCTCATGATTCATAATCATCCGCCTCTCATCGTGTATGATGAAGATAAGCGTCTGTATTACCAGTGCCTTCAGAAGTATGATGAAATAGAGGAACTGGATTCTTTGTATGAGTTTTTCAAGTATGAAACGGAAAAAACATGGGAAAAAGCATTGAATCTCGCAAATGGTGTGAAGCAGCCTCGCAAAGGTTTGTCCGATAGCTAAGGAATATATAGTAACCGATCGGTTATATAGCAAAGCAGTGAAGCAACATCTGTGAAAATTGTACAGAGTATACAATTTTCACGGATTTTTTTTATTTTCAAGCAGGTATTCCATAAAATATGCCGAATAACTAAATCTATTATAAAACACATTATTATTTAAGGAAGGTGTTATGATCACAATGAAAAAAGGACTTATAAAATGGTTTAGTGGTATGACCATTGGTGCACTGCTGTTAACCACAGCAGGCTGCGGAGGGGGAGCTGCTCCCGCTGCAAATTCTGGCTCACAAGGCGGAGAGGCCGCTAAAATCGGGGTTATCTCTTATCTGACCGGTGGCGGGGCTGCCTATGGCCAAGCCATTAAAGAAGGTCTGGATCTGGCTGCGGGAGAGATTAATGCTCAAGGCAAGCTTAAAGTTGAACTGATTTATGAGGATTCCCGGGGAGAAAAGACAGAAGCGATTAATGCTGCCAATAAATTAATCAATAAAGATAATGTTGTCGGCATCATCGGACCTACCCTCAGCGGAGAGATGTTTGCCGCCGGCCCGATTGCTGACCAAGCAGGAGTTCCGATCATGGGAACTTCAACCACAGCGGAAGGGATCCCGGCTCTGGGTAATTTCGTCTTCCGGAATGCTTTACCGGAGTTTTTAGCGGTTCCCCAGGCAGTGGAGAAAGCAATCTCTACTTATAACTTGAAAAAAGTTGCCGTCATGTACTCTAACAATAATGACTGGGCAGTGTCCGGATATAAGACCATTGAGAGCACTCTTAAGAAGAATGGTGTAGAAATCGTTGCTACCGAAACCTTTGCGGATAAAGATACGGATTACTCCGCCCAGTTGACGAAGATTGCTGCCTTAAAGCCGGATGCGGTTATGGTATCCAGTCTCTATCAGGAAGCCTCCCTGGTCTTGAAGAAAGCCAGAGAAATCGGCATCACTGTTCCTTTTGTGGGAACGAATGGTTTTAACTCCCCTGAGCTGATCAAAATTGCCGGAGCAGCTGCTGATGGTGCCATCGTGGCCAGCCCTTGGTTCCCCGGTAAGCAAGATGACAAGGTACAAAAGTTTATTGCTGACTACAAAGCTAAATACAACAATAAAATCCCTGATCAGTTTGCGGCCCAATCCTATGATGCCTTATATATGTTTGCCAGTGCTTTGGAGAAAGCCGGCTCAACCACAGATCGTCAAAAGCTGCGGGATAGCATTGCAAACATCAAAGACTTCCAAGGTGTAACCGGCAAGTTCGCCTTTGATGAAAAACGTGAACCCGTCATGAATGCTACTGTTTTGATTATTAAGGATGGACAGTTTACGGAACTCAAATAATTATTGGGAGTGAAGGTTTTTGTTCTGGCAACAATTGGTCAATGGCTTAACTCTGGGTAGTACCTACTCACTGGTCGCTTTAGGATACACCCTGATTATGGGAGTTCTGAATATCATCAATATGGCTCATGGAGAAATATTTATGATCGGGGCTTTTGTCGGGCTGTACCTGGTGACTTATCTAAAAGTAAATATTTTCGTGGCTATGGCCGGAGCTATGCTGGCCAGTGCGTTGCTGGGTTGTTTAATGGAAATGCTGGCCTTGCGTCCTTTGAGACGCAGGGCTGTTTCCCACCTGGCACCTTTGATTAGTACCATTGGGGTATCAATCTTTCTGGAAAGTCTGGCCTTGAATCTCTTCGGGCCTCAATCCCAAGCCTTTCCTACGGAATTAGCCGCAGTTCAATTTGAGCTGGGTCCCATCCGGATTACTCTGGTGCAAATTATTATTCTGGGCATATCCTTTGGTTTGATGTTTATTCTCCGTTTCTGGCTGGCTAAAACTCGGGTAGGCAAAGCTATTCGCACCACAGCTGAGAATATTGAGACAGCTAACCTCCTGGGGATTAACACTAACCGGATTATCTTTTTAACCGTTGCTCTGGCTTCAGGCTTAGGAGGAGTTGCGGGTGTACTGGTAGGTCTCTCCTTCAATGCGGTGGAACCCACCATGGGCTTATCTATGGGTCTGAAGGGTCTGGCGGTTCTGATCCTGGGTGGTATGGGTAATATCACGGGAGCCATGCTCGGCGGTCTGATTTTGGGGATCGCGGAGGTATTCACAGTGGCATACGGAGCATCTTCCTATCGAGATGCAGTGGCCTTCGGTATGATTATTCTCATTCTGTTTATTCGTCCTCAAGGACTTTTTGGCAAACGACAAGGGGGACGTTTTTAGATGGCTATTTTACTGAATCAATATTATCTGCAAATTGCTGTATTCGTTATGGTAAATGCGATTCTGGGCGTGAGTATTTATTTGACCTTATCCACCGGCCAGTTATCTCTGGGTAATGCCGGTTTTATGAGTATTGGAGCTTATACTTGTGCTATTTTGACCGTTAAAACAGGTCTGCCCGTTTATTTGGCTATTCCACTCGGTGGCCTGGCCGCCAGTTTCATTTCGATAATTATTGGTTTTCCGGCTTTGCGGCTGACGGGGATTTATCTAGCCATAGCCACCTTGGGCTTTGGCGAGGTTGTCCGGGTTATTGTCTTGAATTTAAAAATAACCAATGGAGCATTAGGGATCTCCGGCATCCCCACTCTGGGAACAAAGATCGGTAAAATCTTGTCTTCTTTCGGTATGTCCAAGTTCGGAGGATTTTCCGCTCAGCAAGTAAGTACCTTGCTGGTTTTGGTTATTTTACTCCTGGTTCTGGCTTTTCTGATTTTCTTCTGTATCAGACTTAATCGCTCCAGAGTCGGTCGGGCTTTTGCCGCTATTAAAGCCGATGAGTCGGCTGCGGAAGCCATGGGGATTAATACCACCTACTACAAGCTGCTGGCCTTTGCCTTAGGAGCGTTGATTGCCGGGATTGCCGGTGGATTATCCGCTCACCTGACCTTTTTCATCGGGCCAAAGGACTTTGCTTACCACCGTACGGTTGAAATTCTGCTTTACGCTGTCTTAGGGGGGAGTGACCTGGTTATTGGCCCTATCGTTGGAGCCCTAATCCTGACCTTGCTCCCAGAAGTATTGCGTTCGGCCTCCAATTATCGGCTGATGATTTATGGAGCTCTTTTAGTTACGATGATGGCCTTTCGGCCTCAGGGTCTGATCAGTGAGGAGACGGTTCGTTATTGGAAGGGTAAGCTTGGAAGGGGGAGTAAGCAATGAAATTAGTCCTTGACCAAGTGAGTAAAAGCTTTGGCGGCTTGGCTGCCTTAAGCAATGTCAGCTTTAAAGTCAATGAGGGGGAAATCGTGGGAATTATCGGCCCCAACGGGGCAGGCAAGACTACCCTCTTTAACTTGATTACCGGGATTTTCCCTCCTACAGAGGGGAGTATCACTTATAAAGAGAAAAACATCTTAGGCTTGCGCCCCTATAAGGTTACTGAGCTGGGCTTAGCCCGAACCTTTCAGAATATCCGGCTTTTTGGTCATTTAAGTCCTTTGGAAAATGTCATGGTCGGGGCTCATTGCCGGACCAAGTCCGGGGTCTGGAGAGGGTTATGGCACACTCCTGCCCAACGCAAAGAAGAGAAGAGGACCAGAGAACGGGCCCAAGAACTCCTGAAGTTAGTGGGAATTGAAGAGGATATCGACGCTCCCGCCAGCTCCTTGCCCTATGGACAGCAACGCCGTCTAGAGATTGCCAGGGCTCTGGCCACTGAACCGGAGTTAATTCTGCTCGATGAGCCGGCGGCAGGGATGAATGAGAGTGAAACGGAAGACTTGCGTCTGCTGATTAAGAAAATCCAAACCATGGGCAAGACAGTGATCCTGATTGAACATGATATGAACCTGGTAATGAACGTCTGTGATCGCCTGATGGTGATCAATTTTGGACAAAAGATTGCTGAAGGCACGCCGGCAGAGATTCAGCAGAACCCATTAGTCATTGAAGCCTATTTGGGCCGGGAGGAGGACTAGAGATGCTGAACATTAGCGGTTTGTCCACAAGTTACGGTAGTATTCAAGCCATCAAAGGGATAAATATTGATGTTCCTGAAGGCTCGATTGTTTCCCTGATCGGAGCCAATGGGGCAGGGAAGACAACTACGATGAAATCTCTGGTTGGGCTTCTCAAACCTCAGGCCGGTCAGATTAAGTTTTTGGGTCAGGAAATCCGAGGGTTTGCTCCTCATAAAATTGTCAATTTGGGAATTTCCTTAGTCCCCGAGGGGCGGAATATTTTAGCCGGGATGACAGTCCTGGAGAATCTAGAAATGGGAGCCTATCAGAGGAAAGATAAAGAGGTTCAAAAGGATTTTGAGAAGGTCTTTAAGCGTTTTCCTATTCTGGAGGAACGCAAACAACAGCTGGGAGGAACTCTTTCCGGAGGGCAACAGCAAATGCTGGCCATCGGCCGGGCCCTCATGGCCAGACCTAAGCTCCTCTTGCTGGATGAACCTTCTATGGGCCTGGCTCCTCTGGTGGTGGCAGATATCTTTAATGTCATTCGAGAGATTAATCAGGAAGGAACCACCATTCTTCTCGTTGAGCAGAACGTTCGTCAGGCCTTGAAGATTGCTAACTATGCCTATGTTTTAGAAACGGGAAAGATTGTGCTCCATGGCAAAGCAGATGAGGTTGCCAAGAATCCACGGGTTATGGAAGCTTATTTGGGCGGGGCCAAGGCAGGAGCTTAGACTTAATGGTAAGGTTCATGTCTTATTAATTAGGATGTTAGGGTTCATCTTATTTATTAGGGAAGTTCCGGGGAAATTCGAAAAGCTTTTCAATTTAAGAAGATTCTATGGAAACTCGAAAGCTTTTAATCCTCTACAAGTCAAATTGATAGGATCTGTTTCGTTGAAAAATCAAAAAGCCCCTCTTTTATTCGAGGAGAGGGGATTATTCTCTGGGGAGGGTTATTCACTTAAGCTTATCGGTCCGACCAGTAAACCGTAGAGGGAGATGTATACCAGTGGGAGATCATACCCATAAAATTGTCAAAACCAAGGTTACCGAAGGACTCCGGGACATGGAGTCCCGCAAAGGAAGATTTCGGGCTTTTGATGCTATTCGTCCGGCTATGTTAAAAATGGTTCCTAATTATCCTGAGCTTTCCAATCGTTTGCGCCGGATTAAGGAATACAGTATCGACCACTTAGATGAAGTCATCGCTAAAGCCCAACAGTCCTTAGAGGCTAAAGGGTGTAAGGTCTATCTGGCGGAAACTTCGGAAGATGCTCAGAGGTATATAGCCGGTCTGATTCCTAAGGAGGGCTTGGTGGTTAAGTCCAAGTCCAATGCCGGAAAGGAAATTAATATTTCTCATTACCTGGAGGACCAGGGAGTGACTGTCGTGGAGACGGATCTGGGAGATCGAATTAATCAACTGGCCAAAAGCGAAGCCAGTCACTCCCTGGCTCCGGCTATTCATATTCCCATTGAAAAAATCACCAAGCTCTTTTCCGAAGAAGAGGGCAAAGAGTTGGAATGTACTCCTGAGGCCCTGGTGGTTTCCGCCCGTAAGGGACTGCGGGATTTTCTGGTCAAAGCGGATGTGGGGATCTCCGGGGCCAACGCGATTTCAGCAGATACGGGGAGTGTCTTCGTCACTGAGAATGAGGGGAATATTCGGGCGGTTTCCATGATGCCTAAAGTGCACATTGTCATTGCCGGGGTGGAGAAAATCGTCCCCACCTTGGAAGATGCCCTGCAAGTTGTCCGGGCCGCCGCTGTGTACGGCGTGGGTCAGGACATTGGCACCTATGTTTCCGTGATCTCGGGAGTCAGTGAATCCTTGGATCCTGATTTGGAGGAGTTTTCCCAGGGGCAGGGTCCCAGAGAAGTCCATATCGTTTTATTGAAAAATGGCCGTCAGGACGCTATTAAGGTAGGGTTTAAAGAATCCCTTTATTGTATTAATTGCGGCAGCTGCTTGAACTTTTGTCCCGTCTATCAGGAAGTGGGCGGCAAGTACGGGTATAAGTATTTGGGCGGACGGGGCCTGGTCTTTGCCGCTTTTCACGGTGACTTAGGCAAATCCGAAGAAAATGGACTATCCCTCTGTATTGGCTGTCAGAAGTGTCATACTGCCTGCCCTGTCCAGATGGCAACCCCGGAAATGCTCTGGAAGCTTCGCCAAAATGCGGTAGCTAAGAAAGGGGTAGGCTGGAAGAAGGATTTGGTCTTCTCCATGTTAACCAAACCGAAGACTTTGCCCATGGTCAGTAAATTGGCCACGACCTTTGGAAAATTGGCGTTGAAAGATTCAGAGAAGGGGACCACATCCCGCTTAACCTTCAATTCCTTCGGGCTGCCTCAAGAGCGGGTGATTCCCAAGTTCTCCGGCAAATCCTTTGCCGAGATTGCTGAGCCGAAATCAGTGGCGAAGCCGGTGAAGAAAGTCGGTTTCTACCCCGGGTGTGTTGTAAACTACACGGAGACTGACCTGGGTGAAGCCCTGCTCCACGTCTTGGGAGAAAACCGGGTTGAGGTGAAGCTGGCTAAAGAGGATGTTTGTTGTGGGATTCCCAGTATTGTCAGTGGAGATTTAGAACATGCCAAGTCCATGGCCCTCAAAAATATTGAGACCTACAGTGCCTTGGAGATGGACGCCTTAGTCTTTGTCTGCCCCAGTTGTGCCGTGGCTTTCAAAGAAGAGTATCCTAAGCTCTTTGCCGATGCTTCCCCTGATCTTCAGGAAAAGATTAAAAAACTCGCTGAGAAGGCTAAAGATATTAACGAATTCCTGAGTAAGGATATCAAGTTGAAGGCTCCTAAACAAAAAGTCACGGAAACTGTGACCTATCATGATCCTTGTCATTTGGCCCGCAGTATGGGTGTAAAAAAAGAACCCAGGGAAATTCTCCAGAAGATTCCCGGGCTGAAATACGTAGAAATGCAGGATGCGGATGCCTGTTGTGGCTTTGGCGGCTCCTTTAGCCTAAGCTTCTATGAACTCTCCCAGCGGATTAATGAAGGGAAACTAAAGAACGTCACAGACACTCAGGCCACTACCCTGGCGACGAGTTGTCCGGGCTGTATGGTTCATTTCCGAGATGGGGTCGCTCAGCACGACATGAAGCAAAAGGTTTCTCATGTGGTTCAAATTCTAAGCCGAGCCTATGGGAGGAGATGAGCAAAATGAGTACTAAAGCCCAAACAATCTTAACGAAGATTCGTTCCCGTCGAGACATCCTGCTCCGGGAATATCCCAAATTGGCAGGCCAGGTGCAGGACATCAAAAGTGGGGTAGCGAATAACCTTAAGGAACATGTGAATTTGGCAATCTCTTCACTCAAAGGTAAGGGTTGCCATGTGATGATTGCTAAGAACGCGGCAGAAGCTCAGGAGCACATTCTAAAGATCCTGGCCGGGAATCAGAATGTGGCCATGAGTAAAAACCCTGTTTTCAGTGAAATTGGTTTAAGAGATTATTTAAAGTCGAAGAGTGTTGAGGTCTTGGAGACTGATCTGGGGGAGAGAGCTGCCGGAACCCAGACCGACCCTCACCCTTGGATTGCCAGTATCAATACGCCCATCACCGACAAAGAATGGGTAGCTCGGACTAAAGAGGAGATTAAGGAGAAGGCTGCCCATCTCCAGTTTGGAATTACCGGTGCCGAAGCTATTGTGGAACAAAACGGCACCATAGCCCTCTTAGAAAGTGAAGGAAATGTGCGCTTCACCTCGAATCTACCCTATAATCATATTGTGGTAGCGGGAATGGATAAGATTGTCCCTTCCCTGGAAGATGCTTTGGCAGTTTGTCGGGGAATCAGTGTCTATGGGATGGGAAAAGATATTTTAAAATATATTTCCTTTATCAGCGGTCCCAGCAGAACGGCGGATATTGAGTTTCGAATGGTTCAAGGGATGCACGGGCCTAAAGAAGTCTATGTAATTCTACTGGATAATGGACGACTTGAAGCGTCGAAAAGTAAGCAGTTGGATGCCCTTAAATGCTTGCACTGCGGAGGATGCCTCGTAGATTGTCCCCAATATCTCGTTGACGGATTAGAGAAGGGTTATTATTATACAGGGAAAAGGGCAAAGGTTCTGGCGGCGTTTATGAAGGGCGCCAAACCCTTGGATCCTAGTTCAAGCCTAAGCGGCAGTACTGAAACTAAAACTGAGGATTGTGGAGATTGCTCGTTGTGCAATAATAACTGTCCTGCGGGTATTAAGGTTTAACGGTTTAAGGTTTAAGGTTTAAGGTTTAACGGGTCACTAGGGGAGGTTCTAATGCAGTTTGAGAAGATTATCAAACCTCAGCGCACCTATCAAGAGGTTTTAAAGCAAATCAATAACTTAATTATCGATGGCAGGCTGCAGCCCGGGGATCGGCTGATGGGCGAGAGGGAAATGGCTGTTGAGCTGGGGGTTAGCCGGACGACCTTGCGGGAAGCCTTAAGAACCATGGAGTTCTTAGGCTGGGTTGAGATTAAGCCGGGGGAAGGCACCTTCATCCGTAATCCTCAGTTAAGTGAGGTTATTAGTCCTTTGGCCTTAGCCCTCTCCGCTGAGCAGACCCAAATTGATGAACTTTGGGAAACCCGAATTACCCTGGAGGTGGAATGTGCGGGCTTAGCGGCTGCCCGAGCCTCTGAAGCTGACCTAGGGAGGATCGCCAGTATTTTGCATGAAATGCAGTCTTCCTGGAGAGATCTGGATGCCTACGTTAAAGCAGATATGCGCTTTCACTATCTCGTTACTCAAGCTTCTCAGAACTCCATGATGAATCGTTTATTGCAGACCTTTGTCGTTCATATCTTAGAACTTATTAAAAAGGCCGGCCCCCTGCGTTTTAGTCACGATATTGGGGGAGTCAATACGATTCAAGAGCATATCTCTATTTATGAAGCCATTGCCAGGCATGACGAGGATCAAGCCAGGAGTCTAATGAGAAAACACCTGGAAGACTCAAGAAGCGAGCGCTAGCCTGATAGAGCGTGTTAGAGCGTGTTAGCGTGTTAGGGGGACGGTCCTATTGACACATTACGTGTCAATGGGACCGTCCCCTGATTCATTCACAGATCAACTTTAGCGGTAAGGATGAGATAACGGCTGCTACGCCCCTGGATAAGTGATTCTAAGCATCAGATGGAGTAAGTATTCCTCTTAGGCAAACTCCATCTGATGCTAAGATTCACTTGATATTGAGATGCGCTCTGCTAAGGGTATATGCTGTAATTGTTTAAAAAGGCTTTATCTAGATAGACTTTATAGTACATGATAAAATAGGTTAACAATTAGCTGATTCGGAGGTAACTGAAAATTGCTGGTCGAAAGCTTAGGACATCACACCTTTAAAGAGGAGGCCCACAAGTGGTTAATAATTTAGATGAAAGGATAGTCCTGCGTATTAGGGAAATCGGCCAATTATATCCTATTGAAAGAATTGTTCTTTTTGGTTCGAGAGCCAGAGGGGATCATAGGCCTACAAGCGATATAGATTTGGCTATTTTTCCGTTGCCGGGGCTTAATAGCAGAGGGCATATGATCAGTGACCTTGACGAGCTTAACACGCTGTTAAAAATAGATACCCTAATTATTAATCGAGGCGTTGAACCTAAAATAATAGATAATATTTTGAAAGAAGGTGTAACTCTATATGAGCGAGCCGGCGACAAAACTCCATAACTTTACTAACGCACTTAATAGGTTGAAAGAGGGAATAGGAAAATACGACAATTCCAATGATCTATTAAGAGATGGAGTCATCCAACGCTTTGAGTTTACCTTTGAGTTGGCCTGGAAGACGCTGAAAGCAATTTTTGAAAATGAAGGATTAAGGGGCTTGAATTCTCCGAAAAGCGTATTGCGAGAAACTTTTACTGCAGAATTGATTAAAGACGATGAGTTGTGGCTGGCAATGCTAAATGACAGGAATTCAACGGCCCATATCTACAATGAACAGACTGCAATTGAGATTTGCGCCAATATACAGCAAAAATATCTAATTGAACTTGACAATTTGCTTGAGAGAATCAATATAAGGTTTGCTAATGATATACGATAACAATAATTCTAGAGATGCCCTTTAGGATTTTTGAGTTTTAGGATTAATGTTCAGAAAACATCTTTCATTCCATTCTGAATATGGTAGAATGGTTACATAATATATCGAAGATTGTCGGACGTTGCGGATATTAAGGGGGAATTTATTTGAAGCAGGATATTCTTTTAGAAAGCGGTATTAATGAGTTAGAGATCGTGATTTTTAAAGTTGGAAGCAGTACGTTAGGGGTGAATGTGGCTAAGGTTGAATGTATTCTTACATACCAACCGCTGACTGAGGTGCCAAATTCTAATGGAAATATTAGCGGTGTCATTAACTACAGGGGGCGAGTTATCCCTGTCTTGGACTTAATTAAAACTCTTAAGCAAGACTGTCCCAAGCAACCCCAGGAGAGACTCTTAATCCTGATAAATATTAATAACAGTGATTTTGCCGTAGAAGTAAGTTCTGTCAGTGGAATCAGACGACTTTCCTGGAAGGATATAGAGACCCCCTCCTCAATTCTACTTAGTCAGAATGCAACTCCGATAACCGGAATTGTCAAAGCAAATGATGAGATTATTTTAATGTTGGATTTTGAAAAGATTCTTTCCGATATCGATCCTTCCTTGGCCCTCAAAGAATCAAGGGCCATCAAAGGCCTAGAAGGAAAAAAACTCGTGGTGGCTGAGGATTCCACCTTCTTGTTAAAAGTGGTCAATGAATCCTTGCTCAAAGCCGGGGCAACTGTAGAGAAATTCAGCAATGGCAAGGACGCCCTTGATTTTCTGGAGCAGAGTTCTGTCGATGAAATATATTGTGTAATTACGGATATTGAAATGCCTGTGATGGATGGGCTGACTCTAACCAAGCAGATAAAAACTAATCCTAAATTGAAAAGTATCCCGGTTGTTTTATTCTCCTCAATCGCTAGTGATGGGTTGGCCCATAAGGGTTTGAGTGTTGGTGCAGATGCTCAAATTACTAAGCCGGAAATCGAAAAGCTGGTGGAGCTTGTGATCAATTTAAGATAGGGATGACTAAAGGCATCGGTTTATCCCGATGCCTTATGGATTAATGGCTATGAGTTGAGGTGAGTTATGAAAATCTTAAAGATACTGGTCCTAATACTGATGACCTTTTCCCTGGTCGGATGTAGTGGTTCAAAATCTGAAAATCCAACAACTGCTAATTCTGAAACTCCACCAGCAGAGTCTGAAGCATCAGACTCTCAAACTCCGATCAGTAATCCGCAACAATTGACGGCAGTCTCATTTAAGTGGATAGGAGTAGATCAGGATGTCTTAAGCCCTAATGAGGTGAAAGTTGATACGAAACCTGACGGACACTTTCATATAACCGTTCCCTTTGGGACACAGGCTGGGGTAAAATCTATTTGGATCCGGTATGGGGAATTTGGTAAGTCTTTGAAATGGGGCTGGATTTACAATAAGAATCTTCCGATCAATGGATATTTATTGGCAGTTTTAGATAACAGTGGTAAGGTAATTTTACCTCAAGCTGACAATGGGTTTACCGTTGAGGGGGTAGCGGATTTTGACTTATACCTTTCTGAACTGGAAAATGAAAGTGGTCGGGACACCTTTAAGTTTGTAAAGGGGCAAAGGTTTGAGCTGGAAATCAATTACGTAACCCAGAATAATGTGGAGAAGCAAGTTAAGAGTTCGGTTACTATTGAATGATTAATTTGTAGATCCAATGAGCATGAAGCAGCATTATGAAGGAATAGACTGTTATGCTTAGGCCCATTCCATAGATGATCAACCGGCGGGACTTCTCCTTTGTCCACCAACAAGCAGCCCCTAAGATAATGGGCAATAACAGTTTAAAGCTTCGAAGGTAGTTGGGGTTCATCTCAATAAGCAGCTGCATAAGGGGGTTACCTTCGGTGATTAAGTGAAGCTTAATACCCCATAGAGTTAGTTCAACATCAATGATATTTAAAATCAGCAAAATTAGGGTTGATGTAATGATTCGACTTTCAAGAGGCTTTAGATTTGATTGAGAGCCTTGCAAGGATTTAGAGGCGGGATATTCTGAAGCAGACAGACCTATGCACTCCTTTCGGCTTTAGGGTTTTGCCTAGCTGTTTCAGCATATGTAGACCTCTAGAAAATTATGTAAATTTAACGCAAATAGCCCCATTATGTTGCACTCATAGAATGTACATAATGGGGCTGTGATAGTCTCTGGAGATAAAAAAGTAATTAATGATTAATTAAAAAACTAAGAGAGAAGTCCTACATGTTAATGCAGCTTCTCTCTTAGTACTCTAATTTAGAGCAAGTTTGCACCCCTTGCAAAACTTGCTCTGTGGCGCAGGTTGGGTTGCCTTAGCCTTATTAGCCAGTTGATTCAGTCTCTATATACTCTAGAGACTAAAATCCTTCTTGTCCAGATTATCATAATAAGCTCGGATTGGGCTGTAATCAGGGGTATATCCATCTACATCATCGAAGGGTTCATTATCATCTAAGTAAAGAGTAGTCAATTGGGTCAGACCTTTCAGGGGTGTGAAGTTTGTAATATAGTTATCAGATATATCCAGATAGGTCAGGGAGGTTAAGGTTTTTAGAGCGCTGACATCCTTAAGGCCGTTATCATTAAGCTTCAAAGTTCTAAGGTTTTTCAGCTTCCCAAGAGCAGCAATTTTAGTCAGTTGATTATTGCCCACATCCAGGGTTTTTAAGTTAACAAAATACTCTAACCCGGTTAGATCCGTAATGTCATCATTGCGGAAGTTTAAGGATGTGATATCCAAAACATCACTTTTATAGATTGATTCAGAGCTGCTCTTGTGTAACTTACGTCTTACGGCTGAATGCAATTCCGAGTCGGTAAAAGTAATTTTGGCATCTTCAGAGACCTTAAGAGTAAGGGTTATTTTCTGAGTTAGGCCCTCAATGGTTCCTTGAAAGGAGTAGCTGCCTGCTTTGTTCAAGGGAACAATCTTAGTGTTCCAAGTCACCGGATAGGTTTCTGAGCTGCCGTCGCTCATGGCTACTTCGACAGTTTCCGGGAAATCATAGGATTCGCCCAAGATTATTTCCGCAGTAATGTTTTCGGCCTTGGAGGCCTTTGGATAAATTGTTAATTTTAAAAAGACGCTGTCACTGTAGTTTTTTACCCGGCCTTCGAATCGGTAAGTGCCTGACTTTAAGGTTTGAACAGAGGAAAGGGTCCAGGTCACAGGGACTTCTTCCGTGGATCCGTCCGACTTAGTCGCCGTAACGGTCTTCGGGGGTTCGTATTTTTGCTGCTCGATAATACTGTCGGTAACGTCAGCTACTGACTCAATTTCAGCAGGAAGTTCAGCCAGGGTAGACTCTGTAGAACTGCTGATAACACCTGTGCCGCCTAAGATGAAAAATTTGGAGATTAGCTTGGACTGGATAAAGGGAAGGGTGGTGTAGGGAATTGTGTTCCCCTGCAGCAGAATAATAGGGTTCTTTTCTTTTTGAGCTAAGGCTGAGGCGGCTAGGCCATCAGAAAAGCTTCCGCCTGTTGAAACATAGACTGTATCTAAATTCAGATCGCCGGAAAATCGTTTGATCAGCTTAATATTTCGATCATAGGCGTCATAACCGGAAATTAATTCGTATTCAGGAAACTGGTTAAGTACATTGTCACTAAGGTCATAATAGCCGGCGACAATTACAGCGGAAGAAATTTTGGTTTTCGCTAAAAAGTCCTTTTGAGTGGGGGTAAGTTCAGTTGGCGGTACCAGAAGGATGGGCATTTCATTGGCTGCGGCAATGGGGCCGATAGACAAAGCATCGGGATAATTCATACCGGTTGTTACAAAGGCTCCTTTGCTTAAGCCAACTGCCTGAGCAACGAGCAGAGAAGTTTCGTAACGATCCTGACCGGCAAGACGTTCAGTAGGAATTTTCATGGCAGTAAGCTGTTTTTGGACTTCGTTGGAGATAACTGCTTGGCCTCCGATTATATAGACTTTCTTTACTTTCAGACGTTTTAACTCGGCCGCAGTGTCACTGTTTAGGGTATAAGAATCGGTTAATAGTATGGGCGCGTTGTACTTGTGTGCTAATGGTCCGGCACTTAAGGCATCCGGGTAGTCCTCTCCGTAGGCCAGAATGGCAGCATCAGCCCCATTGGGCCAACCTTGTTGACTGATGGCAGCGGCAGTCTGATATTTATCATAGCCGGCGATTCGTACAGTGTACGCGGATGCGCTGGCTATTAGCGGGCAGGTGAACAGAAATAGGCTCATAAGGAAAAGGGATAGTATGAAGTTTTTCTTTGTAGGATTCAGAAAGCAAAACTTTCGTTGTGTTCTTATCATTAAATGATCGTCCTCCTTTTCTTAAGTATTTCTCTAAATAATGACTAAATCCTCCCTTTAATCTTAGCATTTGATTAATTCATTGTCGTAAGGGAGGAAAAAGCGAGTTGTCTGTGTGCAGATCTATGAGTAAAGAGATCGAGGTTCATCGTAAAGATGCTCTCTTTACAGAAGGTAGTGTCTCAATTCTACTCAGTTTGCAGAACAGGATGCCCTAGTGCGCATACCTGATGTCTTAGAGAAATAATTAAAGGGGCGTCCGCAGACGCCCTCTCTTTTGAGCCTTATCAAATTGCGTATTTTCCGGAATCTCCGGACAGGATTCTTAAGGTGTTCTCAACATTGGAAATAAAAACTTTACCATCACCGATTTCCCCGGTGTAGGACTCTTGGCTGATTACTTCGACGATCTGATTGACCAGATCATCAGTAACCACGATTTCGATCTTTGTTCTCAGAAAAAAGTTATTCGATAGAGTATAGCTACGGTAAACCTCGGTTCGTCCTTTTTGTAGACCACATCCTAGTGCGTTGGTGAGGGTCATCCCTCTAATACCGAATCGACGGAGGGAAGTCTGGATGGCTTCAAGTTTCTGGGGACGAACAATACATTCAATTTTTTTCATAGAGACAATACCTTTTATTAGATATTTACAGAGGGTGCTTTCATTTCAAAACCTGAGTAAGCCTCCATGCCATGTTCCCCGATATCCAGGCCTCGGATTTCTTCTTCTTCAGAAACCCGTAAGCCCAGGGTAGCTTTGATGATGCCGAAGAGAATGAGAGAAGTAACGGCGGTCCAAGCGAAAACTGAGGCTACACCGATGATTTGGGTGATTAGTAAAGCCGTCCCTCCTCCGTATATGAGTCCTCCATCTACGGCAAAGAGACCTACCAATACTGTGCCGAAACTGCCACAAACACCATGTACGGAGATTGCTCCGACGGGATCATCAATCTTCAGGAACTGATCAATAAACTCAACGGAGAGAACGATCAGAATTCCGGCGAAAGCTCCAATGATTGCTGCCCCAATCGGGTCTACAGCCAGACATCCTGCTGTAATAGCTACCAGGCCCGCAAGTGCGCCATTTAAAGTTAAGGAGACATCCGGCTTTTTATATTTGATCCAAGTGAAGAACATAGTCATTGTAGCTCCTGCTGCTGCAGCCAGGTTGGTGTTTAAGGCGATTTTTCCAATGTCCGGGTTGGTTCCGGAGAGAGTGCTTCCGGGGTTAAAGCCAAACCAGCCAAACCAGAGGATAAATACACCAAGAGCTCCCAAGGTAATGTTGTGTCCGGGAATAGCGTGGGATTTACCGTCTTTACTGTATTTGCCTACCCGTGGTCCGATGAGAAGTGCACCAATTAAGGCTGCCCATCCGCCGACGGAGTGCACCACTGTGGAACCTGCGAAGTCGATCATTCCCCGTTCCATTAACCAGCCGCCGCCCCAGATCCAGTGGCCGACCACAGGGTATATCACGGCACTGATGACAAAACTATAAACTATATAGGACATAAATTTAGTGCGTTCAGCCATGGCTCCGGAAACGATGGTAGCTGCAGTTGCAGCAAAAACAGTTTGGAAGAGAAGGAAGGCGGGAAGAGGAATGGATAATCCCAAGTGTTCAAAGCTGTCCGACATACCAAAACCCGTTGTGCCGAAAAGCCCTGCTTGGTCAACGCCAAACATAATGGCAAATCCGAAGAGCCAGTAAATTAATGAGCCGATGGAAAAGTCCATGAGGTTCTTCATAATGATATTTCCGGCGTTTTTAGCCCGAGTAAAGCCTGCTTCAACCATAGCAAATCCTGCTTGCATAAAGAAGACGAGAAATCCGGCAATTAAAGTCCAGATGGTATCAATGGCCACGGCGTTGCTTTCAACGCTGGGTTCAGCTCCTAAGGCGATACCGGGGATTGCCAGCAGCAATGCTGTAAATATCCCGAGAAAGATTCCATTTTTCCTAAATCTTGTTTTCATTGTTCTTGCTCCTTTCAAATCCCTAAATTTTTATGGTAAACAAAAAGGCGCCAAGGTTGCAGTACTTCAACCCATGGCGCCTTTGCCTATCCTTAACCATATAAACATAGCCTTAAAAACATAAATACCCTCAGGTTTCCCTGAGGGCGTCTTTGACCTCAATGCGTTTTAAAAGCAATCTTTGTGTTGACTCTATAGTAGCACTTCTGGAGTGAATGGGAAATAGGTTTTTGGTGTGAATCCTGTATTCTTACTTGTTATACACAGATCAATTATCTATCATAAGTTTGAGGTGTTTTGTGAAAATAAAGTCTTCGAAATCATCATACTACTGGATCGATATTCAAAGTTATGATGTTTATTTACAATAAGTAGTTATTTAATTATAAACGTTCACTACTTATGTGTTGTCTGCAAATATGGCTTTTTCAAAATTCTGTTTTAATTTAAGTTTATATCTTAATTACTAAAATTAAAGAACTTATATCTTAATATAGTGGGTTAAAAGTACTTTTCTTCTAGTCCATAAGTCCCGATATAAAGAAATATGCTTGTTGGAGTATCTAGGAAAATAGTATAATGCAAAAAGATAGAATTATCAAAAATCATTTATTGTTTTAGGGAGTGAATAGGATGAGAATACTTAGTAAGAAAATTGCATTGGCTTTAACCTTAGCTCTTTGCGTTATGCCCCTTAGTGGCCCATTAGCTTTAGCAGAAACAGTAGTTGAGCAAAGCACTTCTGAAGAAATTCTCGAACCTAACTCTGTGGAGACTTCTGAAGAAGTAATTGAACCCGGTTCTAATGAGGATACTGCCACTGATTCTGAAGTGACTGAAGAGACAGAGGGAGATACCGTGCCTGATACTTCAACAGATACTGACACCGGTGAGGTTCCTGACAGCTTAGAAAATGAGGAGGATCTCCCTCCGGTGCTGGATGAAAACGGAGAAGAGGTAACACCGGGAACTCTTCCGGATTCTCCATTTTATTGGCTAACCACATTAGTTGAGAAACTCCAAGTTGCCCTGACTTTTGATCCTGCTAAGAAGACTGAGCTTTTAGCAGATCAGGCTCTGGAGCGGATTGCCGAAGCAGGGGCGCTGATTGAAGAAGGAAATGCCGAAGAAGCTGAAGTTGCCCTTATTGCCTACTCCGAAAAGGTTGCTGAAGCCCAAGCTTTTCTAGCCTCACTCACTGAAACAGAGTCTGAGACAATAGAAAAACTTGAGACTGCCCTGAGTAAAACTCATGCCAATAATATTCAAACCCTTGGTGGTCTTATAGATAAGCTGCCACCCCAGGCGGCTCAAAAGGTGGCCCTAAATGTTGTTCGGTCTATGGAAAAAAGTATTGCCAAGATGGAGAAAAAGGATCAACTAAAGGTCGCTACAGAATTAAGGAAAGCGATTAAGGGGTTAGAGGAAAATGAGTTAACGGAAGAAGACGCTGCAGCGCTGGAAGGACTGGAGGAAACTCTCGACCTTCAGGAAGATAGGATAGTGGAAGAAGAGCAAGACTCTGTTGAAGTTGCTTCAGGTTCAGAGCTCAATACCATGACTGTCATGACCGAAACGGATACAAGTGCTGCAAAAAGCAACAACAGTTCAAAATTTATCCTGCAAAATGCAGACAGTAAAGCAATTAAAGTAAAAGCAGAGCCTAAAACTGAGGCTAAGGCAGCAGCAGAGATGAGCAAGCAGCAGGCACAAGAACTGCAGTTAAAGGATGAAGTTGAAAAGAAAAGTCTACCTAAAGAAGAGCTTAAAGGTGGGCCCGAGGATAAAGCGAAGAGCGACACTAAAGCTCCGGAACAAAAACAGACTGAAGATCAAAAAGTGCAAGACTCAAAGCTCAAGGCAGAGCAAATGAGTGGGTTAAAAGACACCGGTTCAAATAACTCTGTTCAGAAGCAAAGTGCAGAGAAAACTCAAAAAGCCTCTAAAGAGAGTTCCAAAGGAGAAAAATCAGGAGGTAAGGATAGATAACCCTCCACCCACTATGGCAGTTGTACCCAATGGAATGTGGGCTATTTAAGTTGGTACTATTCTTCAAATGGCATAGTTAGTGATTTTTATAGAGCGGAAAGAGTCGATGTTAGTATAAGTGATCAATCAAATTTTGAGATATCCTCTGAAGATATTAGTGGTATTTAGTCGGTATTCATAATAGGTTAGGTTATTTCAAGAAATTACAGGTATTAAAGTCGTAATGTGTTGGATTTTAATGGAAATAAAGTCAAGATACCCCCTTAAAACAGTCGGCGAGGATCGAAATACTTAATAAGAGGCCATAACCTGATTTTGAATCGGCGCCTCGTAAGATTTTAAGGGAGGTATAATCAGTGAAAAAAGTTATTTCCAGAATAGTACCCATAGCATTAGTTTCCTTGTTAGCGTTGCCTGGAGTAGTACAGGCCAAAGGGTTAGATGACTTAGCTAAGATGAAGAATCATGGGAATAAACATTATCAAAGTTCTCAAATGAATGCTAAGTGGAGTCGGTTCAAGGTTGAGCTGCAAGGAAATAATGAAGAGGGTCAGGTTATTAAGATTATTGATAATAACCCCGTTTTTGATTACGTCTTGGCAAGCGGGGAAGATAATGGGAACTTAGCCAATGGAGATACGGTCGTCATTAATGTAATCAATCGCGGGGGAAATATCGTAAAGCGTTTAAATTATTCTATTGAGGGTCTGGAAGAGGTTGACGAGGTTGACGAAACTAAGTCTCTTCATCTTAATACTGCAACTCGGGATCTAGAAACCACCTATGGTGCAGTCAGATTCTTGAATTTTAATAACCAAGCTAGCGGGGCGGAAGTCTATCTGACCAATGCTCAAGAAAAGTTGGGTACAACCAACCGTACTCAGATAGATTTCTATCGTGGTACGACGACAGATGATGAGAAGCCCATTGGAGACTGGGAACAGAGAAATAAGGTGCGTTTTGGCTATGATTCGGATGATGGGAAGGTTTGGGTTGAACTGAATGCCGAATATGAGTATCTGGCAGAGTATAATACTTTGAAGGATGCTGACTTTGATGCTATTCAATTGATGCTTTTGAATCGTGAATCCGATTCAGTGGTTAAATTGGAGAATATTAAAGTTAATGGCAAGAGTCTGGGGGATACAGTTCTGATTGGTAATTCGAGCTGGCCGAAGTGGAATCTGGAAGGGGCCCTTCAGAACTCTAATGGGAATTTTGTTGTTGAAGCCGATTTGGTGATCACTGGGGATCAGCCAAAGGGTGAGCTCAATAAGCTGGAGATTGTGTTTGGTAAGAAGTAGAGTACATTTACTCTGGGTATTGAGAGGGGCCATGCCAACTTGGCCCCGAAAATTCAAGTGGTTATTTGCTTTTTATATTAGTCAAACGTAAGGTGTAAAATCAAGATTACAAGTTTTTATGAGGCGCATTTCTTTTACGTAATAACTTAGGACGGTTAATCAGCTCCGTTATCGGAACTAATTAACCGTCCTAAGTTTGTTTAGAAGAATGTATTACCTTAATCTAAGACAAATCCGTATTCTGCTTACAAAGCTCGAACTCGGCTTCCATCTTTGCAGAGGGTTTTCCCGTCAGCAAACTGACTAGAACAATAGCAATCAGACAAGCGAAAAATCCCGGTACTAATTCATAGAGGGCGCTTTTTAGAAAGGGGAAGCGGGTCCAAAGAATGACTGTGCCGGAACCGGCTACCATGCCGGCTAAAGCGCCCCATTTGTTCATTCGTTTCCAATATAGGCTTAATATGATCACCGGCCCAAAGGATGCACCGAAGCCTGCCCAGGCATAACCGACTAAGTTTAGAATTGTTTCATTACGCTGATAGGCTATCAGTATGGCGACAACAGCAACCATCAAGACGCAAAGACGACCCACTAAGACTAATTCTTTATCCGAAGCATTACGTCTAAACAGGCCATATAAATCTTCTGTCAAAGAGCTTGAGGTGACCAGGAGTTGAGAAGAGATCGTGCTCATGATGGCTGCTAAGATGGCAGCGAGCAGGAACCCTGTAATGATTGGATGGAAAAGTAACTTGCCTAGTTCGAGAAAAACAGTTTCAGGATCTGCCAGAGTAATGCCCTGGTTAGCAAAATAAGCGATTCCTATTAATCCGGTAAACATAGCGCCAACAACTGAGAAGATCATCCAAATCATCCCAATACGGCGCGCCTTGACCAATTCCTTGATGGAAGAGATAGCCATGAAGCGGATAATGATATGGGGCTGCCCGAAATAGCCTAACCCCCATCCGAAGAGGGAGATTATGCCCAGGACTGTTGTGCCTTTGAAGAAGTCCAGGTAGGCTGGATTAAGACTATGAATGGTATTGATGGATGTCTGGAATCCTCCGGATGCTTGAATTGTAATCAGCGGAACCATGACCAAGGTGGTGACCATAATGAGGCCTTGGACAAAGTCAGTGATGCTGACAGCTAAGAAACCGCCGAATAGGGTATAAGCTACAACGACTCCTCCGACAACCCATAGTCCTAGATGGTAATCAACATTAAAGGAGTTTTGAAATAGAACTGCCCCGGAAACAAGGCCGGAGGATACATAAAAGGTAAAAAAGACAATAATGACAAAGCCTGATACCAGCCTGAGAATTCTGGAATTGTCTTCAAATCGATTACCGATAAAGGCTGGGATTGTGATAGAATTATTGGCTAGTTCAGTATAGGTGCGCAGACGAGGAGCAACATAAAGCCAATTCAGATAGGCTCCCAGGGTGAGGCCAATAACGATCCAGGAGGCGCTGATTCCTTGAGCAAACATTGCGCCGGGAAGTCCCAACATCAGCCAGCCGCTCATATCCGAGGCCCCGGCGCTTAAAGCCGTTACCGCTGGGCCAAGATTTCGTCCTCCCAGCATGTAATCCGATAGATCTGTGGTTTTTCTGTAGGAGTAGTAACCAATCCCTAACATTCCTATCATGTAAATAATAATGGCGATTAATGATTCCAAGCTGATTCTCCCCCTTAATTATGCTGATTAGATTTTGCTTTGGGCTAGGTTATTGTACCATATAAGTGATAGGCGGAAAAAGACATCTGAAGTATTATGCTCGCTACTTACGAAAATGATTAGAGAGCACAGATGAGGAATTTAATATTATCCAAAGATGGTATAATAAATAGTGGTGCAAGCTGCGAAGCTGCGGCTAAAGCGCGAAAAGGGACTAAGGGCATAAAAATAAGCCCCTTTAAGGGGGGCTTGGGGCTGTTCATCTGCATATACTGTTTTAACGTAAGCTATTTCTAAAGGAAAGTTAGTTAATTTGAGTTAGTCAAGATCATGGGGGAACAATAATAATGGGTAATGCTTTAAAATTTATTACCAGCATCATGAATTATTTCCACGATACGTTAATCTCGCTGACAAAGTTTATGGGTTTAAAAGTTAATGATAAGCAGCTGCATTTTTTGGTGATAGGAATTATTGGGATCCTGCTGTTTCTCGTTGTACATAAGCTTTTCAAGTATCTTGTTAAGTATAGTTTAACGGCGATTTCCTTCATCTACACCTTTACCGTATTGGTGGTACTTGTTTTTGCCATCGAGATTGGGCAAAAGGTTACCGGGCGTGGTAATATGGAATTTCAAGATATCGTAGAAGGTTTATGGGGCTTTTTGGTGGCCTTTGGAATTTATCTGGTAATCGTAGTTGGGGTGTATGGGCTAAAGAAGCTGAAAAAGCGCTTATAGTATAGTAGTAAGATAATGTATTGGTTGAGTATTAGTGATTATTAGCAGTAAGATAGTTGAATAGGTCAAAAACATATTGCCTTATAGGGTAAGCTAAGGGAAATTCTATTTGGTTAGGTTGTTAGAACAAAAAAGGCAATTATGATGACACAGATTGCGCTAGAAGCTGCAATAATTATAAGTTCTTGACGTGTCGGCAAATGGAACGAAGAGGATTTATATTGTTTCCAAGGCATATTACACCACTCCTTACAATTTATGGTACTGTAGTATTCTGCAGAAATAATCTTATTCCTTTAAATAGGCATTGGACGAGACCCGCTTAAAGGGATAATTTAACCTTGAAATACCTATATTTTCGGCAGAAGAGTGCATATATACAAAAGTTATAATACTACTGTTACCCTAGTTCGTTCTATTGTTACATTAATGTAAAAATGTTCTGATAATTATTGGCCAGATAAGCGCGAGGTGGAGGGGATCAGAACCTCAACTATTAAATAGTTGACAACTCTCGTGTTTAAATGCTAAAATATTTAAATGTGGTGACTTCTCACCGCAACCGCTCTAATCAGGTATTAACGGGTTTCTTTTCTGAAATCGACCTGCAACGGCGAGTCTAGGGTAACGGGAGGTGTAACAAGAATGTACGCAGTTATTGAAACAGGTGGTAAGCAGTTCCGTGTTCAAGAAGGCGACGTTATTTACGTTGAAAAATTGGATGCTAATGTTGGAGATGCCGTAACGATTGATCAGGTTCTCCTCGTAGAAAAAGACGGTTCGGTGAGTGTTGGAACCCCAGTTGTAGCCGGTGCTACAGCAGTGCTGAAGGTTGTGGAGCACGGTAAAGGGGAGAAGATTATTGTCTTCAAATACAAATCCAAGAAAAACTATCGACGCAAACAAGGGCATCGTCAACCCTACACGAAAGTTGTCGTCGAGGCACTCCAAGCGTAAGGGCCAAGACGGTGTTCGCCTAGTAGTGTGGGAGAATGACCAAGGGCAGATTCGTGAATTCGAGTTGTCCGGACATGCCGGGTATGCAGAAGAAGGTCGGGATATAGTTTGTGCAGGGGTTTCTGCACTGAGTATCGCGGCTGTCAACGGGCTGGAACGTTTCTTGACGGTTACGCCTAAAGTAGAGACGAGGGATGGATATATCTCTTGTCAGCTTATAGGAGAGGCTGAGCAGGATTTAGAGAAGGCACAGCTGATCTTGCAGACGATGGTGTTAGGTATTGAACAAATACAAGCTGATTATAGTGAAAAGTATATATTAATTGATCGAAGGAGGTGGACTCCATGCTAAAAATGAACCTGCAATTATTTGCCCATAAAAAAGGGGTAGGTAGTTCGCGAAATGGTCGGGATAGTAATGCTCAACGTCTGGGCTTAAAACGTGGTGACGGACAATTCGTTAAAGCTGGTACGATTATCGTTCGTCAACGTGGAACGAAGTTTCATCCCGCTAAAAACTGTGGTCTGGGTAAAGATGACACCTTGTTTGCTTTAATCGATGGTTATGTTAAATTCGAACATAAAGATCGTACTCACAAACAAGTAAGCGTTTATGCCGAGCGCCCGAAAATGCCGGTGGCTGTCGCCCAATAAGCTGTCTCAAACGTTACCCCTGGGAAATCCCAGGGGTTTTTCGTGTATAGTTTAGAATATATGCCTCGGCGATCCAGTATGTTGAGAACATTGTGACTATATAGTATCGTTGTATGTACAGTTAGGATTAGTTCGAGCTCTACTTTTTTATCCGCTAAGAATCACTTGATTACATATTTATCTTGGTTATAGTTTAGAGAACCTTAAATATGAGAGAAGAGAGGAAAACGATGACTATGTCTGAGGTAGAACAAGTTCTTTTGTCAGAAATGTTATATTGGTATCGCCTCCAGAGGCATGACTTCCTGAATCACTGGCAGGTGATTATGGGGAATCTGCAGCTTAATCGACCGTCGGAAGCCCTTTCCTACATGCAACAGGCTGTTCCTATATCGCCGGAAGAGCAGAAGATAACGCAAATCCCCGAACCTTCCTTAGGGGCGATTCTTCTCGGTTTTATAATTCGTCTTGAACAGGCTAAAGTTGATACAACCATTGATTTTCCCGGCGAGATGAAAGAGAAAGACTTTTGGAAAGATCATTGGCGGGAAGAATATGCAGGAGGGTTATACGGGTACACTACTGAATGCATGGCCGAGGTCATTCAGTCTAGCGAGGTAAAAGGCTTGACTGCTGAAATATATCTGTTTGATGAACCGAGAGGGTTAACTTGTCAGTTCATGCTATCTGATGAGGAGACCACTCTCTGTGACAAGTTGATTACCTTAAGTTAGAGTAAAGTACATCTGGATACAAGCATTTGGAGTAGGCAATCTATCCTGTAGAATTATCTACTGACTAAGCGGAAATGAAACTGAAGAAGAAACTAAACTATTAAATGAAACTAAACTATGGGTTTAATTCTAAGCCCAAGGTTTAATGATATACGAATTAAGGAGAATTAGTCTATGTTTTACGATCGTGCGAAAATTTATGTTAAAGGCGGAGATGGCGGTGCGGGTATAGTTGCTTTCCGCCGAGAAAAATATGTCCCGGAAGGCGGTCCCAGCGGCGGAGATGGCGGTCGCGGGGGGAATGTGGTCTTTGTCGGGGATGAAGGCTTAAGAACTCTGGTTGACTTCCGTTATAAACGTCATTATAAGGCGGATCGCGGAGATAACGGGATGGCTAAAAATATGAGCGGCCGAAGCGGCGAGAGTACAGTTTTGCGCATTCCTGTGGGGACTGTGATCTTGGACGACGGGACAGGGGAAGTTATTGCGGATATTACCGAGCATGGACAACGAGTGGTTGTGGCAGCCGGCGGACGAGGCGGCAGAGGGAATGCTCGGTTTATGAGCAATACCAACAAAGCTCCGACTCTTTCGGAAAATGGGGAACCCGGGGAAGAGCATTGGCTCCGTTTAGAATTGAAACTATTGGCGGACGTGGGGTTGGTTGGTTTTCCCAATGTGGGTAAATCCACGATTATTTCTAAAGTGTCTGCGGCCAAGCCCAAGATTGCGGATTATCACTTTACCACCTTGGTGCCTAACTTAGGGGTTGTGGATGTTGAGGATGGGGAAAGCTTTGTCATGGCTGATATTCCCGGACTTATTGAGGGTGCTCACACGGGGGCGGGCTTAGGTCACGAGTTTTTACGTCATACTGAGCGGACCCGGTTGATCTTGCATGTCTTAGACATATCAGGGTCGGAAGAAAGGGATCCCTTGGAGGATTTGCGGATTATTCAGGATGAGCTGAAACTTTATAGTCCGGCACTGGCCGAGAGGCCCGTGATTGTTGTGGCTAACAAAATAGATATTCCCGGTGCTGAAGAGAATTTGGAACGGTTGAAGGGGGAACTTAAGGACCGTTACGAAATTTTCCCAGTATCCGCCGCTACCGGAGAAGGTTTACAGAACTTGATTTATCATATTGCTAAGGTTCTGCCGGATATCTCGGCACCGACAATTGTCACTTTGCCGGATGAACACAGGGTTACGAAGGTTAAATCGGATAAGCGATTCGAAATTCGCAAAGAAAACAACCTCTTTATTGTTGAAGGTGACGAAATTGAAAAACATGTTAAGATGACTTTCTTTGATCAAGAGGATAGTGTTTATCGCTTCCAAAATATCTTAAAGGCTATGGGGATTGATGCCGCCTTGGAGGCAGCAGGGATTAATGAAGGAGATAAGGTGGAGATCGCCGGGGTCTCCTTTGATTGGGTATAGTAGACCTCGATGCCGCTGCGGCTGAAAATAGATCATTAGGGTCAGGCGGCTTCGTCCACATCCGTGCAAGACCTGCTAATTCGTGCGAAGACAGCTGCAAGAAGGCTTAACCCGTGCGAAGGCAGTGCCTTCGTGAACTCAGCATTCCAAGGCTCGCCTACCGGATTGAGCGGGAGCGATCTTCAGCGGATAAGTATTCTTTGGAGATAGCCGCTTCAGCGAAAATGTATCCTACGCCGGTAGGGATTCCTTAAGGGATCACGGCTTCGGCGATACTCTCCGCTGGAGACTATCGTACCGGACACTTTCGTGCCAAACCTTTGGGTAATACCTGATGTGGCCCCGTGGCTCCGCTTATCAGGAAAGCATTGTGGGCTTTACCGCCTCTCCATGCAATGGGTTCACTTCTGTGGATCGAAGCCGCCCTGTCTTTCGGGTCTATTATTTAAGAATGATTTGAGGTATTTTTTTTACGGTAGTATGAGCTAAATACTTTCACGGGTTTGGGGGGGACAAGGTGACGAAACGTCTTTGGTGGATAATAGGAACAATGCTTTTAATTCTTGCGTTAGCCTTAGGTGGATGGTGGTTTTGGGGAAAGTCTCAGGGCCCGCTGAAGGTTAGAGTCGGGGTGGTTACTCCGATCTCAATGCAGGAAGACGTCTTTGCGACGGGGAGTGTGGTTCCGGTGTCAAGCCAGGAGGTACGTGCATTGGCTCCCGGGCGAGTAGCCAAAGTTGCGGTGAAGGTGGGGGAGACTGTTCAGGCAGGCCAAACTCTTGTAGCCTTAGACACTACCCTGGTGGATGCTCAAGTCGCTCAGGCTCAAGTGAATGTGGAGGCGGCTCAAACAGTTGTTAATTCTGCTCAGGCTAATTTAGAAGAGTTAAAGAAAGCACAAACCAGTGGGAGCGGTGCTGCTCCTTCGGGCAGTGATTCTGAGAGTGTTTCCGGCCAGTCAGGTGGTTTAAGCTCTCTTCTGCCCCAATTCGGAGGCCAACAAAGCAGCTCTCAGCAGATTATTGTGAGTCCTGCTCTTATCAGGCAGGCGGAAGGAGCCTTAGCCCAAAGTAAGGCGGCGTTAAAACAGGCCGAAGAAATGTTGAAGGTTGCTCGGGTGCAACAGGGTCAGCTGATTTTTAAAGCAAGTATGGCCGGCACGGTCATTGAGGTGAATGCTCAAGAGGGCAATATCTCTTCTGTACAGCTTCCCTTAGTTGTAGTAGCTGATCTGAAACAGCTGAATGTCGAAGCTCAATTGAACGAAGTTGATGCGGGAAAGGTTCAGGTTGGCGGGAAAGTGAAGATCTCCAGTAAAATGTTGAAGGATTCCTCAGTTCAAGGAACAATTGTGGAGATTGCCCCCACTGCCGTCTCTGCCTTAAGTGTTCAGGGCAACTCATCTCCCACTGTGGGCGTAAAAATTCGCTTGGAAAATGCGCCAGTTGAACTGAAGCCCGGCTTTACTGTTAGTATTGAAATTGTGGTGGCAACTAAGGAAGGGGTTTTGGCCGTTCCTCAAGAGGCCCTTTTTCAAGAAGGAAACAAGAATTATGTTTACCGAATTCAAGCCGGACGCCTGGAAAAAGCTGAAGTTAAAATCGGGATAGGGAACGATACTCACCAGGAGGTTACCTCCGGCTTAAAGGAGGGGGATCAGGTGGTCTTAAATCCCTCCAATGATTTGGCGGAAGGAATCCAGGTTAGCCCTGAAGTGGGAAGTGGAGGGGTATGAGCCTTTTAGAAGGACTGCGGGGAGCTCTTTTTAGTCTGCGAACCAATAAGCTGAGATCGGGACTTACCATGCTGGGGATTATTATTGGGATTGCCGCTGTGATTGCTGTTGTTACCATAGGTATGGGAGGCAAAGCCGCCATCATGCAGGAAATGGAGAAAAGCGGAGTTAATCTCTTTGTGCTGTATGGTAAATCCGTGGGTAACAGCGGACAGAATGCGGGGAGCATCTTAACTCTGCAGGATGGAGAAAGCTTGAGACGGGCTCTGCCCCAAGTTAAAGTTTTGCTGCCGGCCAGTATTGAATATGCGTCATTAGAAGTGAATCAAAAGCGTTCTTCCGCCATGGTTGTGGGGACGACCCCCGAGTTTGCGGATTTGCGCAACCGGGACATTGCCCGAGGACGTTTTCTCTCAGAAGAGGAGTTTTCTGCTGACCGGCGGGTCGTGGTGATTGATCAGACCTTAGCTGAGGATTTGTTTGGAGCGGGAAATCCCTTGGGGCAACAGGTTATTGTCCATAATGTTCCTTGTCGGGTGATTGGCGTCCTGGCTAAGGATACCTCTTCCTTTGCCCAGTTTAATGTTGGCCCGCAGAATGCCTATGCCTATATCCCCTGGGGGACTTGGTCTGATGTCTTCCAGTCTCAGCGAGTTGACCAACTAGAAGGTTCTACATACCGGGAAACGGATTTGACCAGTACTATTGAAAGCGCTAAGCGTATCTTGAATGTACGGCATGGAACCACAAATCAGTATGAGGCCTTTAACATGCAGCAGCTGGTTCAGTCAGCCAATACAATTATGCGGATTCTAACGAGTTTTATTGGTTTAGTTGCCGGCATATCCCTCTTGGTCGGAGGGATTGGAATTATGAACATTATGTTGGTTTCTGTGACTGAGCGTACCCGAGAAATCGGATTGCGCAAAGCCGTAGGAGCCAAAGAAAAAGATATTTTACTGCAATTTTTGTTAGAAGCCATTGTTTTATCTCTAATCGGGGGGATCATGGGTATCGCTTTGGGGGTAGGGAGTGCCTTGATCGCTTCATACCTTTTAAACTGGCCACCGCTGCTGTCCGGCTGGGCGATTATCTTTGCAGTGTCTTTCTCCATTGGAGTGGGATTGTTTTTTGGATTTTATCCGGCCTTCAAAGCAGCTAAACTAGAGCCGATGGCGGCCTTAAGATATGAGTAACAAATTAGGGGGAAGATTTTTAAATGTTAAAAGGGAAGCAAAAACGTTTTTTAAGAGCTATGGGCAATGAAATGGTGCCTATTCTTCAGGTAGGAAAGAGCGGAATTACCGAATCGGTTGTTACCCAAACTAATGAGACCATTGAGGCTCGGGAGTTGATCAAGGGACGAGTCTTGCAAAATTGCCTGGAGGAGCCCAAAGCTGTTGCTGCAGTACTTGCTGAACAGACTGGGTCTGAGTTGGTGCAAGTCATTGGGCGCAACTTCTTGTTATATAGACCTTCCAAGGATAAGCCGATGATTGAGCTGCCTAAGTAAGGCAGGCTTGGCTGGGCTGAGGCTTTAGGTAAGGATAGGCAAACGTAATCGCAATCGTCTGGTTCCTATGGCTGGGAATGTATGAACTAGGGTGTATTTATTAGGATTAGTTAAAATTGGGGGCTGCCTTAGGGCAGCCTCTTTAAATTGATCCACTAATCTCCTTCAATCAGGGGGAGTTTGCTGGCGTTTTTCATTTAAAGGTTAGTAATATCGATTACCCAAGCCAAAGATAGCTAAAAGCGCTCCGCCTTAGAGCCAGACAGAAGAAGACCCAATGTCTACCCAGGCAGGTTTTTTCAGCGGAGCAGCCATGCCGGCCGTTAAAACTTTCTTACAATATAAAAGAGGGGATAATTGTACATCCATCGAATAAATTGAAGACATGCAGCGGTATCCGACTAATTAATGCAAAAAACCATCTCTTGGCGTTTATCTGGAGAGGAGTTTTTAGATGGCGAGATGTGAGGTTATTTGTCCGACAACAGTTGCCGAAAGTCTTGAGAAGATTTCCGGAATTAATGAGAACGTGCTTTTTTTAAACGGCGGCACTGATCTGGTGATTAAACTTCAGAACGGTCAGCTTAAACCTGCTTGGATAATGGATCTTTCTTTAATATCAGAACTCAATTTCATTAAGGAAGTTGAGGGCAGGATTAAGATTGGCAGCGGGACAACCTTTGCTCAAATCAGTGAGAGTGATCTGGTTAGGAGTGCGGCTAGATGTCTAA